>DASZAI010000016.1:0-41128 GCA_035945295.1 Terriglobia bacterium | reverse complement strand
GCTCCCAGCACCGCTCTTCCTCCCCGAACAGCTCCCGAAATCTCCCGATCGTCATCATCCCTTTACGCTTGGGTTTTCTCATGCCGGCGATTATATCGCCTTTTCTTCGCCGGAGCAAGCATGATGATCATACCTTCATTTTTACGATTTCCGACGCGCTACGCCTTCACTCCGTCCTTCATCAGCCGCCAGATCTTCTCCGGCTTGAGCGGCATATCCACGTGCCTGACGCCGAAGGGCGCGAGCGCGTCAACCACCGCATTAACCACTGCCGGAGTCGAGCCGATGGTCCCCGCTTCACCCACACCTTTCACGCCCAGCGGGTTCACCGGCGAGCGGGTCTCGGTGGCCTCGGTATCGAACCAAGGAAACTGGAGCGCTTTGGGGACGGCGTAGTCCATGAGCGTGCCGGTGACCAGTTGGCCGTTTTCGTCGTACACGTGCTCTTCCCACATCGCCTGTCCGATGCCCTGCGCCAGCCCGCCGTGGATTTGCCCGTCCACCAGCATGGGATTGAGAATCCGCCCGCAGTCGTCCACCGCGTAGTAGTTGCGCAGCCGCACTTCGCCCGTCTCGGCGTCGACTTCCACGACGCAAACGTGCGCGCCAAACGGAAATGTGTAATTCGAGGGCTCGAACACACACTGTTCGGTGAGCCCCGGCTCGATCCCCGGTGGAAGCTGCTTGGCGAAGATCGCTTCGCCTGCGACTTCAACGAAGCTCAGCGACTTCTGGCCGTCCGCCGTCTGAATCTTGCCGTCCTTGAACTCCAGTTCGCCGGGCTTGATGCCCAGCTTGTGCGCGGCGATGCGCGCCATCTTCTTTTTCAACCGCTGGGCCGCCTCGTAGATCGCCGTACCGCCGACCGCCGTCGTCCGGCTGCCAAACGTCCCGATGCCGATGGGTACCTGGAACGTGTCACCGTGGAAGACGGTGACGTCGTCGTAGGGGACGCCGAGTCCGTCAGCAACAATCTGTGCGAAGCTCGTCTCCTCGCCCTGGCCGTGCGGCGACGTTCCGCTCAGTACCGTGACCTTGCCGGTCGGATCGACGCGGACGGCGCCGAACTCCCAGCCGCCCGCCGGCATCCGGCTTGACGGCCCCATGGCACAGATCTCGACGTAAGTTGAGAGGCCGATGCCGATGTACTTCCCCTTTTTCCGCAGCCGCTCCTGCTCCTTGCGCAGCTTCGTGTAGCCGGAAAGCTTCAGCACCTTCTTCAGGGTCTTCTGATAATTCGCCGAATCGTAAGTGACGCCGGTCGGCAGCGACAGCGGGAACTCCTTGGGCGAAGGGAAGTTCACTTCGCGCACCGCCGCCGGGTCAAGCTTGAGTTCGTGCGCCACCAGGTCCATCGCCCGCTCGATGATATAGGTCGCCTCAGGCCGCCCCGCACCGCGATACGCGTCCGTGGCCATCTTGTTGGTGAAGACGCCCTTGGTCTCGACGAACACGTTGCGGATGTTGTAGCTGCCCACAATCATCAGCGCCGTCAGGGTCGGAATGGCAGGGGTCAGCAACTGATGGTAAGCGCCGAGGTCAGCGATGATCCAGCATTTGAGGCCCACCACTTTGCCATCCGGTGTGGCGTACACTTCGAGATCGTTGATCTGGTCGCGGCCGTGAACGGTCCCGAGCAGGTTCTCGCGCCGGCCTTCGATCCACTTTACGGGCTTCCCGAGCCGCTTTGAAACGTAGCCGGCCACCGCCTCCTCGCCGTAGACGTTGAGTTTGCTGCCAAAGCCGCCACCCACCTCCGGTGCGATGACGCGCGTGCGCGCCTCGTCAACCCCACACATCAGGGAAAGCTGGGTCTTCAGGATGTGCGGAATCTGCGTGGACGACCACACGGTCAGCGTATCTTCGCCCGGCGAGTAGCTGGCGATGACGCCGCGCGTCTCCATGGAAACCGGCGCGAGGCGCTGGTTGAACATCCGCTGCTTGATGACCTTGAGACTCGAGTCCGCCTCGACCGCCTTCCAATCGCCGCCTTCGAGCTTGGCGACGAACGCTACGTTGTCCGCGAGCTTCTCGTGGACGCGCGGCGCGCCCGGCGCCAGCGCTTTCTCAGGATCGACCACCGCCGGCAGCGGGTCATAGTCAACTTCAATCAGGTCGACGGCGTCGCGCGCGACACTGCGATCGTGAGCCACGACCGCCGCGACCGGCTCACCGACGTAATTCACGGTGTCGATGGCGAGACAAGGGTGGTCAGGCACCTTGAGTCCCTCCATGCCCGCCGCACATGGCACCAGTCCCACTTTGCCCTTGAGGTCGGCGCCGGTGTAGACCGCAATCACGCCGGGAAGCGCCCGCGCCGCGTCGGTGTTCACGCCCTTGACGCGCGCATGGGCGTGGATGCTGCGCGCGAAGGCCATGTGCACCATGCCGTCAAGCTTGAAGTCGTCCACATAGTGGCCCCGGCCCTGGATGAGTCGCGGGTCTTCCTTGCGTTTGATGCGTTCGCCAAGTAGCGTGGGCATAAGTCACCTCAGTGGTCGCCGCGGTCCGAGAGCGCCTCGGCTATCCCATCTTCTGTACGGCCCATTCGACCGCCTTCACGATGTGCTGGTAGCCGGTGCAGCGGCACAGATTCCCTTCCAGCCCCTTGCGGATTTCTTCCCGGCTGGGGTGAGGATTGCGGCGCAGCAGTTGATGGGCGGCGAGGATCATCCCCGGCGTGCAGAATCCGCACTGCAGGCCGTGCTCCTCCCAGAAGCCTTGCTGCAACGGATGCAACTTGCCATCAGTGGCGAGGCCTTCGATGGTGAGGATCTCGGCGCCGTCGGCCTGCACGGCAAACAGCGTGCACGACTTCACCGCTTCGCCATTGAGAAGCACGGTGCACGCGCCGCAGATCGAGGTCTCGCAGCCGATATGCGTGCCCGTCAGGCCCGCCACTTCGCGCAGGTACTGCACCAGCAGAAGCCGCGGCTCAACGTCGTCCTCTCTCGACTGACCATTCAGATTGACTCGGATTTTCACGGGCGGGACCTCCCGATAGGAAGCTGCGTCCAGAGCACAAGCCACCAACTCGAACGCCGGCAAGAGGGCTGCTGATAGACGAGCCGGCCGCTGACAGCTAAGTTGTCGTCCCCCTGGGAAAGGTTAGATATACGACGCGCTACGGTAAATTGTCAACTCGGCCGTCTTCGGTAGTGGGTCAGTTTCTGGTAGAGGCGGCTTTATGCCGCCAAGTTGGCGAGGTAAACTCGCCTCTACATCCGTCAAACTGACCCACCACGCGGTCTTCGGTCGTGTCCAAGTCTGCGGAGTGAATTCCTTAATGGGGGTCGGACCTTCAGGTCCGACAGTCACCAACGCGTCCAGAAGCGGGCCTTCAGTCCCTGAAGCTTCAGAGGCTGAAAGCCCTTCCTCTCACGTGGCCTCGTCACGTCGGAGCTAAAGCTCCGACCCCCTATAGCGCCTCCTCCAACAGCCCACTAGGACACTACCCGGTTTTCTTCGCGCCTAATGCCCTAACCTGCTCGCGCCGCACGGCCAAAGCACCGGGGGCGCGCTGCTCCATCCACTTCTCGTATTTCCCCCCGAGTATTTCGAGGTTGTGCCAGATCATGGGATTCTTGAGCTTAGCGCGGACGTCCGCCAGCACCGGTTGGAGTTTGATCCAAACGCCCCAGAATTCGCCGTTCGACTCGAAGAAGAGCTCCTCGCGGATAAGGCCGTGGTTGACGATGGAGGCCGCCATCTCCCAATAACTGACAGTCATGCGGTAATAGGCGTTCTCATCCGAGCCCGGTGGGTAGCGCTTGTAAAGGTCGTCCAACGACTGGGCGTGGAACTCAAGAAACATCCAGTCACGCGCGCGCCGCAGTTTCTCCTCGCGGCGGAGGTCGTAGAGTCGTAGCAGCAGTTCGGCGTCGTGATGATCTGGGAATTCCTTCATTCCGCTCCTCCGTCAGTCCCGTCCTGAATCTGGCACGATCCGACTCGCGCTGGGCGCGCGGACCTCGAATCGTTCACGCCCGATTCGAATTCGCAAGGAAAGATTATCTTATCACGGCGAGGGTGTAACGGGTTACGCCGGCGTGAGGATGCTCGAGAGCAACGACTGCACCTCAGCCTCGATCTGGTCGCGCACTTGGCGGAAGAAGTCGAGATCGCGGGCGTAAGGATCGGGAATGTTCCACTCGACGATACGCCCCTTGAAGCCGACCGGCACTGGACACGCCACCTCGCAGCCCATACCTACGACTACGTCCATCTGATCGATGGGAACTTCCCAGATCCCCTTCGATCGCTGCCCGTCGAGCGCGATTCCCTTCTCCGCCATCACCGCGATGGTATCCGGCAGAATCCAGCCCAGCGGGTGCGACCCGGCGCTTGAGGCGCGCACCGCGTCGCCGCCCAACTGTCGCGCGAAGGCTTCCGCCATCTGGCTGCGGCAGGAATTGCCGATACAGACGAAGAGAATGCTCTTCGGCGGGATCACCGTGGCATCCGAAGATCGAGTCATTTCTCTTGGGCCTTCAGGTCTTCAGACCTTTTGCTCTTCGATGGCTCCGCGGGGCGCCACGGCGCCGACTTAAGGCGCTTGATCCAGCTTGCTCAGGACGTATCGGCCAACTTGCCCAGGAAATACCGGTGAATCGTCTCGTCTTCGGTGAGTTCGGGGTGAAACGTTGCCGCGAGGACGTTTTGCTGCTCGACCAGGACGGGCAGGTCGCCCGCGCGTCCCAGCACGCGTACGCCCTCGCCTACGCGGCGAATGATGGGGGCGCGGATGAAGACCATCTCGACCGGCCGCTCCTGCGGCTCTCGACCCGCATCCAGCCCAGAGACGCGCCCTTCGCGCACCGAGCTATCGATTTGGCGGCCGTAAGCGTTCCGCTCCACGGTGATATCGATCAAGCCGAGGTGTTCCTGCTTGGGATGGGTCACTTCTTTGGCCAGCAGAATCGTTCCCGCGCAGGTGCCGAATACCGGCTTGCCGGCCGCCGCAAAGCGCTTGATCGCCTCGCCAAAGCCTTCCGCCCGGAAGAACTTGAGCATGGTGGTACTCTCGCCGCCCGGCATGATCAGCCCGCCGATTTCGTCGAGCTGGGACGCGTGCTTGACGAGCTTCCACGGCGCGCCGATACGATCCAGTATCCTCGCGTGCAGCGCGAAGTCGCCCTGGATGGCGAGAATGCCGACCGGTTTGCGGCCATTGCTCGACACAGTCATTCAGTCCAGAGTCACTCAGTCGGGAGTCACTCAGCCACTCAGGCGCTCGGTCTTGAGTCGCTCGGTCCGGAGTCGCACACTTAAGACTGAAAGACTCCAGACTGAACAACTCCGAACTGAGCGACTGAGAGACTGCTTAATGCGCTGCGCTCACCAGCCTCGCCTTCAGATTGATCTGGGTCCCGGCGAGCGCCTTCGAGACGGGGCAGCCCTTCTTGGCTCCTTCGGCCAACTCCTGGAACTTGGCATCGTCGATCCCCGGAACTTCCCCTTCGGTCTCGAGGTCAATCGACGTAATCGCGAATCCACCTTCTACTTTGTTGAAGTGTACTGCCGCCTTGGTATGAACGCGCTTGGGCGGATGCCCGGCATTGGCAAGTTGCGCCGAAAACGCCATCGAGAAGCAGCCGGCGTGCGCCGCCGCAATCAGCTCCTCCGGGTTGGTCCCTGGTCCATCTTCCATCCGCGACTTGAAGGTGAACGGCCCGTCGTACGTGCCCGTGCCCAGCTTCATGTGTCCCGAGCCTTCAAAAAGATTCCCTCTCCATTCCGCTTCCGCATTGCGAACTGGCATGGTTTATCGCCTCCTTGACTGAGGAATAAAATCGACTTATCCAGTATAGCGGGTTCGGCGGCTCCGCTCACGCCATCTCCCACGGTCTCTGAACTAGCTGAGAGAGGTCTCGCGCGCCGTGAACTACCATCAGGACCAGGACCCGGGCTTTCTCGGGTCGGTAGATGATGCGGTAGTTTCCGAGCAGGACTTCCGGCAAACTCGGGTCGTCAGCTTCCGCGACCCTGCGGCCCAGAAGCGGGAACCTGGCAACTTTCTCAACGGTCTCGATAATGCTTTGCACGAGCCTGTCAGCGTAAGCTCCGGAATCTCGAGCGATATAGTCCCCGCAGGTTCTTGACGTCGGCGACCGCCGAGCGGGTCCACTCGATTTTGGTCATTTCGAGGAGAGTTGTTGTTTTGCGCTTTCATGCGAGACAACGTCGCCCTGATCAGCTTCCTTCAGCGCCTGAGCAAGCTTCTTCTTCACATAAAACTCGTACATCACGTCGTCCCAGGTCGCGTTCTCCGGCAACGCCTCAATCAACCTCTTGGCCGCTTCCTTGATAACGCTCATTTCGGTCGCCTCCTGGCTCACCCGATTCTACCATCAAGAACAAAGATCAGCTCATCCGTACCCTTTCTGGAAAAGGGACCCAAGGTCGCGGACGTAATTTGCTGCGCGCGTCACCATCCCCGCGTCTGCAGCATCTCCTTAGGATCAAGCTTCGCGACGTCGATGCCGCGCATCGCCTCGCCCAGCTCTTCCGAGCACTCGGCGACCACCACCGGCTCGTTGTAGTGCGTGGTTGCGCGGACGATGGCCTTGGCGCGCTTCTCGGGGTCGGACGACTTGAAGATGCCGGAGCCGACGAAGACCGCCTCGGCGCCCAGTTGCATGACGAGCGACGCGTCAGCCGGCGTGGCGATCCCGCCGGCGGAGAAGTTGGGCACCGGCAATTTGCCGTTCGCCGCCACCCACTTCACGAGATCGAGCGGTGAGCCGAGTTCTTTGGCGCGCGCCATGAGTTCCTCTTCGCGCAGGGTGGTGAGCTGCCGGATCTCGCTGGTGATGGCACGCATATGGCGCACCGCCTCGACGATGTTGCCCGAGCCCGCTTCGCCCTTGGTGCGAGTCATCGCCGCGCCTTCGCCGATCCTCCGCAGCGCCTCGCCCAGGTTGCGCGCCCCGCAGACAAACGGCACTTTGTACGGCCACTTGTGGATGTGGTGCTCTTCGTCCGCCGGCGTCAGGACCTCGCTCTCGTCGATGTAATCCGCTCCGATGGCTTCAAGCACTTGCGCTTCGGCGAAATGCCCGATGCGCGCCTTGGCCATCACCGGAATGGTCACCGCGTCCATGATCTTGCGGATGATGCCCACCGAGGCCATACGCGCCACGCCGCCTTCCTTGCGGATGTCCGCCGGCACGCGCTCGAGCGCCATGACGGCAACGGCCCCCGCGTCTTCAGCGATCTTGGCCTGGTCGGCTGTGGTGACGTCCATGATGACGCCGCCTTTGAGCATCTCGGCCAAGCCAACCTTCAGTTTCATCTGCTGGTCATATTCCCACATCGCAATCCTCCCAGTGAGATTTCACGAACTTAACAAGAGATCACGCGCAATTCGTCCGGCGTTCTGAGTAGGCCGATTGTCACCTTTTGGCCTCGCCCCTTACGCCGGCGTTTGCTGAGCCGTAGTCTTGGATCTGAGTGCGCGGTCTACCTCGCGTCCTATCCGCACCACGATTCCCGGCAGCGCGCGCACGTCCTCGAGGCGCGTGCGGAAATTCACAATGCACGCCCGCAGCACAAACCGGCCGCGGATCACCGCGTTGGTCACAAACGCTTCGCCGCTCTGCTGCAAGCGCGTCAGCAGTTCGGCATTGAGCCGGTTGAGATATTCCTCCGCTTCCTCGTCCTTGCGGAACTTCAAATCGCTCGGCACGTAGCGGAAGGTCGTGATGCTCAACGCCTGGGTGAACGCTTCGAGCTCCGGATGCTCCGAGACGGCGCGGTAGAGCGCCTCGGCCAGCCGGATGTCGTCCGCAATCATCTGCACGCAGCCCTGACGTCCCACTTGCCGGAGGCCCAGCCACACTTTCAAGGCGCGGAAGGCGCGCGAGTTCTGCATACCATACTCGAAGTAATTGACGACTTCATCCTCAGCGTGAGCCACGAGGTGGTAATAAGGCGGCCGATGGCTGAAAGTCTTGGGCAGCAACTTCGCGTCCCGCACGAGCACGCAACCCGCTTCGACCGGAGCGTAGAGCCACTTGTGCGGGTCGACGGCGACGGAGTCCGCCTCGCGGAGCGCCCGCAAGTCGGCGGATGCGTCCGGCAGAGCCGCGGCGACCGCGCCATAAGCGCCGTCCACGTGGAACCACAAACCGCGGTCCCGGCAGATCGCTGCGAGCTTCGCCAGCGGATCGATGGCGCCAGTGCTTACCGAGCCGGCAGTCCCCACCACCAGGAACGGCAGGTCGCCGCGCCGCGTGTCCTCATCGATCTGTTTGCGCAAAGCTGCGGTATCCATGCGGAACTGGTCGTCGACGGGGATCCAGCGAACCGACTCGGTCCCCAGGCCAAAGAGGTCGCTCGCCTTGTCAATCCAGGTGTGCGTCTCCGCCGAGCAGTAGACGCGCAACTGCGGACGCTGGCCGCGCGACTGTTCTCCGCCGAGCAATCCCTCCGCGCTCACGTCCCAATTGGCGCGTGCCTTGCGCGCCACCAGAAAGGGCACGAAGTTGGCCATGTTGCCACCACTCACCAGGATGCCACCGCAATCCGTGGGATATCCAATCAACTCGGCGATCCAGCGGATGGTCTGCGCCTCGATCTCAGTCCCGATGGGCGAGAGGTTCCACGCGCCCAGATTCGGGTTGACGGCTGAGGCCAGCAGATCGCCCAGCGCGCCTACCGGCGCGGCAGACGAGTAGATGTATCCCCAGAAGCGCGGATGACCGCTCAGGAGGGAGTGCTCGAAAAGCAGGTCGGCGGCCTCTTCGAGCAGTCGCTGGGGCGGACCGCCACGCTCGGGCAGTGATCCGTCCCCGGTGGCGCCCTCGAGCAGTTGCCGGACGACGCGCGGCGCTTCGGCAGGCGTCACGGGCCGCCGAGGTATTGACCCCAGAAACTCGGCAATGCGGTCGACGAGTTGATGCCCCGCGGCGCGAAACTCCTCCGGACTCATTTCGAGCGGCGCCACGCGTTGTTCAAGTTGGGGACTGCTTGCGGCCTGCGCCATACCTTCTCCTCGATCTTCAACTCTCAGCTTTCAGCACCTTCTTTGCTTAGCCGACACAAAACTGCCGGCTGACAGCTTCTTTGCCGACAGCTTCTTCCTAAACCAATGCGACGTTAGCCCCGGCCGTGACTCGCTTGCCATTTTTCCCGTTGCGCCTTACTTCGCCGCGCAGCAACTCACCCAGCACGGTGATCCCACGCTCGATCTGTTCGTCCGGCAGGGCCGTGAAGCAAAGGCGAAACGCGTTGTGTTTCGGCTGCTGGAAATAAAAGTAGCGGCTGGGCGCGAAGATCACCCCGCGGTCCTGCGCCCTCACCAGCAGATCAGCGGCGTCGAGCGTCGCCGGCAGTTCGACCCACACCGACATCCCACCTTCTGGATAGATGCAGTTCGCCTCCGGCGGGAACTGCTGCCCGACCGCGCGCCGCAGCACGTCAAGCTTGCGCTCGTAGACCTTGCGGGTCCGCCGCAGCAACTTGTCAAGTGCGCCTCCCCGCCCCAGTTCTTCCAGCACTGCCTGACCCAGGAGGTTGGTGTGCAAGTCAGCCGCCTGCTTCGCGGAGCGCAATCGTTCGATGACGCGTCGTGAGGCGACCACCCAGCCCACACGCAGTCCCGGAAAGCCGACCTTGGAGAAGCTGTTTAGATAAATGACCACGCCCGCGGTATCCAGAGCCTTGAGCGGCGGCATTTCGCGGCCGCGATAACGAAGCGCTCCGTAGATATCGTCTTCTGCGACCGGCACCTGAAAGCGTGTGGCAAGCTCCACCAGCCGCTGGCGGGCGGCGAGCGGCATCAGCCGTCCCGTGGGATTGTGGAAGTTAGGACTTGCCAGCACCAGCTTCACCTTGTTCTGCTCGAGCACCGCCTGGAGGGCATCGAGGTCCATGCCGGCCGGCCCGACGGGGACGCCAATCATGCGGACGCCCGGCGCATCGAACACGCGCCACAGGCCGGGGTAAGTGGGATTCTCGCAGGCCACCGTGTCGCCGGGGGCGACCAGCGAGCGTCGCACCAGGTCGAGCGACTGCTGGCAACCGTTAGTGATGAGGATTTCGTCGAGCTCCACCGGAATCCCATCGCGACGCAGCCGTCCCTGCAGATAGCGCTTGAGCGGCGGATACCCGTCGCTCGAGCCGTATTGCAGTACATTCGCGCCCTCGCGTCGCAGCACCCGATCGGTCGCGCGGCGAACCAGGTCTACGGGACTCAGTTCCGCGGAGGCGTGGCTGACCGCAAACGAAATGACGCCGGGCCGGAAGGCGCTAGCCATCAACCGGCTGAGCGCGTCGTCGCGCCGCTCCTCGACGAACAGGCTCTCCCAGAAGAAATCGTTGGTGGGACGACGCACCGCCGGACGTGTGTCTTTGAGCTGGCCGGCCAGCGGCGAGACAAACGTGCCGCGCCCCACGGTGCCTTGGATCAGACCTTCCGCTTCCAGCTCCGCATAGGCGTTGCCCACCGTGGTGCGATGAACGCCCAGACGCTTGGCGAGCTCGCGGCTGGGTTCCAGGCGGTCGCCCGCCTTCAGGCCGCCGCCCACGATCCGCTCGCGGATCTGGTCGCGGATCTGCACGTAGAGGGGCTTGTGGAGACTCGAGTCGAGCGTCACGAGCATGGACAATCTCCTGGTCTGCTTGACCAGTCCAATCTACTGCGAAGCCCGTACTGCTGTAAAGAGCCAAGTCGGCCAATCGCGAGACAGGCCAAGCCGCGGTCGGGCCTCGTTGAACCAAGCGTGCCGTGACGTGGCGAAAAAAGATTCAGCGAGCAGACACTTCGGGGCCGAGGTGCTATGCTGATTTCCGCCTGCCAGGACGCTTCTCGTGCTCGGAGGCTTTCCGCTTGCGGCTCCAATACCACCAACGGCACTGTGCGACGGGGAGCCGCGGGTTTCGCGCCTGCGCCACCGCAGCGCTGAAGACGTCGAAGCAGCAGATGTCTTGGCCCTGCCCCTCGAGGCGACACAGTCCCTCGTAGAGGCTTCAGGGTTGGCCCGGGCCAGCTCGGCGACACTGCGGATCCCGAGCCGCTCGAAATTGAGCAGCGTGGCAGGCCCCACGGAGACCAGGTCACGGAGTTGCCGGGGCTGGAGCTTAGTTCGCTTTAGTTTCGCCTTTGCCATAACGAGAATATAGCTCCCGCGTGCCGCGGAACGCAAGAAGAAAATGACTCGAAGCTTTCAGGGCCGCTGGATATTCTCCGGACTGCTGGCGATGTCGCTGGTCGCTGCGGCGGCACGGCCATCGCCCGCCAAGGCCAGCGCCAGCCAGACCGCTGCGTCGACGGCGTCAGAGGCGAAATGGACGGCCCGCCAGGATGGGCCTGGCAGCGAAGTGAAAGGCTATTCCCTCCCGCCCGAAAAGTACCAGCGAGCCGTCGCGTACTCGCGAGCCCTGTATCGCCTCTACTTCATCGACACGCTGTGGGGACTGCTCGTACTCCTCGCGATCCTCGACTCGGGTCTGGCAGCGCGCTTCCGCGATTGGGCGGAGGGAGCTCGCGCGAAGGAAGGCGCGCGGCCGCGACCGCGTCTCGTCCAGGCGGCGATTTACGCCACGCTGCTCTCGCTCAGCTACAGCGTCCTACGCCTGCCGCTGCGTCTTTGGGGGCACTGGCTGTCGCTCCAGTACGAGCAGTCGGTCGAAGGCTGGGGGATGTGGTTGTGGGACTGGACGAAAGGCCGGATCATCGTCATCGTGGCCGGCACGCTCCTGGTCTGGATGCTCTATGGCATCATCCGGCGAAGTCCCCGGCATTGGTGGTTCCACTTCTGGCTGGCGTCGATTCCCATCATCGTCTTTGCCACCTTCATCGAGCCAGTGGTCATCGATCCGCTCTTCTACAAATTCGAGCCGCTCGCGATCACGCAACCCGCCTTGGCCGCCGAAATCGGCAAAGTGGTCGCACGTGCCGGCATGACGATCCCTCCCAGCTCCATGTACGAGATGAAGGCCAGCGAGAAGCTGAAAGAAGTCAACGCTTACATGACGGGCATTGGCGCGTCAAAGCGTGTGGTGGTGTGGGACACTACCATCGCGCGCATGACTACCCCCGAGATTCTCGCCGTGTTCGGCCACGAGATGGGCCACTACGTCCTTCATCACGTGTGGAAAGGAATCGGCTTCGCCGTCGTTGTACTGTTTGTCTGCTTCTATCTCGGGTATCGCGGTACAAACTGGGCGATTCGCCGCTGGGGCGCGCGCTGGCGGATCCGCGGTGTGGACGATTGGGCATCGCTGCCGGTGCTCGCGCTATTCCTGCTGACACTCAACTGCGTTTCAGACCCTGTCTCGAACGGCTTCAGCCGCTACATCGAACACCAGGCCGACGTCTACGGCCTCGAAGTCATCCACGGCCTGGTGCCCGACGCGCCTCAGGTCACAGCGCAGTCGCTTCAGATTCTCGGTGAGGTGGATCTCGAGGATCCCAAACCGAGCGCGTTCATCAAATTCTGGCTGTACGATCATCCACCGCTCGACGATCGCATCAAGTTCGCGCTGAGCTATGATCCTTGGTCGAAGGGAGAATCGCCGGAATTCGTGAAGTGGGGAGCCCTCCCCTACACACGCGTCGAGACGATCTCGGCCATCTGGTCCAGCGCGTTGTCGATTTCTTCGTCGCGATTGTAGAAATGCGGCGAAAACCGAATGCCGGCGTGCGGACGGTAGTCCACCAGGACATCGCGCCGCACGAGCTCCTGCATCACTTCCTGGGCATGCGGGCAATCGATGGAAACGGTGCCGCCGCGCTCGGCAGGATCGAGCGGCGTATTGACACGCCAGCCGTGGGCCAGCGCGGCGTGAATCAAGCGCTCGGTCTGCCGCGTGGATTTGGCACGGATTCGCTCGATGCCCGCCTGCGCGATGATCTCGAGACCGGGCTGGCAGGCGTAGAGCGCGGGAATCTGCGGCGTGCCCCCCAGGAAGCGATAAGCGCCCTCGGTGCGGTCGATGGGTCCCACCTCGAACTCAAAGGGCCGCTTGTGTGCCAGCCACCCGGTCAGCGTGGGCTCGAGCCGGGGACGAAGGTCGGAGCGCACGTAAAGATACGCGACGCCCGGCCCGCCGCACAGCCACTTGAGCACGCCACCTACCGCGAAGTCGACGCCTAGCGCGCGGAAGTCGACGGGCACCGTTCCGACCGCCTGGAAGCAGTCGAGGATTACGTGCGCCCCCACCTGATGCGCGCGTTCCACGATGGCGCGCGCGTCCTGAATGCAGGCGCTGCGGAAGAGCACCAGCGACACGGGGACGAGCAGCGTCTGCTCGTCAATCGCCTCGAGCAGCTTCTCGAGCGGGATGCAAATGCCGTCTTCGCTTTTGACGATTTCAACGCGCGCCCCGCGCCGCTGCTGCTCGAGGTAGAAGTAGAGGATCGACGGGAACTCGAGGTCGACCATCACCACCTTGTTGCGCGGCGGTGCGAAATCGAAACAGGAAGTCACCACCGCCTGGGTGGTGGTGACGTTCTGGTGAAGCGAAATGTCGCCGGGTGCAGCGCCCGTGAGCGCGCCAATCCGGTCGCCGACCTGGGCCGCGAGCTCCCACCAGGTCTCTTCCCAGGCCCGCACACCGCGCGCCGCCCAGCTTTCGGCGTACGCGTGCAGGCGATCGTAAACCGCGCGGGGCATGGCGCCGAGCGAGTTGGAGATGAGATAGGTTGTGCGGTCGAGGATAGGGAATTCGCTGCGGCATTTCAGAAGATCATCCATAAATTGTCCCAAAGCCGCTTGAAGTTCCGTCGAAGCCCATTTTCGAGGTCACCGGCAGCCCGAGTCACTGACTGCAGCCGCGTTAGCGGCGTCATTTCTGTAGACCAGCCAGTGAGCGCTGGGATCACCCTTTAGCTTTGAGCTTCGCCCACACAACATAGCACGCGGTAATGAACGCGAGCCATGGCAGTCCCGCAATCAGCGTGATCTTCATCCCTGGTACCCACCAAGTGGACACCGTCACCGCGGCGAGCGCGATGACGCCCGCTACTGAGACCCACGGATATCCGGGCGCGCGAAAGCTCGGAGGCGCGTCGCGATAGCGCCGGCGGAAGACAAGGTGCGTGATGAAGATCATCATCCACACGAACAGTCCGCCGAAGAACGACGCGCCCAGCATCTGGACGTAGGCGGTCTCGCGATAGCGCAATTCGAGCAGCAGCGCGAGGACCATACCGCCGCTCGAAACCAGCAAAGCAGCAACCGGCGTGCCGCGACGGCTGAGCCGGCCGAGTGACGCGGGCGCGTAGCCGCCGCGCGCCAGCGAAAAGATCATCCGCGCGCAGAGATACAGATCCGTATTCATGCTCGAGAGCGCCGCCGTGAGCACCACGAAATTCATCAGGCCGGCCGCTGCCGGGATGCCCACGCTTTCAAAGACGCGCACGAAGGGACTCTCAGAGAGGCCGGCCTGGGTCCATGGCATCACACCCACCAGCACCGCGACACCGCCGATATAGAACAGCGCCAATCGCCCCAGCATCGAGCGCATGGCGCGCGGCACGGCGACCTCGGGATGGCTCGCTTCGCCTGCCGTCACCGCCACCGCCTCCGTCCCCAGATAGCTGAAGATCGCCATGGCGACGCCCAGCCATACGCCCGTCAAGCCGTGGGGCAGGAATCCGCCGTGCGCGGTGTAGTTCACGAAACCCACGGGCTTCACCCCGACGCCCAGGATCAGCGCGCCGCCCAGAATCAGGAAGATGATGATGGTCACCACCTTGATCATCGCGAACCAGTATTCAAACCAGCCAAAGCTGCCCACGGTGCGCGCATTGACGTAGATCAGCGCTGACGAGAAACCGGCGATCCAGACCCAGGCGGGAATCGCCGGAAACCAGAAGCGGCAGTAAATCGAGGCGGCCACCACTTCGCTTCCGATCGCGACAGCCTGCCCCAGCCAGTAGGAGTAACGCATGGCGAAGCCCGCCCAGGGATGCACGTACATCTCGGCGTAGACGCCGAACGATCCGGCGACGGGATGCGCGACCGCCATCTCAGCGAGCGCCCAGGTGATGGCGAGCGCGATCACGGCGCCCGCCGTGTAGCTCAGGATCACTCCCGGACCCGCGAGGCGCACCGAGACGGCGCTGCCGAGAAAGAGTCCGGTGCCGATAGCGCCGCCCAGCGCGATCATCGCAAGCTGGCGCGGCGTGAGCTCGCGACGCAGTCCTGCCTCGCGGTCGAGGATGCTCGACTGGCGTGCGGACTCGGTGGTAGGTGGAGCCGGTTGGGCCATCATGGACGCTGTCCGACAGCGTTTAGGGAGACTCACTCTTCCCGCGGCGCGCGTCAACTGTTTTGTTGTTGTAGCAGCGACCGCCGAAACTGTGAAGCGGAATCCGGTATGCGTGCGGTGGACCATGTGGCCGCCTGTAGACCTCCCGCCCGACATTTGAATACGGCCAGTTGGTCGGGGAAAATAACGGGCCTAGAATACCTATAATGAGAACGCAAATCTTCTTTCTCACGCTGCTCTTGGGCTCTGGCTCGGCCTTTGGTCAAAGCATCCCTAACTTCTCCGGGGTGTTTCTCCGCCAATATATCGAGGACCACGGCGTTACAACATTCATTACAGGAGCCGACAACCCTCTTATCCTCGACATAAAGCAGGGCGCGGACACTCTGCGGGTCAACGAAATGCAACACGGCGTGCAAGCAACTGATGTCTACGATTTAAGCGGCAAGGCCACGATGAATGCCAGCCCGGACGGCGTGCGCAGCAAAGACCAGGTGAAGTTTCATGATGGACGGCTGGTATTGAAGTCCGAGTGGACAAACCCTCACTATGCGGGCACCGACCTGGTGACGGAACAGACGTGGGAGCTCTCTTCCGACCTGCAAACTCTCACAATTCAGCCCAAGATAAACCCTCGTGGGCTGCGCCGAGATTCCCGCCGCATCGCAGTCTTCGCGCGCCAAGCATCGTTGCGGGTCGCTCTTGAGAAAGCCGAGGCGGCGTCAGCAATGAACAACTGCAAGGTGGCGCCTCACCCTTTCGGGTGGGTTACCAGGTTGGACCAGAGCCGCGGGGTGGTGCTTGGCTACACCAATTTTGACGAATTGGTATGGACGGTGGCATTCGACGCGTATTTGCGCGGCGACTTTTTCAGCGGGTTGAGGCGTACCGACGCGGCCGAGGAGGCCGGGTTTCGCAAGAATGGTCACGTCATTCAAACGTATGACGGCTCCCTCACGCTGGAAGTCATCCCCTACATCAAGCCTCATCCCCGTTACCTATTCTCGACAATGGGAGCCGTCATGGGCTGGGGCAACCCGCAGCTTCCCGAGTGGCTGCTAAATCTCCGTTTCCGTATCAAGTGGGTCGGCTCAGAATCGCGCGACTTGGGTGAGGTTCCCGCCGAACTTGGGCACGAACCTTGGCCCGATGAAAGCCATCCCCGAAAGATGTACCAGATCGCCGTGCCTGCCCAGGATGTGCCTCTCACGGACAGCTTGGAAGTTCATATTCTTTCTGCTGCCGGGACGCAACTAGGTTGCATTAGAGGGCACATCTGAGGTTGGCAATTGCTGCTAAAGAGAGCTTCATACTCGTTTGCCCTCGCCCAGCCCCGCCGCGCGGCGCAGGTGTAGCAAGATCCCCTCAGTGCGTAATACCCCGCCAGACGCTTGATTTAACTCCCCTCGCGGCCTAAGATGCGATGATCGCAGCAAGGCAGTAAAGGAGCGCATTTGCTGACCATCCAAAAGAAACAGACCGACTCCGGCGTAGTGGTTCTGGAGGTTGCGGGTACGCTCGGTTTGGGGCGCGAATGCCAGCAGGTGGAATGGCAACTCGAGGACCTGCTGCGCGACAAAGAAATCAAAGTGGTGTTTGACTTCACGGGCCTCGAGAAGATCGACAGCACCGGGGTCGGGATCGTGGTGATGTGCCACGGCAAGCTGAAGAACGCGGGAGGCGAGTTGCGCCTTGCCGGCGTGAAGGGCATGGTTGACACGGTGCTGAAGATGACCAGCGTGGACAAGATCATCCCCTTCTATCCCACTGCGGCCGCCGCCGTTGAAGGAATGTAGCCCATCTGCGAAGGCGCCATGAAGTCCAGGAAAGAGACAGCCCGGTTCCGCCACCTTGCGGCGCAGCTTGCCGAGGTCGGACGCGGCTTCTACGAGCGCGGCTGGGCGCTCGGGACCAGCGGCAACTTCAGCGCCGTGGCGAATCGCGAGCCGCTGCGGCTCGCCATCACCGCGAGCGGTGTCGACAAGAGCCGGCTCACCCCGCGGCAGATTCTACAGGTGGACGGCGCGGGGACGCTATTGGCCGACGGAGCAGTAGACGTTCGCGCTGCGCCGCCGGCGGCTGAGGCGCGAGCGCGAAACCGTCCGTCCGATGAGACCAAGCTGCACCTGGCGGTGGTGCGCGCGCGCGACGCAGGCGCCGTCTTGCATACGCACTCGATTTGGAGCACTATACTTTCTGAGGTCCATGCCGAGCGTGGCGGGCTCGCTCTCGAGGGCTACGAGATGCTGAAGGGACTCGACGGCATCCGCACCCATGAACACCGGGAATGGCTCCCCATCATCGAGAACTCCCAGGACATGTACACGCTGGCGCGGACGGTGGCTCAGGCGCTAGCTCGCCACCCCAACGCGCACGGCTTCCTGCTCCAGGGACACGGACTGTACAGCTGGGGTTCCGATCTGGCAACCGCAAAGCGGCACGTGGAAATCCTGGAGTTCCTGTTGGAGGTGGCGGGCCGGAAATTAGGGAGCAGGAATTAGCAGGAATTAGGAGATAGGGTCTTGCGGTCCTGGAGTCTTTCCAGTCTGGAGTCTCTGAGTCTGAGGTTTTCGTCTCCGTTAATCTGCGAAATCTGTGGATTCACGAACTCGAGGAACGAACCGAAGAAGTCATTTAGAATCAACAAACGCTTATGCGGGTTGTACGCGTTTGCGCCCTACTAAGCGCTAAGCTGTTGAACACGTTTAAGTTAGATGACAAAGGCAGGCAAGCATGGCTGTGGTGAGGATCCCTGAAGAGAACCGCACGGTATCCGGCGCGGGTGAGGTGACGCGCTACTTGGCCTCGATGGGCATCACCTACGAGCGTTGGGAGCCGGCTCATCCGGTGGCGGCCGACGCGCCGGCCGAGGAAATCCTGGCAGCCTATGCGCCCGAGATTGAAAAGTTGAAGGTACAAGGAGGATACGCCAGCGCCGACGTGATCGACGTGCGGCCCGAGACGCCCGGACTCGAAGCGATGCTGGCCAAATTCAGCCGCGAGCACTTCCACGACGAGGACGAGGTCCGTTTCATCATCGAGGGGCGCGGGCTGTTTCACATCCATCCGCGGCAGAGCGCCGTGTGCGCTATCGAAGTCGAGGCGGGCGACCTGATCCGCGTGCCGCGCGGGACTTGGCACTGGTTCGACTTGTGCTCCGAGCGCCGCATTCGCGCCATCCGCCTTTTCCAGAACACCTCGGGATGGACGCCGCACTATACCGAGAGCGGCGTCGACCGGGACTTCCAGCCGGTCTGCCTGGGCCCGGCTTACTTTCCGCCGCGAGCATCTACACAGCTATAGTATTATCTAACAACATATCATCCAATTGCATCATCCTGACCTAAGTAAGTCTAACGCGGGAGTGTAGAGCTGTCGATCAAGACCATTCTGCTGGATATCGAAGGCACGACGACCCCCGTCGAGTTCGTCACGCAGGTTCTCTTTCCCTACGCCCGCCGGCGCATCGAGCCGTACCTGCGCGAGCACTCGGATGACGCGGGCGTCCGCGCCGATCTCGAAGGGCTCAAGCTGGAGCACGCTCAGGACGCGGCGCAGGGCCTGGCTCCACCACCCTGGTCTGAACCGTCGATGGCGGCGGCCACTCGTTATATCCACTGGCTGATGGACCGCGATCGCAAGTCGACGAGCCTGAAGTCGCTGCAAGGAAAAATCTGGGAGGCAGGATACCGCGCCGGCGAGATCCGCGGCCAGGTCTTTGACGACGTGCGGCGCGCCTTCGAGCGCTGGCGGTGGCAAGACCGCGAGATTGCGATTTTCTCTTCGGGCAGCGTGCTGGCGCAGAAGCTGCTGTTCTCAAGTACTCAGGCAGGCGGCTTGACGAGGTTCATGTGCGGCTACTTCGATACCACGACTGGAGCCAAGCGTGAGGCGGACAGCTATCGGCGCATCGCTCAGGCGCTCGGTGTCCCGCCCTCCGTGATGCTCTTCATTTCCGACACCGTCCCGGAGGCCGACGCGGCGCGGGCTGCGGGCGTCGAAACCTTGCTTTGCGTGCGCGGCGCTCGCTCGCCTTCGGAGCCGCACGGACACGCCGCAATCCGCGGCTTCGACGAAGTCTTTCCCTGAGAATTCAGGCGGTATGCGCGAGAGGCTCGAGGCGCGCCGTGAAATGCCGCAGGAACGGCGCCTGGTAAGTCAGACGCAAGCCGCGGATCTCATCGCGGTGCTTCGCGACTTCCAAGACCACTTCGATCACGTAATCGACGTGGCTCTGCGTGTACACGCGGCGCGGAATAGCGAGTCGCACGAGATCCATCTTGGCGGCGTCGCCGAACATGAGCGTGCCGATCTCAACCGAGCGGAGGCCACCCTCCAGGTAAAGCTCGACCGCCAGCGCGACGCCGGGAAGCTGATGGGGCGGAACGTGGGGCAGAAAGGCGCGGGCGTCGATGTAGATGGCGTGCCCGCCCGGCGGCTGGACGATCGGCACGCCCGCCTCGCTCAGGTGCTTGCCGAGATAGCCCGTTGAGACGATGCGGTAGCGCAAGTAGTCTTCGTCGAGCGCCTCTTCCAAACCCACCGCGATCGCCTCGAGGTCCCGGCCCGCGAGCCCGCCGTAAGTGGGATAGCCCTCGGTGAGGATGAGGAGGTTCTTTTCCTGCTGCGCCAGCATATCGTCGTTGGTGCAGAGGAATCCGCCGATGTTCGAGAGTCCGTCCTTCTTGGCCGACATGGTGCAGCCGTCGCCCAGCGTGAACATCTCCTGCGCAATCGCTTTGGGACTCTTCGACTCGTAGCCCGGCTCGCGCAGCTTGATGAAGTAGGCGTTCTCGGCGAAGCGGCAAGCGTCAAAGTAAAGCGGGATATCATGCTTGCGGCACAGAGCGCGGACAGCGCGCGCGTTCTCGAGGGAAACGGGCTGGCCGCCGCCGGAGTTGTTGGTGATGGTGAGCATCACGAGCGGTACGCGCTTCGCGCCCACTCGTTCGATGAGCGAGTCGAGCGCCCCAACGTCCATGTTTCCCTTGAAGGGATAAGGCTTCGAGGGCTCGAGACCTTCAGGGACGGGCAGGTCGACGGCTTCCGCGCCCGTGAACTCGACATTGGCGCGCGTGGTGTCAAAGTGCGTGTTGTTCGGCACCACGTCGCCCTGGTGGCACATGACGCTGAACAGGATTCGCTCGGCGGCGCGGCCCTGGTGCGTGGGAATCACGTGCTTGTAACCGAAGACGTCCTCGACCGAGGCGCGAAAGCGCTCGAAGCTGGGGCTGCCGGCGTAGCTTTCGTCGCCCTGCATCATCGCCGCCCACTGCCGGCTGCTCATGGCGCCGGTGCCGGAGTCAGTCAGAAGGTCGATCAAGACATCCTCCGAACGCAGCAAGAAGAGGTTATAGTTCGCCGCGTGCAGGCGACGCTCGCGTTCCTGGCGCGTCGTCCAGCGCAGCGGCTCCACGCTCTTGATCCGGAAAGGCTCGATGATGGTTCGGAATGCCATGGAGGACGGCCTCTAGAGACCCTGCAAGAAGGGATTGGACTCCCGCTCCTTGCCGATGGTAGTCGGCTCGCCGTGGCCGGGAAACACCGGCGTCTCGTCGGGAAACTCCAGCAGACTGTTCCGAATCGAACGCAGGATCTGCTTGTAGTCACCTCCCCACAAGTCGGTGCGGCCAATGCTGCCTTGAAACAGCGTGTCGCCGCTGAAAATACGGCGATGTTCGCCCGGCAGGTGAAGCGAGAGGCTGCCCGGTGAATGACCCGGCGTATGCATCACTTCGAGCGCCAGCGATCCCGAGCGCACCACATCGCCCTCGCGGAGAAACTGGTCCACGTCGACGACGCCCGGCGGGTTGACGCCGAGCCACTCGGCCTGCATCGCGAGGTTCTGGTAGAGCGGCAGGTCGGCCTGATGCATCAGCACCCGCGCTCCTGTCGCGCGCTGCAGCTTCTCGATGCCGCCCACGTGGTCGATGTGGGCGTGTGTAGCGACGATATACCTCGCGGTCAGGTGGTGTCGCGCCAGGACCTCGCGCACGCGTTCGATGTCATCACCGGGGTCGATGACGACAGCGTCACCGGTCGCCTCGTCGCCCAAGATCGAGCAGTTGCACAGCAGCATCCCGACGGGAATAATTTCGTGGATCATAACATTTAGGAGCCCACTGCCTCTGGTCCGATTCACGCCAGCTCCTTAAAGGGCGTCATGCCAAGGAGCCGAAGGCGACGAAGAATCTCGTAGGATTCTTATGCTCAGAGCGAGATTCCTCGCTCCGCTCGGAATGACACCTCTCTACTTCCAAATTCCAGATTACCAAATCTGGCAGCGCTCGGAACGCACCATGGGATCGCCCGCCTTGCAGGAGAACGCCTGCTCGAACTCGGGCAGGTTGGATGGCGCGGCGATGGCCCGGAACTGGTCGAGCGGATGAGGATCCACGTTGGTCAGGAGCAGCTCGTACTGCGGACGCAGATTGGCCGCCCAGATCTGACCATAAGAAAGGAAAAAGCGCTGCTCGGGCGTAAGGCCGTCGATGGGCTGCGGGCGTGGCTTACCTTCCAGGCTCCTCTCGTAGGCCTTGTACGCGATCGTGAGGCCGCCCAGGTCAGCGATACTCTCACCCAGCACCAGCTTGCCGTTCTCGTGGACGTTGCCCGTCACCACGTAGTTGTCGAACTGCTTTTCGACGCAGGCGGCACGCGCTTCGTAGTTCTTCAGGTCGTCGGGCGTCCACCAATTTTTGAGGTTTCCTTGCGCGTCGAACTTGCGGCCTTCATCGTCGAAACCATGCGTCATCTCATGGCCGATTACGGCGCCGATGCCGCCGTAGTTCACGGCGTCGTCCGCAGTGGCGTCAAAGAAGGGCGGCTGAAGGATTCCCGCCGGGAAGACGATCTCGTTCTTCAGGTCATTGTAGTAGGCGTTGACGGTGGGCGGCGTCATCCCCCATTCGGTGCGGTCCACGGGCTTGCCGATTTTGGTGAGCTGGCGGTGAAACTCGAAGACATCTCCGCGCAACACGTTGACCACATAGGAGCCGCGGTCGACGTGGTAGGCCGAGTAATCGCGCCACTGGTCGGGATAGCCGATCTTTTGCGTGAAAGCATCGAGCTTGGCGAGCGCCGCTTTGCGGGTCTCAGGGCTCATCCAGGGGAGCGTTGAAACATCCTCGCGCAGCGCGGCAATCAGGTTGTGGACCATCTCCTGGGCGCGCGCCTTGGCCTCGGGCGGGAAGTGTTCCAGCACGTAGATCTGGCCCAGCGCGAAGCCCAGCTCGCGGTCAGTCGCGCGGACGCAGCGCTTCCAGCGCGGCAGCAGCTCCTTGGTCCCTTGCAGGATGCGACCATTGAAGTTGAAGTCCTCGTCGACGAACTTGGAGGAGAGGCTGGGCGCTGCCGCGTCGACCAGATGCCAGCGCAGGTAAGTCTTCCAGTCGTCGAGTGAGACCGACGTCAGCAGGCGGTTGACCTCTTTGAAGAAGTCGGGCTGCGCTACGTCGACCTGCTCAATGTTGGGATACCCGAGATCGTGAAAGTAGCGCGGCCAGGCGAAATGCGGCGTAAGCTCCGAGAGCTGCGGACGTCCCATCTTGTGGTAGGTCTTGTCGGGATCGCGACGCTCGACGCGGGTCATCGAGGCTTCGGCCAGCGCCGTCTCGATCTTCATCACCGTCTTCGCCTCGTCGGACGCCTTCCCCGGATCGTCGCCGAGAATTGCGAACATCTTGGCGACGTGCTCCGCGTATTGGTCACGGAGCTGCTTCGATTTCTCGTCTGTCTTGGTGTAATAATCGCGGTCCGGCAGGCCCAGGCCGGCCTGCGACGCGCCCCCAATCACTTCTGAGCTGTTCTTGGCGTCCTGAGTTGAAGAGAAGCGAAAGAGTGCGTTGACTCCGAGGCTTTGCAAGTGTGCGATCTCAGCCTGGAGCTCGGGCACGCTGGCGATATGTTCGATGCGGTCGAACTCGGGGTCGAGGGGCTTCGCGCCCTCGGCCTCAACCTTGGTCTCGTCCATGCAACTGGCGTAGAAGTCACCGATCTTCTGTTCTTTCGAGCCCTCGGTCGCCTTCCGATCGTTTGCCGCGTGCTCCAGGATCTGGTGCAGGAACTCCCGATTCCTCTCCGCCAGTTCGTTGAAGCGTCCCCAACTGGGATAAGCGGGCGGGATGGGATTCTTGGCTAGCCATCCGCCATCCGCGTACTTGTAGAAGTCCTGGCACGGCTTGCAGCTTGGATCCATGTCCGCGATTTCGAGGCTATGGATAACCGGCGTCGTGGCTGAGGAGGGCGGCGCGCTCTGTTGTCCACCGAGAAGGCGAAGCGGCGACCGGCCCATTACCGCCAGAAGAGCGAGAAGCACGAGAGGAGCGAGACTGCCCCGCAGGAGTCGAGAATACATCGCTAAGAGACCTCCATGACGTAGGGATAGTGTTGGCAGAGCACCGGGAGTATTCTAGCTCCGAGGCAGGGCGTTGGGAGCCATTTTATGTACTCGGAAAAAGTCCTCGACCATTTTCATCACCCGCGCAACACGGGGGAGATCGCCCGAGCCACGGTCGAGATCGAGGCGACGAATCCCGTCTGCGGCGACCTTCTCAAGCTTTGGGTGGTAGTCGACAATGGCAGAATCGCCGACGTGAAGTTCAAGGTCGAGGGGTGCATTCCGGCCATCGCCTGCGCCTCGTGGCTGACGGAAAGAATGATGGGAAAGCCAACGGACGAGCTGCGAGGGGTCACACCGGAAGAGATCGAGGCGGCGCTCGACGGCCTGCCCTCGGCCTCGCGGCACGCGAGCATCCTCGCGGCCGACGGACTTAAGCGGGTGCTCCAGGCGCTGGAGAAGTGACTGGCGGGCCCGCGCTCGCCGACTTGGCCGTGGTCAAATCGTAGGCGCAGTTCGGGCAATAATGGTCGCCGGGGCGTGCCTCCTGTTTGCATTGGGGGCACGTCGGACGATAGTTCTGCCCGCAGCTTGGACAGTAATTGTAGCGCGCATTGCCGACGGCTCCGCATTGCGGGCAGTTGAGGGGCAAAGGGTCACGCATCAGGAAGTAGATGAGCACTCCGATGAGATCGGGTACAAAGATAGCCAGCAACAGCCAGAGTCCGGCTTTCATCCCACGCCGTCGCGCGTCCATGTAAATGTAGCAGAACAGGAAGAGGAACAAGGAGGCGCCGATCGCCGCCGCCGTCGTGATGCCCGCCGCGGCCAGCGCGCCGAGATCACGCCGGAATTCGGGGAAGATGGGCTCCGCCGCGTTCGCGACCTGGATGATGACCATCGCCAGGACGTAAAGCACAGCGATCAGCGTGACGTACCAGCGCGGAATCAGGCGGATCTCGTCCGAGAAGCGGAATCGCTCATGTTCCGAGCGCCAACGGATCGCCTGCAATTTGTCGTTAAAGGGTCCACCCATAAGCTTCAAGCCTCGTCTCTCTGAGAATCTCATCCCTCCTAACCCTCGCCCCCTTGGGGGAGAGGGTGGCGCGCCAGCGCCGGGTGAGGGGGTATCGCTCCCTCAGCTCACATCCGACTGACAGCCTGCCGCCGACCCGCACCTAGCAGCAGTACGACCACCAAGGCCGGCACCGCCCACCACAATACGAACCCGCTCGCCCACACCAGTGTCGGAAGTCCGGCGCGATGCCCCATCCACTCGAAGCCACGCCAGACGAGCGGCGCTGTGAGAATGCCGATCACCCACGACAGCGCGCATAGAATCCACACCGGCAGCAGCCATGAGTGCCCCCTCTCCAGTTCGCGAGCCCGGAACTTGACCAGCAGGCGCGTCCGCGCCACCAGTTCCGGATCGACGGCCACCGAGACGGCGCGCAATTGCTCGATGGCGCTCGTCATCGACTGCGCCAGCGCCGCACAACGTTCGCAACCCTCCAGGTGCGCCTCCAGCCAATGCCGGTCAGTCGCTGACAAGGCTCCCGCCTCGACTCGCGCTTCGAACATGAGTCGTTCAGCTCGCAGATGATCCAGTTCGTTCATCGGTTCAATCCTTCCAGTCTCTCGCGCAGCGCCTCGAGGCCGCGGTAGAGGCGCGACTTCACCGTCGAGAGCGGCGCGCCGGTCACCTGCGCGATCTCATCGAGCGCCATGTCCTCCTGAAACCGCAGCAGCAGGACTTCCCGGTGCGCGGCCGGAAGGCCTCCCAGCGCGGCAGCAACGCGCTCGCTCTCCTCACGGCTTGCCACCAATTCAACCGCCGAGACGGGCATCGGCCTTCCGGACTGGACCGCCGCTTGGCCGCCGCTCGTGCCACCTGCCTCCTCCAAATCCTCCGTCCAAGTCAGCGGCGACTTCTTGCGCGCCAAGTCAATCGTCAGGTGACGGGCTATCGAGAACAGCCACGCTTCGAACTTCCACTTGGCGTCGTACTGGTGGCCGCGCTCGATAACCCGGATCCAGGTCTCCTGAAACAAGTCCTCCGCCGTCTCGCGCCTCCCCGTCAGGTACATCAGGTAGCGGAAGAGCCGGTAGTGATACTGCTCGATCAGCCGGTCGAGCAGGTCGGGGTCGCGGCGGCGCAGTCCGCGCGTCAGTTCCTGGGCCTCGCTTGCCATCGAGTTCACGAAGAAGCAGGTGGTCGCGCCCATTCTAACCAGATATACGGCTGGGGATTGGAAAAAGACGCATCGCGCCAGCGGTTGGTTGAAGACCGCCAACTGATTGACTGGATTAAACTAAACTTGATCTAAATTTCTGATAGGCTTCAAGGTCGTCGACATCTGTCAGGACCCCCGCGTCGTCGACTTCCACCCACTGTGTTGACGCACGATACTTGCGGATGACAGTGTTCGCGCCCGCGTCCGGAGGCAGTCCCAGGAGTTCCTCGAACAACGCGCGTCCGATCAGCACCGGGTGTCCGCGCTGGCCCTGGTGGGTCGGGATGACCACGGGAGCGAGCGAGGGGGTGAACGTTGCGATGAGCTTCGCAATCGTCTCCGCTCGAACGGCGGGATGGTCGACCAGCGAGAGCACGACACCCTCAACCGGCTCGCCCATGAGCGCCTTCAGTCCTCTCTGCAGCGAAGAAGTCTGCCCGCGCCGGTAGTCCGCGTTGATCAAGACCTCGACATTGGCGAGGTTTGTAGCGCGTTCGATGTCAGCCGCGTGATGGCCCAGGACGACGACGATTCGCTCGCTGCCCGCCCCGCGCAGTGTGGTGATGATACTTTCGAGGAAGGTACTGCCACGATACATGAGCAGCGCCTTGTCCCGACCCATGCGGGTAGACTCGCCCGCCGCGAGGATCAAGCCTGCGATGCGATGGGTTGCTTCTGTTTGCGCGGTCACTTCATTTGGCGGGTCTTCGCGTCGTAAGCCATCGGCGCCACGGACGGAACGGCGTTGCGCCGTACGGCAATCATCTCCGCGACCACGGAGACGGCGATCTCCTGGGGCGTTAGCGCGCCGATTGCCAAGCCGACGGGCGAGTGGATACGCTCGAACTGCTCGGCGGGAACGCTTTCGCGCTCCAGCACTTTAGTGAACTCGATGAGCTTCCGCTTGCTGCCGATCATGCCGATGAAGCGCGCGGGTTGCGCGAGCGCCCAGCGCAAGCAAACGAGGTCGCCCTTGTGGCCGCGAGTCGCGATCACCACGTAGGAAAGGTCATTCGTTTTGAGCCGAGGAAAGATCTCCTCCCACGGGCCGGCATGAGTTTCGGAGGCTTCCGGAAACCGCTCCGGGTTGGCGAAGGCCTGACGGTCGTCGACGACGACGGTATCAAAGCCCGCGGTGCTCGCGATCTTCGAGACGTAGAGCGAGACGTGTCCTCCGCCAAAAAGCAGCAGCGTCGGCGTGGCGAGGATCGGCTCCACGAAGATGTCGAGCGAGCCGCCGCAAACCAGGCCCTCGTCATATTCGGGGTTCTGGTTCAGGTTGAAGTGGAGGCGCCGAGGCTTTTCCTCACGCATCACGTCCTGTGCCACGGACCACACCTCCGCCTCGACGCAACCGCCTCCCACCGTCCCCACGATCGAGCCGTCGTCGCGGATGAGGATCTTCGAGCTCTCGTAGCTCGGGATCGATCCTTGCACCTCGATGATGGTAGCGAGCGCCGCTTTGCGGCCTTCCTTCCTGAGCTTTGCGATCTCGGCGTAAATGTCCATGCTCACCAGCAAGGTTAAACGGGTGCGCGGTCAGTGTCAATCGAGAGCCGGTCAGCATGAATCGCCGGCTTGACGCAGTCGCAGACTTGGACTAGGATTCCATTATGGTTCCATTTTGGAACCGCGAGGAGAGCTTGTAGCATGGCAACCCTAACCATCAAGAATATCCCGGACCGCCTGATCGTCCGCCTGAAGCAAGACGCGAAGCGCCACCGGCGAAGCGTGAACAGTGAAGTGATTGTCTACCTCGAGAAGGTTCTCACCAGCCGGCGCGTGGATCCAGAGGAATTTCTGGAGACCGCGCGCGCCCTTCGCGCCAGCACTACCAAACGTTTGTTCGTCACCGACCGGGAGCTGCGCGAAGCGAAGCGGTGGGGCCGGCCATGATTGTGGCGGATACGAACCTCCTCTTCTACCTGCTCGTTCCAGGCTCGTTCACCGGCCAAGCTGAGGCCGTCTACCGGAAAGACCCGGATTGGGCGGCGCCGCCCCTGTGGCGGTCAGAGCTGCGGAACGCGCTGGCCCTCTATCTGAAGCGCGATCTGCTCACCCTGAACGAGGCAGGCGCCAGGATGCAAGCGGCGGAGACTTTGATGGGCCTGCAAGAGTTCGCGGTGGCTTCTACCCGAGTACTCACGCTCGCGGCGGGCTCGGGTTGCTCGGCCTACGACTGCGAATTTGTCTCATTGGCCGAGGACTTAGGTGTTCCCCTGGTCACTTCCGACCAACAGGTACTGAAAAAGTTCAAGCGTACGGCGATTTCACCCCCTACCTTTTGCGCGCGCTGATGCACGGAGCGATCGAGCGTGGGTAATGCAGGCACAGTCAGGTTGGGCAAAAAGCTGCTTTTCAGCGCCCTTGCCGGTGTAGTCGTTTCAGGTGGCTGTCTGATAGTGCTCGGGTGGGGCATTTTGGAAGACTGGTGGCGCGTGCCTCCCGCTCTTAGTGTCAGCTACCTGCTCGGCGCCGTCTTCATGGGGTCTTTCCTAATAGTCCTTATCTACCTGCTCCTGATTACTTATTACACCGAGAGCGGTGACGACATGATCTAGGAAGGAGCGCAGGATGAAAGCCGTCCGGTTCCACGCGCACGGCGGGCTCGACGTCCTGAAGTACGAGGACGCCCCGGAGCCGAAGATTCAGCCCAACGAAGTCCTGGTGAAGATCCGCGCCTGCGCGCTGAATCACCTCGACCTGTGGCTGCGCCAGGGAGCGACGAGCTGGAAGCTGCCCATGCCCCACATCGTCGGCAGCGACATCTCGGGCGAGGTCGCGGATACCGGCGCGCTGGTGACACGGCTTAAGGTGGGCGATCGCGTGTTGCTGTGCCCGGGAATCAGTTGTGGGCAGTGCGCGATGTGCGCCCAGGGTCTCGACAGCGCCTGTCGCAGCTACACCCTGTTTGGGGTCATGGTGGACGGCGGCTACGCCGAGTACGTCAAGTCACCCGAGGTGAACGCCATCCCCATTCCCGGCGACCTGAGCTTTGATGAAGCTGCCGCCGTGCCGCTGGTATTCCTCACCGCGTGGCACATGCTGATGACGCGCGCCCAACTCAAGCTCGGTGAGGACGTGCTGGTGATTGGCGCGGGCTCGGGCGTGGGCAGCGCCGCCATCCAGCTCGCGAAACTCATGCGGGCGCGCGTCATCGCCGTCGCCGGCTCGGACTCAAAACTCGAGAAGGCGCGCGCGCTCGGCGCGGACTTCGGCATCAACCACCGCACACAGTCGATCTCAGACGAAGTGAAGCGCATCACAGGCAAGCGCGGGGTCGACGTGATCGTCGAGCACGTGGGCGCCGCCGTCTGGGAGGCGTGCTTCGAGTCGCTCGCGACCTACGGGCGACTCGTCACCTGCGGAACGACTTCGGGCGAAGAAGTGAAGCTCAACCTGCGCCTGCTCTACGGCCGTCAGCGCACGCTGCTGGGCTCCTTCATGGGCGGCAGATGGGAACTGCTCGAAGCGCTCCGGTTCGTCGCCGAGCGGAAGGTCAAAGCGGTGATCGACTCGGTGTTCCCACTCAAGGATGCCGCGGCGGCACAGAAGAAGATGGAAAGCCGCGACTTCTTTGGCAAGATACTGTTGCACCCCTAGCTGGGAACGCAGGCGCCTCACCCTGCATTTGGCTGGCGACGCGGCATCAGAACCTAGGTTCGATTTTCGGGTTTTGAATTCCGAGCCTCGGCGCTCGAATAGAAGGGCAAAGACGTGACTTGGGCGGCCGCACCCGAAGCGAGCGCGAGCTCCGTGCCGGGTTCTGCAGCTTCGCGGCGTAGATAGCCCAGCGCGATCACCTTGCCGAGGGTTGGCGACAGGCAGGAACTCGTGATCTCGCCGACTTCCTTGTCTCCGGCGACCAGCTTTTCGCCCGGCGCGGGAGCGCCATCCGATTCCACCACCAGGCCCGCCAGCTTCCAGTTGACGTGGCCGCGGCTGCGGGCGCGCTCGACGATCTCCTGGCCGAGATAGCAGCCTTTGGTGAAACTCAGCGCGTCCAGCAGACCAGCTTCGAGCGGCAGCGTGTCCTCGCCAAAGTCGGCGCCGTAGCGCGGGATGCCCGCCTCGATGCGAAGCGTCTCCAGCGCCTCGCATCCGCAGGGAAGCGCCGCGAGCGCTTGCCCCGCCCGGCACATCGACTCCCACAACGGCACGAGGCCGCGCGCTTCGACCCAGAGTTCGTAACCTTCTTCGCCGGTGCTGCTCGAGCGCACCACACGAGCCTGCGCTCCCGCATGGTCAATGGACGCGTGGCCGAACTCTTCGAGAGGCGGCAGCCGCGTTGCGAAGACCGTTTCCGCCAGCTCCCGCGCGCGCGTCCCCTGGACCGAGAGCGTCCCGAGGCTGAGCCTTTCGACCGCCACATCGTCCATGATGATGTAACGTTCGAGCGTCTGGACAAGCTTCTCCACCAAGTCGGCGTCGGTATCGAGCAGAAACAAGTCGCTCGCGCAGTAGACGCGCAGGTCAGCGACGATGTGTCCCTTGAGGTCGAGAAGCGTCGCGTACGTTCCCTGGCCGGGAGCGAGCCGCTTGATGTCGTTCGACAGCATGTTGTGAAGGAAAGCCGCACGATCCTGGCCGGCGACGCACATCTTGACGCGAAAGGAAAAATCGAAGATGCCCGCCGTCTCGCGGGCAGCGCGGTGTTCAGCGATCAAGTCCGAAAAGCGAGCCGGCGCGAGCGCGCCATGATAAGTGGTGAGCGCGACGCCGCGCGACGCGTGATAATCGGCGAGCAGAGTGCGCAGCGGTTCCGGCATCTAACCGCGCCTCAGGTAAGCGGAAATCAGAATGACCACGAGCGCCACAGCGAACGCCGCGGTGAGCCACTGCTTGCGGCGGGCGCGGAAGGGCTCGAGGAACTTGAACGGCAACGTCAAGCCGAGCGAAATCAGGAAGACGACGACGGCCAGCGCGATCTTGACCGTCAGCATCTGCCAGTAACTTCCCCAGGGGGCTTCCCACACCAGGCTCATGTTGTAGAGCCCTGATCCGACGAGCAGGATCATCACCGTCCAACTCATCCAGCGGAACTTCCCGCCCACCATTTGCATCAGCAGGTCACGCTCTTCTGGCGTGAGTATTCGAGCGCTCGGCATGAGAACCAGCAGCAGAAAGCCCATGCCGCCCACACCGACGACGGCGGCCGAAACGTGAATCCACTGGAAGAGGGTTGACATTGGCGCGGCAGTACGGGCGCCGCGAGATCTACCTCCTGGCTGACGTCGTGCCGCTTTTCTCGAACCGCTGGTGCGGCGTGGCGATCGCCGCGGCGGAAGCGAGCTTCCGCTCGACGAACTCGCACAGCTCGGGGCTTGTATAGCCGCGCCGCGAAACGGGAAAGACCGGCTTGCCTTGCAGGCTCTCCGGGACCACACCGTCCCAGAGGCGCGTGTCGCATGCCGACTCGATCGGGACCAGCACGTCGGCTCGATCGAGGAAGCGGCGCGCCGACGTCTTGAAGTCCTGGCGGACGCTGTCGAGCACGACGACGTAAAGCACCGGCGTCAGGAACTCGAGGATGCTGTTGCTTTCGATCATCACCCAGCCCGCATCGCTCAGCGCCGGCGCGAGCACGGGCAAGGCGTCACCCAACTGGCCTTGCCGCACGCGCAGCCACAGCGACCGGCGCGCGCCCGCTGCGAGATACCGGCAAGTGTCGCCCCGGCCGCGCGGATTCTGCTCTTCGCTCAACACGAAAGGATGCTCGCCAGGCTGGCATTCGCAAGGCTGGCCGTCGCGCGAACAGACACCGTGGCCGTATTGGGTGATCTTGACCGCCGTCCAGCCGAGCGGCTCGAAGGCGCGGATCAGCCCGGTCATAACCGAGGTTTTGCCGATATTGCGAGTGTGCCCGCCGATGACGACTGTGTTCATGGTTCGGAACGCCGACCAGCGTCTCCAGAAGCCGAGTATAGGAGCCGGTCGGAGACGAAGTCAACGCACGTCACGGCGCCGCGTGACCCAGAAACAGCAGGCGCAGCAGGATTACCAAGCCGACGCCCGCGCCGACGGCGAGCGCCGCGCGCACGCCATGAGTTTTGTTGACCTCGGGAATCAGGTCCGATGCCGCGACGTAGAGCGTGACTCCTCCCGATACCGCCAAGCCGACGCTCACCAGCCGATGGACCGACGCCATGACGAGAATGCCCACGATCCTCGAGACGCCGAGCGCCGTGACGGCCCAAAGTCCCGCCGAGCGACGCCGGTGAGCCACCGTCATGATGGAGGCCATGGTGAAGCCTTCGGGAACGTTGTGCAACAGGGTGGCGCCGAAGATCACCGTGCCAAGCCAAGTCGAAATCATGAAGCCGGAGGCGATGGCCACGCCGTCGAAGAAAGTGTGGATCACCAGTCCCCCAAGCGCCGTATAGGCAATCCGCACATTGAGGAAAGCGTCAGGATGAGTCTCCTCGCCGAAGTGAAAGTGCGCCGGCCAGGAGTGCTCGAAAACGTGGACGATGAAGTAGCCCGCAAGGATCAGGAGCGGGGCGCGGAAGGGCGCGAGACGCAGGCTCTCGGGCACCATCTCGGTAAGCGCTGTCGCCAGCATGAAGCCCGAGCCAACGGCAATGGAGTAGGAGAGGAAGGTGCGACTCCAGGCGCGTGCCCCCACGATCGCACCGCCCAGAAGATTGGCGAGACCCGCGACTGCGCCGAGCGCGAGGCTGATGCCGAGGTAAGACATGATGGGAAGCTTTTCAGCAATCAGCTTTATTAACCCGAGTGCCGGAAGTGGACCACTTCCCCGTCCTGGACGATGTACTCCTTGCCTTCGAGCCGCAGCAGGGCTCGACTGCGCGCTTCGGCGAGACCTCCCGAGGCCACCAGGTCTTCATACTTGACCACCTCGGCGCGGATGAACCCGCGCTGGATGTCGGAGTGGATCTCGCCCGCCGCCTCGAGCGCCGTCTGCCCGGCGCGTAACGTCCAGGCGCGGCACTCATCCTCGCCCACGGTAAAGAACGAGATCAGCCCGAGCAGCCGGTAGCTCGAGCGGATCAGTCGCGCGACCGCCGATTCTTTCAGGCCGTAGCTCGCCAAGAACTCCTGGGCTTCGGCATCGCTAAGCTCCGCCAGCTCCGCTTCGACTTGCCCCGAGACTGCGGCGACCGCCGTGCGCGGGCGCTGCTTCAGTCCGGCTTCCTGAGCAAACTGCTCGGCGGCGTCGGCGCGCGCTGCGTCTTTCTCGCCCAGGTTCAGAACGTAGAGCATGGGCTTGAGCGAGAGAAAAGTGAAGCCGCGGATGGCCCGCTCGTCGTCAGCGCTCAGCGGCGCCTCGCGGAGCGGCGTCTGCTGCTCGAGCGCAATCTTGGCGCGGCCCAGCACCTCGTACTCCTTTTCGAGCGCGGGATTCTTCTGCTTCTTCACGTCTTTCTCCAGGCGCTCGAGGCGTTTCTCGACCACCGCGAGGTCCGAGAGGATGAGTTCGAGCTCCACACTCTCGATATCGCGCTGCGGGTTGACCGAGCCCGAGGGCGCCGCGACCAGATCGTTCTCAAAGGCGCGCACGACGTGGGCGAGCGCATCGACTTCGCGCAGAGTCGCCGCCTGCGACCCGGTTCGCGCCAGCTCGATCACGCTCCCCGGCGTATCCACGTACTCGACGCTGGCAGGGATGGTCTTCTTGGGTTTGTACATCTCGCTCAGCCGGTCGAGCCGCGCGTCCGGCACGTGGATGACGCCCACGTGCGCCTCCGGCCGGCCCGAAGCCAGACCTGCGCCATGCGCCCGCGTCAGAATGCGGAAGAGCGTCGTCTTCCCCACCTGGCCGAGACCCACGATCCCCATTCGAAGCACAGAGTACCCCACGCCGCCGTCCCTGAGGTGACGGCAACCTGACAGTCTAAGCCAATTTAGGCGTTCGAATTCTGGATTCTAGACTTGAGAGAGCAGAGCGCTGATGCTCGATTACATGTCTTCGTCGGGCGTCACGGGATACAGCTTCCAGGGAACACGAGACATTGGGTTCAGCTTACCGGGGAAATAGAAATCGTCGCTCTTCATCCAGGCACCTGGGGAGCCCTTATCGACATATTCATACCAGATCGGGCCTCCTATGGCTCCCCACCTCATTCCGTCCTCAAAGTAAGCGTCGCCCACCAAGAGGGCGCATGTCTTGACCGAAGCGAGTGGATGCACACGCTCTTCGATCCATGCGCTGACAGCTTCCGCCTGGCCCGCCAGCGATACCGTCATTTCTTCCCCCGGGGCAAACTGGAGCGGTTTTCCCGTGCCTTTGGGGACGTTGTCTTCCGGTGGATGGAACGCACCGTAGGTAATTTTAGGTACCTCCCCCAAATTCATAAAGAAACTGGCAGCATTCACCGAGCTGTCATCTTCTGAGAATATGAAGTCAAACCCAAGGTAAACTATTGTCTTCGAAGTGCGATTTCTTAGGGTGAACGACAAGTCTTTGAACCAGTCATCACCGGCAAGGAAACGCCTGCCGGGAAGGTATGATGGACCTATATACCTGCCGGGGAGAACGTCCTGTCCGGCATCGGTTATTCTCAGAATCCTCACCGCCTCCCATCGATTTTCGGGATCAATAACCACGCTTTTGGCGCCTGGCCCATCGTCGACTTGGGTGTGTACCTCCGGGGGTCGCTTCACTGCAGTTATGACCTCGTCCTCCTCTCTCGGCGGTAACTTCCCCAACCAAGCGTCAAGGACGGTTCCGCTGTCATCGAGGAGCATAAGCGTGGGAGTTCCGCTGATCCCCATGTCTTCAAGGAACAGTTGCTCCACTTCATCGACATGCAGGCCTTCATCTCGCAGGTATCTTCGCGCAATGGGTAGGGGTACGAACTGGGGGAAGATAGCCACGAGTTTCACATCGTTCGCTCTCTCCTGCTCGACCCTCCGGTAGAACTCTGCGCTCTCGGAACAATACGGACTTGTTATTGAGAGAGCGAGAACTAATGTGCGCGCGTTCTTAACCTTGTCGACGCCCGGAATGTGGTCCTTCAGGTTTATTCCTCTGCCGGGTTGGCACCAGATCCGCGCGGGCCTCGAAGGTTGCTTGAGCAGGAACGCTTCCGCGAGCACAGCCGAAAGCAGCAGTCCTACTAACACCGGAGAGGTTTTGGCCAGGGTCACAAGTTTTCTGTGTCGGCACATAGGACTTACTCCTCAACTGCCGGGACCAGGGTCTGCCGCGGGCGTTGCTTTGAGCCCTGGAAAATCACGCGCATCTACCCGTGTGAAGATGCCGTCTGGATTGGGGAGGGCGTAGCCGTAGCCGTAATTCCCCCATATCGTTCCATCCTCAAAGTAGACTATATCGATCGCCATGTTGAACTTGGGGACTTCGGCGAAGGCGCAACCCGTCTTCGAGAGTTCTCGCTGGGAGCATGGCTCTGTTCCCGTCGACTCCTCTATCCCTTCATAGTGAAGCAATTGATCGACGACCTCCGAAAAGGGATGTCTTGGGTTCAAGCGGGGCCAGAGTACGCCGCCCTGCCGACCCGGGAAGAGCGCGATCTCCTCGCCGGCGGCCAATCGGAGCGGCTCCTTTCCTTCAAGGGGAACCCTGTCTCCATATATGCCCTTAGCCTCAGCGCGGTAGCGAGCCTCCAGACCGGACTTCGTCCAACCGGGAATTAGGCCCCAGTGCAGAGTACCTGCAAGGCGCTCAGGGCATCCACCGTCGCAATAATGGGGGTGCGCCTCACACCACGGTTCGTCGGAACGTGTAATGGATGAGCACGTGAGATCCGTGCGGCGAGTAGGGAAGACGAAACCAATCCCAACCGAGACGATGGTCTTCGACGCTCGGCTCTTCAAAGCAAATGAGACCCCGTTCAGCCAGTCCTTAACGGCATGCTCGTCCTGAAAGATATCCCCCGCTATCTGAGGCATTGTGTACGTTCCCGGCACGACTTCTTTCCCATCTTTCATGATTCTGACAAGCTCAACCGGGTCACCCGCGTGCGGCGGGTAAACTCGGAGTGCCTTCGGCAGTGTGTATTCATCGTCCGGGGCGCCACCTCGGGCGGGCACGCCCGCCTGGGGCCAGACTCGAGCCACCAACACCGAGGCAAGCACGCCGCCCAGCAACCAGATGGCTAGCACGTTCAAGCCTTGAAGTGGCTTTGACATCGTGACCTCCCCTTGCTCTTTGGCTCTTCGGGTTTGGCGCCGTTGCGCCATGCGGGGTTCCCCGTGCAAGTCAGCGATCCGGGGCGCTGACAAACCGCGTACGGGCGAAGCTGAAAAACCGGTATCCGGCAGAGTTTACTGTATGGTAAACTAAGAGACCCGGTGAATTGGTGGGCGATACAGGATTCGAACCTGTGACTTCTACCGTGTGAGGATAGCACTCTACCGCTGAGTTAATCGCCCCTGGGATTACTTGATAGCAGATTTTGCGTCTAACGTCTAGGCCGATTAACCAGGAGACGAACGCGTTGAACAAGGCTACCCATACTTCCGAGCACAAGCGCCGCACGACGCCGCCGGTCTCCCCGGAGTTGCTCGCGCGACTCGAGCGCTCGATCCAGAGCGTCATCCGCGGCAAGGACGAGGTCATCCGGCTGGCGCTGGTGACGCTGTTCGCGCGCGGCCACCTGCTGATCGAGGACATCCCGGGTGTGGGCAAAACGACGCTCGCCCAGTCGCTCGCCCGTCACGGTGGATGACGACCTGGTGAGCTACGCGCTGGCGATTGTCGTCGAACCGGCCCGGGCGGCCCTCTATCCTATTCTTGAAACGCTCGCTCTGGTAGAGCCTATCAATGTAGCCTCTGACACAGTCGATACCTTTTTCGAACGCCTCGCCGCCCAGGACGGCGGATTCAACGTTATCTTCACAAGCGCTCCGCGCACCTCGATTCCTGCGGCGCTCGGGCACTGTTCCCACATCACGTTCATCGATTCACTGAGTTGACGCCGGGCCCGCGACAGCGGACGTGTGGTCGTGGATGATCCGCCAACCCTCGGGGAAGCGGCGAAAGATCAGCGTGAAGACGCCGCCCGGATGGTCGTGCTCGCGATCGAGTTCCCAGTGGCCGAGCACCAGAGCGGCCGTAGGTCCGAGCATAGTGACCTCAAGGTCAGAGAAAGTGAGGTGTCCCATCGCTTGGCGATCGGGATAGGCTTTGCGATAGCGCTCGAGCACCGCCTGCCAGCCGCGGAAGACCCCGTTCGCGCCCACGAACTCCGTCTTCTCGGATTTCCAGTATCCTTGCATGAACACGTCCACGTCGCCGCGGTTCCAGGCCGCCACCTGGGCGTCGAGCACCGCACGAATCTGGGCCTCGTCGCTCGCCGGCAGGTCCGCCGTGCTGGGCGGAGCCATCAGCACCACCAGAAGGCACGCCTGACCGATGCACGCCGCAAGCCGAAGTGGTTTCATCGAGCTTCCTCCTTAGAACCACTTTGCAAAGTATTCTCGGCCGGCCATCCTAAACCTGGGCCGTCTTCCCAAATTCTACCCCTTTCGCCTCCGGCCCAACGGCGATGACGACCGCACTTACCAGCAGCACTGCCGCCGCCAGCAAGCCCATCGCTTGCGCATAGCTCAGGCGCTGAGCGAGGACTGCCTCGACGTAGGCGACGCTCGAGGCCAGGAGCACGCCCAACTGATACGCGAGTCCTGGAAAAAAGCCGCGTAGTTCGCCCGGTGAGAGCTCATTGAGATGCGCCGGAATCACGCCCCACGCGCCCTGTACCATGAACTGCATCAGAAATGCGCCCACCACGATCAGCGGTGTCCAGGGCGCGAGAATCCAAGCGGGAACCAGCACCAGCGCCAGCAGTACCGCGGTCACCATGGCGCGGCGGCGTCCACGGCGGTCGGAGAAGTGTCCGAAAGCCAAGCCGCCCAGGATGGCGCCTACCATCGAAACGATGGTGATCGCGGCGGTCGAGTGCGGGCTGAAGCCGCGTTGCCGCGAGAGGAACGTAGGATAGAGGTCCTGGGTGCCGTGCGAGATGAGGTTCATCATCGCCATGAGCACGACCAGGTAGACGAACGTCTTCCAGTTTCGGACGATCGCCTGCCAGTAGTTTGTCCAATCGGTGCGCGATTCGTGCCACGCCTGCGGTTCTTTCACTTTGGCGCGGACGAACAGCGTCAGCAGCGCCGGCAGCCCGCCGATGAAGAACAGCGGACGCCAGCCCCAGTGCGGAAACACGGCGTAGTAGACCACCGCGGCGATCAGATAGCCCAGCGCGTAGCCTTCCTGCAAGACTCCCGAAAGGATTCCCCGCCATTTCGCCGGCACGGATTCCATCGCCAGCGACGCCCCGACTCCCCACTCGCCGCCCATGCCGATACCGTAGAGCAGCCGCAGGATTAAGAACACGGTGTACGTGGGCGCGAGTCCCGAGAGCACCTCGATCACCGAATAGAACAGGATGTCGAGCATCAGCGGCAGGCGACGACCGTAGCGGTCGGCCATCAGGCCGAAGATCAAGGCGCCCACGGGCCGCATCGCCAAGCTCGCCGTGAGAGTGAGAGCGACGGCGGGAATCTCGGGGTTCGACCCCTTGGACAGCGTCAGGATGAAGGTGGGAATCGTCGCCTTGAAGTCATGGGCGACAGGAATCAGCACGAAGGTGAGGACGAAAAAGTCGAAGGCATCCAGGGTCCATCCGAGGAAGCCCGCAAGGAGCGCGTTTCTGCCGGATTTCGGATCTTCGATTCTGGACTGCGGATTAGCTGCGCCCGGGTTTCTGATCTTTGGTTCGCCAGCCACTGCTCCTTCTTCTCTTACTCCTGACTCCTGACTCCTGGCTTCTGAGTTCTGACTTCCCTTACTTGCCCTTCACCACCTCCCCGCCCTTCATCACGAACTTGACGTTCTCGAGCACGGTGACGTCCGCGAGCGGATCGCCGTCGACCGCGATCAAATCAGCGAAGCGGCCCGGCTCGAGCGAGCCGACGCGGTCCGACCAGCCCAGCAAGTCGGCAGCGTTGATCGTCGCCGCCTGGATGGCAGCGAGCGGCGTCATGCCCAGCTTCACCATCACCGCGAACTCGTGCGCGTTGAGACCGTGGGGATACACCGCCGCGTCCGTGCCGAAGGCCACCTTGACGCCCTCGCGAAACGCGCGGCCGACGTTCTGGCGCGCCGCCGGCATCACGTATTTCGCCTTGGCCACCATGTCGTCCGTGAGTCCCAAGCTTTTGTAATTCTCCATGAACCAGTCGCTCAGGTAGAGCGTGGGGACCAGATACGTGCCGTGCTGCTTCATCAACTGGATATCCTCTTCGTTGATAAAACTGCCGTGTTCGATGGAATCGACGCCCGCCTCGGCGGCGTCCTTGATACCTTGCGCCCCGTGCGCATGCGCCGCCACCTTGCGTCCCAAGCGATGCGCTTCCGCGATCAGGGCGCGCATCTCCTCCGGGCTGAACTGCTCGAGGTCAGGACTGTCACCTTTCGAGAGCACGCCGCCCGTCGCACAGAACTTGATGACGTCGGAACCGTACTTGATGTCCTCGGGAACCTTGGCCATGACGGCGGGCACACCGTTGGCGACACCGTCACTGAAGTAGTGGAACTGCGGCGCCAGGAGGTTCGAGTCGCAATGCCCGCCCGTGATGCCGAGGGCGGGGCCAGAGGCGTCGATGCGCGGACCTGGTACGTCGCCGGCGTTGATGGCATCGCGCAGGGCGATGTCCGAGTAGCCGCTCGCGCCCACGTTACGCACCGTCGTGAATCCTGCCTCGAGCGTTACGCGGGCATTACGCGCACCGAGGAGCGCTTCGCGCGGCACGGAAATGCTCAGACTCCGGTAGCCCATCAGGTACGGTGACATCGTCAGATGGGTGTGCGCGTCGATCAGTCCAGGCAGTACGGTGGCGTGCGAGAGGTCGACTACTTTCGCATCCGACGGAACTCGTGATGCAAGTTCGCTCGCCGGTCCCACGGCCTGGATGCGGCCGCCCTCGACGAGAATGATCTGGTTCTCGAGATAGCGCCCGGATCGCACGTCGAGCAGGCGGCCAGCTTTCACCGCCACCGACGCCCGCGGTGCAGCCGTCTCCTGTGCCCGGCCAAAGCTTGCGGCGAGCGCCGCGCATGCGACAAGCGCCAATACCAGCCAACGTCTCATGATTTCCCCCTGGAGTTCTCTTGGAGTGAACCTGCCGCGAGCGCGGACGGCTAGTGTTAGTGTTTCAACCGCTGACGCGCGAGGACCACAGCACCGAGCGCGCCGGCGTTGTCGCCCAGGCTGCCCGGGACGATCTTCACGCGCTGAGTGTCGGCCTGGCGCAGGAAGTACTCGTAGGCGTTGCGGCGGATCGGCTGTACAAATTCCTCCCCCATCCGCTCGGCCAGCCCGCCGCCGATGATTACGCGCTCGGGATCGAGCAGGTTGACGACATTAGCGACCAGGATGCCCAGGTAATACTGAGCGCGCCCCATCACCTCGCGCATCAGTGGGTCTTTCGCCTTGAGCGCGGCGTGAATCACGCTTGAGGTCATGCGATCCTTGTGGCGCTGCTTCATGATTTCCGGAATCGCCGTCTTGCGCCCGGCCTTGATGGCGGCGCGCACATCGCGCTCCATCGCCGTGCGGCTGGCCAGAGCTTCCGCGCACCCGTGGTGTCCGCAACTGCACAAAGGGCCATCGACCAGCAGCACCGTGTGACCCACCTCGCCCGCAGCGCCGCTGCTTCCCTCAAAGAGGCGTCCTTTTGAGATAATGCCGCCGCCAATGCCAGTGCCGACGAAGATCCCCGTCATCTCGTCGACGCGCTCCCCGGCGCCGAACGCATGCTCGCCCACCACGCCCACGTTGACGTCGTTATCCACCAGCACCGGAACCCGCACCAGCTTCCCCAGTTCGCGGCCGAGCGGCACGTTCTGCCAGCCCAGGTTGGGAGCCTTGCGCACCATCCCCGCCTTGGGATCGATGGCTCCCGGCGCTCCGATGCTCACCGCGCAGAGCACCGAACGTTTCGCCGCTGACTTATGGATCGCCCTGGCAACCAGCGCGGCGATATCGGCGATCAGGCCGCGACTCTTCTGCGCCCGGTCAGTGGGCATCTTCTCGACCGCGAGGATTCGATTCTTTCCGTCCACCACCAGCGCTTTCACGCTGGTGCCGCCCATATCCACGCCGACGATGATGTCAGCCTTTTTCGCCATCCCAAAGTCTCCTGAAAGACGCTCTTCCGCTGCGGTGACAGTCTATCTTACCCGCGATGAACTGCAAACCAGGATTCAGGGAATGTCGCAGCAACGTGAGAAGTTCCTATTCCAGCAAAGTAGAAAGTTCCTGTTGGGAACCGTCAAACTGGCGGGATGAGAAAACAGGAGATGCTGGTGATGAGCACGCGAGACCGGGACCGGTTGAAAGTGTTGCATGCA
>DASZAI010000015.1:0-149418 GCA_035945295.1 Terriglobia bacterium | reverse complement strand
GCCAACGGGCCATGCCAGATACACTCCCGCTTGATCTCGGGGTCGAGGCCGAACGCTGATGTTCCTGGTGGTGGCAGACCCAAATCAATCAAATAGCCGAAGTCTTCGCTGGCGAATCCGAGACGAAGATTCACCGGCTTCCGCCGGACAGTCCCTTGTACGGGATGCTCTCCGCGCCGGACGGCGCGTGAGGTCACCTCGGGTCCCGCCCACAGGGTGGACTGGAGGCCGCCCTCTCGCGCCAGTGAGGAAATCACACGTCCCTGGGCGGTGTCAGCCAGAAGGCGCAGTGCGCGATAGACGTTGGATTTACCGCTTCCATTGGGGCCAGTGATCACATTGAGGCGCTGAATTGGGAGCACAAGGTTCCGCAACGACCGGTAATTGGAGATTGCGAGAGTCGTGAGCATGCTGCGTCTCGGGGGCGGCCGAACCCAGTAGTCTACTCGCTAGAGAATGTTTTGTTTCCCACAAATCGCTATGGGCTGCCGATTTCGGCCCTTCCGACAGGCAGTCGGCGAACGGCTTCTCACTGACTACGGAGCGCTTACACACCGACAGCCGCCGGTTGGTCGCCACTCTTCCATAAACCGGCAGGGGAAGAGTGGCCCGTATTTCATTCCTTATGCCCTCAAAGGGTTAGATATACTCACCAAGTGCAAAAAGCACCTGCAATTACGCCTGCGCGCTGGATTGCCACGGCGCTTCTCTTCGGTGTACCGGCCTTGGCCTTCGCGTTCTTGTTTCATTGGCTGGGCCCGAATCTCCGGCAAGGGGGAACTTCTTGGTGGCACATCTTCCACTTCTTGCTAATTATGCCGCTCACGTGCATGTTGGCGGCCGCCCTTATCGGCGCGGCCGTGGATCAGCGCTCTATCTCTTGGAAACGTATTAAGCAACGGCTGCGGCTTTCTGCTCCAGGTGCGACAGCATGGCTTTGGGCAGCGGCCCTCTCTGGCTTTATGTATGGAGGAAATTGGGCGGACCTCCTCGCTGTCGTGGCATCGTGGCTCGCGCTGTGGAGAGAAAAGGCGGGTCGAAAATGGATGTTCGGCGCGATGTTGATAGGCGTGCTCGCCAAACGCTACGGCAGTCTCTTTCAACCTACTCTGGAGTCCGTCAGATTCTTCGATCCTTCTACGTTCCACCGCGAGTTCTTCAACCACTTCGGCCCTAAGGATTTCATGGGTATTCCTTTGCAAGGAGCCTGGTGGATTCTCATCTACTATGCTGCTGTAATGCTCGTGTGCAATATCGGCGGGGAAGAGCTTTGGTGGCGCGGCTATGTCCTGCCCCGCCAAGAGCTGGCGTTCGGAAGGACCGCATGGGTTGTTCACGGGATCTCTTGGTCAGTCTTCCATCTGTTCATGCAACCGACAGTCTGGGACACCATTCGCATGGCAATCACAGGTGTGGCGCTTTCCTTTGTTGCACAACGCACAAAAAGCACATGGCCGGGCATCTTCGGCCACAGTCTCGGCAATCTGCCCTTCTTTCTGAGCTTGGTTAGCGGCGTGACTTCCCATTGAGTCATTCCCCCCAGCGAGTCCATCATGCGGCAAGTGATCTGTGGTCCAGAAACCTGGCACGTGAGGAGTGACGGGCGAGATTCAGGACGGATGGTCGGCCACACAGAAGTTACCCTCAGCAGCCGTTCAGCCTCCGCTGACGCCTCTGTCTTCAGAGAACACTCGTGCGCCTTACCGCAAACAGCTTGCCCAAAAACCCTGCTCTGGGCCTCGCCGCAAGTGATTGATTCTCTGACCCAGTTTCCAGCAGATCGCGCGGCCCAGAATCAGATGATTGTGGGTCCCCGGCGATTTTGTATGTATGTCAGCGTCGCTGCGCTCCGCACCGTAGCATACGCGGCGATGCGGGCTAGACAAAGATTGGATGGGTCGTCTTAACCTGATCGCGCCGTGGCCTCGTTCGCCCTCACGACGCTCCTGGTCCAAACACATCCACGTGTCTGCGGACCTGGTCTTCGATGCTCACGTCATGCCGGATCACCACGATTCGGTAGCCCAGGTCTTCCAGCTTGGCGCGCTCCGCCGAATCGCGGGCCTGCCGCGATAGCTCGTCATGGTCGGGACCGTCACAAAAGACGCAGACTCCACGAGCCCCATCGCGGTCGTAGAAGAAATCTGCCTCCGCGAAAACATCCGGTTCAGGCCGATACTGCACCCGATCTGGCAGCCGCCTTCGAGTTCGGTGGAGGAGCGCAAGGAAATCGCCCTCCAGTCCGGAGATGTGGTCGCACCGTTCGTCCAGCCAAGCATACTGCTCATCGTAGCTGCGTCCTGCTGTCTGCCGGCTCGTGCTGCTTTGCGACAGAAGAAGCAGATGGTCCCGAATGAGATGGCGATCGAGCAGGGGATGGTCGGGTTGATTTCTGTAGCTCAAGAGGCAGTCGTAACAAGCACGACTGCAGCCACCCTGAGCGCGGTCTTCCCCGGTGCCTGGATCAAAATGACACAGTCGTAGCGCCTCGACCGCCACCCTCGCGAGGGTCCGAGGGTCTTCAAACAGCCGTGGCCAGATACCGGTGCCACCCTCAGCCGCTTCCCAGAACAAAAGCCTTTCCTCGGGCCCTTCTCCGATGCGCTCGACAGCCACCTCTTGTTCTTCAACCTGGAACAGAATCTGCATCGCGCGCTGCAAAGCGTACCCAAGGCTCGCCAGAAAATCCTCGCCGGAGCGCGCATTCTTAACGTCTTGGTCTGTTGGCTTGACGAGCAGCAGATTGCGGGTGTCCCAGACAAATGGCCGGACACCGGACAAAATGTCGTTCGTCTCAAGATCGGGCGCTCTGTCGTCGTCACCCGGCCGTCTCGCCCAATAGCCGCTCTTCCTATCCAATGTGAAGCCGTTCTGTGTGGAGCGCCGCCATCGGTGATTCACCCGCCAAAGCGTTGCCTGGGTAGCATGGGTCAAAGCGAGAATCTCGCGGCCATCCGGTGCTTTGGTGACCGCTCGTTCCTGTAGCACTCGGCCATCAGAACCGGGCGCGAAGCGGTAGAAGGTTTCGATAAAGAACCCTTCTCTCACCCGTTCTTCTTCGTCGCAGGTGATTCGCTCGACGCGGTTCCCGCGCACCGCCGTCATTTCAAACAGGGTAGGCACGTACTGGCTGTGGGCTCCGTCCATTTGTACGCCGCAGTGTTCGCACCGGTCGGCTGCGGCATTGGCGCCTTCATGGAAATAGCCGCACATCTTGCAGAGCTTGGCTGTGACCAGTCGCCCTTCGACACCGCCTGGGGGCAGTACGCAGCGAGCCATGCGGTATTTTCGGCCTTCGTGGTAAATCACATTGCGTGGGCCAAATTCGCCGAGGGCTAGGAAACGGGGCCGTTGAATGATGTGCGTCTTGTCCCCTGAAGGTACAAGCGCACGCACCGGGAGTCGAGGGAAGCTGTAGCCGGGGACAAAGCCCTCGCTCGCCAAATATCGGTAAGGGTAGAAGTCGGATTCATCGGATTCTTCGCTTCGGTTCAGAAGAAGATCGATCTGGTTTTTCGCCTCCCGCTCGCGCTGCTCCGCCTCCCTTCGGTCCTTGCCGCGTGTAGCCGGATTATCCACGATCCTGCGAGCCTCATCCCTCTGCTGTACTGCTGAGCCGTATAGTTCTCGCCAGCGATTGAACCCACTGTCGAAAGCCGTGGCGGCGCCCCGTAGGGTGTTCTCCAACCACTGGGGCGTGCACCACGGAGCTCGGCGCGTGTCCTCTCCGGCCGCATCCAGGATGCGTCTGCATTCCTCGGTAACTTCGGACAACTTGGTGTCGGAAAGGGTTGCACGGTGCTGAATCTCGGCGTTCAGGGTGAATCCAGGCTGGCTTAGATCGAGAACCTCCGCCATACCCCGATGCAGCGACGTACCCGTGGCAGCTAGCCAAACGGAGTGGACATGCGCGCGAACCAACTCCTCGTTGCCAAGGTCGAGCCTGGCTGGAGCGACGGCACCAGCTACCATTCGGTCAGGCCGGCGATAGAAGTACTGGTCGTGAGGGCTGCCCTCGCTGCAAAATGCCACCACCAGGGCTGGTTGGCCACCGCGGCCAGCGCGACCGCTGCGTTGCGCGTAATTGGCTGGTGTGGGTGGGATGTTGCGCAGGTGGACCACATTCAGGTCGCGAATGTCTACGCCCAACTCCATGGTCGGTGAGCAGAAGAGCGCCGCCAAGTCGCCCTTCCGGAAGCGTTCTTCGCGGTCCTGTCTAAGTTCCGCTGGGATCTGGCCGGTGTGCGCGAGCCCTTCAATCCCTTTCAGTTGATTGGCTGTTTCGCGATACAGCGCGGCGAAGAACTGATTGGCTGTCCGCTCCACCTCTTCCATTCGTGCGTTTCGCTTCCACTTCATGCGCACAGGGTCTGGAGCGGGCGGAGTTCCGTCCCCGAGCTTCCACTGCATCGACCGAACTAGCAATTGAAAGCCGCGCCCGCCGGATTCGGTTTGAACCATGGTGAGGTACTGGCCATCCAGCGCGCGCACCAGCGCCTCGACCAACGTCGTGCCTTCGTGCGGACTGAGGTCCTGCCGCAGTCCCCAAGTGTCGCGCCGGCGCAGGTAACGCACAATCCGCGAGGTCGAGGCGGTGCTGCGCTCCCGGTCCGACTCTGGCCCCGAGCCAAGTACAAAGATGGAGCTATCCCGCAGGCGGTCATCTTTGTCCAAGGCCCACGGGTCCTTTAGGCTCTGCTCGACCCGGCGGCGCAACTCCCCGTGGCCTTCAGGTTCGAGCACAGTAGCGTCGATTGCCATCTCCCGACGCAAGTAGTCAAGGAACGTACCCACCACGCGCTCACGTAATTCAGGGCTGGCTTGCTTCAGGATCGGATGCTGCTCCCAGGCGGCAGGTTCGCCGCAGACCTCCCTTAGACCGTCGTATTCAATCGTCAGCAACCCGCACTGCTCCAAATTAGGCTGGATCACGCGCCAACCTCGCCGCAGGTCCTCATAGAGGCGGTACTCCAGCAACCGCTGCATGGCTTCTTCGTTCTGCCGCTTGCCCGGCCCGAAGGCTGCTGGCGCTTTGGCGTAGGCTTTTTGATCGAGTGCGAGCGTCTGAAACACTGCCTGAGTGATGTTAGCGTGGTCGAGCACGGCTCGCTCGCCCAGAGCGCCGTAAAGGGCCGCTCTTACTAGCGCGACCAGAATGAAGTCATTGAAGTGACCCGCCTGCAGCGACGCATCCTGACGGTTGTCTGTAAAGCTCAGCACCTTTCGAGCTTCGGCGGGCACCTGAAGGTCCTCCCGCAGCTGGACAATCGCGGAACTGGTCACCAGCGTTGTGGCCGTGCTTCGACCCGTATGGCTCAATCGAGTGAGCTTACGAAAGTCGTTGCGCTCGGTGCGGTCGTAAGCTGCGCCACAACGCAGGCAGAGCAAGAAAGGCTGAGGTTGAAACCACGCTTGCACGCTGCCTTCGGCGCCTCGTTCCGCGACGCTCCCATCTGGTCTCACCGAAAGCCGCGCCGCCACATGCGCCTGATATGTCGCCTTCAAGCGCGGATTTCCCTTGCGATACTCGAACCAGAAGTCGGGCAGCTCGTCGGAGTTGCTGTCGTCCCAGAGACCGTCTTCCTGCAAGGCGATATAGCCCGGAGTGACTTGCGCCTCTTCGTTCTCATCGTCCAGAAAGGGCAGTCGCGGTGTGATTCTGCCCTGGTCTCGCTCATTGCGGTCCACGAGGTAGTACTCCTGCCCACACTCGCGACAGAAGACCAAGGGATAAAGGAGTTTCTCGCCGTCGCTTTGCGGCGCGTAGTACTCGCCCTGCAAACCGCGATAACGGATCGCCGAGGGCTCCAGCGTCGCGTATACCGTGCCGCCGGCGGCCAGGAACTGGTGCAGTCTGAAGGCAAAAAGCGGCTCGCCGGCGTCTGTACGAAGCCGGTTGCCGAGCGCCAGCAGAGCGCGCAGCTTCTCAGAGCAGATTGGCTCCGGGAGCCCGCACCCTGTGCTCAGTTCGCGAACGCCTTTGGCGAAGGTGATAGGCTCGCTGCGCCGGATCAGGTGGCCGTCCTCGAGTTCGACGCCGAACGTCTCCTCCACCCACGCCGCCAGCCCGTCATGCGCGAGGGCGGCGGGAGTCTCCGCAGGCAGAGGCGACTCAACGGCTACCCGCAATGCCTCAGCCGTGGACGGCGCTGACACCTGAATTGCTCGCCGCAAGGTTTCATCCACCACGTTCTCGGGTGGCACGGTCACGCCGAAGAGCTTGGTGGCCACTTCGGCGGCCGCCCGCTTGCGCGCAGCGCGATCGCCCTCGCTGGCAACGGTGGCGCTGGTGCCGACGTGCAACATCCGCGGATTCGCGGCCCGCTCCCGCACTCGCCGAATCAGCATGGCCACGTCCGCGCCCTGTCGGCCACGGTAAGTGTGCAACTCATCGAGCACGAGGAATTCGAGGTGAGCGGACGTCCGGTCGGTGAAGTGACGCTCCGCCGGCCGCACCAACATGTATTCCAGCATCACGTAATTGGTCAGCAGGATGTGAGGCGGGTCATCCAGAATGCGCTGCCGGGCTTCGTCTCGTTGCTGTCCGGTGTACTTCTCGAACCGCACCGGACAGCCGGGATTCTGCTTGGCATAAGTCTCAAGCGCAGTGTACTGGCTGTTGATGAGCGCGTTCATGGGATACACGATGATCGCTCTCACCTGCCTGCGCTCGGGCTGATTGCGCAGGATGTGATCGAAGATCGGAATCAGGTAGGTGAGACTCTTGCCGGAGCCGGTGCCTGTGGTCACCACGTACGGCTCCCAACGCCGCGCGATTTCGATGGCCTCGCGCTGGTGGTGGTACAACCGAATCGGATGCCCGTCTTGGTGGCGGAAGAACCCGGCCGTTGCCGGCAGTAGTGCGCCCTGCGTGGCCAGCTCATCAAGCGTCGGACCCGGTTGGTAGGCCGGGTTCAACTGCAGGATCGCTTCCGGCCACAGATCGCCGCGCTCAAAGACCTCATCGACGAAGGCGGCTAAGCGCTCATCCCGGATGCGCACGAAGCTCTCGATGTAGCCCCGGTAATCAGCAACAACCTTGTCGCGCAGTGCAAAAACGTCCATTTCCCCTCTCCATGAATTCAGCGTTTCTCCACCGCGGCTCGTACTTGGTCGGATTTTCGTGGCGTGAACCCCGGGGCGAGGCGGTCGTAGGCTTCGAGCACCAGGCGGCGGGTGCGGTGTTCGCCGTAAAGCTTCTCTTCCTTCTCCTTCAGTACGCGGAAGGTTTCGCCGGGGAAGTCGGGGCCGCACACATCCTTGGGGTCGAGGATGTAGCGCAGCTCGTCCCGTGTGAGGCCGTAAAGCAAGGCGTAATAGGCGTCCAGGTCGGCCCGAATCTGCGCGCGGCGGCCTTCGTCCCACTTGAACGGAGGGAGGGGGATGCCGTCTTCGGCAATTTCGGCCCACTCGGGCGGACTGAACTCGTGCCCGCCGGTTATTGCTTTGTTTTCGTCCCACTGGCGATGGGTCATGTCCTTGAGGCTGTCGTCAGAATCTCGCCAAAGGTCGTCGGCAAAGGATTTGATGTCCCAGGCGGTGTAAACCAGTTCCAGGACACGCGGAGCGATGAATTCGATGTCAGCAGGCAAATAGCCGTCCGGCGCAAGGACCGGAAGCTGATTAACAAAGAAAAAGTTCATGTGGCTGCCAGCGATCTTCTGCCTCGTTACGTAGTCAAAGGTTAGGCTGTTAAGGTTCCCAAGGAAGCAGCAGACGAACGTTACCGTTGCACTGTCCTTGTCCAGAATCGCTAGTGTCGCGTTATTGCCTACACCCACGCGTGGTAGCAGGCTGAAAATCGCCGTGCGCTCAACGACCGCACTGGTCACGTCACGAAATGCCACAAGCCAGTTGCGTTCCCAACGCCATATAGGTTCACTTTCTTCCCGATTCCATCGCTCCAACCGTGCATTCAGGTCAGCCTTCGACACCCAATATCGTGGCCGCGCACAAAGACTAGGGTCCTGTTTTTGGTCGGCCGATGGCTGCGGCAAGCTTCCCACATTGAGCTGAGCCTGGGTTGCTCCTTCAAATGTTCCGTAACGATGGTCAAAGTGGTAGACCATCTTCGCCTCGTAGAGTGAAACCAGTCCGTCCTTCCGTGCGCTTTCAAACAGCCTACTGTCGTTCGACATGTGAAACATAGCCGTGAAATGAATCCCCCAAGGATTTCGGCCTGTGCGCTCGTTCACGAGCACTGGGACGCGGTGGTAAATCCTCTTCGTCAGCTCAGCGTCGGCCTGGGTACGGAAGACAGGACAGGTAAGCGTATTCGGGTTCAGCAAACGAAAATCATCCCGGGTCAGTTTGAAGTGACGCCTTTGATCTCTTACGTCCTCGAAGTGACGGCAGAAGAAGGCAAAATCCGCCTGCTCAGTCTTTGTCTGCTCTCCCCTTAATGTGAAGGCGCAGAACTTGAAGGAGTGGTGAACCGCCGGAAAGATAAAGGCTTCGTTCTCGAAGCCGATAAGTCGCGCCAGGGATTGCTTTTCAGCTACCTCGCTAAAAAACGCTTTCGTCGTGTCGTCAGTTGCGATCCCTGTGGGCAGAAGTATGCCTACGCTACCTCGTCGGTTCACGAGCTGGCGAGAGAGGTCCGCAAACAACGCGTAGGTGTTCACATCACCCACAGCTGTCAGCGGATAACGACCGCTGGCGCGCACGAGCTTGCTCCCGGCCTCTGCGTCGTGTTTCTGCTCCTCAAACTCTCGGGCGAGAGCGGGGTTAGTTGCGCTTAACTGGTCGATCAGTTTCTGACGCGCGGCCTTGTTCGGAGCTTCGGCAATAGCCAAGTCTCGGGTTGCAAAAAACTCTTGCTCTTCGAGTTTGATCCGTTCCCACGGGGGATTTCCAAGCACTACGTCAAACCCGCCTTGCGCGAAAACTTCAGGGAACTCCAAGAACCAGTGAAAGAAATTGTGCTTGCTTTCCCCCGCCAGCGAGTCTGCCAGACCGATCATCGGTCCGTACGGGGCGTTTGGTCGCTCCAGATAGTCTGCCAAGGCTTCTGAAGTGGGCACCATGGGGTCGCCTGCCTGCTTGAGGGGCGCGAAGAATGCCGCCGTCCAAAGGTTGGCCGCCCGGTGCGCCTGGTGGCTCGGCACACTGTCGTGGACTTGGCGGTAAAGGTCCGCCTTCCTCTTCACGTCTGCAGGCTGATCCTCCGCCACTTCACCCAAGGCCGCGTACTGCTGGGCCATCTCTTCCAGCCTTCCGAGCGGGGTCTCTGCGAATGGCAGGTGCCGCGTAGGGCTCTCGCGCTCCTTCCTGTTACGCTTCTTGAAAGCAGAAGCCGCCTTCTTGTCGTCGCCGGTGACGGGGTTGAACGCCTCATCGGGAATGCCCTGCTTGAGCACGGCAGGATCGAGCACGCCCACCAGGCTATCGCCGCACTTCACCCGATGGTCGAGAAAGCTCAAGGGTTTGCCAGTCCAGTGGCCCTCCAGCCACAGAGCCACCTTGCAGAGGTCCACCGCCAGCGGATTCTTATCCACGGCGTAGAGACAATGCGCGATCACGTCGCGCACGGCCAAGTGGAACTCCTGCGGCGTGGGTTCTTCCTCACCGGTGCGAGCCTTGGCCAGCTCCCGGCCCATTCGGCGGGCGGCGGCCAGCAGAAAGTGGCCGGAGCCTGAAGCTGGGTCGCAGACCTTCATGCTGAGAATGGCCCGCTCTTTCTCTTCCGGTGTTGTCGCTGCCTTCACGCGTTCTTCTAGGACAGGCACCAGCGCGCTCTGAATCAGCTCGGCCACCAGCTCCGGCCGGGTGTAGTACGACCCGGTGGACTTGCGCGTTGTCCCGGCCCGGAAGTCGAAAGCGAATCCTTCGGGCGTGGTCTGAATAACTGGTTCGAGGTCGAGCAGGCTCTCATAGACCGATCCGAGTTCTTCCACATCGAGCGCCGCGTAGTTGATGCGTCGCCGCACCTTCTCATGCTCAAAGAGGCTGAGGTGGCGAATGGCCCGGACGAGGTCTTGGTTGAGCAGGTGGGTATCGTTCAGGTCGCGGGTGGCGCCGGAGCTGAAAAGCTCGCCGTTCAGTGGCGGGATACCCAGGGGATTCGAGCCGGGCACGTCGCTGAAGAGCTGAACGGTTTGCTTCAAGCCGAGCCACAAATCGCCGTAGGGGCTCTCTTCCAGAACGTGCTCCGCCAAGTTCCTGAGGCGCGCGACACTGTAGTACTCCTGATAGAGGCGGCGCTGCCGGTCGGCCTCCGGGCCTTCGGACGAAATCATCTTGCGCTCTTCGGCCACCATCAGGAAGAGCAGACGGTACACCAAGCGGAGAAGCTGGCGGTGAAATTCGGCGGCGGTGAGCTTGCCGGCCTGGATCTTCTCCCTGAGCGACACGTTCTGCGGGTGGGCAAGGAATCCGGAGCCGAGAATCCGCAGTGCCTTTTCCACGCCGCCGCGCAGCCGGTCGCGCACCCGCCCGCCCTGCTCGATCGACTTTTGGAAGTAATCCTCGAGCAGACACCGGTGCGGATCCTCGGCCGGGTGCGGCAGCCGGGTGCGATGGCAGAGCCGGAAGAAGAGGGTGAACTCGTTGTAGAGCTGGCCATCGAGGATGCCGCGTAGGTCGAATTCGAGGTAACTGGGGCGGGAAGTGCGCGTGGTCTGGCGGAGCAGACGCAGCAGTTGGCCGTTCGAGACTACGCCCCAGAGGTATTCTTCCGTGCGGTTCAGATACTCCTGCACCAGCGCCTGTGGGCTCAGCCGGCGGTGGCCCGTGGGCGGGCGCCGGTCAAGCTCCTCGCGGAAGCCGGCGAGGTGGACCGGAGGCCAGTCGGTTCCGGGTCCGGCCCGATGCGAGATGGGAAACGTCTGCCCGCTAACTACTGCGCCTGCCGTCTGATAGGTGACTTCATAGCCGAGCAGGTGATTCAGCAGCGGCACCATCCAGCGTTCGCGGGTGAGGCTGGCTCCGGTCTCGCCGTCCGGGAGGTCCTGGGCGTGACGACCAAAGATGCGGAAGTAGTCCTGCGCGTCGCTCCAGGCGCGGGCGATCTCATCACCGAGCCGCGTACCCTTGGCAAAGCCAAAGTCGGCCGCTTTCTGCCCCGGCATCTCCTCGCGAGCGATCTGGTCGAGGATGTCCTCGGGGATCAGCCCTCCTTCGGAATGGATGGCCGTGTAAGACATCAGCGTCCGCCCCCAGGGACGAACGTGTATACGGCGAGCACGTCGGGCGGGTAGGCCTCTGCCTTGATGCGTCCACCGCCTGTGTATTCACGCAAGCGAGCGTGAGACTCTTCGAGTTCGCTGGCGCGCCGGTCAGCAATGTCTGTCAGGTTCCTTTGGTGCTCGGCCAGCATCTGAAGCGCCCAGTTCACTTGAAGCACCCGCTCCTGCTGCGAGATGCTGCCGACCGGCAGCGCCGTCTTGAGAAGCTCAAGCATCTCTTCGCTGTCGGCCGCGAGCCATTCGAGCCCGCTGTCAGCGCGCCGGAATCCGGTGGTGACCACTTCCTCAGCGAAGAGCTCGTCTCCCCGGCGCTCTTTCAGCCGGTAGCGGATGCGAATGATGGCGACGCCTGTTCTAACCCGAACCTGATCCGTGAAGGCGGCTCCGGCACGTGAGAATCGGGCTTGGACGCCGGGGCGGAAGGCAGTACCCAGGATGTGGTCGCAGAGGGCTGCGACCACAGGATGATTGCGCCCCAGCACGACGACATCATCGAGATCCTTGGGCGGCGGGGCGTCGAAGACAACGGGCCTTGGCTTCTTCCAGGTGATCCGCTCGCGGACAGGAGCGGGCGGCGTGGCAGGGTCCAGCAGGAAGTGGTCGTCCTTGCGATGGAACGAGAACGGGACGCGGGCCGCCGCCTCGATCATGAATCCGCGCACCGCATCGGGATCGCCAAGCACCGTGTCCACCGCCTCAAGCTCACGCGCCACTTCCTCCGGCTTGATGGCGTGTTGCGCGAAGCGGGTTCGGCTCTCCTTCTCGCGGTTGACGGCACGGTCCCACTCCTCGTGAACAGCATCAACCGTCGCGAAGCCTTCCAGGTTGAGGCGCAACTGTTCCGCGGGCTGTTCCTCAAACAGGGCCTTCACAATGGCTTGAACCACGCTTTCGCTCGAAACGGGGACGGGCACGCTGATCCCCAGTGTTCGGTAAATATCCCGCGCCTTGCGAATCAGCACCCTCAGCACGATTGCGTCAATGGGGTTATCGGCCCCGAAGAAGAGTACGGCCGGCACGCTCCGAGTCTGCTGGCCGAAGCGATCCACGCGGCCTTCACGCTGTTCGAGGCGATTCGGGTTCCAGGGAAGGTCGTAGTGGACGACCGCGTCGAATTGGTCCTGGAGGTTGATACCTTCGCTCAAGCAGTCCGTGGCGACAAGCACTCGCCGAGGACTCTCCGCCAGCTCGGCCACGCGGGCCTCGCGTTCCTCGTCATTACCGCTCTCTCCTGTGACGCTGACGACGTGAACGTCCGTGAATGCCGCCTTCAGTCCCGCCTGGAGCTGCTCCGCGACGTAATCCGCCGTAGCGACAAAGCGACAGTAGACGATGGGCTTGAATCCCTTGCGCAAGAGGTCGCGGACAATATCGGCAGCCCGCGAGACTTTGACATCCTGGCCGTTCTCCCGCATTGCCTCGGCGCGCCGGGCGAATTCGTTCAGCCGGCGCCGGTCACGGTCAGCGAGATCAACTTCACCGGCTTCGAGCGCCGCCTCGGGGACGGAGTCCATCGTCCCCTCTTCGAGCGGGTCGAGAATCTCACGCGGCCTCGCCTCCTCAGCCGCAGTGTCTTCAGCAACGGTGCGGTCTCCGTCCAGCCGAGCGAGGAGCGCTTTCGCAGCCGCCGCCGGGCTGGACATCAAGCAGCGCAGCAACGCCAGCGCCGCCCAATACCGAACCCGCTGGCGGGGCTGGCTCAAGCCAGGTTCGCGTACTGTCTCACGCGTGAAAGCCAGCACTTCGTCGAACAGCCGGCGATATTCCGGGCTGAGCGCGTACGTTTGCTCGCTGGGATCGCGCGTGGGGAAGAACGTCTCCGCACCCAGCCACCTTTCCACGTCCGGCCGCCGTCGCTGAACGAAGTGGCGGGCCAGGGACTTACGCTCAGCCTCGCTAAGTTCGCCGAGTGACAAGCGCTCGAAGCGACGATTGAGCAGTCCCAGCAGTGACATGAAGCTGTCTTCGACGCCACTGTGCGGCGTAGCCGTGAGCAGAAGCAGGTGGCGGTTGTCGTCCTTGGCGATCTTCTCAACCAGCGAGTAACGCTGCTGCTGATCTCGCGAGCCGCGCGCGCCGGGACGAGCCGCCGCATGGGCTTCGTCCACAATAACCAGGTCCGGGCAGTGTGTGAGGAAGTCGTGCTGGCGCCGCTCGCTTTTCACGAAGTCAATGCTGACCACCAAGTGCGGATAATGGGTGTAGATGCTCAGGTCGCGGCGCGGAAGCTCGCGTTCCAGGCGGGCAATGGTGCTTGTCCGGACCACCGCCGGCTGCAGGTTGAACTTCTGCTCAAGCTCGCGCTTCCACTGGTCACAGAGGTGCGGTGGGCACAGCACGCAAAGACGGTGCGCGTCCCCGCGATCCAGGAGTTCCCGGGCGATGAGTGCGCCCTCAATCGTTTTGCCCACGCCGACATCGTCCGCAATGAGCAGGCGCACAGGATCGAGCCGCAAAGCCATGATCAGCGGCACAAACTGATAAGGCCGGGGCCGAACTGAAAGCCGTCCCAATGACCGAAATGGCCCCGCACCACTCCTCAGGCTGAGCCTAGCCGCATCTCGGAGCAGCTTCCCGGAAATGAAGTCGCCAGCACCCTCCGGGTTCGGTTCAGGGAACTCTGCCTGCCGGACTTGGTCACCCTCTAGAGCCTTGAGGATGCCGCAGGCTTCGGCCTCGCTCCCGCTCAGCGGCCGTAGCTTGAGAATCTCCGGGTCGTCGGAAGGCAAAACAACCCAGTCGCGTTCCCGGACCCGAACAAGCGAACCAACGGCCAATTCCCCAGCGCTAGTCAGTTCCATTTCTCACTGCTCTCAGATTCGTTAACGTGATTGCGGCTTGCGGCGGGCGCCTTCCGGCGAACTGCCGTGCCGGAATCACCGTCTTGCGGGCGCCGAAACCGCAGCGGCCAGGGGGATTAGAGTCTGAGCGAGGTTTCCCCGAACCGAATCTCCCCTGGATTCAGGCCGAATTCGATACGCATTGTCTTTCTGCAACCAGGAACGCTGTCCGAGAGAACCTCATACTCCAGGTCCCATGACCCAGGGCCGACCAGCTCAGGAGTGCAGCAACTCCAATCGGCAAACGCCCTAAACATGGGGCGCTCTGGATTTGCAGGGTCGATCCAGAGCGCATCGAGCTTCCGGAAGGACCTGGGCGGGATGAGAGCATTCGGTAGTGTGTAACCGGCCCACTTGAACTCCGCCCCTTCAAATCCGACCGACTCGTTGGCCCGGGCGTTAGTGACAGACCGCAGGTAACCGTAGCAGTTTCGCGCGGCAACTCGATTGTGGCGGTTTGTTACCTGAAGGTGAAAGAAGACACCCTCCCCTCCGCCAACCTGTGCAACTCGGACGAATGGAGGTGTCGCCTGCCGGACCTCCAACTGGTTACGCCACTCGTTTTGCCAACGCTGGTTCCTTACTTCCCGCCTCACCAGCTCGGGCAGCGCCTGACGATTGTCGAATGGAATGGCGTTTACCTGTAAATGGCCGAGCATCCCGTCCAACGGGATAACTCCGGCTTCCCGGAATGCGAGGAGTTCCACGTCGAGGAACGACGCGATAGCCAGCTCCTGGTGGGAGAATAGCGATCCTCGATACTCCATTTCGCTGTTTCTTGTGAGCACTTGCTCGCGGCGAAAGTCGAGAAAGAGAAAGTACTCGGTGTTCCGGAGCTTATCGAAGATGCTTTCGCGGAGAGACCGGGCGCTCTGAACTCGGGTTGCAAGGTACGGCTCAAAGCCGAGGTCTTTCAGTTCCTCTTCGACGCGTGAGGCGGCTGTTCTCTCGCCTTCACTCCCTTGACCGCAGCTTATGAAGACCCGAGCATGCTCTTCGTTCATTCCCTCTCCCCAAGCGGTACTGACCAGTATGCTACCATGCCTCGACGCCCATCGCGTGCGGGTGCGGTCTATGGGCGAGGCAGTCTGCCCAGAAACAGGTATTTCTGGGTAGCTCTGCAACGTGAATGTCGCCCCAATGCGATCAAGAACTTACAGGGGCTTCTCGGATGGGGTTTTTGGGCAGGGCCATTTGTCACCGCGACACAATCGATGGCCAAGAAGAGCGCCGCGAACCCGGCTGCGTGGGCGGCCGGGCGTTGCCCGTCGCGCTCGCACCGCTGTCGCCACCTCCGGCCTTCCAACCGATGGCTCCGCCAGGCTGGCGGGGCCAATCTTCGACCCGAGACGTAGGCGCGACCCAATGAAACGAGACCGCCGAGCCGCGTCAGAGAACCTACCACCACAAGAATGAATCCAGCTCGCCGTCTTCATCTCTCCCTTCTCTTATGGCTGCTCTTCGGTCCAGCGCTACCGTCTCATTCGCAGGCTTTTGATGCGCCAAGGCAGGTGATCTGCTGCAGCCGCTGTATTTTGGCCTCTTTGTCTGCATAGACCTCGATAGCAGCTGGGTCATAAATGGTTCTGCCGAGCTTGTTACTCTGTGTAAGGCTGCCGGGAATTCTGAGGTGAGTAAGACCATTCTTTTCGTCTAGCAATCTTGCATCATGTTTGACAACGAAGCTGGAAGTGAATGTCGGTGCCCCCTTTGCATCGAGAAAACCCTGCATGTGAGTGAGAAAGTCCTTCCAACCATCGGCGGTGAAATCAGCCCGGGCGCGATTGAAGCTGGTGGCATCGCCCTGACGAAAATTGAGGGCTGCAACTGCCGCCTTTTGGATGGAGAGGGTGAATTTCGCGTGCTCGGAGTTCTGCGAACTAGGTGTTTGTGCAAGGCACAGTTGACTGAGGAACACCGCAACAACAAGAATCGTGCAACGTGACATGCGAGGGATCATCTTTTTTCTCCATCAGCTCCTGTTTAGATAAAGAACTTCTCGGTTTGGGTCGTAGGATGCGAAGCGCTTCCTGGGATTCGGAGACTTGAAGGACCGGACGAAACGCTCGCCTAACATCGGGCCCGTCGTCGCGTCTTATTCGAGCACGGTGATGGTCTGAACCTTCACCCCGGCGACTCCGGGCGAGGCCGGGGAAACAAGCGTGCCCGAAAGTTCAACGTGTTTGCCAGCATAATGCGAATCCTGAGGCCCTTTGCGGCCGCCCACGAATCTCAGCAGCTTCACTTCGACCCCGGCTGCTGACTCCCCGGCGTCCGGATTGCGGACGTAAATGGGGTGATCCAGCGTCAGTGTCCAAAGGTCGCCGGCCTTGCCTTGCCCCCGCGAGAGTACACCTCGCGCCGTCACCGGCTCGAGCGGCGGCCCGGTCCGGCGGGTGATATTCGACCAGACGCCGTTTATTAACCCTAGCTTGAGATCAAGTTCGCCTTGGTAGTGAGTTGGGTTGACAGTGTTGATGCGTTTCAAAGTGTTGGCATCCACCAAGTGAATCACCAACGACTCCGGCTCGACCAGAGTTTGGACCGCATTTACCTCGAAGAGCCCGTGGCTGCTGAGGTTGTTCGACTCCCACGTAGCAAACGGTTTGGCATCCGACCGATTCGGCCCAAGGATGCCTTGGCTTGCCGCGGGGGGCGACAGGGGAGTGTAAGGGCCCAACGGTTTCAAGTCTGTCTGGTATACTCCAAGCCTCACCCAGGAACCTCCGGAATGCGAGAGCACGACGTACGTGCGTTGCTGGCCGCTGTGCCAGGCGATGCTTCCGGTCACAACGGTCATATCCTGCGGCAGCATCGATTCTGTCGCCTCCAATGCCCAGACCAGGTTCCCCGAGAACGGGCTGTTCAGTGCACCATCGACCAAAACAAATGCCACGTTGGGAGGCAAATGCACACCCGTGACCTGTCCGCTTAGGGTCGTTTTCATGCCCGTTGAATCGTGGTCTGCCGCTAGCGGTACTTCCCATAGCGACAGCAACCGCGTGGTGTCTGCCGCAGCATAGGGTACAGTGGCCAACAACTGCGGCTCTCGTCGAGGAGTGCCAGCCGCGCCAAGCTGCCCCACGATCACGGCGCACACACTGAGAACAAGCCGAATCTTCCCGGAACCCTGATTCATACAGGCTAGATAGAGATTCATGATGGAGCCCCTCTATCTGATGTGAGACGCAGGAGAGGAGGCTAGCGTTGGCCAGAGTCGGCAACTCGCCCGGCGGCGCTAACGTCGGCGAGTGTACCATCCAAGCTGTAGATTCTGATCTCAGCGCTCCCACCTCCCGGAAAACCCATTTGGCGTAACTCAGAGGCGTCCTGGCGTTCTCGAAACCACAGCCCGAAAGGGGGGGCCCGGGCACGCTTCAGCAACCAGTCGCCGAGCGATCGAGGATGCGGGGCGATTTTCAAAGGTGATTTGACTCATGGATCAGTTACTCCGGCCTGGGGCCTTGCTAGTTTAATGCCTTCATTGCAGCGGTAAGCTGCTGCAGGCCCAGGGCGAGCGATTGCAGATCGTCGCGGGTAACGTTGTCGCGGACTGCAAATCCCGCGTTGTTAAGGTTCGTGCTGGCCACCTGGGCTAGACCTTGTGCATCGGAATCGCTCACTTGGTTTGCGACGGCGTTGGCCACCTGCATTAGCCCCACAAAAACCAGCCCCAGTACATCTCCGGAGCTACCCGTCGACATTGAGGCGTGAAAAAAGTTCGATACGGCGGTATCGAGCAGTCCATTCTGGCTGTCGGTCATCGTTCTTCCCTCCCTAGCCGGAATTTGCTTTTTGGACTTCCGCGTGACCGCTAAGATATACCGGACCGCAGAGGAGAGCAATAATCACTCGTTCTTTGCGGGGTGACTGCCTCCACGAGACACAGCAAGGCTCCCTTTGGCCTCTCCTGACAATCCCGATTCATTTCAAACACTCGTTCAGCAGGTGGGCGAGCCTCACGCCGGCTTTCTCTAACTGAGTTTCGATGACGGGCTCCGCTTGCCTTTCGTAGTCGAGCCTACGCCCTCGATTGGCAAGCCCCCTGACGGCTGCCAGTGCGGACGCAGCAGAACAACGCGTCGCCCATGGTGACAGGTCGAGGGCGTAGGTTACTCGTACCGCAGCGCTACCATTGGATCGACATTGCTGGCCCTTCGCGCGGGGATGTAGCTCGCGACGAGCGCGACCACGGCCAGCAGGACCGAGACCGTGGCGAAAGTCACTACGTCCGTGGGGCGGACCCGGTACAGCATGCTCGACATCAGGCGCGTAAGAGCGAGGGCGGCTGCCAAGCCGGCGCCGACCCCGACAAGCGACAACCGAAGGCCGTGTCCGACCACTAGGCGCAGCACGTCGGGGCGTTCGGCCCCGAGCGCCATGCGGATCCCGATTTCGTGCGTGCGCTGGCTGGCTGTGTACGAAATCACCCCGTAGATCCCGCCCGCCGCCAGCACCAGAGCCAGGCCCGCAAAGGCTCCGAGCAGTGCCATCATCATGCGCTGTTGCGCCATCGGTTCGCGCGCCACCTGTTCCAGGGTAGTGATGTCCACCACAGGCTGATCCTTATCCACACGGTGCACCGCCTGGACGATGGCGCGGGCCGCGCTCGCCGGCTTCACCGCCCCGGCCGTGCGCACCAGCAGGTGGTCCGGGCTGAGCACCCATGGGAACTGCTGATAGGGGACGTAAACCTCGGCATGAAAGCCTCCGTCGGGTCCCTGGCTGAGGACGTTGCCGGCAACTCCCACGATGGTGAGCCACGGCGCCGCCCCCGACGGCGACCCCATCCGCAACTGTTTCCCAAGCGGACTCTGGCCCGGCCAGTACGTTCGAGCAAGTTGCTCATTGACGATCACCACGTGCTCCGAAGTCTCGGTGTCGTGCTCGCCGAAACTGCGGCCTGCCAGCAAGGGGATTTGCAGGGCACGGAAATAATCAGGGCCGGCCACAACGTAATTGGCGTCCGGCACCTGCCCGGCGGGAGGATTGGGTTGATTCGAAGTGGTAAAGAACTGTCCTGCCCAATCGGCGATGGGCAGGCCGCGCGATACGCTGGCTGATTCCACGCCGGGTAACGCCTCGACAGACGCGACCACGCGCCGCCAGAACTCGGCGCTCGTCCGGGGCTCCTGGTAGTGCGGGCCGGAAAGCGGCACACGCAATGTCAGGACGTTGGCCGGATTGATCCCGACGTTCACGCGGCTAAGCTCCGTTAAAGTGCGCACCATGAGGCCGGCGCCGACCAGGAGCACCATGGCCAGCGCGATTTCGGTCACCACGAGGGCGCTCCGGAAGCGGCGGCTCCGAGGACTCTGCAGGGCGTTGCGGCCCGTTTCTTTCAGCGTTTCCGTGAGATTCGGCCGCGCGCCCGCGAGAGCCGGCGCCAAGCCGAAGAGGAAGGTAGTGGCCAGCACGGCGATCAGAGTGCACCCCAGAACCTGCAAGTCCGCGACGCCAGCAGCCAGGCCAGGAGCGGAATTCAGAAGAAACGGCGGGGCCAGCGCCGCCAGTCCTTTGCATCCCCACGAAGCCAGTAGGACACCCAGAGATCCGCCGGCCACGGAAATCACCAGGCTTTCCGTCAGAAGCTGGCGGAGGATTCGCCCCCGGCTCGCTCCCAGGGCGTTCCGCACCGCAAACTCGCCCGCCCGGCCCGCACCCCGCGCAAGCAACAGGTTGGCTAGGTTGGCGCACGCGATCAGCAGGACAAAGATCACGGCTCCCATCAGGACCATCAGCGCAGAACGGCTATCGCCGGAAAGCATGGTGCGGAGACTGATCAGGTCCGCACGCCAGCCTTTTAGATCGGGGTGCACCTGACCGATACGAGCCGAAATCGGGTCCATCCGCGCTTCGGCCTGCTGCACGGTGATGCCGGTTTTCAGACGGCCTATCCCGAAGTAATCGTTCCAGGTCAGCGCCGGCGAGAGCCCAATCCCTGATACCCACAACTCCGGCACCGTACCGTAGGGCGTGGCATACAAATGCGAAAAGTTGGCCGGCATCACCCCCACGATCGTGGTGCTCGCGCCGTTCAGCTCAATCGACCGGCCGATCACGCTCTGATCGGCGCCGAAGCGCCTTTGCCACAATCCGTAGCTCAGGATCGCCGCACGCGGCCCTTCAGACCGGTCCTCATTGGCAGAAAACGTGCGGCCCCGGAGCGGCGATACGCCGAGCACCGGGAAGAGGTTGCCTGATACTCTCTCGCAAGGATCCTCCTCGGGTTCTCCCCTGCCGGTCAGCACACAGGATGTTTGCGTGTAGGCCGCCAGGTCCTCGAACGCGCTGCTCTCATTGCGCCAGGCCAGAATCTCGGCCGGTGAGACGGGGTTCCGCACCCAGCCTCGCGGCGGATTCTTCTTCTCGACGAACACCAGCCGGCCGGGATCCTTGAAAGGCAGCTGCTTGAGCAGCACGGCGTAGACGGCGGAATAGATTACCGTGTTGGCGCCAATGCCGAGCGCTAGCGTGATGATGGCTACAGTAGTGAAGCCGGGATTGCAGCGGAGTTGCCGCAGGCCGTAACGCAGGTCTTGGAATAATGGAGCCACTCGTATCCTCCGACTTGAGCCTTCAGCCCTCAGCTGACAGCTTCATTCGTACCTCAAGGCCACCATGGGATCGACCTTGGTCGCCCGGCGGGCGGGAATGTAGCTGCCGAACAGAGCTACACCGACCAGGATTGCGGAGACCGCGATGAACGTTGCAGGATCGGTCGGCGTAACTCCATACAAGAGGCTCGACAGAAACCGCGTCAACCCTGCCGCCCCCAGCACGCCCGCGCCCACCCCGATCACTGCCGGAACCAGTCCCTGCCCGACTACAAGCTTCAGCACATCGTGTTGTTGGGCGCCCAGCGCCATGCGGATTCCGATTTCGTGCGTGCGCCGGGCCACAGAGTAGTGCAGGAGTCCGTAGATTCCAATTGCAGCCAGAGCGAGCGCCAGCGCTCCGAAAAGGCCCACAAGGGCTGTCTCAAAGCGCCGCTGCGCTATCCGCTCGTGCAGCTCGTTCGCCACCGTGGTGATGTTAAAGACGGGAGCCGTTCGGTCTACAGACCGCTGCACGCCGCGCACCTCGTCCGCGAGTTTCAGCGGATCGGAGGATGTCCGGATCACCAGGTCCATACCCCGCGCTGGGTCCTGGGAAAGCGGCAGGAACACCTGCGACACCGGCTCCTTGGTCAGATCATCGCGGCGCATGTCACCCACCACGCCCACGACGGTGATCCAAGGGTCGGTGACCTTCTGGAAGCTGAACTTGAATGCTCGCCCGACGGGATCTGCGTCCTTCCAGAAGCGCCTGGCCGTGGTGGCATTGATGATGCCCACACGCGGAGCACTGGCGCTGTCCTGGTCAGTAAACCAGCGTCCTCGCAGCAGCGGCACGCCCATGACCCGGAAGTAGTCCGGGCTGATTCCATCGTCGGTCACCTGCTCCACCGTGCTGCCCGGAGGCCAGGGAGGCTGCCCTTCAACCACGATCGCCTCGTCGGGGAAGGAGGACAAGAAAAAGTTGTCGATGGCCCCAGCCGCTTCGACCCCAGGGAGGGCGCGAATTCGCTCTAAGGCTTGTTGATAAAAACTCGCCCACTCGACCTCCGATTTGGATTTTGATTGCACCACTCTTGCCGTCAAAACGCGCTCGGGCCGGAAGCCGGGGTCAATTCCCTGAACGCGAAGGAAACTGTTAATTAGCAGGCCGGCGCCTGTCACTAACACCATGGCTAACGCAAACTCTGCCATCACCAGCAAGTAATGAATGCGCAGAACCCCAGGAGCGTCAGGAAGAGAGCGCCCCGCATGCCGGAGGGCCTGCTGCGGGTCCGTCGCCGAAATCCTGAAGGCGGGCGCGAGCCCGAAGAGAATGGCCGTCACGAAAGACAGCACGAGCGAAAATATCAACACACGCTTGTCGATGCCGATTTCGTGTAGACGGAAGACATCCTGCGGGCCCAGCCGCTGGAATGCCCAATCTCCCCACGTAGCGAGGAGCAGTCCCAGGAGACAGGAAGCCAGGTAAAGCAGCGTACTCTCTGTCAGCAGTTGACGAACGAGCCTGGTCTTCCTGGCTCCCAGCGCCATGCGTACGGCCAATTCCCCGGCACGAGAAGCGCCGCGAGACAGCAACAGGCTTGCGACATTTGTACATGCGATCAGCAGCACCAGAACCACTGCCCCGAAAAGCAGCCACAAGGCACTCCGCACTTCAGGCCCCGTGAAGTAGCTTTCGAGGGGCATTACGTTGACGCCGAAACCGAAAAAATCCAGGTTGGCGGCAAGCGATGGATATTGCCGCGCTAGCAGGCGTCCCACCGAATCCATATCGGACTGTGCCTGAGCGAAGGTGAAGCCGGGCCTAAGGCGTCCGACCACGAACCCGGACGGGGTATCCCGCTGGCGTTTGAGGGCGTTCCAGTTGGGAAACAGAGTCAGCGGCTCCCACAACTGAGTATCGCGGGCAGGAATTTCGAAAGTAGCAGGCATGACGCCGATAATCACCGCTGGAGCTCCGTCAATCTCCAGGCTTTTTCCAAGAACGTCCTGGGACGAACCAAAGCGGCGCTGCCACAGCCCATAACTCAGCAGGACTAGGCGCTCGCCGCGTTCCTCCTCTTCGGAAGAGAACGTGCGTCCCAGGATTGGCTTGACGCCCATCATAGGAAAAAGATTCGCGCTTGCCCTTCCTGCGATTACTCGTTCCGGCTCGTCGCCGGCCGTCAGGTTCACTGTGAAGGCGCTGCTGAAGGCCATGTCCTCGAAGGCCCGGCTATGCTTGCGCCAGTCTTCGAAATTGGGGTACGAAGTCCGTTCCTGGTGCAGGTTCTGCTTGACGTTGTCGGTCCACAACACCGCCAGCCGGCCCGGGTCCTTATACGGCAGGGGACGAAGCAAGACCGCATTGACGATACTAAATATGGCGGTATTTGCGCCGATCCCGAGCGCCAGCGTCAGTATGGCAACAGCTGTAAAACCGGGATTCTTGGCGAGCATCCGCAAGCCGTAGCGCAGGTCTTGTAGAAAGGTTCCCATCGGCAGCCTCACCTCCAAGAGTTGGACGCGAGCTCTCTGCGCCCGGGGAGTTTGGCTCAGGTCGAAAGTCGATAAAGCACGTAGTTTTCCGCCATCCCTATGCTGCTACACGATTGATTCCATTGGTTTAATTTGGGTAGGCGCTTCAGACGCTCTGGTATCCCGTGTCCGCTTGTGAGAAACTGCCGGTCGGAGCCGGACACTCTGCCTGCTCGGATCCTCAGACGGAGACGAGCTCAGCATAGTAGCTTGTGCCACGTGCGCCGTCTCACCCGCGGAGGGAGGAAAGCGCCCTGTCCGAGATGATGAAGAAGCGATGGGCTGAGAAGAAAAAACGAGCCTCCCATGGTCGCAAGTGAGTCCTTGCGGGGTCTTCGCGGAAGCGTTCAACACTCAGAGGCATGCTCATGTCAGAACCGACAAAAGAGGAACTGCAGGCCCGGGTCGCAGAACTGGAAAACCAGCTTGGGGCTCGGAAGAGTGGTGCACTGGAGTTTAGGGTCAGCGAGAAGGGCGGCGTAAGTGTGTATGGGCTTGGTCGCTTTCCCGTGACCCTCTACTACGAGCAGTGGATTCGCCTGCTGGACTCGAGCGACGCGCTCCGGGCGTTCCTCGAAGAAAACAAGACCAAGCTGAAGCTTAAGGACAGTTCTTAATCCCACAGAGGAGTCCGGGCCGGCCGATTTGGTCAGGACTGTTCTCACCGAAGACTCCGGATCATTCCGTCCGCAGCGCCTGCATTGGATCGATCGAAGCCGCGCGGCGGGCAGGCACAAATCCCGCCAGGAGCGCGCAGAGTGCAAGAACCACGGCGGCCAAGCCCAGAACGACCGGATCATGGCTCTTGACGCCGTAAAGCTGACTGGCGAGCAGACGACCGCCGGCGAGTGCCACAGGAATACCCACCGCGAGACCCAGACCGAGCTGGATCAGCGCGCCGCGCAGCACCAGTCCCAAGACGCTGGCGCGGTCGGCGCCCAGTGCCATGCGGATGCCAATCTCGCTGGTGCGGCGGGCCACTGAATAAGCCGTGACGCCGTAGAGTCCGACGCAGGCCAGGACCAACGCGAGCAAGCCGAAGAGCTCCGTGAGCCGCGCGATCAGCCGGTCCTGATTGAAATTGCGTGTGAGCTGCTCGCTGAGGCTGATCACGTCGAGCACGTTAAGGTTGGGATCGATATCGGATAGGGTGCGGCGAACGGTTGCCTCCAGGTTCTCAGGCTTTCCGGCCACACGCAACTCGATGTCCTGGATGTAATGGGAACCGATCATAAAGGACAACTTGGGGTCTTTCGTCATTTGCAGGAAGGGCAGGAAGAACGTTGGGTAGGCAGGCTCGCGCGCGTCCTGGTACTTCGCATCTTCTGTAATGCCCACGATCTCCAAATCTCCGGCGTTCTTGACATCACCCATGCCGAAGTGCTTGCCGATGGGGTCTTCCTTAGGGAAGAACTTGCGGGCGAAAGCTTGATTGATGACAGCGACCTGGCGGGAAGCGGGGGTGTCCTCGTCGCCGATTACGCGGCCTCGCAGCAATCGTGTTCCGATGGTTTCGAAGTAATGCGGGCCGACCCGGTCAAAGGAAGCGCCGATCTGCTCATCCGGCGGATGGCCTTGGATGTGAATGCCGAATCCCCAGTTCTCGCCTCGCATCGGGCTGTAGAGTGAGTAGCTGGCACTCACCACGCCGGGGATTTGCTGAAGGTGCTGCGCGATCTGCTGGTAGAGCCCGTACAGTTTCTCGGGCTCGTACCCGTTGAGGTCGGCATTCAACCTAACGATCACGCGGCCTTGAGGTTCGAAGCCAAACTTCTGGTTTTCGAGATTGCGAAGGCTCTGCGTGAGCAGGCCGGCCCCAATCAGCAGAATGGTGGAGAGGGCGACCTGTAGCACCACGAGCGATTTCCGCGGCAGCGAGGAGCGGTCGCGCGCGGAGCGGCCCGCGCCGCGCAGGGCTTCCGCGGGGTCGGAGTGCGAAGTGATCCAGGCTGGCGCCACGCCGAAGACAATGCCGGTGATGAGTGAGAGCAGGAAGGCGAAACCAAGCACCGGCAGCGAAGGCGTAGGACTGATGGGGACGTAGTGCGCTCCGCGAAAGGCCACGAGCAGGATCGTGCGCGTACCGGCAAAAGCCACAAAAAGCCCGGCCAGGCCGCCGAGGATTCCGAGCAGGACGCTTTCGGTGATGATCTGGCGGATAAGCCTGCGGCGGGGTGCGCCCAATGCCACGCGGATGGCGGTCTCGAAGCGAGTGGCGGCACCGCGCGCCAGAAGCAGGTTAGCGATGTTGGCGCAGGCGATCAGGAGCACCAGGCCGGAGATGGTCATGACTAGGCGAAAACCCGCGGCGGTATCCTGCTGGAAGCCGCCCACTCCGCCTCCGGCGGGCGCGACCACAATGTGCTGCTTCGTGAGCTGCGAACGGTCGTGGGCGGTGAGATCCGGTTGAACACTGAGCCACTGTTGCAGTTGAGCCGTGACCTTGGACTGGATGCTGGCCGGGCTGGCCCCGGGCTTTAATCGCCCGATGACGTAGAGCCAATGCATTCCGGGACGATTCAGAATTTGGTTCGCTCCGTCGCGGGCCGGTTCGGTGGCCAGCGGCAGCCAGAGATCAGGAGGGTCGGGGCGCAACTGGTCTCCAAAGAAACCGGGTGGAGCAATCCCAGCCACGGTGTAAGGCAAATGGTCGATCGTCAGAGTGGCGCCAATCACGGAGGGATCGAGGCCGAAGCGCTGCCGCCACATGCGGTGGCTCATCACCACCACCGGCGCTGCGCTGGGCTTGTCGTCCTCCGGCGAGATCAATCTCCCGGCGAAAGCGTTGAGACCTAACATCTGGAAGTAATTGCCTGAGACGTACTCGCCAATGTACGGCTCAGTCGGACCGGCCCCGCCGCTGCGACGGACGTTCAGATTCGATACAGCGCCCTGGAAGGCCGCCATCTGGCCGAATTCGGGTGTGTGATCGCGGAACTGCTGATAGAGAGAGTAGGAGTAAATACCCCACTCATCCTGGAGTCCCCCGAGCACGCAGCAATTGCCATTGTTGCCGAGGCGATACAGTTCCTTGGGATTCGTGACCGGCAAGGACTTCAGCATTATCGCATCGACGAGGGTGAAGATGGCCGTGTTAGCGCCGATGGCCAGCGCCAACGTCAGCACGCACACGAAGGCAAATCCTGGCGACTGGCGCAACCGCCGGAAGGCATAGCGAAGGTCCTGCATCAGAGTGGACATTGAAGTGCCTCCTATCGGCAAGTACGAGGGCCAACCACCCTCTGTTCCACTAAGACGTGTTCATAATCTAATCGGTTATCAGAGGAAGAGCGAGCTGTCCGGGCGCGGAGCGTGCTACGGGCGCGATCCCCCACTCGTAGCCCTCGGCAGAGCAAGGTAGGCTTCGCTCGGACTCGTGGAAGTGAGGCTCAGCTAACGAAGAATTTCAGCGGCATCCCGTACAGGCGGACAAACTCCTGGAGTTTGACGGCGTCCAGCCGCCGCTCTCGCAATACGGGGGCGCGTCGGCAGGGTGGGCTACCATCGAAGCCGGCTGAATGCTAAACCGTAATCAACAGTCTCGAAAGCGAAAGCCCGAAACCCCGCGCAATAATCTCCAAGTTCACGATTGAGATGTTTCTCTTCCCCCGCTCCACGTCCGCCAAATAGCTTCTGTCCAGGCCGAGTCGCTCTGCCAGCTGCACTTGTGTCCATCCGTGCTGCCTGCGAAGCTTCTGCAGTCGGTGCCCAAAGCGAACCCGAACATCCTCGCCGTCGTCGCATGACCAAGTCTCCTCCCAAACGCAAGCCGATGTACGCCGCGGTGCCCATCGCCACGTTAGCGGCGTGACGGCGCCGCCAGCGATTCCTGCGAGGCCATAAACGACCAAGCTTCTGACGTTCCTACTCTACTTCAAGAACCCTTGCGTACGTAACCAGTTGACAAGTAGTTTGGACCAGATAGCTAGCTCTGGATGATTATGCGCAAGGCCCACTCCGTGACGCCCAGCCGCAAAGATGTGGAGCTCAGCCGGAACTTCATTCTTCCGTAGCGCCATGTAGAACAGCACGCTGTTTTCGGGCGGCACTGCGTCATCGGCGTTAGTGTGGAAAAGGAAGGTGGGTGGGGTTTGGCGCGTTACTTGCAATTCGTTCGAAAGACTCTGCACGAGCTGGACGTCGGGCTTGTCCCCTAGCAGGTTACGCATCGAACCTTTGTGCGCGTAGGGAGTCGTGAAGGAAATTACTGGGTAAGCAAGGACCATGAAATCCGGACGGCAACTAACTCGATCGACAGCGTCGCCGCCAGGCTTTCCGTTATCGAAGTGCGTCCCGATGGTAGAGGCCAGATGGCCTCCCGCGGAGAAGCCCCAGATGCCGACGTGGTCTGGCACGATTCCATATCCGTTCGCATGGAAGCGGACGAACCGCACAGCTCGTTGGCCGTCCTCCATCTCAGCCGGGTGATGGTAGCGTGGGCCGACGCGATACTTCAGAACGAAGGCAGCGATTCCTAGAGAGTTGAGCCATTCGGCGACCTGGCTACCCTCGTAGTCCATGGCCAGTCCCGCGTAGCCGCCGCCAGGGCAGACTACAATGCCGGTTCCGGTAGCTTTGCCCTGAGGCGGCACGTAGACGATCAGGCTCGGGCGGTCCTCTTCGGCATCGCCGGCGGCGCCCGGGGCGCCGTCGGGCCAGAGCAATGCGAGCTTGGGTTTGACGTCCTCTGGTGCACCCTGGAACATAGACACAAGACAAATGGCGATCAGGAAAGAAGCAGTAAGAACTCTCATAGTGGCGCGTCAACCTCCAAAAGACCCTGCCCAGGTCGTGTTCATCACATCATAAATGGTGTTCTCCCGGTGAGGCCGCGAAGTTTTGTTCGGGAGTGGTAACACAGGCCCAGGTCTTTGACGAAGCGGAAACTGATGCGGGTGATCATCAGCGCCTAGGCGTCCCGATGATGACTAGCCGAGCAGAAACTGGCGGCAAAAGATCTGCTCGAAGTCAGTAATCAAGCGTCCATAACAGCGACCATCCTTGGGCAGCTCCCATTCTCACAAGCGAGGTCGCACACCCTTGGCAGATCATCCAGCAGCTCGAGCCCCGCTTCCGTCCCGATCTCTGCTTGCTTCCTCGCGCGTGCCTTCGACTACCGTCGCGATCCACAGGGGGAATACGATCCACCTAGATACCCCTACTTCAATGGTCGAGTCGACGAGGCTGTCGGTTCAGAGCTGACAGCCGGGTATAATGCGTCTCGACGAGCGCGTTCGTCAATCGCAATGACCTGCACCACGATCTGTCGAATGGAGAATAGCGCCGCTGGTGCAGGTGAACCTTCAACCCAAGGGATGCACAATGACACGTAGAACCGTGGTCTGGTCGCCACTACTGCTGGGACTCCGTCAGTTACGCTCGGTTCTCTTCAATCGACTGACTGCGACGCGGACCGGCGACGCGAAAGCGCAAGGCGGTAATACCCTAGGGCCGGACGCGATCGTCCTTGAGAACAGCAATCACAAGCTGGCGTTTGACCCGAGGAGTGTGCGGCTGCTTTCTTTCCGCGCCCAGGTCGCGCCGGATCAAGAATTCGCGGTTTCAAACGATCACGTTCCGGTCTTTGTCATTCAGTATCTCACCGAGGACAGGGTGTTCCAGCAGATCACCTCGACGGCCGCCCAGGAGGTGAGCGTCGACCATACAGGACATACTCTAACCGCTGTTTTCTCGCAACTCGGGCAACTGGAATTAGCCGCGAAGGTAACCGTCCGCATGGGCGATGATAGCGATCCGCTCAGTTATTGGTCGATAGTAATCCGCAACGGAGCGGGCCTGACGATTACCGACGTTCAGTTTCCGTTTGTCATCGTGCGCTATCAGCTGGGAGGGAAGCCCGGCACGGAGGCTCTCCTTCGTCCGCTGGCCACGGGCCGCTTCTGGGAAGGTCCCCAGCCGCAAGACCTTGAGCCCGACAGTCCTCACGCCTGGCAGTTCCGGCCCGAGAACACAGATACCAGCCACTACCCGGGGCTCACCTTCGCGCAGTTTCTGGCTTACTACAACGATCGCGCGGGAATCTACGCCGCCTGCCAAGACGACTCAGGTGCGATCAAGCTGATCAAGCCCGTGCACAGCGCGACAGGGGGAATTCGTCTGGGTTTTTCCCACGTCGGTGACTGGCCGGCGTCTGGCGAAAGGAATCTCGGTTACGATGTCGTGCTCCAGGCCTTCCAGGGCGACTGGTACGAGGCGGCCGGCCTGTACCGAGAATGGAGCCTGAGGCAGAAGTGGGCTGCGCTTCCTCTCCACCAGCGAAAAGATGTGCCGGAGTGGCTGCTCGACTCCCCTCCCCACATTATGGTGCGAATGCAAGGCGAGCTGGACAGGGGACCGACCGAACCCAACCAAGCCTTTCTCCCCTACCCGAAGATCATCCCGCTGCTTGAGAAAATCTCCCAGCGCATTGAATCCCCACTGGTAGCGGTGGTGATGTCCTGGGAGCGGCCCGGACCCTGGGTTTACCCGGATTGCTTTCCTCCCGTCGGGGGCGACGAGTCGCTACGAGAGTTCACGCGCCGAGCGAGGGAGCGCGGGTGGCACGTCGGCAGTTTCTGCAACGGGACGCGGTGGGTTACGCATCACTTCTGGTCGGGATACGACGGGGAGAAGTACTTGGCGGAACACGAGGGCGAGAAGACGATTTGCCGGACTCATGACGGTCAACTGTGGCTCGAAAACTGGGGGCAGGACTGGCGTCCGAGCTACGCGTGTTGCGTAGGCGTCCCGAAGACGCGGGAGATTGCGAAGGATTTCGTGCAGCGGCTCGCCGACGACGGACTTGACTGGGTGCAGTTTCTGGACCAGAACGTGGGATGCGCCTCGTTTCCTTGCTTCGCGGCCGATCATGGGCACCCTCCACTTCCTGGCAAGTGGATGAACGCGGCGATGCAATCCTTGCTCGACAGCTTCCGGAACCTTGCCGCCGAGGCCGAAAACAAAAGCGGTGGGCGACGAGAGTTCGCCTTTTCTGTCGAATATCCGCCCAACGAGTTCTTCATGCCTAACTTTCAAGTCTGTGACCAGCGCGTCGCGCCTCCGGGTCACAGCGCCTACGGGCGATTGTTTTTTCCCCTCTATACTTTTCTGTACCACGAGTTCGTCGTGATGCAGGGCGGCTTCGGAGCGGCGCCCGAGCCCTATCACATGCCTATTCGTAACGCCTACAATCTGGTGATGGGAGAAATCCCGGGCGGTGTTGTGACGGGCGACGGGTCGTTGCTTAATCGCGACACGTTTGCATGGGCCCCGTGGTCGCCGGCGGGCGGATGCAACGAGGACTCACTCGCAATGCTGCGCAGCACGGCCGCGCTGCGCCGCGGCAGAGGTCGGAACTATTTGGTCTATGGAAGGATGCTGCGTCCGTCACTGGCTACAGGTATACGGATCGTTCATTGGAAGAGTAATGGTCAGGTTCACGAGATCCCGGCCGTCTTCCATTCGGCATGGCGGACTCCAAAGGGTCGCTTTGGCGTGGTTCTGGCGAACTGGACCAACGAAAAGCAGGTCATCTCGGTAGTTGACCAGCGCTTGGGCAATCAAATCACGACATGCATTTCTGGCCATGAAATAAGCATGGCTAGGGGCCAAATGGAGCACGGTCAGATTGCAGTTTCACTTCCTCCTTTGAGTTGCGCGCTGCTTGAGAGGGCATGAGTCGGATTCGGGAACAAGCCGGCGGAACTGAATTGTTTCGCTGTGGCTACCGCCATGCACAGGCTGAACCTCAAAATCGTTCAGCGATCTCGTGCGGTATGCCATGCGGGAACCGAATCATCGAGGGCGTGAGCTCGACGACATCAACTTAAACGAACGGCGAGGTTCGGTAACGAAAATCGTACAACGGTTTTGTATCTCGCTGAAGAAGCCAGAAGGAGCGGCAAGAGCCTGGAATTGTCGAGTCTCGCGGCGAGACTCGGGTCCCCCGGCCAGGAGTTCAGCGTTTGTTGGCAGATTCAGTCGGCGCACCAGGAGTTGAGCGGAACCCGGTACGACGAATCGGCAAGACCAGCGTTGGTGGCCGTCATCGGCGGCCAGCCCCGGTGCGGCTGCTTATTGGCCTCTATAGACCCTCGTTAACAGTTCCGGCCTGGCTCGAGTCTATATGGAAGTTGGAGCCCCTTCCTCTCCCAAAGGAGTTGAATCATGGTAGCCAAACTTCAGCGAGCCAAGCGGCTTGGACGAGACCTACTGCTGGTTCCTTCCTCTTAGCTTTGTTCCTGGCCGGCGGCGCGAACTGCTCCGCATGCGGAGTGGTTTCGTGGTCTCGACTTAGAGCCTGGCCTCGCCGAAGCGAGCCTTGTGTTGGTGGGGTGTGTGGCGCATGTAAGCCAAAACCAGAATCATGGTTGGAGGGAAGGCCGAAACCGTCCTCTTGCAATTCAAGTTCGCGTCGGTGCTGGTGCTGAAGGGCGTCTTTTCTCGAGAATCGCTGTCACTCACGAGCCAAGACTGGCCTTGCCGTGACGTTACGCGACCCGCTCCCAGTTGATCCGTCAAAAGTCTCGCGGCGAGACTCGCATCAGATGTCAGCGTGTCGCATTGACGTCGGAGCTCGGCGGAGGTAGTCAGTCCCAGGGGGGCCGCTCCTTCCGGAGTCTCTCGTGGTAGCGGCTCTCCAGCGATTCCGCAGTCTTCAGCGGTTGCCCAGAGTTCTTACTGTGCTTGCGGCGCGCGCTCCTTGGTTGCGATTCCGAGCACCAGACCGGCCGCGGACCTTCGGGTTTTGTCGATACTGACGCATATATGCCGCGTGTCCAACCCGGCCCTTGAGTGTGCGTTTCCAGTGACCAACCCGGCATTTGTTGCTGCAGAAGATTCCATCAGAACGCCGAGCAAAGAAAAAGCGCCCGCAATTGGAACAGGGACGAACAAGGTGGAGGGCTCGGTTCTGGACAAGTCCGGCCACTGCTACAGCTACCGCGCTTACCTCGTCGCGGGCGGCCCACCCTGCATATAAGCGCCTTCTTTCAGGGTCAGGAAGCGTGAACCGGACCATAAAGCTCACCCGCCACTCCTTCGTTCCCCAGCCACGGTTGAGAAGGGATACTTTCTGGGAAGGCATTCTGCTACCGGCAACCTGCGGGTGCGGACCCTCCGCGAGAACTGAAAGCGCGTCTAGGACGCGATTTCTCCATAGTCCAGGAAGTCGTGAGCGAACCTCACTATCCACCTCGTCCGGCCACCTCGGACGCTTCCGTTTGCCTGCACGCTGATCCTCTGTTTTCAAATACGAGCCAAAGCTGAGAAGAAGCAGAAGGAAGTATTGGCGCAGCTTGCTTCTGGTCCGCGCATCAGAGCGGTTGAGCCAGTCGGCTACGTAGTGGCCGTAGATCTCGAGCCGACCAAAAGGGAACGTACCCCAGTCTGGCTTTGTCCTGCGCGTGAGCAACGGATTCAACTCTAGGTAACGTGCCTATTCTCTCATGCTACCTGCGGCCTACTCAAGCATAAACTTGCCTCGGAGCTTGACTCAGGAGGATCGAGAAATGGAATCTCAAGATCAACGCGTAGCATTGGGAATCGCAGAATTTGCCCGCGCGCTCGGGTGCTCCACGGACACTGTGCGCCGTCAAGTCGCAGCGGGAAAGCTCAAGTCTTTCAGATTTTCACGGCGAGTACTTATTCCAATCAGCGAGCTTCGCCGCCTGCTAGGGAAATAAGTCCCGCGTTGACAACGGAGCATGTGCTTTGTTTCTTGACGGAGTTCTTCCGGGCACGAAGGGCGGAGTAACGCACGCTCAGCTATACCTCGAAATGTCCGGAACGACATAACGACAGTAGGCTTCGTAGGCAGGCCAGCTTGGGCCATGCTGTCAGAACTCGCACACGAGGTCCAAAGCGGATGAGAACCCCCTGGGCTGTTGACCCGAACTGGCACAACCGATTCGTGATGGTGACGCGCGGCTTTCTCGAAGAGTTTAGTTTAAAAATGAGTCGAAACGCCTGGGTCCTGTATCTGGCCCTGGGTACCTTCTACCACCTCTACCAGCAGCGCTCCTTTCCTAAACTGGAAATGCTTGAGGCGGTGTGCCCCCTTAGCAAATTCTCGCGCTCGCGGGCACTCCGAGAACTAGTGGATTTGGGGCTGGTCGAGGTGTGGGGAGAGCAGCGTGGGCGGAAGCGGCGGACTTTTTATCGGCTACTCCACGTGGACGCCAAGGGGCATCACGTTGCTAAGGTGGAGCAACCCACATACGAAGACATCTACGAGCGGCTAGCTCAGGGTGCGCTCTCGCCGGGCTATGAATGGGTGCAGCGTGCCTACCTCAAGACGGTACAGGAGGTCTGTCCATGGCACGGAGGCTTTCGGCGGTGACGCCAATAAACTCGCAACATTCCTGCCCTCAAGATTGTTGCGGTTTTTTCAACCGTATTGGCCATATTCGTTGCCGAATTCGCAACAGAGTTGCCCCCATACCCCATGTCAGAGTTAATTATCTTAGACCAACGACTCTGACCAGACAAACGGCGACCGCCGTAGCTGCTGAGGCACCAGCAAGTCAGCCTTTCGGGCTTGACAGTCTGGCTCTGACAAGGACGGAGGAGTCATCCATGGATCTGCTCCAGCTGTTGGATATCGATCGCGAGAGGCTACCACGCGGTACGGAGGAGACCATTGCTTACTGTGAGGAACGCTGGGACGTGTGTGGCAGACCTGCCGAGCCCCGGTGTCTGGCTCGATTCCTCGACGAGGCGCTGAGGTCTTGCGCGGGGAAAGGGTTGCGCTATCCGAAAGTGCTATTGCTGAGATTAAAGCAATTGCAGAGAGCTCACTGGGCAGCGAGGGGCACAGCAGGGGATTCCCGCTCATGAGTGTAATAACACGGTTCTGCGGTCGGGGCCGAACGCGGGAAGGGGAAGCTAAACTCAACGGCAGTGTGGGAACTCAGTGGAGTCCCAGAGGAATGTGGTCCACGTGAGCTGCGAGGGTGAGAGAGTGAACAGAGTCAAGGACAAGCCCAGCCCCAGCGAAATAACGTTGGAATGGCTGAGTTTGAGGCAGCTGACAGCGTACGCAGGCGCGTGTGAGCGCACCTTACGCACTTGGATTCATGCTCCGGTCGATCCGCTTCCAGCGGTTCGTGTCGGGAAAAAGATCCTGGTTCGACGGTCGGCTTTCGATGACTGGCTGGAACGGCGCCGGCTAAGGCCTACGAGTGGCCTTGACGTGGGTGTTATGGTGGATCAAATCGTGGCCGGGGTTTCCGGGAGGAAGTGATGGGAGTCAAGGTCCGGAAGAGAGCTGGTAAGTGGTACGTTTTCGTGGATTGGCAGGGTAACCGGAAGGCCAAGTGCGTGGGCTCCAGCCGCGAAGCCGCCGAGACTGTGAGACATGAGATCGAGAAGCGTCTCGCACTCGGCACCTTCAGGGTGGACGAAGAAGCTGAGACCCCCAGCTTCGCGGAATATGCCGAACGCTGGATGTCGTCTCATGTTCGGGCGCATCTCAAACCCTCCACGATAGAGAGCTACGACGTTATTCTGAAAGTTCATTTGCTGCCGCACTTCGGCCGGTGGCCTATCGAGACCATTACCAGGAGCGCGGTTAAGGCCCAATTGGCTGAACTCGTACGAGCCGGCAAGCTCGCACGAAGCACTGTCAAGAATATCTTCGCAATTCTTCGGGCTCTCTTCTCTCAGGCCATTGAGGATGGAGTGGCGGCGAGCAACCCGGCGCTGAGGCTTGGGCGGTTTAACCGACCACTGGCAGAGGATCGTAAAGCCGAGTTTCTAACGCGGGACGAGACTGAGCGATTCCTGGAGGCAGCGAGGGATTTGAAGCCGGAACGTTACCCGCTATTCTTGACAGCCCTTCGGTCGGGCCTGAGGTTGGGAGAACTGCTTGCGCTCGAGTGGGAGGACATCCAGTTTGGAGATAGCGAGGACGACGAAAACCGCTACATTTTTGTTCGACACAACATCGTGCGCGGTCAAGCCACCAGCCCTAAGAGCAGGAAGCCACGGCGCGTTGATCTCAGCAAGGAACTGCGGCGCGTTTTGATGGAGGTGCGCGACCAGCGGATCCTCGATGCGATAGAGCGGGGACAATTCAACGAGCAGGGGCAACCGAAGATCGCCAAGCTCGCTTTTCCTTCGGAGGCTGGTGGCCCTCTCGATTCGCGAAATGTTTACCACCGGGATTTCATGCCCTGTCTCAAGGCTGCCGGTCTGCGACGCATTACGTTCCACGCGCTGCGCCACACGTTCGCGTCGCTATTGATTCAAAGCGGAGCGAGCCTCGCCTACGTTAAGGAGCAGATGGGCCACAGTTCAATTCAAGTCACCGCCGACGTTTACGGCCACTTAGTTCCGGGAGGCAACATCGAGTGGGTGGACCGCCTAGACCATCCGACAAGTCCGCAACAAAACGCAACCCCCGCGCAACCAGCGCAGCATGCTGCGTGTGGGGGGTCGCTGCAAGTTTCTGAAAAGTATGGCAGGCGTGGAGGGACTCGAACCCCCGACCCTCGGATTAGAAATCCGATGCTCTATCCGACTGAGCTACACGCCCGAACTGCGGTTACATGATAGCGCAAAGACCGTAACAGAACATAGGCGGCGTGGATTCCGGTAGCGAGTCGGACCTTAAGAGCTCCGACCCCCTGCAAAGCTCCTCAAGCGGAGCTTTTCAAACAGGACACTGCCTCGGTTGCGATTCGCTTGATAGCAGCGCCACAAAGTGTGTAGGATTCTCTATTGCGCTTGCACAGCGCAAAGCCGTCGCGGCCAAGATCGAACTGTGAGCAAGAATCCCACAGGAAACAGTCAGCAGAGTGCCCGGAACGGCGCGACGCTCGGCGTCGTACTGTTCCAACTCGGCGGACCCGACTCGCTCGAGGCGGTCGAGCCCTTCCTGCGTAATCTCTTCTCCGACCCCGACATCATCGACTTCCCTTTCGCGCGGCTGGCGCGCCCCACGCTGGCGCGGCTGATCGCTTCGCGACGCTCCCGCAAAGTCCAGGCTCACTACGCTTCGATTGGAGGGAAGTCACCCATCGGTGAACTGACGCAGCGGCAGGCGGAGGCCCTCGAGCGGGAGCTCTCGAAGAGTACGGACGCGCGGGTCTTCGTGGCCATGCGCTACTGGCATCCGTTGACCGAAGCGGTGGTGGACGCGCTCGAGGCCTCTCCCCCTCGCCACCTGGTTCTGCTGCCCCTCTATCCCCAGTATTCGAGGACCACCACGGGCAGCAGCCTGAACGAGTGGCATCGGAAGTACCGTCCGGCGGCCTCACGCCCCGCGCCGAAGATCATCACCGAGTTCCACGGCCATCCTCTTTATCTCGACTCCCTCGTCGAGCACATCAACCGCGGACTCGAGCGCTTCGGAGGCCTCGAGTCCGCGGACTACGCCGGCGACCAGTGCTTTCACACGTCCCCGGACGTTCACCTGGTGTTCAGCGCGCACGGAGTTCCGCGCAGTGTGGTTGAAGCGGGTGACCCTTACCAGAAGCAGATCGAGTCGACCACGGAGCTCGTCATGCGACGCGGCCGCTGGGCCAACCCGCATCGTATCTGCTACCAGAGCCGCGTCGGGCCGGGGCGTTGGCTTGAACCTTCGCTTGAGGCTACGCTCCACAAGCTCGCCGAGCAGGGCGCCGACAGAGTCCTGGTTATCCCCATCGCTTTCGTCACCGACCACGTGGAGACGCTGAGCGAGATCGATATCGAGGCCCGCTCGCTCGCCGGCAAACTGGGCATCCACCAGTTCGAGGTCATGCCCGCCTTGAACGATTCTCCTAAGTTCATCCAAGCGCTCGCCGACTTGGTGCTGAACTCGCTTAATGGCGCCAAGTAGCGGGCGGCCCGTCACGGTTCCCGCCCTGACGTATAATGGGCTCATGCCCGACAGAGCTCCCGCCCCCAAGACCCGCCGTTTCCGATGGGTTTTCAAGGGTCTCGCTGCTTTGGTGCTGCTCGCTCTCCTGGCATACCTGGCAGCGCGACGAGTGGGATACTGGCTGGTGGTTTATGATCCCCTGAAGCCGGTGCGCGCGATCGCGGTACTCAGCGGGGCGCCGCCTTTCCGCGCCATGGAAGGCGCTAAACTCTACCGCGAGGGCTGGGCGCCGGAGGTATGGCTGACCCACCCCGCCCTGGCCGAAGAGCCGGCCTTCCGCAGCCTGGGCATCGAGTACCATGCCGAGGAGTACTACAACACCCAAGTGCTTGAGAAGCTTGGAGTTCCCGCGACGGCGATTCGCGTCCTCCCGGAAGGCGTCTTGAATACAGCGAGCGAGGAACTGGCTATCGTCAAGGAACTCAAGAAGGTGGGCGGGACACGAATCATCATTGTCACTTCGGAACCGCACACGCGCCGCACCCGGGCCGTCTGGCACGCCCTGATCGGGAATACGCCCGAGCTGATCGTCCGCGGCGCTCCGGAGGATGCTTTTGACCCCGGGCACTGGTGGCGCAACACCCACGATGCCGAGTCGGTGAGCCACGAGGTCCTGGGATTGGTCAACGTCTGGTGCGGATTTCCCGCTCGTCCCGACCGTCCTTAGCCGCTTACCTTTCAACCTGGGTTGCGTCTAATGGGCTGAGACGGAACGAGCGCACTCCAAAATGGATGGAACCTGCTTGGAGCTGGCTGGCAAATTTCCCGCCGAAGGCTCGCGGTTAGTCGAGGCCGATGAACGCGAGTTGATTCGCCGGGCGCAACGCGGCGATCGCGCCGCTTTCGACGCACTCGTCCGCCTCTACGACCACGAAGTCCTGCGCCTGGCGCTCAAGCTGGTGCGTTCGCCGGAAGAGGCTCAGGACCTTTATCAGGATGCGTTCTTGAAAGTCTATCGCTCGCTGGCTCTGTTCCGCTTCGACTCGCGATTCTCCACCTGGCTCTACCGGGTGGTGATGAACGTCTGCCTCGACCACCTGCGCCGCCAGAAGGGACGCAGCGAGGTGCAGGCGCCGGCCAACCCCGAGAGCGACACAGAATACTTCCAGACGGTCGCCGATGACCGGCCGGAGCTCGACCCGGAGCGCAGCTTGAAGGGCCGGGAAATCGCGGGACGCATTCAATCGGCGCTCGCGCACCTGAATCCGCGGGAGCGCACGGTGTTCGAGCTGAGGCACTATCAGGGAATGAAGCTTCGCGCCATCGGCGAACTGTGCGGGACCAGTGAAGAGACGGCGAAGAATTGTCTGTTTCGCGCCACTCAGAAGCTGCGCGTCGCGCTGGCGGACTTGGTTTGAGAGGACGCCAGGATGGCGAATGAAGGTGTGACGATGAACTGCAATGATCTCGAGCAAGCGTTGCCTTTTTACCTCTACGATGAGCTTTCAGGAGACGAGCGCGCGGCTTACGAGAAACACCTGGAGTCGTGTCAGCTTTGCCGCCAGGCCCTGGAGGATTTCCGGCGTCTCCACGAGGTGCTCGCCCGACGCCCCCGGGTTGAGCCCACTCCGGAGCTGGTCGTCCATTGCCGGCAAGCGCTCGACCAGGCGCTGGATCGCGAGCAGTTGGGCTGGAGAGCGCTGCTGCGCAGCCTGCCTGCCCTGGCCAGTCTTCGCTTCGCGGGCTCGGGCGGCTTGGCGATGCTGACGTTGGTCCTGTTCGGGTTTGGCCTCGGCTGGACGCTGCGTCCGCACACTGCTGCATTGCTGAACGCTACCAAGAACGCGCCCAGTCTCGAAAAGAGCGACCTCGGCACTCCTGAACTCGGGCACATCAGCGATATCAGCCAGATTTCTCCCGATCCGAAGACCGGCGAAGTGCGCATCACCGTCAATGCCGAGCGGCGCGTAACTCTGGAGGGCTCGCTCGACGATCCGCGTATCCGCGAGCTGCTGGTGGGCGCGGTGAAGAGTTACGATAACGCCGGCATCCGGCGGGACACCCTGGATATCCTGAAGCAGCGGAGCGACAATCCGGCGGTGCGCGAGGCGCTGCTCCATGCCATGCGCAACGATCCTAACGCCGGACTCCGTCTCGAGGCCCTCAAGGCGGTCGACGGGATGGAAGGTGAGGACCTGCATCAGGCGCTGCTCGATGTGGTCGAGCACGAGAAGAACCCCGGCGTCCGGTTCGCGGCGGTGGACGCCCTAGCCAACCACGTGACCAAGGAAAAGGACAACACGATGCTGCCGGCGCTCGAGGAACTGGCGCGTAACGATCCCGAGAGTTACGTGCGCATGCGCTGCGCGAGCACGGTCCACGCATTGCTGGGCGACGCACCCTAGCGGGACGACCTCCTGGAGGCGGAGCTTCTCAGCGTTCGAGTTTCTTAAGAACGAGGGTGGAGAACGAATGAACGAGTTTGCGGAGCAGACAAATCGCCATCATCAGCCTTCAGCCTGGGCGCTCCTGCGCGTCCTGCTGCCCATGGCGCTGGTACTTTCGACTGCGGCCAGCCCGCGCGCTGCGGGCCAGAGTGGCGTGCGGCGCGGCGAGCCGCAGCGTGAGGGCCGGGCCTGGGTCGAGCGCGCCGACTGTAGCGTGCCCGTGCGTCAAGGCGGACGATTGGTGCTGCGGACGGACTTTGGCACCATCCTCGTCAGGACGGGATCGAACGATCGCATGAACTGTCAGGTGAGGCTCGAGGCTTACACGGGAAGCGCCTCGGATGCGCGCCGCACTTTGCGGACTTTTGAGTTGAGCGTGCGTCCGAGCGAGGGAAGCGCCTACGTCATCGGAAAGGCCACCGAGCGCCACCGCTCCATGCGCATGAACGCCGAGTTTCTGATTGCCGTCCCGCTACGGTTCAATCTGGACATGGAAACCCAGGGTGGTGACATCGATGTGGAGCGGCTGCAAGGCGAGCTTCACGCCCAGACGGCGGGTGGCGATATCCGTACCGGTGACATGACGGGACCGGTGCGAGTTGAGACCCAAGGTGGAAGCATTGCGCTGGGCAACGTCGGCCAGCGGCTCGACGCCACCACCGCCGGCGGCAGCATTCGGGTGGGCGACGTCAAGAGCGACGCAACGCTCGATACCAGCGGCGGCGAGATCTTTGCCGGCCTGATTTCCGGCACCATCAAAGCCGAGACGGCGGGCGGCGATATTGTGTTGCGCGGGGCGACCGGGCCGGTGGACGCCCAGACGGCGGGTGGACAGATCCAGATCGGCAACTGCGGCGCGAGCGTGCGCGCCGAGACGGCAGGAGGCAACATCCGCCTGGAGGGCGCGCGCGGCCTGGTCAAGGCGGAGACGGCGGGCGGCAGCATCGACCTGTTCCGCATGCAGAGCGCGGTACGCGCCGCGAATGCCGCCGGCCCGATTCTGGCCGAGTTCAGCGCCAATCGCCAGACGTTCGCTCCTTCGCATCTGGAAACCTCGGTGGGTGACGTCCGCGTCTTCCTGCCTCCCGACCTGCCGCTCGACATCGTCGCGGTCATCGACGAAGCCGCCGGCCACAAGATCTTCTCCGAGTTCCCCTTGACCGTCCACGGGCAGGGCGAGGCGCAGTTCGGCTCCGGCACGGTGCGTGGACGATGCGCGCTCAACGGCGGCGGCAAGGAACTGAGTATTCACACGGTGACGGGCAACATCGAGATCCGCAAACTGGACTCGCAAATCCTGAACCAGATCCGCCAGCGTCAGCAATTGTTCTGGAATGCCTGGCAGCAGCGCGAGCAGCACCGCATGGAGGAGCAACTGCGGCAGGTGCAACAGAAGGTCGAGGAGATGATGCGCCGCCAGCAACAGGAGTTCGAGCGCCTACAGAAACAACAGACAAACCAAGATAACAACAACGACGAAGAATAAGCAGAAGGGAGATCGCTATGACGCGCAAGAGGGTGGGGTGGCTGGTGGCAATGCTGGGGCTGCTGCTCGGAAGCACGGTGGTCGTGCTGGCGCAGAAGTCCGACCATATCATGGCAAGCACCCGGACGCTGACGATGGGCGGCGAGCGCGCCTGGATGGGTGTGCGGCTGAGCGATGTTACTTCCGAGAAGGCGCACGAGCTGAAGCTGCCCGGCGAGTACGGCGCCATCGTTGAAAAGGTCGAACCCGACAGTCCGGCCGCCAAGACGGGCCTCGAGAAGGGTGACGTGATTCTGGAGTTCAATGGCGAGAGGGTATGGAGCGTCGCCGAGCTGAGCCGCAGGATTCGCGAAACGCCGCCCGGCCGCACTGTCAGCCTGCGAGTAAGCCGCGACGGACACGCGCGCACTGTGAGCGTGAAGCTCGAGTCACACGGCAACGAGTTCTTCAGCTACATGCCCGGTCCCTCTGTGGTCCAGATTCCGGAAGTGAGGATGCCGCCGTTCAACTTCCACTTCGGCGGGCCGATCGGGCTGATGGGCGGTCCCCGGTTGGGGATCGAGGGCGATGACCTGACGTCGCAACTGGCGAACTACTTCGGCGTCAAGGGGGGCAAGGGCGTACTGGTGCGTGAAGTGAACTCCGGTAGTGCGGCCGAGAAAGCCGGCCTCAAAGCGGGTGACTGCATTGTGGCCGTCGACGGCAAGGAAGTTGCCTCCGTCGAGGATCTGCGCGATGCCCTGAGAGGTGAGCCGGGAAGCGAATCGGGAGAGAAGCGCGAGCCTACGCTCACCATCGTGCGCGATCGCCACGAGCAGAGCGTCAAAATCGAGATCGAGGCGCGGCCGCGCAGGGTCCAGCCGGAGGCCGAAGACGAACTCGAAGGCCTGCGTGGAGAGATCGCCGACCTCCGCAACGAGGCTCCTGAGGCGCGGCTCCAGGCGGAGCAACTCCGGCGCGAGCTCGAAGCTCAAAGCGGCCAGTGGCGGGCGCAAGTGGAGGCCGAGCGCGGCGAAATCGAGAAGCTCCAGAAGCAGATGACTCTGGAATCCCGGAAGCAATTGCAGGAACAGGCGGCTCAACTCCGGCGTCAGACCGAGGAGCTGAGGAAGCAGTTGGGCGTCGAGAGCCAGCAGTGGAAGAAGCAGTATCTCGACCAACAGATGCAACTCCAGAAGCAGCTCCAGCGCGAACTACTCGACGAGGCTCGCCAGGCACCCGTCATTTGACCTCGCCCAGCGCGGGTCACCGAAGTAAGTCAGCCCGCCGTAGCGGGCTTCCAAGAGTAGACCGCGGAGCGAGCCGCGGGTAAGGATGTCCCCTCACTCCCCCAATCCCCTCTCCCGCACGAGCGGGAGAGGGGGTGTCCCCCACTTTTCCTCCCACCGCACTGAGAATGCCGGACGGCGCTTTGCGAAACGCGGCCGCGCTTCCACAACGAAATGCTGACAAGCGGCGCGCCTCTGTGTGAAGATAGGCGCGGGAGAATCCCATGCGTCGAGAACGCAAGGCTCGGATTGTCGTCGGCTTGCTGCTGCTGATCTTTATTATCGGGCCGCTCGTGTCGGGCGGCATCGACCTCCTGGTCGACTGGATCTGGTTTGGCCAGGAAGGGTATAGGGTGATCTATCTGACCATCCTGAAATCCCAAATTACGCTGAGCAGCCTGGCGGGCCTCGGATTCATGGTCGTCGCCGCGCTGAACCTTTTGCTGGCTCGCAGTCTTGCCGGGCAGCACGGATTTCGCGTCTACGGCGAGACGGTGGAGTTCCCGATGCTTGACCGTTTCCGCTCGCTGCTGCTCGCGGCGATTTGGCTGGGCATCCTGCTCATCGGGTACATCATAGGCGAGTGGGCGTCGACCCACTGGCTCGACTACCAACTGGCGCGTAACGGGGTCGCGATCGGACAGACCGACCCGCTGTTTGGCCGCGACCTGGGCTTCTACCTGTTTCGTCTGCCCTTCCAGTGGTTCGTCTACCACTGGGCGCTGGCGACGCTGATTCTTTCGCTGCTCGCGGCGCTGTTTCTCTATCTTATTGAAGGCGGCGTGTGGGTGACGCCGCGCGGTCCTTCCATCGGGCGCTACGCCCGCGCTCACCTGATGGGACTCGGCGCGCTGCTCTTTGTGTCCATCGCGTACCGCGTCCGCCTGGCGATGTACGGTCTGCTCTATTCCCCGCGCGGACTGATTTACGGGGCCGGCTACACGGACGTCCATGCGACCTTGCCGGTGCTCTGGATTCTCCTGTTCCTCTCGCTCCTGACCGCCCTGGCGTTGGTGTTCGGCGCGGCGCGCGGCAGCGTGAAGCCGGCGGTGTTCGGCGTCGTGGCGCTGGTCGCGGCCGGGATACTCGGCGGGAGCGTCTACCCGGAGATCGTGCAGCGCTTCATCGTCGCACCCAACGAGATCGACAAGGAGCGCCCTTACATTGCGCGCGCCATCGAGTTCACGCGCAAAGCCTACGCCCTCGACCGCTTCGACGCCCAGGAGTTCTCGGCGGTGGAAGACCTAACGCTCGACAACGTCCGCCAGAACGAAGCCACCATGCGCAACGTCCGTCTGTGGGACCATCAGCCCTTGAAGACCACCTTTGCCCAGCTCCAGGAGATTCGCACCTACTACGACTTTGTGCGGGTGGACAACGATCGCTACTGGATCAACGGCACCTACCGGCAGGTGTCGCTTTCTCCCCGCGAGCTCAATCCTGAGAGCCTGCCCAGCCGCAACTGGATCAACGAGCACGTCAGCTTCACGCACGGTTACGGGTTGTGTCTGGGGCCGGTCAACGAGTCGACGCCCGACGGCCTGCCGCAGCTTTTCATCAAGGATATTCCGCCGGTCACGACGTCCAACATCCGCGTCACCCGCCCGGAGATCTACTACGGCGAGCTCAGCAACGACTACTGTTTTGTCAAGACGCGTGCCAAGGAGTTCGACTATCCCTCCGGCGCCCAGGACGTCTACACCACCTACCAGGGCGCAGGAGGCGTCCCGGTCGGCAGCTTCTGGCGACGCCTGCTGTTCGCCGTGAAGTTCGGCGAGAAGAACATCCTCTTCTCGAGTGACATCGAGGCGGAGAGCCGCCTGATGATCTACCGGCGCGTGCTCGATCGAGCCGACCGCCTGACGCCGTTTCTGACCTACGACTCCGATCCGTATCTCGTGGTCGCGGACTCGGGCGACCTTTACTGGATGCTCGACGGCTACACTACGTCTTCCATGTACCCCTATTCCGAGCCCTCCGGCGACATGGGGAACTACATCCGCAACTCCGTCAAGGCGACCGTCAATGCCTATAACGGCGAGACGCACTTCTACATCAGCGACCCAACGGACCCCTTGATTCAGGTCTATTCTCGCCTCTTCCCGGGCGTCTTCGAGCCGCTCTCGGCCATGCCCAAGGACCTGCGCTCGCACATCCGGTATCCGGAGCAGTTCTTCTCTATCCAGGCTGGCATGTACGCCGTGTTTCATATGACCGACCCGCGCGTGTTCTACAACAAGGAAGACGTCTGGCGCATCGCCCAGAGCGCGGCGCGCGGTCAAGCGTCGCCCATGACGCCTTACTACACCATCATGAAGCTTGCTGAGGTCGGCACCAAGGAAGAGTTCATCCTCATGGTCCCTTTCACGCCCGCCAAGAAGGACAACATGATCGCCTGGATGGCGGCACGCTGCGACGAGCCCAACTACGGCAAGGTGCTCGTCTTCACCTTCCCCAAGCAGAAGCTGATCTACGGCCCGCAGCAGATCGAGTCACGCGTCGACCAGGACCCCGCGATCTCGCCCCAACTGACGCTTTGGGACCAGCACGGGTCGCAGGTCATCCGCGGGACGCTGCTCGTCATCCCGGTGCGGAACTCCGTCCTCTACGTTGAGCCGATCTACCTGACGGCCCAGGGTGGCGCCGGGCTGCCGCAACTGAAGCGCGTGGTCGTCGCTTACGCCGACCACGTGGTGATGGAGGATACGCTGGACGCGGCGCTCAGCCGGATCTTTGGCGGGGCGTTCTCGAGCGCGCCTGTCCAAGCGGCTGCTCCGGGCGCAAAGGCGACAGGGAGGACTCCGAGCACCGCGCCCGCCGCGGACCTCGAATCGCTAGCCCAGGAAGCGAGCCAACACTACGAGCGAGCGCAGCAACTCCTCAAGCAGGGTGACTGGGCGGGATACGGCGACGAGATCAAGAAGCTGGGCGAGGTCCTCAAGCGAATGTCGGAGAAGTAGTACCGGACGTGCTCGAATGGCTTCGTTTTAGGCCCTTTTCTGGAACAAGTCGTTGATTCTAAAGGGCGTAAGTGCCTTCGAACCGGCCAGTGCGAGATTCCTCACTCCGCTTCGGAATGACACCGAGTCGAAGCGAGTAGGGCAAGTGCTGGGTGGCGCAAGGTGGTGACGCCACCCATGGGAATCAGAACGAACGCGAGCCCGGCGGCCGGCCTACTGCTTCGGGTGCTCGAGCAGACTGCATGCCGCCTGCGCGCCGGTTGGGTCGATCGCGGCGCTGTCTTTGTCGATGTGCTGGATGGTGCCGTCTTTGTCGATCACAAACGTGGTGCGGTTGGCGAACCCGTACTTGTCGTTCAGAATGCCGTACTCCTTGGAGACGTTTCGCTGGAAATCGCTCAGCAAGGGAAACTTCAGTCCGTTCTGCTCGGCAAAAGCGCGATTGGCGGGCGAACTGTCAACGCTCACTCCCAGCACCTGGGTACCGGCGGCTTCGAATTTGGCGATATCAGACTGATATGCCTTGAGCTCCTTCGTTCAACCACCGGTGAAAGCGAGTACGTAGAACGCCAGCACGACGTTCTTCTTGCCCAGGAATTCGCTGAGCTTTACAGGTTTGCCGTTCTGATCGGGCAGGGTGAAATCCGGGGCTTTGTCGCCGACCTTGAGCGGCGCGGCCTCGGCCAGCGTGGCGCTCAGCAGCAGCGCCAGGAAAACCGCGGCCATCCCGGATCGTCGGATGTGTTTGCGCACAGTGAAGACCTCCTCGCGGCGTGGGAACCGTCCTCCGGAAGCTTTCAGTTCGTGATTATACCTCGAAAACTCTGAACCGCAGAACTGCGTTCTGCGCCAGCCTCGTGACTCATTTCTGTTCCTGCTGCACGGGACGGAATCGCCAGAGCTTGGCTTTGAGCGGCCAGCCGGTGGAGAGAATTCGGCCATCGCTTTGCCATCCGAGACCCAGGACATCGCCGGTAAAATTCAGCGGGATCCTGTCCAATTTGCCACTGCGCAGATCGAGGACGCCGGCGCCGTAGAACCAGTTATCCGGTGTGGCGATACTTACCAAAGCGCGTCCGTCTTTCCCGATGCCATCCGGACCCATGATTACGGGGGCGAGGCGCAGAGCACTCTGAAGGGGAATCGGCTCCTCCGCCCCGCCGGAAACTGGCACGCGCACCAGCCGGACGCCTTCCTTCTCATAGAGGCTTACGATCAAATCTTTTCCGTTAGGATCAGCAGTGACGTCATCGCCGGGGCCAATGGGCCGCGGCTGGCCGTCCGACGTAGGGATGGCCCACACGGTTCGCGAGGCAACGTAGTACAGCGTTGTCCCATCGCGTGAAGCGACAAGGCACCTGACCTCGCTTCCCTGAACCCCTTGGAGCCTCCGGATAATCCGTCCGTCGGCAATGGACGCGACGGCGACCACGGCGTTGTCCTCCGGACCCAGCAGGAATGCAATGTCGCCCTGACCTACCGGACACGCCGGCACGGATGTTGCTTCCTTCGTCGCAATAAACGGGGCCACGTCGCCACCCGGCTTGGCCAACAACAATCTGGACCGACCAGCGACCGTCGAGTTGATGAGGATGCGGCCATCCGCAATCTGAAAAGTCGAGTAGGCTCCGGAGTACGGAGTTTCTGCGCCCGCCAGGATTTCGGGCGTCCCTCCCTGAGCGGGGAAACGCAGAACTTCACTGGGGCGGACCGTCTGATCCAGGAAGATCGAGCCGTCTTTGCCCACATCCATAAACAAGGGAGGGGCGGTCAGAGACAACAGAGTTCGCACCGGGGCGGAACCGCTGCGTGGGACCTCGACAATCCGGTGCAGGTCTCCCTCTCTCGAATCTATGAGTACGGACTGATCACCGATAGGCACGGCGAGGGGAAAAAAACTAATCGCCGATGGGGCGACCTCGAGCTGGGGGGCCAGGCGTCGTGCCTTTCCCGAAGTGAGGTCAATAACATAAAGGTGAGACACGGGATCGGTCTTCGCCTGGTCAAGCGTCTTTCCGACGAACACCGCTTCCTTACCGTCCCGAAAAGCTCGAACCGGGGGGCATAGATCGGAGCTGGAAATAATGGCATTGAGGGGAGAAAGGCGTCCGCTCTCGGGCCAGAACCGGTTCAACTGGAAATCCCGGTTTTCGTTCACTCGCACGACCAGCAAGCTGCCGTCGGGAAGAACCTCCGGCCCCATCGCGTCTTCCAGAATCAGGCGTTCGTCGCCCCCGAACCGCGAAACGCTATAGATGCCGCGTGGAGCGGAATACTCACGGTCGAAATAAATTTCGGTCCCATCGGTTGACCAGTTCAGCTCGGTAACATAGCCGCGCGAGCGGCTTTTGGTCAGGACGGTCCAGTCGCCCGACTCCGTATCCATCACGGCAACCTGCGTCAGGCCGTCCACCATGGCCTGGAAGGCGAGCGTGCGACCATCCGGCGAGATACGGGGTCCAAAGGCGAGGTTAGGGCCTCCTAGCATCTGACCCGACCAGGTTGGATTGGATTCACTCCGCCGGCTCCACCAGCCGATTGCGAGGCCGACAATCAACGTCAAGCCTGCCGAGAGGAGCACAGCCGCAAGGCCTTTGCCCGGACGGGGCTGTGCATCGGTCAGCGCCACAGGAGAAGTTGGCGCGGCGGCGGGTTTGCCGGCGACGGGATTCGCCAGATAGTCCTCAATCGCAATCCGCGCTTCACCGATGGCTTGCAGTCGCCGTTTGGGGTCCTTCGTGAGGCAACGTTCGATCAGCCTGCGGATGCTCGCCGGGATGTCGCGGGGAAGCTCGTCCCAATCCGGTTCCGACTTGATCACGGCTGCGAGCGTGTCGGTGGTCGACTCACCTTCGAAGGCGCGCCGGCCGCTGAGCATCTCGAAGAGCACGCCGCCGAAGGCCCAGACGTCGGCGCGGCGGTCCACAGTCTTGCCCCGCGCCTGCTCCGGACTCATGTAAGCCGCGGTGCCGAGGATCATCCCGGCTTGCGTCGCCGCCGCGGTCAGGGTCGGCGAATTCGAGATGCTGGAGGAGATGGACGCCTCAACGTCCAGCGCCTTGGCGAGACCGAAGTCGAGCACCTTGACCGTGCCCTCGGCGGTAGTCTTGATGTTGGACGGTTTCAGGTCGCGGTGGATAATGCCCTTTTCGTGCGCATACTCCAGGGCTTCGGCGATTTGCTTGGCGATGGGCAGCGCCTCGTCGACAGGTATGCATGACGAATGTGACCCCTCACCCCCAGCCCCTCTGCCCAGGGGAGAGGGTGGCCCGCCTGAGGCGGGTCGGGTGAGGGGTCGGGTGAGGGGTTGTGTACCCGATAGCCGCTCGGCGAGCGTTGGGCCCTCAACCAGCTCCATCACCAGCGCGTGCACACCGCCGGAGTCCTCCAGGCCGTAGATTGCCGCAATGTTGGGGTGATTGAGGGACGCGAGGACTTGCGCCTCGCGCTGGAATCGCGCCATGCGCTCAGCATCGTTGGCCATCGCGGCGGGCAGAACTTTCAGCGCCACCTCTCGATTCAGTTTGGTGTCGCGCGCGCGGTAGACCTCGCCCATTCCGCCCGCGCCGAGCGGCGCGAGGATTTCGTATGGTCCGAGCCTGGTTCCGGAAACGAGCGCCATGGTGTCACGACATTATACGTGAAACCGCATGAACTACGGCTGTTGCTGGCGGTGTTCGAGCAGGCTGCAAGCATCGCCCGCACCGTTCGGATCGATCGCATCACCGCCCCGGTCGATGTGCTGAATCACACCGTCGCGATCGATGACAAACGTGGTGCGCCTGGCGAGCCGGATGACGGGCATCAGGACGCCGTACTCTCGCGAAACGGTTTTCTGTTCGTCGCTTAGGAGGGGAAATTTGAGACCCAGCTTCTCCGCAAAGGCCTTGTTCTTGGCGCGATCGTCCACGCTAATCCCGATGACTTGAGCGCCCGCTTGTTCGAACTTGGCGATACCAGCCTGATACGCCGACAGCTCCTTGGTTCAACCCGGCGTGAAGGCCTTGATGTAAAACGCCAGGACGACCGTTCTCTTGCCGCGGAAGTCGCTGAGCTTGACCGTCGATCCGTTCTGGTCAGGCAGGGCGAAATCGGGGGCTGGTTCACCTTCCTTGAGTGGATTGGCCGCCTGCGACTTCAGCAGCCAAGCCAGGGCGAGTACGACCAGTCCGAGCACGACGAATACCCCCTTCTTCATGTCCCTGCTCCGGCGCGAAATCGACGCATTATAGCTTAATACGGCAAACTTTCGCGCAGCTTGGTGGCCGCCTAGCAGCGGCGGGCCAGTTTGGTTGTGGCGGCTTACTACGAGCGCCGGTCCGGCGGTCCCTTCCAGGGGTAGGCTCCGAGCCGCTACAAGAATGGCCCACTACCCGCCCGTGGACGCCAGTGGTCCCCGAGTTTGAAGCCCGAGTTGGCCCGTCCGAGGCGGCATCAAGATCATACCGCACAAGGAGCAATGACTTGACCAATGATACGGCCTTCGACTAAGCGCAGCCGCCGTTACAAGTTATTGAAAACATAAGTCAATTATGCTTGACATTAACTGACTCATGTTTTATACTTCAAACGCTATCACATTGTTGCAACCTCGTGCTGATGATTTTCATCTATAGGGGTGAGCAACAGAAATAACTCTGAAGGAGGTAAGCTGCTATGGCGATCGTTCGTTGGGAACCATTCCGTGACCTGGTAACGACCCAGGACAATTTCAACCGCCTGTTCAACGAAACGTTCCGAGGTCTGTTCGGTGAGACCGAATCCGGCACCCAGACTTGGGCTCCGGCGGTCGACATCTACGAGAGCGACCAGAACCTGGTTCTGAAAGCTGAGTTGCCGGGCTTCGATCCGAAGGAAGTCGAAGTTCGTGTCGAGGACGGAACTTTGTACCTCAAAGGCGAGCGCAAGTTCGAGAGCGATGTGAAGAAGGAGAATTACCACCGCATTGAGCGGTCCTATGGCTCGTTCACGCGGACGTTCTCGCTGCCCAGCTCCATCAATGCGGAGAACGTCACGGCCGAGTACAAGGACGGCGTCCTGACGCTGACCATGCCCAAGAAGGAAGAGGCGAAGCCCAAGACCATCAAGATCCAGGTCAGCGAGCCGGCGCGAGCCGCGGCTGCGGCTGCCCACAAATAATACGTCGGAGTGAAGCGCTCCGCGTGTGGGGCGCTGCTCCGATCGATGTCCGTGGCCGCGCCTTCGTCGCTTCCCGCGGCCCAGGCGCGGCTTTTCTTTTTGCAGAATTTCCGAATTCTCAATCTTGAGAGACTTCTAATGGCTACTCGATTTGACAAGTTCACCATCAAAGCGCAGGAAGCCCTGCAAGGGACGCAGGAGGTTGCCGGCCGTTTCGGAAATCAACAGCTCGAGCCCGTGCACCTTTTGCTGGCGCTGGTCGAACAACCCGAGGGCATCGTGCCAGCGATTCTTCCACGCCTGGGGGTGGCCGCTGCCGGAGTAGCGCAGGAGGCGGAGAAGGCCATTGAAGCCCTGCCCAAGGTCGGCGGCGCCGCCGAGCACTATCTGTCGCCCGCACTGAAGGAGGTTCTGGAGCAGGCGTCGAAGGAGACGGAGCAGTTCAAGGACGAGTTCGTCTCGACCGAACATCTGTTGCTGGCGCTGGCGCGGAAGTCCCGCGAGCCCGCGGGCCAAGTGTTGGCTCGGCTGGGGGTAACGCACGGCGCGATTCTCAAGGCGCTGGTAGCAGTGCGCGGCACGCAGCGGGTCACCGACCAGAATCCCGAAGCGAAGTATCAGGCGCTCGAGCGCTACGCCCGCGACCTCACCGACCTCGCTCGGCGCGGCAAGCTCGACCCGGTGATCGGCCGCGACGACGAAGTGCGCCGCGTCATCCAGGTGCTCTCCCGGCGCACCAAGAACAACCCTGTATTGATCGGTGAGCCCGGCGTAGGCAAGACGGCCATTGTCGAGGGCATTGCCCAGCGCATCGTGGCCGGCGACGTGCCCGAGTCGCTCAAATCCAAGCGGATCATCCAGCTTGACCTGGGCGCGCTGGTGGCCGGATCGAAATACCGCGGAGAGTTCGAAGATCGCCTCAAAGCCGTGCTCAAGGAAATCGAGGAGTCAAGCGGCGAAATCATTCTGTTCATCGACGAGTTGCACACCCTGGTGGGCGCGGGAGCCGCCGAAGGCGCAATTGACGCTTCCAACATGCTGAAGCCGGCGCTGGCGCGCGGCGAGCTGCGCTGCATCGGCGCCACCACGCTCAACGAATACAAGAAGCACATCGAGAAGGACGCGGCACTCGAGCGGCGCTTCCAGCCCGTCTACGTGGGCGAGCCGACGGTCGAGGACACCATCGCCATCCTGCGGGGGCTTAAGGAACGCTATGAGGTGCACCATGGCGTGCGCATCAAGGACTCGGCGATTGTCGCGGCAGCCGTGCTTTCCAACCGCTACATCTCCGACCGCTTCTTGCCTGACAAAGCGATCGACTTGATTGACGAGGCCGCGTCCGGTCTGCGGATCGAAATCGACTCCATGCCCGCTGAGATCGACCAGATCGAGCGGCGGATCACCCAACTCGAAATCGAGCGCCAGGCGCTACGCAAAGAGGACGACCCCGCGTCGCGCGAGCGTCTGGGGAAGCTCGAAGGGGAACTGGCCGGGCTGCGCGAGAAGTCTGACCAGTTGAAGCTGCGCTGGAAGGCGGAGAAAGAGGCTATCACCCGCATCCGACAGCTCAAGAGCGAGATCGAGCAGGCCAAGACCGACGAGCAGCGCGCGACCCGCGAGGGCGATCTGAACAAGGCTGCCGAAATCCGCTACGGAAAACTGGTCGCACTCGAGAAGCAGCTTGCCCAGGCCAACGCTCAGCTTGAGGAAAAGCAGAAGGCCGGGCGCATGCTCAAGGAAGAGGTCGACGAGGAGGACATCGCGCGCGTCGTCTCCAAGTGGACGGGCATTCCCGTCTCGAAGATGCTGGAAGGCGAGGTCGCAAAACTGGTGAAGATGGAAGACCGCCTCCGCCTGCGCGTGGTTGGGCAGGACGAGGCGCTCCGCATGGTGGCAAACGCGGTGCGCCGCAGCCGTGCCGGATTGTCCGACCCCAAGCGGCCCATCGGCTCCTTCTTGTTCCTGGGGCCCACTGGAGTCGGCAAGACGGAGCTGGCGCGGGCGCTGGCCGAGTTTCTCTTCGACGACGAGCACGCCATGCTGCGCATCGATATGTCGGAATACATGGAGAAGCACGCGGTGGCGCGGTTGATTGGCGCGCCGCCCGGCTACGTGGGCTACGAGGAAGGCGGACAGCTCACGGAAGCAGTGCGCCGGCGTCCCTACGCGGTCATCCTGCTGGACGAGATCGAGAAGGCGCATCCGGATGTGTTCAACGTCCTGCTGCAAATTCTTGACGATGGCCGCCTGACCGACGGCAAAGGCCGTACCGTCGACTTCAAGAACGCCGTCATCATCATGACCTCGAACATCGCCAGCCACGAGATCCACGAAGCGATGGGAGATAGTTCGAAGGCGCGCGCCGCGGGCGGCGTCTCGGAAGACCTGCGCCGGCGCATCCACCAGACCTTGCTCCAGCACTTCCGGCCGGAGTTCATCAACCGGGTCGACGAAATCGTCATCTTCAATGCCCTGGGCAAGCCGGAAATCGAAAAGATTATCGACCTGCAGGTGGCGAATCTGGTGAAGACGCTGGCCGAGCGCAAGATCGCGATCGAGCTCAGCAGCAAGGCCAAGGAGCTGCTGTTCCGCGAGGGCTACGATCCGCAGTTCGGAGCGCGTCCCCTGAAGCGGGCCATCCAGCGGACGATTCAGGATCCACTGGCGCTGAAGATTCTGGACGGTGAGGTGATGCCAGGCGACACCGTTGAGGTCGACGCCGATTTGAAGAAAGGGGAGATGAAGTTCGAGCGCGAAAAGGCGAAGGCCGCGCGCTGAACGAAACGCGGCTGCCGCCGGGCTCGGGCCGAACCCCGCGGTTGCGGCGCGATCCGACTGCCGTCCCGAAATGGTTGCAAAGTGATGTCACCGATGATATCATTGTGCAACTGGAGGGCTGATGCCTAATCTCACGGTTCGCAACATCCCCAAGGACCTTTATAAGCGGTTGAAAGAGAATGCGCGGCGCAATCACCGCAGTCTGAACGCTGAAATTGTGGGCATACTCGGGGACGAAGACGGCTGGATTAGACGCCGGCTCGAAATCGCCGCAGTGCTCCCGGGATTGGATCGCGCACGCGAAGAACTCGCTAGAAAATACGGACAGCTTAGCGACAGCGTGAGTCTGATCCGGGAAGACCGCGATAGCCGATGACCATCATCGTTGACGCGAGCGTGGCGGCGAAGTGGCTCTTTCCAGAGCCGGATGCGCACAAGGCCAGAGCGCTCTTGGACGAAGCCCGTGTCGGACGACTGACCATGCTCGCGCCCGAACTGCTGCCGGTTGAGGTTGCCAGTTCGCTTTGGAAGAGGGTTTATCGCCAAGGGCTGGAGGTTGACGAGGTCTGGGCGCAATACAACCGTTTCTTACGGCTCTGCCCGGCGCTCGTCAGGATTTCATCGCTCACAGACACCGCGTTCCGTCTGGCATTCGCGAACAGGCATCCCATCTACGACTGCCTTTACGTGGCTCTGGCGCTCGAAACACCATGTTCGCTCGTGACCGCGGACGAAAGGCTTTTTCAAGCATTTTCGCCCGCTGATTCGCGAATCCAACTGCTGCGCGATTGGACGCCGAAACGAGCCTGATGACTCGCGCGCAGCATCTAAGAACTGAGTGTCGAAGGAGTTCTGCGAGGGGCTATGTGGAACAATCTGAAAACAACCGTGCTGCTCGCGGCCATGACTGGGCTGCTGCTCGCGATCGGCCAGCTTTGGGGAGGCCAGAGGGGTTTGACGTTCGCCCTGGTGCTGGCGGCAGTGATGAATCTTGGGAGCTACTTCTTCTCTGACAAGATTGCGCTGGCTACCAGCGGCGCCCAGCCGATCTCGCGCGAGGAGGGCCCGCGCATCTATCAGATCGTCGAGCGGCTGGCCGCCAAGGCCAACGTTCCCGTGCCCAAAGTCTACATGATTCCTACCGACTCGCCCAACGCCTTTGCCACCGGCCGCAATCCTAACCACGCTTCGGTGGCGGTGACGCGCGGGATTCTCGAGATCTGCGACGACGAGGAAATCGAGGGTGTGCTGGCCCACGAGCTGGGCCACGTCCGCAATCGCGACATCCTGATTAGCGCTGTGGTCGCGACAATCGCCGGCGCGATTACCCTGATCGCCCGCATGGTCTACTGGGGAGAACTCTTCGGCGGATTCGGCGGTGGCGGCGGTGACAGCGACCGCCGCGGCGGCGTATTCTCAGCGCTGGCGATGATGATCGTCGCACCGCTCGCCGCCACGCTGATCCAGCTCGCCATCTCGCGTTCTCGCGAGTATCAGGCGGACGCGACCGGGGCCGAGATTACCGGCAATCCTCAGGGTCTGGCACGCGCGCTGCAGAAGATCGACCAGTGGTCGAAGCGCGTGCCAATGCAAGTCTCGCCTTCGATGGCGCACCTGTACTGCGCGCAGCCGCTGGCCGGTGGAGAATTCATCAGCGGACTCTTTTCCACTCATCCGCCCATTCGCAAGCGCATCGAGCGCCTGATCGGCCGCGACGAGGTGTAAGGCACGCGGATCGCCGTTCCCCGTGACTTTGGCCACCAGGTCGCGGTCATCTTACTGCGGATTGCCGCCGGGGCCCTGTGGCGCAGGCAGCTTGCCGTGTACTTCTGGCCGTGAAGCCATGCCCGACATCTTCTCCGCCTGCTGGGCGCGTACGTCCGCCTGCAGCTTGCCGGCCTCAGCCAATTCCGTCTGCGCGTCCGCCCGGTTTCCCGCCTTGAGATAAGCCTGCCCGAGCTGGTAATGAACGTTGGCACTGTCCGGCTCGGCCGCTACGGCGCGCTTGAGGTAGGCGATGGCGCGCTCAGGCTGTCCCAGCCGCACATACGCTTTACCGAGTCCGGCCAGCGAAAGGGGCAGTTTGGGGTTGGTCTCGATCGCCTTCCGGAACATGACAATCGCCTCGCGAGGATTCCCCTGGTCGAGCCAGACGGTGCCACGATTCTCGTAGCTCCACGGCTCGCGGGGAGTCAGCGCGATCTCCTGGTCGAATTCGGCGCCGGCTTTGTCCAGCATCCCGAGGCGCTGATAGACGACTCCAAGGTTGAAGTGTGCGTAAGGCAGCTTGGGGTTGCCGGCGACGGCTTTTTCCAGCTCATCGCGCGCCTTCTGATTGTCGTAAAGATCGAGATAAGCCTTGCCCAGCAGCAAGTACAGGTGAGGCGTCTCGCCACCCTCTCGCACGAGTTCCGCAAAGGCTTTTTTCGAATCTTCGCTGCGCTTCAGCTTGCCGTAACAGATCCCGAGCACAAAGAGATAATCGAGGTCGTCCTTCTCCTCATTGTAGATCGGTTCGAGCGCGCGAACCGCAGGCTCGTATTCATCCATCATGAAATACGACATGCCCAGCAGGTATCGTGCCTGAGCGTTCTCGCCTTCCGCCTCGACGACGCGCGTGAAATGTGGAACAGCCTGGTCGAACTTGTTCTCGCGGTAGTAAGCGAGGCCGAGGTTCAAGTCGACACCCACCATGCCCGGAGCGAGCCGCTTGGCGGTCTCGAATGCCTGGATGGCAGCGTCCAGACGTTGCGTGCGCAGATAGACCACGCCCAGGTTGGTGTACGCCGCCGCCGACTGCGGATCCGCCTTCAACACTTCCCGGAAACCGCGCTCGGCGGCCGGGTAGTCGTGCGCGACGAGTGCGCGCTGAGCTCGCTCGAAGATCACCTTGAGGTCGGGCGGCGCAGATTGGGCGATCAATGGCGGTGCGACGCGAGTCAGACAGAGTAGGGCCAGCACCAGTAGCGGCACTTGTGCCGCAACCGTGGACTGCACTGCCAGTCCCGTGTTGAACCTATGTCCCACGTCACTCATCATAACTCGCTTCCGCCGAGCCCGCGATCCTGGTAACGCGAGTTGGACGCTAACCCTCCGTACATTCGCGCGGTCTAAACAAGGGAACATTTTCCCCTTCAGGTGCGTAATTCAGGCCAGCAGGAGATGGTCGTCCGTCGCGGCGCGAGTTCGCGTTTCTGGGAATTCGTGCAACGGCCGCCACAGGGGTCCTGCTGGGGACGGATGGCATGAGAAAGCGGTGGCATCATGGCGAACAATCATAAGAATGACCGCAAACGGCGGCGCTGGGTACTGTTAGGCGTCATCGCGCTGGTGCTGGTCGCGGCGGTGTTTGGAATCGCCGCGGCCCTACGCCCGAATCGCACCATCGACCCCTCGAAGCTGGGCAGCGTCGAACGCGGCGATGTCGCGCGCTCGGTCGTCGCGACCGGCAAGATCGAACCCCTGGCCAAAGTCGAGGTCAAGTCGAAAGCGAGCGGCTTGGTCAAACGGGTTTATGTGGACTATGGCGACCACGTGAAGACCGGCCAAGTCCTGGTTGATCTCGACAAGGAGCAACTGCAGGCTCGCGTTGACGAGGCTCGAGCCAATCTTCAGGCCGCCCAGGCCGCAGTCGAATCCGCCGAGGCGACCTACCAACGGAACGTGGTCGACGCCCAGGGTCCTGACGTGCCGTTCTTGAAGGCCACGGCCGTACGCTATCGCCAAGCTGCCGCGGACGGGCTTATGGCTGCCTCCGCCTTGGATGATGCGGAACGCGCCTACCAAATGGCGGTCAACAAGCAACTGTCGGCGCAGCGCAACGTATCGGTCAGCAAGGCCGAGGTCGCGCGAGCCCAGGCGCAAGTCGCTCAAACCCAGGCCGCGCTCGCGAGCACCGAAGAGGACCTGCGCAATTCAACGATCGTCAGCCCCATGGACGGCCTGGTGCTTTCCCGCGACGTCGAAGTGGGTGACGCGGTCAGCTCCATCCTGGTGCTGGGGTCGCAGGCGACGCTGATCATGACGTTGGGCGATATGAGCACCGTCTACGTGCTCGGCAAAGTCGACCAGGCGGACATCGGTAAGGTCTACCTCGGACAGCCCGCTCGCATCGTCGTCGAGTCCTTCAAGGACAAGAAGTTCGAAGGCAAGGTCACTAAGATTTCTCCGCTGGGAGTCGACAAGGACAACGTCACTACCTTTGAGGTGCGCGTCTCCATTCAGAACCCGACGGGCCAACTCAAGGCCAACATGAGCGCCAACGCTGAAATCATCCTGGAGGAGAAGCACGGAGTCCTGCTAGTACCCGAGGCGGCGGTCATTTACGACAAAGACCGTCACACCCTCCTGGAAGTTGCCGACCCCAAAGCCGACAGCGGACGCCGCCGGGTGCCGGTGAAGCTGGGTATCTCAAACGGCGTGAAGACGGAACTCGCCAGCGGGCTCAAAGAAGGCGACAAGATCATTCTGCAGTGAGGGCTCGCCGTGGTCTTCCGCGATCTTCTGTTCGACACATTACGGACGCTGTGGTCGCACAAGCTGCGCACCTGCCTGACGATGTTCGGCATCGCCTGGGGCATCATCTCGATCACGCTGATGGTGGCGGCCGGCGAGGGCCTCCGAGTCGGACAACAGAGAGTAGCGGAGAGTTTCGCCAAGGACGTGATGATCGTGTTCGCGGGCCGCACCAGCCTGCAAGCGGGAGGAACTCGGGCCGGGCGCGCCCTCAACTGGAACGCCAACGATTACCAGGCCGTTGCCGCGGAAGCGCCCTCGTGCCGCTACGTACTGCCGGAACTGGAACGCAGCAACGCGCCGCTGCGCAGTCTCTACAATAGCGCCTCGCTTACCGTGACGGGCTCGTTGCCTGCCTTCGCGGACATTCGCAGCATCGGCGTCGCGCAGGGCCGCTTCTACAACTGGGACGACCAGACGCAAGCCCGCCGCGTCGCTTTTCTCGGCAGCGAGGCCCAGAAGCAGCTCTTCGCCACCCGACCGTCGGTGGGCGAGACGCTGTACATCGCCGGCATCCCGTACACCGTCATCGGCGTGATGAAGCACAAGGAGCAGGATTCGAGCTACGACGGCTTCGACATCAATAAGGTCTACGTCCCGTTCAGCGACACGCTGCGTGATTTCCCCAACAAGCCGCCCGCCCCGCCCGATTCCATCGACCAGTTGCTGGTGACCCCGCGCTCCGTAGCGGAGCACGAGGCGTGCAAGGCCGAATTGCGGCGAGCTTTGGCGCGGATTCACGGGTTTGACCCCGCCGACAAGGAAGCCGCCATGATCTGGGACACGGTCGACGAGGCCCAGGCGTTCCGGACCATGACGGAGGGAATGAAGTATTTCCTAGGCGCCGTCGGGCTGGTAACGCTGTTGCTCGGAGGTATCGGCGTGATGAACGTCATGCTGGTGGCGGTACGCGAACGGACCCGCGAGATCGGCGTACGCAAAGCGGTCGGAGCCTCCGCGCACAGCATCCTTCAGCAGTTTTTCATTGAGACGCTAATCGTCGTGTTTCTGAGCGGCGGCTTGGGGATGGGCATCGCGTATGGCTTGTGCGCGCTTGTCAATCTGATTCCCATGCCGCCTTTTTTCGCCGGCCTGTTGCCGACGTGGCAGTCGGCCGCCCTGTCGTTCGCGCTGCTCGGCACGGTTGCGATTCTCTCGGCGCTGTATCCGGCGAACCGCGCGGCTTCTGTGGATCCGATTGAAGCTTTGCGTTATGAGCCGGGCGGCTAAAGGTTGGTTTGGGATGTACTTCAGATCCTGGCGAACGAGCACATGATGGCAAGGCCAAAGGAGGAGTTCACCAATGAAACGCTTTGCCGAGTCTTTCGGAGTCGTTCTAGTGGTTCTCGCGATCAGTGTACTCGCTATTGGGAACGACAACAAAGCTGCCGCCGGATCCTTGGCCGGCACCTGGGAAGGCGTCGCGCACGCGCCCGACGGCGACGAGCAGTTCACCATGACCCTCGATCAGAGCGGCGATGACGTCAAGGGGTCGATCGCGACGGACGGCGGGCAGTTGGAGATTACTTCGGGCTCCTACAAGAACAACGCGCTCGAAATCGAATGTGAGACGCCGGACGCCAAGTATCGGGTGACAGGAAAGCTCCAGGACGGTCAACTGAACGGCGAGTGGTCAAAAACCGGCGGCCAGAACGACAACAAGGGTACGTGGGAAGCAAAGAGATCGGAGGCCAAGCCTGCCGGAGAGTAGCTGCCTTACGCTGGCGCGCTGGATATCGACGATGCTCCGCGAACTTTTCCTCCAAGCCTGGGACTCCCTGCGACGGCAGCCGCTGCGCAGCTTCCTCACCATGCTGGGCATCGTGTGGGGCATCGTCACCGTGACCCTGCTCATCGCCTATGGCAACAGCTTCCGCGCCGTTCTGGTCGCCGCTTTCAACGCCTTCGGCAAGGGCGCGGTAATTGTGTGGCCGCAGACCACCAGCGAGCAAGCCGGCGGCGAGCGCGCCGGGAAGCACGTGCTGCTCGAGAAGGAGGATGTCGAGCTGATTCGGGCCGAGGCGACTCTGGTGAAGACGGCCTGCCTCGAAACGGTGCGCTGGCAGTCCATCGCCTATGGCGAGCGGATGGCCAACACCGCGATCCGCGGCGTCTGTCCGGAATACGGCGAGATGCGGCACGAAGTCCCCAGCGCGGGACGATGGATCAGTTCCGAGGACCTGGTGGAGCGCCGGCGCGTGGCCTTCCTCGGGTCGCGCCTGCGCGAGAAGCTTTTTGGCGGTAGGCCCGCCATCGGGGAGACCGTGCAAATCGGCGGCATGCGCTTCACCGTGATCGGCACGATGGACCGCAAGATGCAAATGAGCAACTACTTCACCAGCGACGACGAGTGCGCCTGGATCCCGTACTCGGCCGCCGGCGATTTATGGAACACGCGCTACGCGAGCGTCCTGGTTTTCGAGCCGGTGGCGCCGGCCTTCGAGCGCCAGGCGGAGGACCAGGTGCGCGCCGCCATCGCCAAACGCCAGCGCTTTTCGCCCACCGACAAGCAGGCCCTTCAGATGTTCGGGCGCGAGGAGTTTCGCCCCATTATCGACGGCATCACCATCGGCCTCGAGGTGTTGCTCACCTTCATCGGCGCGCTGACGCTGGGCATCGGTGGAGTGGGGCTGATGAACATCATGCTCGTCTCAGTGGACGAGTGCATTCGCGAGATTGGTCTGCGGCGGGCGCTCGGTGCGCGCCGACGTCATATTCAGGCGCAGTTCCTGGCTGAGGCGCTGGCGCTGACGCTCGCAGGCGGCGCCGTCGGGATTTTGCTGTCCTACGGGATCAGCGCTGCGGTAGGCAAGCTGCCGCTGCTGGGGCCGCTCTACGAGGACACCTCGGGCAAGGGCGACATCCACATGTACATCTCACTCACCACCGTTGCCATCTCGACAGGGATTCTGATTCTGGTGGGTGTGCTGAGCGGAATGGTGCCGGCCTGGCGGGCTTCTCACCTCGATCCTGTCGAAGCGCTGCGCTACGAGTGAGACGCGTCCTAACGGACCGCGAAGCGCGCCAAGGGCTTCCCTACCTGGTCATCCGAGTTAGGATGTCGCATCCAGCCGCTAACAAAACGCGCCAGAAAGAGTCCAAGGAATTGTAGGATCGCTGTCTGAGGAATGCTGATGATGGAAGTTAGGACAGGCCGATCGGTGGCGAGGGTCGTTGCGCTGGCAATCTGTCTCGCGCCCGCCGCGACTGCGATACACGCCTTCGCTGCCCAGGGTTCCTTCGAGCGCACTCTGAAGGTAAACGGCCCGGTAGAACTTGATGTCAAGACGGGGGCCGGCCGGATTGAGGTGCGTACCGGGGACGCCTCGAGCGTCCACGTGCGAGGCGTTATCCGGGCGACAAGCGGCTGGGGCCTGAGCGGTGAAGAGAAAGTGAGCCGTCTCGAGGCTAACCCGCCCGTCGAGCAGGACGGCAACGTGATCCGCATCGGCCGGCTCCGGGAGAAGGCGCTGTCCCGCAACGTGAGCATCAGCTACGAGTTGATTGTACCCGTCAAGACCAGTCTGCACGCGGATACCGGGTCCGGCGAACAAAGCATTCGTGGCCTGAATGGTCCGGTGGACGTGGGCACGGGTTCGGGGAACATCGCCATCGCGAACATCGGTGATGACGTCAAGGCTGACACTGGATCGGGGGACATCCGTCTGGTATCGATCAAGGGGGCCGTTCACGCGGACACAGGAAGCGGGTCAATTCGCGGCTCCGACCTCTGTAAGGGCCTGTGGGCGGATACCGGGTCCGGTACGGTCGAGGTTCGCGGCCTGCAAGGGGGATTGCGTGCCGGCACGGGCAGTGGCGACATCGTTGCCGAGGGCATGCCCACCAGCGAATGGAGGCTGGACGCGGGCTCCGGCAATATCGAGGTTCACCTTCCCGCGCGCGTTGGCTTCACGCTTTACGCCCACGCGGATTCCGGCCGCGTCAAGGTCGATCGCCCGATCGCCGTGCAAGGTACGCAGAGCCGCAACGAGGTGCGCGGCAGGATGGGAGGCGGCGGTCCGCTGCTCGACCTGCGCAGTGGCTCGGGGAACATCCACATCCAGTAGGCGTACACTGCGGTATGCCATCTGGGGGTTGAGGTTGAGATGAGAATGAATCGCTGGTCGGACCGACTGAGAGTTATGGGGGCGGCCCTGCTTGCCTCCTGTGTGATTTCACCCTGCGCCGTTGCGGCGGAGGGGTCGTTCGAACGGACCCTGAAGGTGACGGGGCCGGTCGAACTCGAAGTCACAACCGGCTCGGGTTCTATCAACGTCACGACGGGCGATTCCTCAACCGTGCAAATTCGGGGAACCATCCGCACCAGTCACGGCTGGCGCTTTGATGAAGCCACGGCCGAGAACCGGGTTCGGGCTCTTGAGTCCAACCCGCCCGTCGATCAGAACGCGAACTTCATACGCGTCGGGCACATTGAAGACCGCTCGCTCACCCGCAACATTTCCATCAACTACGATCTGGTGGTGCCCGCCGCAACGCGCTTGCGGGCGGAGACCGGATCGGGCAGCGAGTCGATAGCCGGCCTTCGCGGTCCCGTGAGAGTCAAGACCGGCTCCGGCAACCTCAGAATCGAGGACATCGGCGACGAACTCCATGCTGACACTGGTTCCGGCGATATCGAGGTCCATGCCGTCAATGGCCGCCTCTACGCGTCGACGGGCAGCGGCCCGATTCGCGCCACCGGGATTGCCGGGGCTTTTGTGGTGACGACAGGAAGCGGCGACGTACGGCTCGAGCAGACCGGTTCGGGCGAAGGCCGAGTGGAGACCGGGTCAGGAACACTGGAGTTGCGTGGCCTGCGCGGCGCGCTGCATGCGAAGGCCGGCAGCGGCAGCATCACCGCCGACGGTGATCTAGACGGCGACTGGAGCCTCGAGACCGGCTCCGGCAACCTTACCGTGCGTGTGCCGTCCCAGGCTGCTTTCAATCTCGAGGCGCACACCAGCTCCGGCCGTATCACGTCGGCGCACGACGTTACGGTTCAGGGAACCATCGGTCGCAACGAACTGCGCGGGCGGGTTGGACAGGGGGGATTCCGGCTCGATCTTCACACCGGCTCAGGAAACATCCACATCGAGTGACCGCTCCAGATCAGGAGCCCACCTCAACGGCAGTGCCCAGCTTTCGCAATTCGTCGGCTGCCGCCTCGGGAAGCAAAGAATTGTAGTAGACCTCTTTCACGCTATAGGACTTGGAGCGCGACGGAATGACCGGCAGGATCTCGAGATGCCAGTGATAGTCGTCCGCGACGCTCTGCCAGTTGTCCACTCGCTCGTATTTGGCCGTCACGTTGGGACAAGTGTGAAGAACCAGGTGGTAGGCGGGAGCGACCGCCTCCAGGCGCGTGAGTATGGACTTCAAGGCGCGCGCCAGCCGCACTTGCCTTTCCCACCCGGTAACGTCCTCCTCGAAAGCCGAGTGATGATTGACGGGCATCACCCAAGTTTCGTACGGAACGCGCGAAGCAAACGGGCAGAAGGTAATGAACTGGTCGTCGCCCTCGACCGTGCGCGCCTTCTGCAGCATCTCCTGCTGCAGGATGTCGCAGAATAAACACCGTTCCTTGGCTTTGTAATGGCGTTGGGCGGAACGCAGTTCGTAGCCGATGCGCCTGGGGATGAAGGGCATCGCTGTAATCTGCGAGTGCGGGTGAGCCAAGTCCTGGCCGGCGAGCACGCCCTGGTTGCGGAACACTGTCACGTAGCGGAAGCGCCGGTCCTTCTTCAAATCTGAAATCCGCGAGACGAACGCACGCAGCACCTGAGCCACGTTTTCATCGGTTTGCTGCGTGAGGGTCAAGTCGTGGTTGGGGCTTTCGATCACGACCTCGTGCGCCCCGAGGCCGCGCATCTTGTCGTAAAGCCCTTCCGCGCGTCGCAGGGCGTCGCCCTCGATCCGGTAAAGCGGCCGCACATGCGGGATCACCCGGACCTGCCAGTTTGGGCTGCCGTAAGGATGCTCGTAGACGTTCTTCGAGCAAAAAGCCTCCTGGCCCGGACAAAGCGGGCAAGCCTCGAATTCCGGCCAGGTCACGTCATTGTCTTCCAGAATCACCCAGCTCTGCGTGATGGGATCTTTGCGGAGCTGCATGCTCCTCCTTCCACTTGCGGCGTCAATCGGCGAGCCACCCCAGGGCCAATCATAAACAGCAACGCTGGATTCAGCTTCCGAATCTGCGCTCGCCGCCGCACTACGTCTTGCAAGCCAGCGGTGTGACAAATAGGCCGACACGCTGTCCTTGTGTCCCTATATTATAGGTTGCGAAGGGACTCACGGAAAGGTCCCGCGCGCTGGGCGAAGGCGCGTATATATCGGGTCGCGGGGATTCCTGTCAAGGACTTTGACGATGATTGCGGCAACTTGAGTTCGCGGAGAGAAGCAGTGCGATGTCACATCTGCTGGGAATAGACGGAGGTGGAACGCGCACAACGGCGTGGCTGACGAACGAACGCGGACGAGTCGTCGCGCGCGCCGAGGCCGGCCCCTCGAATCCGCTAAAAGTCGGTTTTGAATCTGCTGAGTGCGAACTCCTGCGCGCGGCGCGGCTCGCCAAGCGCCGGGCGCACGTGAATGAAGACGTGCTCGGTGCGGTCTGCGTCGGCCTCGCGGGTGTCGATCGTCCTCAGGTCCACCGTCCGCTGCTCACATGGCTTCACAAGTCAATTCCGGCGCGCCATCACTTGCTGACGTCGGACGCCGCGATTGCGCTGCAGGCGGCCGTCGGCGACTCGCCAGGGATCATGGTGATTTCGGGCACCGGCTCCATCGGCTACGGACGCGACCAACACGGCCGCGTTTTGCGCTCGGGCGGCTGGGGCACAACGTTCGACGACGTGGGATCGGGCTACGACCTTGGAAGAAAAGCTATCGGCGCCGCACTGCGCGCGCTCGACGGGCGCGGCAGGCGCACGCGGCTCGAGAGCAAGGTCTGCCGCGCGCTTCACCTGCATGACATCACCCAGGTGATCCTGCGGCCGCTTGCCCCGCACCAGATTGCCGCGCTTTTCCCCCTCGTCCTCGAAGCGGCGCGCGACGGGGATCGTGTGGCGCGCGAGCTTTGCGAGGATGCCGGGCGAGAGCTCGCCGACATCGCCGTAGCGCTTCTCGACCGCTTCGGCTGGCGGCGACGCAGGGTACCGGTTGCGTGCTCGGGAGGCGTGTTTGCTTCGAGCCTCCAGATTCGGCGCAGCTTCGCGCGCCATCTGCGCCGGCGCGCCCCGCACGCCCGGGTTATCTTGCTGCGCCGCCCGGCCGTGGAGGGTGCGATCGCGCTGGCACGAGCGCTCGCCTCCGGAACGAAGGCCGCCGGCGCCGGATAAATCGGCGGGAGCGAGTCGCCGTTGTAACGATTTCTTCGCTGGAGTTGCTGTTCCTGGTTCATAATTCACGCCTATGTCGCTGATGATGGATGAAATCCTGGAGCAGCCGCGGGCCCTCAGACGCACCTTTGAGGCCGAGCGTGCTCACGCGCACGAGTTCAGCCGCTTTGCCCAGCGGCAGAAGTTCCGCCTGATCGTGCTGGTGGCGCGAGGGACGTCGGACAATGCGGCGTTGTTTGGCCGCTATCTGCTCGAGCTGACGACCGGCATCCCGGTATCGCTCTCGGCGCCGTCCGTCCACACGCTCTATCACGCGCGGCTCGATCTGCGGCAGGCGCTGGTGATCGGCATTTCCCAGTCAGGCGAAGGCCCGGACATCAACCGGGTGCTGCGGTCGGCCCGGCGTCAGGGCGCCTATACCGTGGCCGTCACCAACGAGAAAGCATCCACCATGGCGCATCTTGCCGACGACGCGTTCCTGGTGCGCGCCGGCAGGCAGCACTCAGTCGCCGCCACCAAGACGTACACGGGCCAACTCCTGCTCTTCTATCTCCTGGCCGCGGCGCTCGGGCCACACGTGACGCTCGCAGGTACGAGCGAAATCCCCGACCGCGTCAAGAGCACGCTCGGCCTCGTTTCCGAGATTGCCGAACTCGTCCCGCGCTACCGTTATATGCGCCAATGCGCTGTCGTGGCGCGAGGATTGAATTACGCCAACGCCTTCGAGCTGGCGCTGAAGCTGATGGAAACCTGCTACGTGGTGGCTGAGCGGTTCTCCTCGGCGGACTTCTTGCACGGGCCGATTGCGCTGGTGGAGCGCGACTTTCCCGTCTTCGTCTTGATGCCGGCCGGCAAAACCTTCCACGACCTCAGGAAGCTGGTAAAGCGGCTTCAGGGGCTGCGGGCGGACACCTTGGTGATTTCGAGCGCTGAGGCGCGGCTTCCCGCCGCGACGCGAGCCATTCGTGTGCCAGGGCCGATCCCTGAGATCTACTCGCCGATTCCTTACATCGTACCCGGCCAGATCTTTACCGCCTTGCTCGCCAAGGTGAAGGGCATCGACCCGGACAACCCACGCTCGCTCCACATCGTGACACGGACGATGTAGGGGTATCGGCGACGACCGAGCAGAGATAGAGATAAGGATAAGCAGCCGATGAAGATGGGAGAACCTCGAGAGGATCACGTGGGAGGTCCTGTGCGTAGAACCCGAGCGCTGGTTTCGAGCCTCGTGATGGCGCTGGCGTCAGCAGCGGCGCTGATCGTCGTCCCAGTCATGGCTAGCAGCAGCCCGCGGACTTCGCAGCGTTCCCCAAGTAGAAATACGAAGACGGAGGCGCGCAGTCCCGCGAGCGGCTTCTTTCCCATGGCCGTGTGGTACGGCGGCGGCAAGGCGCGCGCGCCGATGCTCGAGCGCCTCGATAAGACCAGCGCCGAACGCTGGGGCCGCGACCTCGACCAGATCAAAGCGGTCGGATTCAACACCGTGAAGTGCTGGGTGGACTGGGCGACGGCCGAGCCCAAGCCGGGCGAATTTCATTTCGAGAACCTCGATCTGCTCCTCCGGCTGGCCCAGGCGCGAGGACTAAGCGTTATCGTTCAGATTTACCTCGACTCGGCGCCCGACTGGGTGGGCCGGCGTTATCCTGACGGCCGCTTCGTCGATCGCAGCGGTGCGGTGATCGACTCCGAGGCGGCGCCGGGCTTTTGCATCGACCACCAAGGCGTGCGCGCTGAGATCGTCAAGTTTCTCGAGGCGCTGTCGCGCGACGCCAACCGTTCCACAGCCCTTTACGGCTGGGACGTGTGGAGCGAGCCGCACGTCATCAACTGGGCGGAGTTTCCGTATCTCACGCATCCCGAGTTCTGTTTCTGCCCGAGCAGCCAGGCGCGTTTCCGCAAATGGCTCGAAGGCAGGTACAAGACGATCGACGCCCTCAACGCCGCGTGGTACCGGCGATTCGACCGCTGGGACGAGGTCTCGCCGCCGCGCGCCTCGACCATTCTCTCTTACACCGACTACCTCGACTGGCGGATGTTCATCGCTGACAAACTGGCGGGCGACTTGAAAACCCGCGTCGACGCCATCCGCAGCGCTGACCCCTCGCATCCCGTCACCAGCCATGCCGCCGTGCCGGGCCTCTTCACGTCGCCCACCGACGGGTATGGCGAACCTGACGACTGGAAAATGTCGGCGAGCGCGGACTTCTTCGGCACCTCGCTTTATCCCAAGCATTCCGAGTCGACCCGTCCCTGGCCGTATCCACAACTTGCGGCGGCGCTCGACTTCACGCGCTCGGCCGGACACAGCTACGGCAAAGGCTTCTGGATCGGCGAACTGCAGGCGGGGCAGGGCGTGACGGGAATGCGCATCGCCGACCCTGTCGACTCGCACGACGAGCAGTTCTGGATGTGGCAAGCGCTGGCGCACGGAGCGCGCGAAATCGCCATCTACGCCTGGTATCCGATGAGCTCGGGGTACGAATCCGGCGGCTACGGGCTCATCAATCTCGACGGCACTCTGACCGACCGGGCGCGCGCCGGCGGTGAGGTGGCCGGGATCGTCGAGAAATACGCCGCCGACTTCCTCGCGGCCAAGCCCGCGCCCGCGTCGGTAGGGATTCTCTCGAACCGGCTTTCGTCGATGGTGGGCGGCGCCGAGCCTTCGCTCTCCAGGCTCGGCAACGCGGAGCGCGATTCGCTAATGGGGTTGCACCGCGCTTTCTTCGAGCGGCAGATTCCCGTGGACTTCGTCGATCCCGGCGATGTCACGCGCGGCCGGCTCACCCAGTACAAAATCCTGTTCCTGCCGTATCCGGTGATGCTTTCCCGGGATGTGGCGCAGGGCGTAATGCGCTTCGTCAAAGGCGGCGGCACCGCGGTGGCCGAGGCGCGTCTTGCCTGGAACGATGAGCGCGGCGACGCGAGTGACATCGTGCCCGGCGCCGGGCTTGATGAAGTTTTCGGCGCGCGCGAGAAGATGATTCGCCCCTTCGACAAGCTGCACCTGTTTATCGAGCCCTCTCCGGAGCTTCCGGGATTCGCGCCGCGCGAAGTGATCAGCACCACGGCTTTTGAAGAGGACCTTGAGCCCTCGCCCGGAGCGCACGTCCTGGCGCGCTTCTCGGACGGAGCAGCAGGTGTGGTAGCCAATACCTATGGGCGCGGCAAGGCTATCCTCATCGGATCGTTCCCGGCGCTGGGCTACCAGCGCGAGCACGAGGGCTCTACGCGGCGCTTGCTCGTGGCGCTGGCCGAGTCCGCGGGTGTCACCCCGGAGGTCGAGGTGTCCGGCTCCGGCGCTCAGGACCTTGAGGTACGGCGGCTGGTGAGCGACCGCGTCGAGCTGCTGTTCGTTTTCAATCATTCGACAACGACGGCGGCTGACGCGACGATTGCCCTGCGCCTGCCGTGGCCTCGAGCCGAGGCGCGCGATGTCGTGACCGGCAACCCCGTCGAGCTCGAACAGCCCGAGGGCAAGACGACGCTGCGCCGGAAGCTGGCAGTGGGTGAAATTCTGGTGGTGAGGTTCGAGCGCCACTGACCCGCCAGGGCTGGACTACTGCGGGATCTCGACCTCGGCGCCCCGCCGCTCCGCCGAAAGATAAGCGCTGTAGAGCACGGCGACGGTGTCGCGCGCGAGTTCAGCGCCTGACAGCGGCTCGCGGCCCGCGGCAATCGACTCGACGAAATCCTGAAACTCCTGCGGATAGCCGTGCTGCCAGTCCTCGTCGGGCGCCGGATGACTCCAGCCCTGCTTGGTGCCGATCTTCTCCGTCACGTAGACATCCTTTAGCAGTTCTTCGCGCGGGTTATAGGTTTCGAGCGCATCGATGGGATTCAGGTTGCAGCGCGTCCGGTGATTATTGGCGAAGACCTCGAGCCAGTTGTGGACGCCGCCCAGCACGAGCTCCGAGGAAAAGATATCAGCCACCGTGCCGTCGTCGAAGGTGACGTGCATCTGGCCGTAGTCTTCGACGTCCTCGTAGTCGGTGCGCAGGAAGCCCGCGTCGTGGAAATCAGGCAGGCGCGTGATCTCATGCGTGCGCGCGCTCACCGTGGCGGGCCGTGTCGGCCGGCCGACGGGGCGCTTCTCTCCCTCGGCGCGCTTCAAGTGCAGCGCCGCCGTCAACGGGTGGCAACCCTTGCCGACCAGCGATCCGCCGCCCGAGTGCCGCCAGATGCCGTAGTAGGGCGAGTGCGACCCCGAGTGTGACTCGTCCCCCACGATCCACAGGATCTGCGCTCCCGACTTCGTGAGGATCTCGCGCTCCTTGGCGATAGCCGGCGCGTACACCCAGTTCTCGGCGTAGCAGACGCGCTTGCCGCTGGCGCGGGCCGCGGCGAGAATCCGGTCGCAGCTTGCCAGCGCCTCGCGCCGCATGATTTCCTTCGAGAACTTGTTGCCTCGAAAGCCGCTGCCCGAGGACGAGGCCGACGAGTTCGATGGCGGGCCGAAGTAACCCGTGAACGGCTTCTCGATCACCACGTGTTTGCCACGCTCGAGCGCTTGCACGGCCAGAGGTTCGTGGGTCGACGGCGGCGCGCAGATGTCGATGACGTCGGCCGCGTCGCACAACTCCTCGAGCGTGGCAAAGGATTTGACGTGGCAATCGCCCGCGAATTTCTCGCGCGACTCCGCCAGCTTCGAGGTAACGCCCACCACCTCGACGGGGACGCCGGCGACGCGTCGATACCCCTGACAGTGAAAGCGCGCCGCAAACCGTGCACCGGCGATTCCGATGCGCAGCGGTGCAGTATTTCCGGATGACGATTCGCCCATGGTTTTTACGGCCGGCGCGCAGCACGCTCTGCCGTGGCGCGCTCTGCGACTTCTTTCGCTGCGGTGCGGAGTTGAGGCATGGCAGGGAATAACTTGGCGTAGTCGTTGCGTGCGTTCCAAAAGAGGTAGCCGATGCCGCCTTCCTCCTTGGACACGCTGACCTGGGTGACAATGTAGGCGGGAGAGTAGATTGGGGTGCGCCACGCGAAGGCTTGCAGCCACGGGCGCAGGACCACTTTGCTATCGGCGGTGACGGTGCGAAAGCGTTCCATGGACTCACTGATGAAGTGGCGGGGATAATCGCCCGGCGTCTTGTATCCATCCATTCCGAAGAAGTGCGAAGGATAGATCATGGGTGAAAGCACGTCGCAGTGATGCGCCATGCCGGCGATGTCCTGACCGGTGTGCGCCAGGTCCACCTGCCGCTGCCAGGCCATCACGCCGAAAACGTCGAGCGAGACGAGTACGCCCATGGGGTGAAGCTCACCGTAGGCGCGGGCTAGGAAGTCATTGATGACGTCGGAGCGCTTCCAGTTGGGATGCCGCTTCTCGAACTCGAACTCCGCGTCTTTCTGATCGCCCTCGGCCGGAAAGCGCACGTAGTCGAACTGAATCTCGTCGGCGCCGGACTTTACCACCGTCTTCGCCAGGTCAAGCATGTAGCTCTGGACGACGGGGTTCGAGGGGTCGGTCCACGCCAGCTTGCCGTTTTCGAGCCAGGGCTTGCCGCTGCGGCGCGAGCGTACCGCGAGCTGCGGATGGTTCTGGGCCTGATAGGCGTCGCGGAAGAGAGCGATCCGTGCGATGGCATGCAGCCCGAGCGAATGCAGGAAGTGGACGTACTTCGGCAGGTCGCTGATCAGGGGCTTGCGCGTGGGCGCGAGCGCATGCTGGAAGGGTACGCTCACCAGGCCGTCGAAGTCCTTGATGTCGAACACCACCGCGTTGCCGCCCGCTGCTTTCCAGCGGCGGATCAGCTCGATGCCGCGCACGCTGTCGGCCGTGTAGCCTGTCAGGTAGATGCCGCGAATTTCGCTGGTCCTGGGAATGAGCACCGGCTTTTCGACGACGGGCTTGGTGAGGAAGCCGGGGATCACCACGCGGTCGCCCTTCTTGAAGAAATCGTCGCGCTTGTTGCCGTTCGCCTGGCGCATGGCTGTCTCGAGCTCCGGGACCGTCATGTAGCTGGTGCGGCTGAGGTAGAGCCGGGCGACGGAAATAACGGGTTGCTTGCCCTTCACTTCATAGATCTCGCCCAGCGTGGAGCTGCTGGTCGAACTGGCTGCGTTCGCCGGAGGCGTTGAGGGTTTCTCGGTTGCTTTCGACGGATTGGGCGGCTTCGGCGTCCCGGCCGAAGTCATTCCCGCGGCTGCCTTCCCCTGGGCCGTCTCATTGCGGGCCTCGAGCGCCGTTCCGACGGCTTTGCTTGGCAGAGGATGTCCGGCCGGGTTAGGCGGGCTGACCAGGGGGCTTCCAGCGCGCCGGCCCGCGTCTGCGGTTGGACCGAGGCTAGGCGGCTGGCTAACGTTTCCCGGCCGCTTCGATACGCGGCCCGCCAGGAATCCTAAAGCAAAGACGAGGAGGGCGGCGATGGCCGGCAAGACGCGTCGAAGCTTGGGCGGCAGATCCGATTGGAGCGGCATGAACGAAGGAATCCAGAGCGGCACGAGCCATCATAACAGGACTCGGGCGGCACCCTCAAGAGAAATTCCTCCGCAAGTTCACGATTTTCCCCTGACGGTCGAAGGACCTACACCTTCACAAGCTGGCCCGGCGATCCTTGAAGAGGGGCGGCGGCCGACGTAGACTCCAAGTGTGACCGCTATCCCCAGACCCTGGACAGTGCGCACCAGGATCATCCTCGTCCAGCTCGCCATCGTCGCCGGCTTGATCGCCTGGTACAAGATTTACGTCCCGAGGCTGGAGCGGGCGCGGGCGGCGGCGGAGGCCCAGGAGCGCGCCCAGCGAATCGCGGCGTTCGTGCCCGCGATGGTGGTTGAGGATACCAGCCGGGAGGTCGAGGTTCCGGGGTCTGGCGGCGAGAAACGCCATCCCCAGAAGCTGCGCAGTACTCCCACGGTCGAGGAAGTCGAGCATGCGCTGGGTGCGCCGGACGGGCGCGTGACTGACTTCGCGGGAGGATTGCATCTGACCTGGATGAGCGATCGCCAGAAGCTTGAGGCCTCCTTCAATCATGACCGTCTCTACTGTCTGCGGATCGAAGAACGCAGCACGGGACATGGCGCGCTGGTTTTTGAATCGAGCTGGTCGTGGCAACCGTTTTAGTAGGTTACCAGCCTCGGTTGGCGGCCCCAACTCAGGCTCTATCCTATTGATAATCACCGCTATGGTTTTCACTACGCCCCCGCGATGAGCAGTTTGGAGCGTCAGCCCGAGAATAGCTGACGCGCCACGAACGCGAGGTTCGCAGGACGCTCCGCCAGCCGCCGCATGAACCAGGGAAACCAGTACGACCCGTAGCTGATGAGGACGCGCGTCCGATAGCCCTCGGTCGCCAGCCGCAGTTGTTCGGCACGCTGGATGCCATAGAGCATCTGGAACTCGAAGTCCCGTCGGCCCAGTTTCTTGGACGCCACGTAATCGGTGACTCGGCCGACCAACCGGCGATCATGAGTGGCGATGGCGATGCGGCCTGTGCCGTGCTGCACTTTGGCGTTGAAGAGCTCGCAGGCCAGCGCGAAGTAGTTCTCGTCCACATCCTTCTTATGCACGTAGGCGATATTCGCTGGCTCGCGGTAAGCGCCTTTCACCAGGCGGATCGACGGCCCGAGCGGCAGCAGCGAGGCGAGATCGGTCTCGGTGCGATAGAGGTACGCTTGCATGCAGACGCCCACGTTGTCATGGGTCGCGCGGGCGCGGCGAAAGAGCTCGAGCGTGACGTCCACATAAGGGCTCGACTCCATGTCGATCCACACGACGCTGGCCGCTCCGGCATGCGCGACGAGCCGGGTGAGATTGGCGTAACAAAGGTCGGCGCTCAAGTCGAGGCCGAGCTGCGTGAGTTTGACGGAGATTTCCGCGGGAAGTTTGAGTGCGTGGACCTGGTCGAGGACGTCGAGATAGTGGCGCGTGACTCGCTCCGCTTCCTCCGCCACCGTGACGTTCTCGCCGAGATGCGTCAGAATCGTCTCGAGGCCCTTGTGTTGGAGTTCCCCGGCAGCGGCTAAGGCGTCCTTCAGATCTTCTCCCGGCATGAACCGCTCCACGCCCCGGCGCACGAACGCGTAGCGCGAGGCGTGCTCCCTGAGCCAGGGGCTCGTGGAGGCTCGAAGCAGAACACCGCGTGTCACGCTCATCGGATTCCTTTTCCGGACAACCTCGCAGACGGGCTGTGCAGCCGGATGCCGAGCCGCAAGATTATCTACCGCGCCCCAGCGGGTCAAGTGCCCTCGTGACCACGGTGAGCCGGAGTAAACCCTGTCGGCACAGCGCGATGGGCCAAGCCGGCATTCGAGGGAGTGAGTGGTTGGCGAAAAAATGTGCGCCTTCTCTTGACGCGGACGATTTTCCGCGCTATAGTAAGATTCTTCATTTAACCGCTTTCGCACAACACAATTCGTCGGGGGGAGCGCAAAATGTCATTTCAGGTTGGCGATAAGATTGTGTATCCGAACCAGGGTGTGGGGGTCGTCGAGCAGATCTCCAATCGCAACCTCACTGGGCAAGCCGAGACGTTTTACCTCCTGAAGCTTCAATCGAACGGCTTGCGTGTGATGGTTCCGATGACCAACGTCACGAGCGTCGGGCTGCGTCGCGTCGCGAGAAGCAGCGAGGTTGGAAACGTGCTCGCTTACCTGAACAACGGATCGTGCAAATCTCCCGGCGGAGACTGGAAGGGCCGGTTCAAGGAGAACTCGGAGAAGATGCGGACCGGCTCGCTTCTCCAGGTGGCCGAGGTTTTCAAGACGCTGCTCGTCATCAGCCAGGCTAAGCCGCTCTCCTTCCGCGAGAAGCGGATGCTCGACCGCGCCTGGCAGCTCCTGCTCGACGAGATTGCAGTGGTGCGCGGCTGGGCCAAAGAGCAGGCCGAGCAGCAACTCGTCAAGGCGCTGAGTAAGTCCAACCTGAAGGTCCAGCTTCCCAGTTGATGTAAGTTCGTTGAACGTCATGCGTTCTCGAACGCCACAAGGCGCCGGTTTCCACATCCATTCCCTTGCCCTCGAACTTCCGAACTTCCGACCCAGGACGCAGCTCCGCCAGCCATCGAATGGCTTCGTTTTGGGGTGGTGGTGAAATCAAGCTGTTGATTCTAAAGACCCCAAATGGCTTCGTTCCTGTTTAAAAAAAATTTGCGAGCGTCCCCCCCGCCCAGTTGCTCCTGACCGAAGGTGTTCTCCTGAGTACTCTCCTGCCAATCGCCAAATTATCTTGTCTCATGCGTCTCATCCGTCTCTTGGGTACAACTTTTTCGATTACGTTGCTTACTTCTGCAGAGCGCTCCGACAGCAAATGTTGTTGACGCTGCGAAGTTTGAAAATCTCGCCGGCACGCTTTGGTCTAGTCTCCCTTCGTTTCCTGGACCGTCTATCTCTAGCCTATTCAGCCGTTTGTGCTAGGAATAGTGTCGGACTCAAAAAAAAGCACAATATATTGTATTTTTTCCTTGACACCGTGCCGACTTGGGTATAGGTTGCGCGATGCGAGCCGAGTGCGAAGCGAAGGGCGCGGTTGCCAGGCGCCAAGGCGCTTGAACCCGGCGTGCCATCGGACGGGAAGGGACGATGGCGGTTCCGCGGGTCCCGGGAAAAGGCTGGCCGGGACGCGGAGTTCACCAAACCAGACAATCAGCGCCAGGGCTTAGCCTCAGGGGATCGATCATGGGGAAGTGGTGTGCTGTGTCTATTGCGTCCGGCTCGGGCAGCGGATGGTATCGGTCAACCAACCAGGCGCATCTATTATATAGAGGACAAGCCTCAGGAAAGCCGGCAGGTCTATTCATTCCACGAAGGCTCGAACGGGCGAGGCGAGAAACCCCGCATCGAATAGTTTAGGAGAACTCATATGGCAGACCGGGAAGCAGTGTCGATGACATCCACGAACGCAGCCACCACGATGGCGGAGGACGCCACGAAGCGCGGCATCAGCGTCAAACGGTTTTTTACCAAGGCCGGCACTCACCCTTTTGACGAGATCGAGTGGGAGTTGCGCACCGCGAGCATCCAGAACGAAAAGGGGCAGATCATCTTCGAGCAGCGCTCGGTGGAGGTCCCCAAGGACTGGTCGCAGACCGCGACCAACATCGTCGCTTCGAAGTATTTTCACGGCAAGCTGGGGACGCCGGATCGCGAGTCGAGCGTCAAGCAGATTATCAGCCGCGTCGCCGACACGATTGCCCAGTGGGGCACGGAGGGCGGCTACTTCCGCAGCGAGCAGGACTCCAAGAATTTCCACGGGGAACTCGTCCACCTTCTGGTGCGCCAGAAGGCCGCTTTCAATTCCCCCGTTTGGTTCAATCTCGGCCTGTGGCACAAGTACCAGCGTAGCTCGCAAGGCAGCGGCTACTACTGGGATCCTGCCACCGGCACCGTCAAGATGGAGACCGAGGCCTACCGGCACCCGCAGTGCTCTGCCTGCTTTATTAACTCCGTTCAGGACAACCTCTCCAGCATCCTCACGCTCGCCAAGACTGAGGGGATGCTCTTCAAGTGGGGTTCGGGCACGGGTACGAACCTCTCACCACTCCGCTCCTCCCTGGAAACGCTCTCGGGCGGCGGTGTGGCCTCGGGTCCCCTGTCGTTCATGAAAGGTTTCGACGCCTTTGCGGGCGTGATCAAGTCAGGCGGCAAGACGCGGCGCGCCGCCAAGATGGTGATCCTCAACATCGACCATCCGGACATCGTCGAGTTCATTGAGTGCAAGGCCAAGGAAGAGCGCAAGGCGTGGGCGCTGATCGATGCCGGCTACGATGCCTCGCTCGACGGCGACGCCTACAGTTCGATCTTCTTCCAGAACGCCAATAACAGCGTCCGCGTCACCGACGAGTTCATGAAGGCGGTGATCTCGGACGGTGACTGGACCACGCGGAGGATCCTCACCGGCGAGCCGCTCAAGACTTACCGGGCCCGCGAGCTGATGCGCAAGATCGCGGAGTCGGCCTGGCAGTGCGGCGATCCGGGGATGCAGTTTGACACCACCATCAACAACTGGAATCCCTGCAAGACCAGCGCGCGCATCAACGCCTCGAATCCGTGCAGCGAATACATGTTCCTGGATGATTCGGCGTGCAACCTGGCGTCGCTCAACCTGCTGAAGTTTCTGACGCCCGACGGCAAATTCGACGTGGAGGCCTTCCGCCACGCCGTCGACATCTTGATCACCGCCCAGGAAATCCTGGTGGATAACGCGAGTTATCCTACGGAGAAGATCGCGCAGAACTCGCACGACTTCCGCCCGCTCGGCCTCGGGTACGCCAATCTGGGCGCGCTGCTCATGGCTGCCGGGCTCCCCTATGACTCGGACGCGGGACGCGACTTCTCCGCGGCCATCACCGCGAGCATGCACGGCCAGGCCTACCTCACCTCGAGCCGCATCGCCGCCGAGGTCGGTCCCTTCCCACGCTACACAGAGAATCGCGAGCCGTTCCTTGGGGTCATCGCCCAGCATCGCCACGCGCTCGAGGCGATCAATTCGCGCAACGTCCCGGACGCGCTCTGGCAGGCCGCGCGGAAGATCTGGGACGACGCGCTCGCGAGCGGCATGAAGCACGGCTACCGCAACGGCCAGGTCACCGTGCTCGCGCCCACGGGTACCATCGGATTCATGATGGACTGCGACACGACGGGCGTCGAGCCCGACCTCGCGCTGGTGAAATACAAGAAGCTGGTGGGCGGCGGGCTGATCAAGATCGTCAACAACGTCGTCCCTACGGCGCTCTTGAAGCTCGGCTATACCGAGCAGGAAGCCTCGGAAATCGTTGCTTATATCGACCAGAACGGCACCATCGAAGGCGCGCCCCATCTTAAGGCCGAGCACCTGCCGGTTTTCGATTGCTCGCTCAAGCCCGCCCACGGCAAGCGCTCCATTCATTACATGGGCCACGTCAGGATGATGGCGGCCGTCCAGCCTTTTCTCTCCGGCGCCATCTCGAAGACCGTCAACCTTCCCGAAGAAGCCACAATCGAGGACATCTCGAACGCCTACGTCGAAGCGTGGCGGCTGGGCATCAAGGCCATCGCCATTTACCGCGACGGCTCGAAGCGCACCCAGCCGCTCAACACGTCAGACGCCAAGCCCAAAGAACAGGGGTCAGGCGTCAGGAATCAGGGATCGGGAGTCAGAAGTCAGGAGCCGGGAGGCCGTGGCCAGGAGCCGGCAGAAGCGACCCCAGCGCCTGCTCCCACAACGCCTGTTGCCAAGCCGTTCCGCCGCAAGCTGCCGGACGAGCGCCGCGCCATCACCCATAAGTTCTCGGTGGGCGGGCACGAGGGCTACCTGACGGTGGGCCTCTACGACGACGGGATGCCCGGCGAGATCTTCATCACCATGGCCAAAGAGGGTTCAACAGTCTCCGGGCTCATGGATTCGTTCGCCACGGCCGTCTCGCTGGCGCTGCAGTATGGCGTGCCGCTCAAAGTGCTCTGCGACAAGTTTTCGCATACGCGTTTCGAGCCCAGCGGCTGGTCAAGTAATCGCGACATCGGCTACGCCAAGTCCCTCATGGATTACATCTTCCGCTGGCTGGCGCTGAAGTTCCTGCCCAAGGAAGCGCAGCCGCGCGAAAACGTGAGCCTCGCGGCCCCCAACGGCACCGAAGTTGCGGGCGCGGCGGAATTGGCGTCAAAGTTCTCGCAGGCGACGACGGAAAAATCGAACGAGTCGGCTGCGACTCAGCCCCAACCGGTGCAATCTCAACTCGCCGGCGTCGAGACGACCGACGACGCTCCTAGTTGCTCCGACTGCGGCGCCATCATGGTGCGCAACGGCGCGTGCTACCGCTGCATGAATTGCGGGTCCACGAGCGGTTGTTCGTGAGGTGCCCGACGACGGGATCGTAACGTGCCGAATCCACAACAACGCGTCGACCCCTATCGGGGTTTCCGGTTCCGGGTGGAGATCGACGGCGTGACGCAAGCGGGGTTCACCGAGTGCTCCGGCTTGGGCTCGGAGATCGAAGTTATCGAGTATCGCGAAGGCAACGAATCGTCTTCCGCAGTGCGCAAGCTTCCTGGCCGCGTCAAATATCCCGACATTACGCTCAAGTGGGGCATGACCAGTTCGAAGGAACTTTACCAGTGGCACCAGTCCGCGCTCCACGGCAACGTCCAGCGCAAGAACGGGTCGATCGTGGTTTTGGACGATCAGGGGCAGGAGGTGGTACGCTGGAACTTCTCGAACGGGTGGCCGGCCAAGTGGGAGGGTCCCAGCTTCAATGCCAAAGGCAATGACGTGGCCATCGCGTCGCTCACCATAACCTGTGAGAAACAGGAACAAGCCTGAACCGCCGGCTCCAACATTTTTTTGCAGGCAACGTTCACCGTACGTAATGCAGTCCAACGCGAAGTCAGCGGAATGGCAATTCTCGAAGGGGGGTCGGAGGTTGGATTGAGCACGCGCAAGGACCCGAAACCCCTTCCGGTTGATGTTCACGAGGCGCTCGAAGCCATTTGCGCTCATGGTCATGGGCGCTGCTGGTATTGCGACGCCAGACTGCGGGCATCCGGCCGTGCCCTGCGCGGCTGGGACGTCCAACGCATCGAGGAGCAGCCGGTCGCGAGCATCATCCTGGTCTGCCCCAAGTGCGCACGCCGCAAGGCCCGGCTGGGAGATGCCGAGTTCAAGCGCCGGATCGATTTAGGCATCGCCACCACGCGCCGGCTACGCGCGCAGCACGGCGTTACTGGCGCGGCCGGGGCGGGGGCCTCAGCCACGCCGACGTCCCACCAGTAGTGATACCCTGTCAGTCGGCGGTTTTGCAGGAGGCATTTTCGCCGGAGAAGCATCGCCATGAAAGTCATCGACCCGGTCTGTAAGATGCAGATCGACTCGAATAAGGCAGCGGCCAAAAGCGAGTACCAAGGCAAGACGATCTATTTTTGCGCCCCAGGCTGCAAAGCGGCTTTCGATAAGGATCCTGGCAAATACCTGGGCAAGTGAGTCTTCCTGTGCGGTTTTTCCCGGCGCGGAAGAGCCGGCACCGAGATCACGCGACAGTGAGCTTCATCAACTGCTGGCCGGTAGCGCCGTCGGGGAAGATGTTGCGCGGACTATAGTCCTCCACCCGACCCTTTCCGTCGATGGCGCGCACGCGGATTTTGTAATCGCCGGGCTTGGGAGTCACCCAGACGTACTTCCAGAAAGTCCAAACGAGCGGCGAAGGATTGCTGAAAAGGCTGGTGGGTTGCCAAGTGCGGCCGTCATCGAAGCTGATCTCAACTGACTTGATGCCGTCGAGAGTGCCCACGGCGTACCCAGTTAGCTCGAAATTCTTGCCGGAGATTTTGGCTCCGCTCTTCAGATCCGTGAACCGGGCGTGCGCCAGCCGCTCCGAGGAGTCCGACCAGCCCTGGCTTTCCCAGTAGCCGAGGTACGCCTTGTTGACGAGCTCGATGCGCGTCACCCACTTGGGCTGCTTCATGCCGAATTTTCCCGGGATGAAGACGCGCATCGGATACCCGTGTATCGCCGGCAAGTCTTCGCCGTTCATCTGGTAGGCGAGGAAATTCTCCGCGTTCCAGAGGCGTTCGAGCGGATGCCCGGTGGAGAAGCCGTCGGCCGCGTGGATGACCGCGTACGCCGCGTCCTTAAGCGGCTGGGCGCGCTCGATGAGGGGCTTGAGCGGCGTGCCGGTCCACTTGGCGTTGCCGATGGCGTTGCCGCCGATTGAGTTCGAGATACACTCGAGCGTTAACTCCTTCTCGATACGCGGCAGGTTGACGACGTCCTGGTAGGCCAGCGTGAAGGGGTGGGCGACGAGGCCGTCAAACTTGAATCGCCAGTCCGCCGCCTTGATCGCCGGAGTCCCGCCCTTCGACGTGACGTAAAAGTCCTCGTTGGGCGTGATGGCGACGAGCGCCGCCTCCGCGCGGTACTTCTCGTAAGCCTTGACCGAGAAGCCGCCGGGATCGCGCAGCCCGTTCATCCAGCGGGTCAGATAGCTGTACTCCACCAATCCGACCCCGCCTGCTATTGCCGCGATGATGAAGGTTCGGCGCTCCACAGTCCCTTGATAGGATGCAGTAACCAGCCTCGGGGCTTCGCCCCGGGGGATGGAATCCGCGGTCGCCAGGGATGCTGAGACCGTCGGCAACCGGAACTATAAGCCGAGGTGCGCCTGTGGTATCTTGCCACCGGGAGCGCGGAAGTGAAACCCAGTACCACGGTCTCGGCCGAGGAGGCCCTCTCTCCGGAGCGGGTCGAATGGAGCTACGACCGATGGGCCGCAGTCTACGGCGTGTGGGCGGCGATTACCGAGAGTCGCGCCCATCAGCTTGCCTTTGAGGCCGCCGAACCCGCGGCGGGCCAGTCCGTGCTGGAGGTTGCGGTGGGCACGGGCGAGTTGTTCGCCTGGCTCGCGGGCACCACAGGCCTCAGCCGTTGCATCGGGACCGACTTGAGCGGCGGAATGCTTCGGCGGGCTCGGCATCGCCTGAAGTCGGCGGGGCGCCCGGGAGCGCTTTGCCGGTCTGACGCGCGGCATCTGCCTTTTGCGAGCGCGACCTTCGATCTGGTCGTGAACAGCTACATGCTCGACCTGCTCTCCGAAGCCGATATCCGCGCGGTGCTGGCAGAGTTCCATCGAACGCTTAAGGACGGCGCCAAATTGGTGTTGCTCTACATGGCAGAACAGAATCCCATCGTGAATCGCCTCTGGATGTGGCTGTTCCGTCATGCGCCAACCCTCGTAGGAGGATGCCGGCCGGTGGCCGTGCGGACGTTGCTGCGAGACGACGCATGGCACATCGAGAAGCAAGAGCGAATATCGCAGAACGGCTTTCGCTCCGAGTTAATTGTGGCGCGCGCCTTGACGATGGGCGAGGGGACGAAGTGAATCAAAGGGTCGAACGCCGCCGCCAATTCTGCCTGCGCTGCGGCCAGCTCATGTTCGAGTATTTCCGCTCACCCGACGGCCATTTTGGCCTGGTGGGAACTCCTGACGAGTCTGACACTGGAGTTCGTGAGCGGCACGAAGTTCAATGCCCGACCTGCGGGGCTCGATACCGGCTGCTTGACCGGCTGACCGCCATGGGACAACCGATCGAAAGGCAGTGAGCGCCAAGGCTCGACGACTGCGGCCATTCAACTGCGAAGCGAGGTTCATTCATGTCAACTCCCAGAGGACGGCTAAACGGTCGCACGAAGAACATTTGTAAGGTGTTGGTAAGTTTCATGGGGCCGCTCGTCCTCCTGCTTGCTCCGTCCCTCGTGCCGGCTCAAATGGCGCCGGCTCTACCGCCCGAGAAAACCGTGGAAGTACTCGGCCAGAAGATTCGCTACCACGAGACAGGCCAGGGACCCAACCTCATTTTCCTGCATGGGCTGGGATCGAACTCGGCGATCTGGGCGGCGAACATCGGCCCTCTCTCCGCGAAATATCACGTCTACGCCGTCGACCAGATCGGCTTCGGCCGTTCCGATAAGCCCCTCATTGATTACAAGATCGAAACGTTCGTCGAGTTCCTGCAAGGCTTCATGCAGGCCGCCGGTATCCCCAAGGCGAGCCTGGTAGGTAACTCGCTCGGAGGCTGGATTGCCGCGGACTTTGCGGCGCAGCATCCCGCGATGGTCGACAAGCTGGTGCTCGTAGACGCCGCCGGCATGCGGCCTGTGGGCGGGATGACCAAATTGGCGGTCGATCTGAACCCGTCATCGCTTGCGGGCATGCGCCAGATTCTGGAGTACATCGTCTACGACAAACAATTCGTCACCGATGCCCTGGTCCGGCACGCCTTCGAAGAGCACCTCCGGGACGGCGATGGCTACACCATCGAGCGGACGCTGGCGGGCGCCTTTTCAACCGACCAGTTCGAAGATGAGAAGGCACGCACTATTCACGCGCCGACGCTGGTGCTTTGGGGCCACGAGGATGCGCTGATCCCGCTGTCGTCGGCGGAGCGCTTCCAGAAAACCATCCCGGGCTCGAAGTTGGTGGTCCTCAACCAGTGCGGGCACGTCCCTGAGATTGAGAAGCCGCAGGAATTCAACCAGGCGCTTCTGGACTTCCTCGGCTCGCCATGAGCTCTGAAGATTTCTTGCTGAGCGCTGAGAATCTGCGCGGCTATCTTGCGTCCCTCGGACTGATAGCCGGCGGCAGGCGCGTGGACGTGCGCGAGTTGGGCGGAGGCGTGTCGAACGTCGTGTTGCTCGCCGAATGCGGCGGCGAAGCCGGAGCTCCGGGATGCCGGTGGGTGGTGAAACAATCGCTAGGCAAGCTCCGAGTCCGCGACGACTGGCGCTCCGACCGCGAGCGCATCTTTCGCGAGGCGGAGGCGATCGAGGCGCTCAAGCCCGTTCTCGGTGAGTCGTTGCCGGAAGTGATTCACGTCGACCGCGAGAACTATGCGTACATCATGACCGCCGCGCCTCTGGGGTCTGTCGTCTGGAAGGAGTCGTTGCTGGCGGGACGCCGCTCCAATCCGCAGGTGGCCCATCAGGTGGGCGTGCTTCTGGCGCGGATGATCAACGCCTCGCGGGCCAACAAGGCGTTCCAGAAACGATTCTGGGATGGGACGGTTTTCGATCAGCTCCGGATCGACCCCTACTACCGGACGGTGGTGGCGCGCCACCCGGACGTGCGCGAGCAGTTCGACGAATTGATCGGGATCTCCTGGAATATTGACACCGCGCTGGTGCACGGCGACTACAGTCCGAAGAACATGCTGGTGCGCGGGAGAGATGTTTTTCTGATTGACTTCGAGGTGATTCACTGGGGAGACCCGGCGTTTGATTCCGGCTTCCTGCTGAATCATCTTTTTCTGAAGGCGTTTCATCAGCCGCGCTTCGCCGGCCTCTACATCGACGCCGTCCAGCAGTTCTGGCAGGCGCTGACGACCGGACTCGGATCCCGGCCACCGGAGGCGAGCGACTTCGAACGCATGACCTTGCGGCACCTTGGAGGGCTGATGCTGGCGCGCATCGACGGGAAGTCGCCGGTCGAGTACATTCGCGACGAGGCGACCAAAGAAAGCGTGCGGTACGCCGCCAAGCGGATTCTGCTCGAGGCGCCTACGAAGCTCGATGAAGTGGTCGACCTGGTGCTTGGAGAAATCCAGTCGGCCGGTACTCCCCTCACTCCTTGAGACCCTATGGCTCGCATCAGTTTGATTCGCGCCCGAGAAGTGCTGGACTCGCGCGGTAATCCCACGCTCGAGGTGGGCGTGATGCTTGAAGATAGCTCCCGCGGACGGGCGATCGTCCCGTCAGGCGCCTCGACCGGAAGATCCGAGGCGCTCGAGCTTCGAGATGGCGATCTGCGGCGGTACCTGGGACGCGGCGTACGAGAGGCTGTCGCCAACGTCGAAGGCGAAATCAGTCTGGCGCTCAGGGGTGCAGAGGCCTCGGACCAGGCTCGCGTCGATCAACTTCTAATCTCGCTCGACGGTACACCCAACAAGCGGCGCCTGGGCGCGAACGCGATTCTCGGAGCATCGCTCGCTGTGGCGCGTGCGGCTGCCACTTCGGCGAAAGTGCCGCTCTACCGGTATCTGGGCGGTGATTCGGCGGCGGAGTTGCCGGTACCCATGGTCAACATCCTGAGTGGCGGCCTGCATGGCGGAGGTAACCTCGACTTCCAGGATTTCCAGGTGATTCCCCTGCGTGCCCGGCGCTACCACGAAGCGCTCGCAGACGCCGTCGCGATTTACCGCGCCATGAAGGAGGTACTCCACTCGCGCGGCGTGCTTACCGCCGGCGTCGCCGATGAAGGCGGGTACGCGCCCCGGCTCGAGTCGAACGAGGTGGGCTTTGAAGTGATGGTCGAAGCGTTCGAGCGCGCGGGATTCAGGCCGGGCGAGGACGCCGCCATCGCTGTCGATGTGGCCGCCAGCCACTTTCTCGACGGCGGGCTATACTGCCTCGCGGCCGAGGACGCCGAACTCAAGCCGGCCGAAATGGTCGATCGTATGAGTGCGTGGGCGAACCGCTATCCCATCCTTTCCATCGAGGACGGCCTGGGTGAGGATGATTGGAGCGGCTGGAAGACGCTGACCGATCGGCTGGGGGCGCGTTGCCAGTTACTCGGCGACGATCTGTTCGTCACCAGCGCCGCACGGCTTGAGCGTGGGATTCAGTCCGGAGTGGCCAACGCCGTTCTCGTCAAGATGAACCAGGTGGGTACCCTGACCGAGACCCTGGAGGTAGTACGGCTTGCGAAGCGGCACGGGTACCGCACGGTAGTGAGCGCGCGTTCCGGCGAAACCGAAGACGATTCACTTGCGGACCTCGCTGTCGCGACGGCCGCCTCGCAGATCAAGATCGGGGCGATTACGCGCTCCGAGCGCCTGGTGAAATATAACCGGCTGCTGCGCATCGAGGAGCAGCTTGGAGCGCGGGCCGATTATCGCGGCGCCGAAGTCTTCCGAGGTTTGAGGTCCTGATTTGCAGCAGGCGGATGGCTTGTTGTAAGCTTTTCTTTCGCCCAAGGGTGGAATATGCGGGACCGAAAGCCGGCTGGTTCGGCGGGCTTCGAGTCTCCGCGAGGCACTTAAGGGCGGTGGAGAGGAAGGCCGCCGTGTTGCACGGTTTGCGAGTGACTCCGAGGACGCTCAGTCGACTGCGGCGCGGGCGAACGAACCCGCGGATGCGCAAGTCCATGTTCGTTACTCGCACCGGAATCGCAGGCTTCTTGCTCGTGGCGCTTGCTGTGATGACGGGCGTCACGCTGGGCGTCGAGCGGCCGCCGGACTTCAAGCCGGGTTTCAATCTGTTTTCCCCAACCGAGGACATCAAGCTGGGTCACGACAACGCGGCGGAGGTGGAGAAGCAACTCCCCATGCTCCACGATGCCGAAGTAGAGCGTTACGTCAACGACCTCGGGCGTCGGCTCTCCGGCTACACGCCGAACGATCGCAAGGAGTATGTCTGGCAATTCAAGGTGGTCAACAGCAGCGACATTAACGCTTTTGCGCTGCCGGGCGGGTACATCTACGTCAACCGCGCGACCATTGAGGCGGCACAGGATGAAGCGCAGCTAGCCGGGGTGATCGCGCATGAGGAAGGACACGTGGTGATGCGCCACGGCACACATCAGGCATCGGAGATGGTGCTGGCCCAAGCGCCGCTATCGATCTTGGGCGGTTTCCTGGGCCAGAGCGGAAGCCTAATGGGCCAGCTCGCGCAAATTGGCGTCGGCTTCGGGATCAGCTCCATCTTCCTGCACAATTCGCGCAGCAACGAAGCGCAGGCGGATGAGGTCGGCACCTACGTCCTCTATCAGGCCGGCTACGATCCTCACGCCATGGCGCAGTTCTTCCAGATCATCGAACAGAAGTATCCCCAGCGCACACTCCAGTTCTTTTCCGACCACCCAAATCCTGCGAACCGAATCCAGATGGTGGACGCGGAGATTCCCACGCTCGGTCCGCCGAAAGAATGGAGAACCGACGGTCCGGAGTTCCAGTCGATCAAGCGGCACGTGCTTGGCCTGCCGCCCGCGCCCAAGCCAAAGCCACAGCCGCAGTCGACGAGTCAGTAGCCGGCATTCGACCGGTTACTGAAGGGTTTCGCCGTCTGATAGCCAGGGAGGCGCCTGCCTTCGACTCTCAGCTCTCAGGTCTTATGACGATTGCCACCTGCCAGATTGGGGATTTCCTCAAAGACCCCACACGCCAGCCGGACTGGGCGCAATTGACTCGCCTCGGGGGCGACCGCGCCGCCATACTGTTCGAAGAGCTGAGGCGGCGCGTCAGCGTCATCGACGGCTTGGTCGAGGAATTGGTCTATCAGGGACCCGAACTCGGCTGGACACCCCACTACCGCTGCGGCGAGACCGGCCTGTTCATCGTCCTGATTCGCCCTGGCGCTCTCGAAGCTGTGGCGATGCTCGATCGACCTCAGCGCGAACGTGCGCTCGGATCATCCAGGGTCGCACATCGAATGAAGCAGCGGATCGAAAGTGCGCCGCTTGAAGGCGAGGAAGCTCATTTGCGCGTGCCGCTTGCGCGGGTCGAGGACGTCCGGGCTTTCGCAAGCCTCATGCTCCTGAAGAGCCAGAAGAGTAAATCGGCCAGCCACGCCCGGTAGGCCGCGGTCCCGCCACGAGCTGCCCAACACCAAGAATCTGGTTTCCAGGCTTGCCGCATCTGGTATCCTGAGGCGCTGGCGGTGATTCCAGGTGACGCAGCAATGAATCGACGCTCGGCAATGACTGCCGTCGGGGCGACCTTGGCAGGAGCTTTGATCCCCGAGGCGGACGCGTGGCGCGCTCGGGCGTTCGACCAGGGTCCTGTCTATGTTGTTCTCTGGTTTGACACCGAGGACTACATCCTGCCTCAAAGCGACGACGCCGCCAAGCGGATCGCCGACTACCTGACCCACCAGGGCGTACGAGCGACCTTCAAGGTGGTGGGCGAGAAAGCGCGCATCCTCGAGCGGCGCGGCCGGCGCGACGTGATCGCCGCGCTCGCCCGACACGAAATCGGCTATCACTCGAATACCCACAGTCAACACCCGACGGTGGCGGAATACGAGTCCCCGCTCGACTGGGAAGCAGGCGTCGAAGAGTTCGACCGCCGCGAGCGTCCCGGCTTCGACGACGTACGCCGCATCCTGGGCAAGGCGCCAACTTGTTACGGCCAGCCCGGCAACTCCTGGGCTCCCCAGGTGTTCCCCACGCTCAAGAAATGGGGCGTCCACGTGTATCTCGACGAGGCGCCGCACGTCGGGCTCGACGGCAAACCTTTCTGGTATGGGGGGCTGCTGAATATCTTTAACACCAAGGAAGGACCCGAGCTCCGTCCCAATGACGACTGGTCGAATCTCGACCAAGCCAAGGCCAAATTTCAGGAATTCTACGTCCGCCTCGGCTCCCAACCCGGCGGCGGAATCATCAGCCTCTATTTCCACCCCTGCGAGTTCATTCACCGGGAGTTCTGGGACGCGATGAACTTCGCGCGTGGCGCGAATCCTCCGCGCGAGGATTGGAAGCTGCCTCCGATGAAGACGCCCGAGGAGAGTGAACGCGCTTTTCAGTACCTCGCGGGTCTGGTCACGACTATCAAGTCGTTTCCGCAGGTACGATTCGTCACTGCGCCGGAGGCGCTCGAACTTTTTCCTGACGCGGTACAGAAGCGCGTGTTTTCAATGCAGGAAGTGAGCGATATCGCCGGCCAAGTCGACTCCGACGTGTCGTACCAGACACATCAGAACTATGTGCTGGCACCCAGCGAGACCTTTGCCTTGCTGAACCAGTTCGTCAGCGGGGTGATTCGCAAGCGGGCCGCCGAGCCGCTGCTGCTCGAGCGGACGCCCTACGGTCCTGACTCTGCGGGGCCCCAACTTCCGTCTGCGGTTACAGTTCCTTGGAGCCAGTTCTCACGCACGGCCCTCGACGTGGCGGGATTTCTCGGCCGCAACGGCCAAGTTCCCTCGCAGGTGTGGCTGGGCAGTACCGGCGTCCCACCCGAAAGCTACCTGGTTGCGCTGGCCCAGGTATCCTCGACCCTCATCGCCAAGAGCGAGCCGCCCGAATCCGTGACCTGCTCGTCGGCGCGCCTTGCGACCTCGAGCTACGTGGCTGAGGATTCGCCCTCCCTCTGGAACTGGCCCATCTTTGCTCCTGGCTTCCGCTCCCCCCACCTGATGGAGCTGGCGCGGCTGCAGGCCTGGACGCTCAAGACTGCCAAAATGCGCGGCTCGATGTAGTTCATCTTGTTCCGGCGCTCTCAGTATGTTATCTTCGTCATTAACGCGGCGTGGCCCGAGAGTCTTTCAGGGAGGAGGCGTGGGTCACGTAGGACCCACACTCTGCAGGCGAGCGGAATGCCCGCCAACCCTGTCCTACCCTGGTCGGAAGTGTCGCTCCGCAGGGAAAGTGCAAGAATCATGCAGTTTCGCTTCGCAGAAAATGACCGCTTCCCAGCCTGGAAAATAGCCACTTTACAGGGCACAGTTGCCGCGACCTTCCTGGTTCTGCTCCTCGGATACTGGCGCATCGAGATTACCCAACATAGGCGCTATGTCGAACAGGCCGAGCGCAACCGCATCCGTGACCTTCCAGTGATTGCACCGCGCGGACGTATCCTCGATCGTGAAGGGCGAGTGCTGGTGGATAACTTCCCCGCCTTCAGCGTGTTGCTGATGCGCGAGACCAATGCCAAGCTCTCACCCGAGCAGATTCAGGGGGTCGCGCGCGGCCTCGGACTTGATCCGGTGGAACTCCAGCGGCTGATCGAGCACTCCGCTCATCTGCCGCGCTTTCAGCCGGTAGTGCTGAAGCAGGCGGCAACGCTGGAAGACGTCGCTTTCATCGAGTCGCACCGGCTGGAGTATCCTGAACTCGACCTGATCCAAGTCCAGCAGCGGCTATATCCCAAGCACGAGGCCGCCGCGGCGCTGCTCGGTTATGTCGGTGAGGTACCCGAGGAGATGATTGCCGAGCCGGGTTCACACTACCTGCCGGGCGACGTGGTGGGAAAGTTCGGCATTGAGCGGCAGTACAACTCCGTTCTTTCGGGCCGAGACGGCGTACGGCGCGTGGTCGTGAACAGCCGGGGCCAGGAAGTCGGCTCAATGAACACGGTGAACGCCCTTCCTGGCAACGACTTGCGGCTTACGATCGACCTCGACTTGCAGATGACGGCCGAGGCCGCGCTGGGCGAGCATGCGGGTGCCGTGGTTGCACTGGATCCCCGAACCGGTGAAGTGCTGGCCATGGTCAGCCACCCTGCCTTCGACCCCAACGATTTCGCCCATCGGATTGACCGGGAAGAGTGGCAGCAGTTGACCGAAGACCCCATGAAGCCGCTGATGAACAAGGCGATTCAGGCTCATCTGGCGCCGGGCTCGGTTTTCAAGATCATTACTGCGGCGGCGGCTCTTGAGACGGACACCATCAAGCCTGACTTCACGATTAACTGTCCTGGACTCATCACCCTCTACGGCCACACCTATCACGACTGGGTTTGGGAGAAGCATAAGGGCCACGGCAGCGTGGACTTGCATCGAGCCATCGTGGTTTCTTGCGACGTCTACTTCTATACTATTGGGAAGCTGTTGGGTATCGACAAGCTTGCCTACTACGCGAAGGAGCTTGGGCTTGGCGCGCGAACTGGAATCGACCTGCCAGGAGAGGATCCGGGCCTAATCCCCTCGCCAGAGTGGACGGAGAGAGTGTTTAAGCGCCAGTGGTGGGCGGGTGAAACTATATCAGTAGCCATTGGTCAGGGAGCGGTAGCCGTAACTCCACTACAATTAGCGTACGCCATTGGTGGTGTTGCCTCCGGAGGTGTTTTCCATCGCCCCCACGCTGTCTTCCAGGATCAACTCCTGGCGCTCGGGGTCGATCCGCCAAGCGATAACGAACATACGTTCGCCCTCAAGCCGTCGACCGTGAGTTGCGTCACGCGCGGCATGTGGGGTGTTGTCAACGAAGGCGGGGGCACTGGAGGAGGCGCCCACGACCCCAGTCTGGACATCGCGGGCAAGACCGGTACGGCGCAAGTCGTGAGCTCAAAACTACAACTGTCGGAACATAAGACAACGTTTCGAAATAACGCGTGGTTTGTAGGCTATGCTCCGAGCACGAAACCCGAAATCGTTGTGGCGGCCCTTGTCATGGAAGGCGAGCATTCCTCGGTTGCCGTCCCGATCGCTCGCGAGGTCATCAAGGCCTACTACGAGAAAAAGGGCAAGATCGTGCCAAGCCCGGCAGGCGTCGAACCACACCTGATGAGCGAGGCCGCGCGGGATGGGCAGCACGCGGTGCGACCGCCGACGACCCAGTCTCGCTGACTCTGATGAGTAAAGCGGCAAGCTATCGAGACTTCGACTGGTTTCTCCTTCTGTTGGCCCTGGGGATAGCGGCCATAGGCATCATCGAGATCTACAGCACTACCGTTCATACCGCCCTGGCGACCCAGTATAAGCGGCAGATTTACTGGGTTTTGATAGGGTGTGTCCTGGCGATTGCGATCAGCCGGTTTGATTACCGCATTATCGTTGAACAGGTTCCTTGGATTTACCTGTTCAGCATCTTGGCGCTACTGGCCGTGCTGGTGAGTGGTCATTCGGCTTCAGGAGCGCGCCGCTGGCTGAAGATCGGCGCCTTAACTTTCCAAGTGTCAGAGTTGGTGAAGTTGGTTATAATAGTCGCGGTGGCGGCTTATCTCGCGAGTCGGCGTGAGAAGTCCGTTACCTGGAGGGATTTGGTAGTCCTGGGTGTGCTGGTCGGTGCGCCTGCTGCGCTGGTAGCGATCGAGCCGGATCTTGGCACTTCGCTGACGTTTTTTCCGATTGTCGCCGCCGGGCTTTTCCTGGCAGGAATTCGGGTGCGGCAGGTGCTGGCACTGTTACTCCTGGGAATACTGATTCTGCCGGTGGGCTGGCATTTCTTAAAGCCATATCAGCGAGAGCGAGTGATGACGTTCATCCACCCGGCGGAGAACACTCAGGGTTCAGGCTATCAGTCCTCGCAGGCCAAGATTGCGATTGGATCCGGAGGCTTCTGGGGAAAGGGTATCGGGAACGGAACGCAGAGTCGGCTGGGATTCATTCCGGTCTCTCACGCTGACTTTATTTTCGCGTCCTTCGCCGAGGAACAGGGTTTTGTGGGTACGTTGCTGGTTCTTCTGCTTTACTTTGCCTTGCTGGTGCGCCTCCTGGACGGGGCGCAGACAGCAGGAGAACGGGCGGGTGCATTTGTGCTCGTCGGTTTTGCATCCCTTTTGTTTTTCCAAGTCGCCGTGAATGTTGGGATGATGATCGGCTTCCTGCCGGTCACCGGAATCCCCTTGCCGCTGATGAGCCAGGGAGGGTCCTCGACCCTCATCACCTTCCTCGGTCTCGGGCTGGCGATGAGCGTCAAGATGCGGCGTTTCGTGAATTAAGTGACTGCCTGGGAGGGCGGTCCGAAGGGGGAGTCAGGGTTTCGTGCTAAGTGGGTTCGTGCGGGGATAGCGGCCAACGTTGCAATTCCCAGACACGCGCCCAATTTGCCCGGATGGGCCGGATGGGGTTGTTTCCGGAGACGCTCCGTTCTTTGGAGCGACGCAATACGACCCGAGATTGAATTCTTATGACGCGAGCCAGAGCAGGGGCCGGAAAGTGGCCACTCGGCTCGCAACGGGGAACGGCTGGAGTTGATCTCCCGGCGGCGAGTCCCGACCAGGTCGGGTCTGAGACCAGGGATTGATCCTCGCGGCCTCCCGGAGGAGGATTTCCCATGTCCAAGGAGTTGTTTATTTCCTCGTCTCCTCACGAGACGAAAGTCGCCGTGCTGGAGGACGACGCGCTGGTCGAAGTGTACCACGAGCGGGATACGGGTATCGGCTTGGTGGGCGGCATTTACAAGGGCCGCGTCAGCCGTGTCCTGCCCGGCATGCAGTCCGCGTTTGTGAACATTGGCCTCGAGCGTGATGCCTTCCTTTACGTCTCCGACTTCTTCGAGGACTCCGAGGAGTACGACAAAGTCGTCTCTGAAGCCGAAGCGCGTGTCTCACGTCTTAGCGCCGAGCCCGCAACGGGTGCGGGTCCGACCGTGGCGGAGGCTCCGGTGGTCGTTTCCCCGCCTCCTGCAGCGAGCGACGTCGCACCCGCGACCGAGCCTTCTGGAGCCGAATCCGGCCCGGAGGTCACCTCCGCTCAAGTTGCTTCCCCGCCCACAGAAGCGCCGTCGGTCGCCACCTTGCCTGAAGCTCCGGAAACGGTTGTCGCTGAGCCGGTTGCACCGTCCGTGCCGCCCCCTGCGGCAGCTACCGCCCACCCGCCGGCGCGGCCTGCGGGCGAGCCTCAGGAGTCCGGTGGACAACGAGGCCAGGATTACTCTGGGGGACGCCGCCGCCGTCGGCGAGGCCGCGGCTTCCGAGAGCGAAAGTTTGGTTCGAGACCAGGAAGTTATGAGCGGCCCCAGCACTCGTCGGCCCCTGAGCGTCCGCCCCATTCCGAGGACTACAGCAATCCACATGACTTCCAGGTTCTGCCAGGTGAGTCTCTGGCGAAGTACGCGAACACGCCGCCCGAGGCAGCCGCCTCGCCGGCTGAGTCTGCGGAACGTGTGACAGAAAACGCTCCGCCAGCGTACTCCGAGGCCACTCCCGCTGAGACGTCACCCGCCGGCATCGCAGTGGGATCGGAAGGGCGGGACCTCTCGACCGAGCGCCCAACGGTCGCGCAGGCTTCGACAACGCCTTCCGCCGTTGCTCAGCCGTTGGTCGCGGAAACCGCGGCCGAGGCATTTCGCGTGTCACCGCCTCTCGCTGCTGAGCCAGAGGAACGGGCTGGGACCCTCGAGTTGCCGCAAGCCGAGGCCGTTATTGAATCTCCAGAAACCTCCGGTTTTCGCGAGCGTGCGGAAGCGTCCTTACCCTCGCCCCAGACCGAGTCTTCAGCCGAGTCCACAAGCGATACTCTCGCCGAGGGCGATGGCCGCGATGAGGCACCGCCTCCAGCCCCTTCAGCCGAAGCCGTTGAGGCGAGCGCGGAACCGGTGACCGAATTGCCGTCCGACCGGACGCCTCTTCAGCCGGTGGCGCCCGTCCCGGGGACTCAACCTGAATCGGCAAGTCAGCCGGCCGAGCGCAGCTACACCCTGCGCGAACCACATCATCGCCCGCATTTCGCCCCGCGGCGCGGCCGTCGCGGACGACGCGGAGTCGGCGACCACAGTCCGCGTCCTCGCAGTGGACCCGCTTACGCGTCAGACTCGCGTCCTGGAAACAATCAGCCGGTTCAGATTTCCGAACTGCTGAAGGAAGGGCAGGAAATCCTCGTCCAGATCGCCAAGGAGCCTCTGGGCAACAAAGGGGCCCGCATCACCTCGCACATTGCCCTGCCGGGTCGATACCTGGTCTATATGCCGACCATCCACCATATCGGTGTGTCGCGCAAGATCGGCTCGGAAGAAGAGCGGCTGCGCCTGCGTAACATCATTCTCGAGAACCGGGGCTCTCTCACCGGCGGCTTCATCGTGCGGACGGCCGGAGCAGGGCGCTCGGAGGATGAATTCAAGGCCGACCTGAAGTTTCTCTCCGCGCTGTGGGCCGATATCCGTGGCAAGGTAGAACGCACCAAGGCTCCCGCGCTGCTGCATCGCGACCTCGACCTGGTGCAACGCATTCTGCGCGATATGCTCTCGCCCGACTTCAAAACCGTGCGCGTCGACAACGAGGTCGAATACGAGCGTGTGCTCGACTTCGTCAGCCGTTGTCAGCCCTCGCTCGTCGGGCACGTGAAGTTGTGGAATCGCGACACACCGCTGTTTGAGGAGTTCGGGATCCAGGCGGAGATCGACAAGGCGCTCAAGCCCAAGGTGTGGCTGAAATCGGGCGGCTTCATCGTCATCAATCAGACCGAAGCGCTGGTGGCGATTGACGTCAACACCGGGAAGTACGTGGGCAAGACCAATCGCCTAGAAGATACCATCGTCAAGACGAATATCGACGCGGTGAAGGAGATCGTGCGGCAAATCCGCCTGCGCGACCTGGGTGGGATCATCGTGATCGATTTCATCGACATGGACGAGCGGCGCAACCGGCAGAAGGTCGTTCAGGCGCTTGAAGAAGCGCTGCGTGCCGATCGCGCGCCCACCAATATTCTCTCCATCAACGAATTTGGCCTCGTGGCGCTCACGCGCAAGCGCGTGAAACAGTCACTCGAGCGGACCCTCTCGGAGCCGTGCCACTACTGCGGCGGGGCAGGCTGGATCAAGTCGCCCTCCACCGTCTGCCTGGAGATTCTGGCGGAGGCGCGCAAAATGGCCAGCCAGTTCGAGGGCAAGACGGTGACGCTGCGGGTAAGCCCAGAGGTTGCGCATTCGCTCAAGTCGCGCGACGGGGTCCTGCTCTTGGAGATCGAATCCATCTTGCACAAGGATGTGATCGTCAAAAGCGATCCGACGGTTCACCAGGAGCGGTTCGAAATCTTCTGAGGTTTGTGACGGGAAGGCGCTTGTATTCATTCTGCGGCGTCAACCGCCTGCCGTAAACCGCATCTTGCCGCCCAAGAGAATTTCAGGGAAGACGATCGACCCGTTCCTTGCCGAAGGAATCCGTCTGTTCAACACGCAGAAATTCCTTCGAGGCTCACGAGGCACTCGAAGCCGTGTGGCTGAAAGCGGGCGGCGATGAAAAAGCGCCGGATTCCGTTCGCTCCTTGCCAAGGGTTCAAGGAAGCTCGAGCGATGCGCCACAAGGGACCATGGTATTGACTTGGCCGCTCTGCGGGCTGACCTCGAACGCTGGCATAACTACCTCTGCGGTGATCCTCACGCTCCGGTCCCGCCGCTACCACAGATCCATAGAGCGCATCCGTAGGTGTCCTGCCCGGCTGAAGAGTGCGCCCTACTCTTCGACAAGCAGCTTGCCCTTCATCTTGCCGTGACCGAGTCCGCAGACCACCGAGCACTGAAAAGGAAAGGTGCCCACCTTGTCAGCGGTGAATTCGATGGTGGCAGGGTCCCCTTTCTTCAGTTTCTGGTTGATGTTGAAGGCATCGAGCTTGAACCCGTGGTCGCGGTCGAGCGCGGTGATGACAAGCTTCACCTGCTGCCCCTTCTTGACAGTGATGACGTTGGGGTCGAACTTGTATTTCTTCGCCGTCATTTTGATCTCGACCGCCTGGCTTCCCGTAGTTTCCTGAGCAATCGCCCCTGCCGCTGCCAGGACTAGGATTGTGACGACCAGCAGTATGATCCGTTTTCTGTTCATCTTTACTCCTTCTTCTTTTCCCTCACGCCCGACGCTCAGTCCATTCGCCCGACATTTGCGAAGCCCACGGGCCGCGCGGCTGCCCTACCAGCGCAGCAAAGCGGTCTCGGCCGCCATTCCCGGTCCCAGCGCAATCATGACACCCCAATCGCCGGGCCGGGGCTCGCCGTGGCGCACTACCTCGTCGAGCACAAACATCACCGTCGGCGACGACATGTTGCCGTAGTTGCGCATCACCTTCTTCGAGTGGCGCAGTTGCTCGTCGGTCAGGCCCATCTCGCGCTGCACGTTGTCAATCACCTTGCGGCCTCCCGGATGCGCCACCCAAAACCGGATGTCGGAGCGCGCCAAACCGTTGCGCTCGAGTAGCGGATCGAGCGACCGTGCAATCATGGGAGCCGCGAGATCGCGAATGAGCGCCGCCAGGATGATGCGCAGTTTGCCGTCGCGTTGCTCGAATCCAACCTTGTCGAGCTGCCCGGGGTCGATAAATGATTCGAAGTCGACGATCTGGGGAAGGCGGGCCAGCGTTCCCCGGATCTCCGCGCCGGAGTCGAGTTTGCTTGAGGCGGGCGCACTTAAGAGGAAGGCCGCCGCGCCGTCCGCGCAGATCGCATTGCCCACCACCGTCTCGAGTGTATTGTCGATAAAATAAGCCGCCGAGCAGATCTCAACCGCCAGCATCAAGGCCTTGCGGCCCGGGTGAGCGCGGGCGTAGTCGGAGGCGCGCTGCAGCGTGGGCAAAGCTCCGGCGCACCCCAGTCCCATCATCGGGGCGCGCTCGACGTCGCGGCGAAATCCCATTTCGGCGATCAGCCGCGTCCCCACATCCGGACAGACGTATCCGGTGCAGGTGCATGTGACGAGCAGGTCGACGTCGCGCACGCTGACACCGGCGGCGTCCAGGCAGGTCGCGACGGCTTGCGTGCCGATTTCCATCGCCCCGCGTAGATAGCGCTGGTTCAGCTCGTCCGGTGTCTCGTGACGATTGATGTTCTCGAGGTCTACGTAGAAGTGCCGCGTGTCGATATCGCTGTTCAGGAAAATCTCGAGGATGCGCTGGCTGTCGTATCCCGCCAGCCGGTATGCTTCCTCCTGCGTGAAACGGGGCGCTGGATTCGCGGTCCCGATGCCGAGAATTCCGGGATTGTGGGACCGCTGCTCACGCCTCCGGGCTGTTCGTTCGACACGCGGTCGCGGTGCAGTCGCCGTTGCCATCGTCCACCCGCTTTCTCCCCGACCGAGCTCAGGCTTTCCCTGGGGTTTGGACGCTTAGCTTACGCGCTGTGGATGTCCGAATCAAGCGCAGAGAAATGTAAAGAAGTTGTCAACGAGGAGGAGCGAATCGCTTGGAGACCAGGCGATTGGTCCGATGCGGATCGAGAAGAGTCGCGTGTTGAAACCGACGCGTGATATAAGATGATGAGTCCCGTCATAGGCCGAGCAAGACGGGCTGCTGACTCTGGAGGCGCACTTGAACGGCATTACCGAACCCAAGACCGAGAAGTACATCTACTCGCTGCTTCCCGCGCGCGATGCGGCGATGCGCGAGATGGAACGGTACGCGCGCCAGCATCACACGCCGATCATCGGACCGGCTTGCGGACGGCTGCTCTATCAACTGGCGCGACTCATCCGTGCGCGCCGCATCTTTGAGATGGGGTCGGCCATCGGCTATTCGACCTTGTGGCTGGCGCGCGCCGCTGGACCCACCGGCCGCGTCTTCTACACGGACGGCGATCCAGCAAACGCCCGCCGTGCCGAAGGGTATCTCCGGCGGGCCGGCGTGCTCGATCGCGTGCGCCTCCTGACCGGCGATGCGCTCGATTTGCTCGACTCGACGGAAGGCGAGTTCGACTTGATCTTCAACGACGTGTCGAAGACCCAGTATCCCGAGGTCTTCCGCCGCGCCGTGCCTCGTGTGCGGGTCGGCGGGCTTTTCATCACGGATAATGTTCTGTGGTCGGGGCGGGTAGCGAAAAAGGCGAATCGCCGTGACGCCGAAACCCGCGCCATTCAACGCTTCAACCGCCTGATCTACGGCTCGCCGAAGTTGTGCACGACGGTGATCCCGCTGCGTGACGGTTTCGCGGTTTGCGAGCGCCTCAAATAGCGTCGCTAATTCATCGCCGCCCGAATGCGGTGGAGCGCCTGCAGCACTTCCTGGACGCCGGGGTCTTCGCGGGGTGAGAGACTGAGATAGGCCTTGAAGTCCGCGAGGGCCTCGTTGTAGCGCTTCATCGCGAAGTAGACCATGCCTCGATCGCGCACGTCGCGCGCCGACGCCGGATCGATGGCTAGCGCCAGTTCGATCATCGTTAGGACCTTGGAAAAGTTCTGACGCCGGAAATACGAGCCTTTCAGGTTGTTCAACATCCGCGCCAGGATCTCTTTGGGCGCCGAAGGGGCGAGGAACTGGGGCTCAAGCTGTGCCTCCTGGCCGAAATGCGACTTGAGGAGCGCGACGCAATCCTCTCGAGTCAGGATGGCGCCGCGATGGTAGGGGTCCACGAGGATTTCGCCGCCGAGAATCTCTTCCGGCAAAGCTCCAGCTTGGGAGCTCGGGCCCCCCCGAGGTGTCGCCATGTACTTGACCAGGAAATGCCCCGGGAATCCCACGCCTACGACCGGCAAGCTGTGGCGGCGCGCCACCTCGGTATACACCAGCGACAGCGTGATGGGGATACCCTTTTTGCGGTCGAGCACATCGTTCAGGAAGCTGTTGCGCGGATCGTCGTATTCCTCCTCGTTGCCGGCGAAGTTCTCCTTCTCGAACAGGTAGGCGTTCAATGCCTCGATATTGCTAAGGGCCGAGGCGCAGGCGTCAAGGCGCACCTGCGAAGCCATCCTGTCGAGGCGGCAGAGCTGGGCGGGCACGTCGAGGTTCGGGTACTCAGTGCGCGCAATCACCAGCGACGCCTCCCCGAGGTTGATCTCGTTGTCCTCGCGATCCATCAGGCGTACCCATTGGCGGATGATGTCTTTGTCTGGCATGTCAACAAGGATGAGGAGCCAGCCGCAAGGAAATAGCCAGAGGGCTGCATTCCTGGCTCCCCGTTCTCTACTCCCTCACGATGTTGCGCATCAAGAATAGCAGGTTGGCAGGACGCTCGGCCAGCCGTCGCATGAAATAGGCGTACCACTGCTTCCCGTAGGGCACGTAGACGCGCATGCGGTACCCCTGCTTCAGCAGCTCTCGCTGGAGCTGGCGGCGGATGCCGTAGAGCATCTGAAATTCGTAGCGGTCGGGCGCAAGTCTTTTGGAGCGGGCTAACTCCTGGGTAGCGGCGATCATGCGTGGGTCATGTGTGGCGATCGCGTGGTAACCGCCGCTCGCGAGCAGCATCTGCATCACTTTGACAAAGTTCCGGTCGACATCCGCTTTGTGCGGAAACGCCACCTCCGGCGGCTCTTTGTAAGCCCCTTTCACCAGTCGCACGCGCGCACCGCGCTGAATCACATCGCTCACGTCCCTCTCGCTGCGATAGAGGTACGACTGAACGACCACGCCCAGTACGTCGACCGGAGCGTTGACCTCGCGGAAGACACGCAGCGTGCCTTCGGTGTAAGCCGAGCCTTCCATATCGATGCGCACGAAATTGCGTTGTTGGGCGGCGCGCTCCGCAATCGCCTTGAGCAGCCCGCAAGCCAACTCTTCGCTGACGGCGAGTCCGAGTTGAGTGAGTTTCACTGAGATGTGAGAACGCAGGCGCTCCGCGTCCAGACGGTTGAGTAGTCCCAGATAAACCTGGGCCGCCTGCTCTGCCGCAGCGCGCTCGTTGACACTCTCACCCAGGTAGTCGAGCGTCGCCTCGAAGCCGTCAGCATTCAGCCGGCGGACTGCTCGCATCGCATCGTCGACCTCCTCGCCGGCGATGAAGCGCCGCGCCATGCGCCTGCCGAGCGAGCTCTGGCTGAGCAGTTTCCTGGGAACGTCGCGCTCGGAAAGGTAGAGAAGGGAGGACCGCAGCATGTCAGGGAGCGGGGAATCAGGAATCGGGGTCAGCCGGATGGCGAATCCCAATCGCTTGAACACCGGCGCATCGCGGCCTTTCTTGGTCCAACGGCCCGGCGACTCCCCGACATCGTCCTTTCAGTGTTCAGCTTCGAGGAAGCGTTCGGCATCGAGGGCAGCCATGCAACCCGTTCCCGCCGCCGTCACCGCCTGCCGGTAGATGTGATCCTGTACGTCGCCCGCTGCAAACACGCCGGGGACGTTGGTCTTCGTGCCGTCACGTGTGACGAGGTACCCGACCTCGTTCATTTGCAGTTGGCCGTGGAATAGCGCCGTATTGGGCTGGTGTCCGATGGCGACGAACACGGCCGCGGTGGGCCTGATGCTTTCCTCGCCGGTCGTCACGTTCCGCAGCTTCGCCCCCGTCACCTCGTGCTTTGTCGAATCGAGGATGTCGGTGACCTGCGAGTTCCAGATGAAGTTGATTTTGGGGTTGCGACGCATTCGGTCCTGCATAATCTTGGAGGCTCGAAGCTGGTCGCGCCGGTGAACCACGGTGACCTCGGTCGCGTGGCGGGTCAAGTTGAGAGCGTCCTCGGCAGCCGTATCGCCTCCGCCCACCACGATGACGGGCTTTCCACGGAAGAAGTAGCCGTCACAGGTGGCGCACGTCGAAACGCCGTGACCCAGGAGCTTGCGCTCGTTCTCCAGGCCCAGCAGCTTGGCGGACGCACCACTGGCGATGATCAAGGCGCGCGTCTCGATTCGTTCCGAGCCCACCTCGAGCGTGAAGGGGCGCTTCCCGAGATCCACTCGTGTCACATCGCCTTCCAGGAATTCCGCACCGAACTCCGCCGCCTGCTTCTGCATGAGCTCGATGAGTTCCGGACCTTGAACTCCCTTGGGGAAGCCGGGGTAGTTCTCGACCAACGTGGTCAACGTCAACTGCCCGCCCGCCTCGCGACCTCGGACGACGAGGGGTTTGAGATCAGCCCGCGCTGCGTAAATCGCCGCCGTCAGACCTGCACACCCTGAACCCATGATCACTACATTGCGCATCGTCTCACCCCGTTGAACGATTCCCGAATGTCCCTCTCGCTCGGTAGCTTATTCGGTTATCTAATTTGCCATAATATTCGATGGCTCGGCTTTCGTACAGGGTTCAGCGCCTGGTGCTGGCCACCGCCACGAGCCAGTTGCGGAATCCCCAGCTTGATGCTAAAAGAGTAATCAGCCTTCTGACTCGAGAAAGTTGGGGGTCCCACAGTAAGAACCGTTGCGGGTGGCAGGTCACGTGGGAATGCCTCGTCGGCGGAGGATGAGTGGAAACCACGGACGCTGTCATTCTCGAAGGTGTCACCAAGCGCTACGACTCCCTGACGGCGGTGGGCGACCTCAACCTGCGCATCGGACGCGGCGCCGTTTTCGGTCTGCTCGGACCGAACGGCGCCGGCAAGACCACCACGCTGCGCATGATCATGCGGATTCTGATCCCTGACGAGGGCTCGATTCGCGTCCTCGGCCGGCCACTCGACGACAATACCCAGGACCTGATTGGCTATCTGCCGGAAGAGCGTGGCCTTTACCCGCGCATGAAGGTCCGGCAGGTGCTGGTGTTCCTGGCTGCCTTGAAAGGCCTCTCTGAGGACGAGGCTGGTCGGCGGGTCGGCGAGTGGCTCGAGCGCCTCGAACTTAAGGAGTGGGCGGACAAGAAGATCATCGATCTCTCGAAGGGCATGCAGCAGAAAGCGCAGTTTATCGCTGCGGCTCTGCACCGTCCGCCGCTGCTCATTCTCGATGAACCGTTCTCAGGGCTCGACCCCGTCAACGCCGTCACGATCAAAGACATCATGCTGGAACTGCGCAATCAGGGTACGACCATCATCCTTTCCACGCACCGTATGGAGCAGGTGGAGATGATGTGTGATTCCATCTGCCTGATCAACAAGGGGCACAATGTCCTCTCTGGCGACCTCCGGGCCATCAAGAAGTCCTACGGAAAAAACACCGTGCGGATCGAATACACCGGAGATGGGCACTTTCTCGACCAGCCAGCGCTGGTCGAACACGTCAATCGTTTCGGCGCCGTCGTCGAGGCCAAGCTGAAGCCCGGCGCCGACCCGCAGGAGATCCTCAAGGCGGCGGTGCTCAACGGTACGCGAATCTCGCACTTCGAGCTGATGGAACCTCCTTTGAACGATATTTTTATCGAAAAGGTTTCGGAGGGCCATGCGTAAGATCTGGCTGATTGTCAAGCGTGAGTACTTGACGCGCGTGCGCACCAAGGCCTTCGTCTGGGGCACGATCGCCGTTCCTCTGTTCACGGTGGGGATCTTTGTCTTTCAGATCATCGTCGCGTCGAAACAGCCCGACCACTCCCTGAAGATCGCCATCCTGGATAACAGCGGCGGACTTTCGACTCTTATCAGCGGAGGTTTGACGGAAAAGCTGAAGAATGGCCAGCCGGTCTTCCGCGTGGTCGAGACGATCGAACGGCCGGCGTCGGAGGAGAGCGTTCGCCGCGACCTGCTGGCAGAAGTACGCCAGCATCAGCTCGACGCCTTCTTAGTCGTGCCGCAAGACGCCGCTGCCGGCACGCCCGCCGAGTTCCATACCCGCAACCCCGGCGAACTCATGCTGACCCGCTCGATGAACCGCGCCGTGAGCGACGCTGTGGTCGCGCAGAGGCTGGAGAGCCGGGGCGTCGCCGTCGCCGATGTGACCAGCGTGGTCAAAGGCGTGGACCTCAAACTCATCAAGATCACGCGTTGGGGTGAGAGCGTGGTCGAGGAGCAGATGTTTATCACGGCCATTATCAGCGGCATGCTGCTCTACGTGACGCTGATCATCTACGGTGTGGCGACGATGCGTTCCGTGATGGAAGAAAAGACGACGCGCATCATCGAAATGCTGGTGGCCTCGGTGAGACCCTTCTACCTGCTGTCCGGGAAAATCCTCGGCGTCGCCGGCGTGGCACTCACCCAATACCTCATCTGGACGGTGGCGGGCGCGCTGGTGGCCGGCTACGGTGCCACGATGGCGGCCGCTTTCCGGCCCGATACCCGGATGCCGAAGATCCACCTGCCCGCTTCGCTGCTCGTGTACCTGGTGGTTTTCTTCCTTGCCGGCTACGTCCTCTACGCCTCGCTTTATGCGGCGGTGGGCGCGATGGTCTCAACGGATCAGGAAGCGCAGCAGATGCAAACGCCACTGACCATGATCATCGTGCTCAGCTTTCTTCTCTTCAACGTCATCCTGCAGGACCCGAATTCCCGGCTCTCAACCATTCTTTCTTTGATCCCTTTCCTCTCTCCCATCCTGATGATCCTGCGAATCGCCATGCAGACTCCTCCCTTCTGGCAGATTGCACTCTCGCTCGCGCTCTCTCTCCTGACGACGATCGGCGTGGTCTATTTCTCAGCCAGGATTTACCGGGTGGGTGTCTTGATGTACGGCAAGCGTCCGTCACTACTGGAATTGGTGCGCTGGCTCAGGTATACGTAAGTGCGGCTTCAGTGGGTTCCCGCGACGGGCGTGGCGACGCAGTTGCGCAGGGACACTTGCTGCTTCCGGCCGCATTCCTTGTTCTCGCAGATCACCTCGAACTTGTGTGGCCAGGTGTCGTCGGGCTCAATATTCTGACGAAAGGACTGCCGCTGCCCGCAGTAGGCGCATTGCCATTCGATGCGATAGACGGTCATTGACTCGTGCTCCCTCGGATCCTGGCGCCGCGGCGCTGCGCTCAACGCGAAACGGACACCAGCCAGCGCCAGGCCATCCGCCGAAATTCCTGCTTTACGCCGCCGCCCGCACCCGATAACCTTGGCCTATGAAGCTCGCGCCCCTGTCGATCGCATGTCCGCAATGCGGCTCTCGCGACGTCGTCTATTCCTGCAAGCCCGACTGCTGCTTTAATCACGTTTGCAGCCAATGCTACACCACCTTTGAGCCGGTGACGACTCGCGTGGGCGAGTTCTCGGGCGACCTCGGTCCCTTGCCGGCTGATCCCGATCCCACGGGTCCCACCGCCGCGTGCGCGCGCTGCGGGGAAATCATGCTGTTCGCCGTCGCCGACGCTCCCGTGCCCCAGTTCCTCTGCGTTTCCTGCAAGGCGTTGTTGACACTCGAACTCTCAGAAGTCTCACCTGGCTGAGGGTGGCTGGCCGCTTCTGCTTTCTATTTTCTGATTCCTGACCCCTCGAGGCAGCAGGAGCCGCGCGGAATAGGGTCCCCGTGAGGACAGGTCTGCGGGTGATGGAGGAACGTGCAGATCTTGTCAGTGACTTCAGGACTCAAGCTGGGCTCAACCTTACAGGCGGTGTCGTGCAAGACCGCCTCGTCCATCCCGAAGGCCTCGTAGAACAGGCGCTCCGCCAGGCGATGCCGCCGCATGATGTAGTCGGCGCGCTCGAGGCCGCGTCGTGTAAGCGCGAGATGTCCGGCGTCGAGGCGGAGCCAGCCTTCCTGCGCCATTACGAGAAACGTAGCGCGGTTGCCTGCGAACTCCGGCAGCCCTTCCGCCTCGATCTCCGCCCGGCCGCTCGCCTCCTCGGCCTTCCACACCACCCTGAGCAGCGCGTCGACGAGTTCGGCCTCGTGCGCCGGCGCGACGGAGACTTCACTGAGCCGGCCGTGGTGTAACTCGATCCGCCGCTCGGCCATGCGCGCGATTTCGGGGTCGTGCGTGACCACGAGCAGCGTCCGCCCCTCGCTGTGCAGCTTGGCGAGCAGGCTCATGACGATGGCCTCGTTCACCTCATCGAGGTTGCCGGTGGGCTCGTCGGCCAGAATCAACTGCGGCCGATTGATGAGGGCGCGCGCGATGCAGACCCGTTGCTGTTCGCCGCCGGAAAGTTCGGAGGGCAGATGCCTCAGCCGATCGCCGAGTCCGGCGGCGCGCAGGGCGTCGGCCGCTTCCTGCTCCTCCGCCAAGCTATGGAAGTACTGCGCGAGCATCACGTTCTCAAGCGCCGTCAAGTAGGGCACCAGGTGGTGCTGCTGGAAGACAAACCCTAGTTTCTCAGCGCGGAAACGCGCCCGCTCGGCGGCGGAGAGCGCGGCGAGATCCTGGCCATCGATCAGCACGCGCCCCTCGGTCGGAGCATCGAGGCAGCCGAGAATGTTCAGCAGCGTGCTCTTGCCAGAGCCCGAGGGCCCGGCCACCGACACCCACTCGCCCTTCTCCACGGTGAACGTGGCGTGGTTGAGCGCGTAGACCCCTCCCTCGTACCTCTTGGTCACGCCCTGGACTTCAATCAGCGGCAAGCTTTCCCCTCGTAGCGCGGGTCTCACCCGCCAGAGATCGCTGGAATCATGCGCGTGGGAAGCCCGCGCCCGGCCTACTCTCCTTTAAGTACCGCCGCGGGTTGGATCCTCCGCACGATGCGCACCGGGAAGAACGTCGCAGACACGGCGAGCGCCATCGTGACGGCAGAAACCAGCGGCAACGTCCACCACGTAAAGCCGAGGTTCACGCCAAACAGGCGTCGTCCCAGATCCTGCACGGCGGCGCTGCCCACAAACGCTCCGGCGAGGCCACCCACCAGGCCCAGGCCTGCTCCTTCGGCAAGAAACAAGCGCATCACCAGACGATCCGCGGCACCCAGCGCTTTCATCACCGCGATGTCCTTGCGGCGCTCGAGCACGATCGCCGTCATGGTGGCCATGACGCAAAGCGCGATAATCGTCAGGATCAGAATCGTCAACGATATCACAAGTCCGCGAAGGGTGCCGAGTACCTTGCCCTCCGACTCGACAATCTGGCGAACCGGTCGGACCTCAATGGCCGGAGTGCCTCCGCTCGGGCGCCCGAAGTCCACCGACAACGCTTTAGCGACACGCTCGACTTCGTGCGGGGACCCGGGAACGCTCAACTCCACCAGGCTGATTTTGTCTTTCAAGGACGCAAGGCTCTGAAGAGTCGAGAGCGGCAGAAAAATCTGGTCGTCTTCTGACCCTCCGGTGCTGAGGACATCGCCAACCTTGAGCTGTGACATGGGACCACGCCCCGTAGTCGACGATTCCCAACTGGTCAGCGCCCAGGGCGCAACCTCGATCGTGTCGCCCGGCTTCAAGTGCAGCCGGTCGGCGACGCGTCTTCCGACCGCGCAGGTCGCGCCATCGAGGGAGCGCACGGATGCGAGCGCGCGCCATCCCCGGTTTAGACCGAGGAGAGCGGCGTAATCCGCGCCGACTGCAACGGCATTCACGGATTCCGGAGATGGTGCGCCAACCGTCGGCCGATCGAGGCGCACCGCAACGTCGAGTCGCGGGACCGCGACCAGACCGGGAACACGCTGGTGGAACGCCGCGAGGCGATCGAGCACGTTCTGGTCGAGCAGCCTTTCGGTTCGTGCGGGCGCTAGGGTCGCTGCAGAGGAGGTGGAGTCTGACGCGCTGGGCGCCGGCGCCAGGATGACGTTCGTCCCGTAAGCGCGGAACTCCTCGCTCATGGCGCGCTGAGTGCCGCTGTAGATGCCGAGGAGCATCGATAGGACTGCCGCCCCCACCAGCAGGGAAATGATCGCGACGGCTGCCTGCGGCCGCCGCACAGTGAGTGCGCGCAGCCACAGACGCCAGAAAAGCGAATTGCCCGTCGCTGGGTTTGGCTCTTTCATTCTCAAAATCCGCTCGGCTGTGTAGCCGGTTCGAGTTTTTCTGCACCAGGTCATTCCATCAGTCCCTCAGCACGACGGCGGGCGAAACCTTAAGGGCGTGCGCCAGCGGCACAGCGCTACCGACGAGCGCCACCGTTACGGCTACCGCGATCGCCGCCGGGAAGAGTACCCAGTGGACGGGTGAGGGCAAGCCGAATACCGCGACCGCCAGCCGCCGCGCGAGCAGGCTGCCCGTTAGGTAGCCGACGATGCCACCCAATCCACCCAGTGACGCCGCCTCGAGCAAGAAGAGCGTGGCAATACGTGCGTCGGTTGCGCCCAGTGACTGGAACAGCCCGATCTCCGCCCGTCGCTCGAGGACCGAGGCGAGCATCATGCTCGCGACCGCCAACCCCGCCGTAATCAAGCCCGCCACCACGAGAATCCACATCACCACGCCGACGCGATTCATGATCCTGCCTTCCGTCTCGGAGACGTGGTAGACCGGTCGCGCCTCGCTACCGGGTATCGCTTGTTGGATCTGGTAGGCGACGGTGCTCGCGTAGTTGGCACAGCTCCAGCGCTCGAAATCCGCCGGGCTCATCCTGCCCGGATCCATCCGCGCCAGTTCGTCATCGGGCTTGGTCAAGGCGCTGACCTCAACGTTCCGCACTTTGCCCTCGAGCCCTGCCAGCTTCTGGACAGCCTCGAGCGGCGCGAGCACCTGGTCGTCCTCGGCGCCGCCCGCATCGAGGGTCCCGCTGACCGTAAAGGGCGTCTGGTTTACTGCAACTTCCCGGCCGGGCTGCACATCCAGCGAGCGCGCTAATCGCCGCCCCACCAAGCACGTCTTGCTGTCTCCTTCCTTGGGCCAGGCGCCATTGACGCGCCACGCGGGGTGTAGTTTCTTGAGCCCCGTGACGAAGGTTTGCGACCGGTCGACCGCCATCGCGTGGTCGAACCAACTCCCGACCACCACCGTTGCCAGCGAGCGCGTTCCCGCATGCACCTGGCCGGGAACGTACAGGAAAGGCGCGAAGGCAGTGATATTGTTGCGCCAGAAGATGCGCTTCAACTGGACGAGGTCACGCTCGGCGAGGAAGGCGCCCGAGCCAGCCGGTCGGTAATCGACGCCACCGATCTCGACGGGCAGTCCGTCGGCGGCAGGCGTGACGGAGATGTTGGCGCCAAAGGCGCGCAACTCGCGGCTGACGCTGTCACCGACGTCGAGCGCGATCGTCGCCACCGTCGTCGCCACCGTAATCCCGAGCGCCACCGCTGCCAGGCTCAGCAGCTTGCGGCGTCGACGGCGCACGAGGGATCGACCGATGATTCGGCTTAACATAAAATTCTGTCAGCGATCAGCTTTCAGCCCTCAGCAACTGACTGACAGCGCAAGCGTGCCTCGCTGAGAGCTGACTGCTGAACGCTGAAAGCTAACAGCTAAGGCGCAAACACCTTGGCGCCAGCCGTCAGCGCCGCCCCTGGGAACACCACCGCGCCGTCCTCCACCCGGTAGTCGATGTGGATGGGATTGCACCCGCCCGGGATACCAATCGTCGACGCATTGATGGCGGCGCCGCAGTTCCGGCAGATGACGTTTCCGCCGTCCTGGTAATAACCCTGGGTCCCGCAGATCATGCAGGCGTTGAGCCCGGCGTGAACCGTATCCGAGCCGTCGAGCAACGCGATGATCTTCACCTTACCTTCGGGTGTCAGAATAAGGTAGTGATGCAGCTTGTGGTCGGCAAGCTGAGTCACTGGCAGACGCGCCTCACCGTTGAACATCGCGAGCTGTTCGGGAGGCGACACTGCCTGGGCAGCGCGCGAGTAAATCAGGTCTGCGCTCATCACCACGATGACCAGCAGCCCCACCGCCGCGACCGTCATCTTCCAGAAGCGCTCTCGCTGCTGCTCGGCCAGCGCCTTCCGGCGCTCCGGCGCTTCGAGACGGGCCAGGGCTTCGGGCGTTATCGCGCCGGACTGAATCCGCTGGGCGATGACCAGAAAGAGGCATAGCGCTACAATCACCACGAAGAAGAAGGAGTCGTTATAAACGAACGGGCCGACGAGCTTCATCTCGCGCGGGCCAGACGGCAGGATACCCGCCTCCGAAAGCTCGTGGATGCCCGAAACCAGGAGTTGCAACGCCACGACCAGGAGTACCAGCGTGGTTACGGCGAAGAATTTCCTCAGGTTCACCTTCAGGCTGCCCTTGAAGAAAGCGATCCCCAGTCCCACAGCGAGCGCCAAGCCGATGATGCCGCCGAGGAAGTTTTGCAGTTCGGTGGTGCGCAAGGACACCGCCGCAAGGAACAGCACGGTCTCGGTGCCCTCGCGGAACACCATCAGAAACACGAAGAGGAACAATCCCCAAGCCGCGACTCCCTCGGGACGCTCGGACGGACCTGCTCCTGCGAAGCTCGAAAGGCGGCTCTCGATCTCCTGCTTCAGGCGCTTCCCTGTCCGCCACATCCAAACGACCATGGACGCAACAAACGCGGCGCCCACCAGCATCAGCTCGCCTTCGTAGGCGTCACCCATTTCCGCCAACTCGAGCCGGTGGAGGACGTACCCGAGCGTGAAGCTCGCCAGGATGGCGGTCGCGAGTCCCCAGTAGACGACGTGGAGCCAACTCGCGCGGCTCGTCTTCTTGAGGTACCCCGAGACGATGCCGACGATGAGCGCCGCTTCGACCCCTTCGCGGAGTGTGATGACCAGGGATTGGAACATACTGCGTTGGGCCGAGCGCCGCCCGCGCTCCCTCTGGACCAAGGCTACTTGATAATGCTAGCCGCGTCCTACAACTGTGTCAACGACTTACTGAAATATAAGCACTTATGCTATCAGTGCTCGCACCTAGTTGCAACTCAGTAGCAAGTAGTTGCAACCTTATCAAAACTTGACTTCGTGGTACAGATTCCGATATCATATTTTCTGGAATCTTGACTACGGTGTACAGATTCCAATATGGCTAGATGGGACTACCAGACCCACGAGGATACTCCGACCTGTCTGGTGGAGAGTGGCGGACGCTCGCGGGTTCCCGAGTCAGAGGAGAAGAATCATGCCGACCCCAGTCAACAACGTTGAAGCTCTGGCCACTCAGGAATACAAGTACGGCTTCTATACCGACGTTGAAGCTGACACGGTTCCGCCGGGGCTGAACGAGGACGTCATCCGCCTCATCTCGGCGAAGAAGAACGAGCCGGAGTGGATGCTGGAGTGGCGGCTGAAGTCTTACCGTCATTGGCTGACGATGACCGAGCCGACATGGGCCAACGTGAAGTTCGGACCCATCGATTACCAGGCGATCCGTTATTACGCCGCGCCGAAGTCGAAGAAGTCCCTCGGCAGCCTTGACGAGGTGGACCCGGAGGTCCTGAAGACCTACGAGAAGCTGGGCATCCCGCTCCAGGAGCGCGAGATGCTGGCTGGCGTCGCGGTCGACGCGGTGTTTGACAGCGTGTCGGTCGCGACCACGTTCAAAGCGAAGCTCGCCGAGAAGGGGATCATCTTCTGCTCGTTCTCCGAAGCCGTGCGCGAGCATCCCGAGCTGGTCAAGAAGTACCTCGGCTCGGTCGTTCCTTATACCGACAACTTCTTCGCCACGCTCAACTCCGCCGTCTTCAGCGACGGCTCGTTCTGTTACGTGCCCAAGGGCGTGCGCTGTCCGATGGAGCTCTCCACCTACTTCCGCATCAACGCCAAGGACACCGGCCAGTTTGAGCGCACCCTGATTATTGCCGACGAGGGCGCGTACGTAAGCTACCTCGAAGGATGTACGGCCCCCATGCGCGATGAGAATCAGTTGCACGCCGCCGTCGTCGAATTGATCGCCCACGACAACGCCACCGTAAAGTACTCCACCGTCCAAAACTGGTATCCCGGCGACAAACAAGGCAAGGGCGGAATCTACAATTTCGTTACCAAGCGCGGCGCATGCCGGGGCGTGAATTCCAAGATTTCCTGGACGCAAGTCGAGACCGGCTCGGCCATTACCTGGAAATATCCAAGCTGCATCCTGCAGGGCGATAACTCGATCGGTGAATTCTATTCCGTCGCCGTGGTCAATAATTATCAGCAGGCGGACACGGGCACCAAGATGATCCACATCGGTAAGAACACGCGAAGCACCATCGTCTCGAAGGGCATCTCGGCCGGGCGCGGCCAGAACAGCTATCGCGGCATGGTGAAGATTCTGAAGGGCGCTCAGGGCGCGCGCAACTACTCGCAATGCGACTCGCTGCTGATTGGCGATAAGTGCGGCGCGCACACCTTCCCTTATCTCGAAGTGAGGAATTCGACGGCGCAGGTCGAGCACGAAGCGTCGACCTCGAAGATCGGCGAGGACCAGATTTTCTATTGCCGGCAGCGTGGCATGTCGAACGAGGACGCCGTCTCGATGATTGTCAACGGATTCTGCAAGCAGGTCTTCCGCGAATTGCCGATGGAGTTCGCCGTCGAGGCGCAGAAGCTGCTGGGCGTGAGTCTGGAAGGAAGCGTCGGCTAAAGACAGTTATGAATTCTGAATGAGGATTGGGGTAGCGCCACACTTCGGCTCTTGATGTGTACGAGAGGACTAGCAAATGGCAACCAAGGCGCTCTTGACAGTTGAAGACTTCATGCGACTGCCGGAATCCGTCGGCACCGAGGTCGTCCGTTACGAGCTGGTGGAGGGGGAACTGGTCGCCATGTCACCAGGGATGCTTCCGGACAACCTGATCCGTGACACGTTGCTCGTGATCTTGAAGACGTTCGTGGCGCCTCGGAAGTTGGGTACGGTCGTATCGGAACAGGCCTTCCAGCTCTCCGAAAGAACGGTTCGCGTTCCAGATGTTGCGCTCGTCCAGCCTGGGCGGCAACTCGCAACAGAGAGACCCATCGAAGGCGCACCCGATCTTGCGGTTGAGGTGGTTTCGCCCACCAATACGGCGCGAGAAATGGACCAAAGGGTGAGCGATTACTTCGCTGCCGGATGCCGGCGAGTCTGGGTTGTCTACCCCGAGGAGCACGAGGTCTACATCCACGGACTGGCGGGGGTCACCCGCCGGCGGGGTGACGAACTGCTCGAAGACGCCGAATTGCTGCCGGGGTTCTCGGTGAAGGTATCGAGCCTGTTTGAGTAGGCGATCGGCGTCATCTGCGCAATCGGTGGATTCACCTGAAGGAGAGCTAATGCTGGAAATCAAGAACCTGCACGCCAAGGTTGGAAACAACGAAATCCTGCGCGGGATCGACCTCAAGGTCGGCAAAGGCGAGGTTCACGCCATCATGGGGCCAAACGGCTCGGGGAAGTCGACCCTCGCCCAGGTGCTGGCCGGACGCGACATCTATGCCGTGACCAAAGGTGAGGTCACCTACGAGGGCAAGGACCTGCTGGCGATGGCGCCCGAGGACCGCGCGCGCGAAGGCATCTTCCTGGCGTTCCAGTATCCGGTGGAGATTCCCGGCGTCTCGAACCTTTATTTTCTGCGCTCCGCCTTGAACACGATCCGCAAGAGCCGCGGCCTCGAAGAAGTCGACGCCATGGATTTCCTGACGCTGGTGCGGGAAAAGATCAAGCTGCTTGAGATGGACGAGACGCTGATGAATCGCCCGGTGAACGAAGGCTTTTCGGGTGGCGAGAAGAAGCGCAACGAGATATTCCAGATGGCGGTGCTCGAGCCGAAGCTCGGGATCCTCGATGAGACGGACTCCGGACTGGATATCGATGCGCTCCGGATTGTGGCGAACGGCGTCAACGCACTGCGCAGTCCGGAACGCTCCATCATTGTGGTCACGCACTACCAGCGCCTGCTGAACTACATCGTCCCCGATTACGTCCATGTGCTTTCGGAAGGGCGCATCGTGAAGTCGGGAGGCAAGGAACTGGCGCTCGAACTGGAAGAGAAGGGCTACGGCTGGCTCGAGGAATCGACCGTGGGAGCGTAAGCATGAGGCTGCTTACAAACGAAGCCGGAATGTCCTTTGAAATCAACGGGATGGATTCTCCAGCCAACTGTCCTATGGCGGATTGCGGCGGTCGCGATTTCGCCGTGACCGCGCGCCTCGGCAGTGGCTCTTTGGGGGAGATGCAATCGGCCGAAAAGGAGCCAGAGAACCACAATCTATGACTGCCGTCAAAGAAAAGCAGGACCTCTACTTCGCGCAGTTTGCCGCGCTCGAAAGGAAGCGCACCTCGAGCGACCCGGCATGGCTGCGTCAGATTCGCCGCACCGCTATCGATCGTTTTGCCGAGCTTGGATTCCCCACGACCAAGAACGAGGAGTGGAAGTACACGAACGTCGCGGCCCTGGCGCGCATCCCCTTTCAGCCTGCTCCAACCGGCGTCGCGAGTGGTTACGAATCCTCGCTCCAGACCTTGGAAGGAGCGCAGAGGCTGGTGTTCGTGAACGGCCGCTACGCGGAGCAACTGTCTTCGACTGGCGGACTTCCCTCCGGCGTCAAGGTGATGAGTCTGGCGGCGGCCCTCGCCGAAAGCGGGTCGGCGCTTGCGTTGCTCGAGCGACACCTGGCGCGTTACGCCAAGTTCGATGCCCACGCGTTCGTGGCGCTCAACACGGCCTTCATCGAGGATGGCGCGTTCGTCGAGATTCCCAAGGACACGCGGCTCGAGCAGCCGATTCATCTCGAGTTCGTCTCTGCGCCGGGCGGGCAGCCCATCTTGGCGCATCCTCGGAACTTGATCGTGGTGGGCCGTGGCAGCCAAGTGAGTTTCGTCGAGAGCTACCAGGGACCGGAGCAGGTCTATTTCACCAACGCCGTCACGGAAGTCGTGGTGGGCGAGAATGCCACCGTCGAATCCGCCCGCATCGAGCAGGAAGGAGAGGGCGCGTTCCACGTCGCGACCCTGCTGTTTCACCAGGCGCGCTCGTCGGTCGTCCACTCGACCTCCGTCCAGTTTGGCGGCTCGCTGGTCCGCGAGGACGCGAGGACGGTGCTCGACGGAGAGGGCGCGGAGAACACCCTGAACGGACTCTACGTCATCAGCGGCCGGCAGCACGTCGACAATCATACGACCATCGACCACGCCAAGCCCCACTGCGGCAGCCGCGAGCTTTACAAGGGGGTGCTGGACGGCCAGGCGACGGGAGTGTTCAACGGAAAGATCATCGTCCGCCAGGATGCGCAGAAGACGGACTCGAAGCAGAGCAACAAGAACCTGCTGCTTTCCGAGAACGCGGTCATCAACACCAAGCCGCAGCTTGAAATCTACGCCGACGACGTCAAGTGCACGCACGGCGCGACCATCGGCCAGATTGACCAGGAAGCAGTGTTTTATCTGCGCTCGCGTGGCATCGGAGTGGACGAGGCGCGCGCCATGCTCACCCAGGCGTTCGCTAATGATGTGATCGGCAAGATCAAGTTCGAGCCTCTGCGCCATCGCTTGACGGAGACGCTGTTCGCGCGCCTGGCGGCCGGCCGCGAGCCGGTGGCCAGGGGTCAGCGACGCGCGTCGACACTGGAGGAGCAGTAGTCATCCTTCCGGAGGACGAGCCATGACCGTGGAAGAAATCGAGGTCTCGCTCAAGAGACTCGCTGACGGCCAGATTGTCCAGGGCGAGTTTCTAACCCGGCTCGAACGCGTAGTCGCCCAAAACAGCGAGGCGATCGCCCGCCATACGGAAGTGATCGGCAAGCTGGCTGATGGCATGCAGGTGATGCAATCCGCCATGGAGCGCTTGTTCGAGCACATGGATCGCTTCATTCGCGGCCTTGAATCTGACGGCCACCAGAAGACGGAAGAGTGAGGGAGGCATGATGGCAACAACCAGCACGACACATGCGGCGATCAGTTCGAAGCGGCCGGCCACTCTTGCCTTCGACGTCGAGCGCGTCCGCCAGGACTTCCCGATTTTGAAGCAGAAAGTCCACGGCAAGCCGCTGGTCTATTTTGACAACGCCGCAACCAGCCAAAAGCCGCTGGCGGTGATCGAGGCGGAGGATCGTTTCTATCGCGAGTACAACTCCAACATCCACCGCGGCGTCCACGAGTTGAGCGAGCGCGCCACGCGCGCCTACGAGGAGACCCGCGCCGGGGTTCAGCATCTGCTGCACGCCCCCGAAGCGCGGGAGATCGTCTTCGTACGCGGCACCACCGAAGCCATCAATCTGGTCGCCGCAACCTACGGGCGCAAGCACGTTCAGGCGGGCGACGAAATCCTGATCACCGCCATGGAGCATCACTCGAACATTGTCCCGTGGCAGATGCTTTGCGAAGAGAAGGGCGCCCGGCTCAAGGTTGCGCCCATTAACGATCGCGGCGAACTCCTGTTCGAAGAGTATGAGAAGCTGCTCAGCCCGCGTACGCGGCTGGTGGCCGTCGCTCACGTCTCGAACGTTCTCGGCACGATCAACCCGGTGGGCGAGATGGTCCGCGCCGCGCATCGTCTCGATATTCCCGTCTTGGTGGATGGAGCGCAGGCGGTGCCGCACCTCAAAGTGGATGTCCAGGAACTGGACTGCGACTTTTACACATTCTCCAGCCACAAGATCTTCGGCCCGACCGGAGTTGGCGCGCTTTACGGCAAGGCCGCGCTGCTTGAAGCGATGCCGCCCTACCAGGGCGGTGGTGACATGATCAGCTCCGTCTCCTTTGAGAAGACGCTTTACAACGTCGTCCCGTACAAGTTCGAGGCGGGGACGCCCAATATCGCAGCGACGATCGGACTGGGCGCCGCGATCGATTACGTGAACCAGTTAGGGCTCGAGGCCATCGCGGAATACGAACAACAATTGCTCGAATATGCGACCGAATCGCTCGCCCGCATTCCGGGCATCCGGATTATTGGCACGGCCCGCCAGAAGGCCGGCGTCGTCTCGTTCGTGCTGGCGGGCGTTCATCCTCACGACGTCGGGACGGTGCTCGATCAGGAAGGAATCGCCGTGCGTACGGGCCATCACTGCGCCCAGCCGCTGATGGAGCGGTTCGGCGTACCCGCCACGGCGCGCGCCTCGCTGGCGTTCTATAACACGCGTGAAGAAATCGATCGGCTGACAACGGGAATCGAAAAGGTGAAGCAGGTGTTCGGCTAGCCCAGGCGGCCCTCGGCACGGGCGAGAAGGAGCATCCAACTAGGTATGATTACCGTAACTCCACTGGCGGCAAGCAAAATCCGGCAACTGCTCGAGAAGAATCAGGTGATCGGCGGACTGCGGCTCGGCGTGGTGGGTGGCGGCTGCTCGGGGCTGACCTACAAGTTCAAGCTCGAGCCGGAGGCGCGGCCTGCGGATCACGTGGTCGAGGCCGACGGCGCCAAGGTCTTCGTCGATCCCAAAAGCTACGAGCACCTCGACGGCTTGACGCTCGATTACCACGAATCGCTGATGGAAAGCGGCTTCGTGTTCAAGAATCCTAACGCGCAGCACAGTTGCAGTTGCGGAAAGTCGTTTGCGCTGTAATCGGATCAAGCGGACGGCTGAAGAAACGGGAAGTCAGGAACACCGATGGCGGATCTCAAGGGACTCTATCAAGAAGTAATTCTCGATCACTCGAAACGGCCGCACAACTTTCGCGCCCTAGAAGGAGCGGCACGCGCGGACGGCTATAATCCGCTCTGCGGCGACAAGGTGACGGTGTACGTCAAGCTGGACGGCGATCGTATCAGCGACGTCAGCTTCCAAGGCTCAGGCTGTGCCATCTCGACGGCTTCGGCGTCGATCCTGACGGATAGCTTGAAAGGGAAGACGCGCGCCGAAGCCGACGCGCTGTTCGATGTCTTCCACAAGCTGGTGACCGGGAAAGAGACCGGGAACGGAGGGCGCACCGCCCAGCTCGGAAAGCTGGCCGTCTTCTCCGGTGTCTCCGAATTTCCGGCGCGCGTCAAGTGCGCCACCCTCGCCTGGCACACGCTGAAGAGCGCGCTCGGCGGAAGCCACGACCTCACGACCACCGAAGGCGAGGACGGCGAGGATCTGGCGGCGCGCTGAGCGTCCTGAGGAAGGAAGATTTTTCTCGAAGGAGTGGCACGTTGAGCGACAACGAATTCAAAGGCTCGTTCAGTGGCACCGCTGCGGCGCCGGATCGGCCGGATGCGGCAGCGCGTGACCCGAGAACGTCCGCGCCGGACACGGCCTCGACCGGCAAGCGCCTGGACGGACTCGAGCAGATCGCGCTGCACGACAAGATTGTCGAAGTGCTGCGCACTTGCTATGACCCGGAGATCCCGGTGAACATCTACGAACTGGGGCTCGTGTACGATGTCAAGGTCGAGCCCACCGCGGACGTAATCATCAGGATGACGTTGACGTCTCCCAACTGTCCCGTGGCGGGCTCGCTGCCCATCGAGGTCCGGGAGAAAGTGAAGGCCGTCCCCGGTGTTGCCGCGGTCAAAGTCGATCTGGTGTGGGAGCCGGCGTGGGATCCGAGCAAGATGACGGAGGCGGCCCGGCTTCAGCTCGGCCTGTTTTAAGAGAAGAAGATGGAACAGCGGAACTCAGCGAGAGATTGCGGTCGAAGCCAAAACGCGGAATCGCGAGCTTCGAGAGGTGGACGATGAAACTGACCTCCCAGGAAGAATACGGGTTGCGTTGCCTGCTGCGCGTCGCGCGGCAGGGAACAGGGGGTAGCGCGACGATCCCGGAGATCAGCGAGGCGGAGGGGATCTCCAGCCACTACGTCGCCAAGCTGCTGCGGATTCTGCGGCGCGGTGGCTTCGTCACCAGCGCGCGCGGCCAGGCCGGAGGATACACGCTCTCGCGCCCACCGGAGCGGATCGTGGTCGGCGAGGCGCTGGCGGTGCTGGGCGGCCGCATCTTCGAGCCGGAATTCTGTAGCGAGCACAGCGGCGTCGAGACGATGTGCACCAACACGGTCGACTGCTCGATCCGGTCGCTGTGGCGGACCGTGCAGTTGGTGGTCGATCAGGTGCTCGCCCAAACCACGCTGCGAGACTTGATCAGCAACGAGCAGGAAATGACTTCGTGGGTGGGCAACCTAGTGAATATCTCGGAAGCCGGCGGACCTTTGCGGAATCCGCTGAGCGTCCAAGGGCCGTAGTCGCGCGCGGAGCAATCCAAGCTGCGAAAGCGATGCTCCACAGTGACGCGAGTCTAATACTTTCTCAGCACGCCGATCACTCGTCCTTGGATCTTCACATCGCGCGCCGGCAGGACAATGGCGTCCATCTGGGGGTTGGCCGGTTGCAGTCGAACCTTAGCGTTAGGCTCGCGGAAAAGGCGCTTGAGGGTGGCGTCCGTGCCGTGAGTGAGCGCCACAACGATCTCGCCATCCTCGGCAGCCTGGGTCCCCTCCACCAGGATGTAATCGCCGTCGCAAATGTGGTCGTCGATCATGGAGTCGCCTTTGACGCGCAGCACGTAGACGCAATCGCGGCGCGCGGCGAAGTCACCCAGCGAAAAGGTCTCAGGATTAGGGATGGCCTCGACCGGCTGGCCCGCCGCGATCCGCCCGAGCAAAGGAAACTCGAGCGCGCTCAGCCCTGGAGTCGGGGTGACGGCGTCGGCGGCCGGCGCCGCGCCGCGCGTTCGCCGGCCGAAGGGACGCACGGCAGTCTTCGAGAACAGCACCGAACCCGGCAGCGCCACGACTTCGACGGACCGGCTCTGATTGTGTCCGCGCCGGATGAATCCTTTCCTCTCCAGCGTCTGAATGTGCTTGTGGACCGTCGCCAGCGAGGAGAGACTCATCGAACCGGCAATCTCCTCGTAGCTGGGCGAATAACCCTTGCGGTTGATAAACCCTACCAGGAAGTCGAGTACTTGTTTTTGACGCCGCGTTAATGCCATAGGCCCACTCCTTGGTTCGGAAGAGCGAAGTGCTCTCGCCCTTTTGCCCTGCGAGAAGGGTCTGACTCGCTTAGTTTAGGCGAACAAAAAGCGAATAGCAAGGGGGAAAATGAAGGGTGCGCGAGTGGGCAATCGTGATCGTGAGAATTCCTCAGGCCCGCGTGAAATAGGTCGTGTAGCTCTGCTCACCGACGCGGTAGAAGGGCGCAGCGCGGAGCGTCTCAGGAAGAGTTGGCACGTCCAACGTCTCCCCTTCACGGGGTACGGACGTCGACCGCCTCGAATCGAGCGACTTCGCATCCAGCTTCAGCCAGGGATCGAGCGCGACGAGCATCAGCGGACCGTGCATCAGCGCCACGGTGTTTGGATGTTGGTCGTCGATAGGCTCGGTGCGGAACGTGAACGGTAGACTGACCTGGATGGTATCGTGGTTCCGCCAGAGGCGCCGCAGGGCCGCAAAAGTCCTGGGTTGGGTCGCCACCGAAGTGGGTTTTCCATTCACACTAAGTTCGGCAGGCGACCGAAGCCAGCCCGGAATCCGCACGTACACTGTGAACTCCGTAGGCGTGGGGAGCTCCAGCCGGAACTCGCTGGACTCGAGCTCCGGGTAACTCGTCGTCTGGATCAGCCGGGCAGGGGTGTCGCCGATTTTCCAGTTCACCTCGGAGGGGACAAAAAGGTTGACATAGATTCCATCCGGACTCCGGAAATAAGCGCTGATCAGATAGTCGGCCACGACCTGCGGGAGCGTCCCCGAACAGCATGGCCATTTGTCCGGGAAGTAACTTTTTCGTGTGAAGGGATGGTAGTCGGAGTAGTAAAAGAACTGCCCGTCACCACTGGGGTCCTTTGCGCCGAGAATTGTATTGTAAAGGACGCGCTCCAGCCCGTCGCCGTAGCGGGCGTCGCCCGTGAATCGCAGTAGATAACGCGCCAGCTTGAAGTGCGCATAGGCCCCACACGGCGTCTCGAAATGAGCATGAGTTGGCGTCAGACTCTCACCGAGCCTCCCCTGGTTCGGCACGACAAACTGTTCGTTGGGACCCCATCCTCCTGATGCGTATTGTTGCGTTTTCTCGATCATCTCCCAGGCGTTGCGAATGGCCTCAAGATACTTCGTCTCACCCAAAACCAGGTAGGCGCGCGCGGCTGAGCTCAAGGCATTGCAATGGCTGTACGCGTGACGGCCCGGCAGCACGTTCTCGCCGCGGCTCAGAGGATCAAAATAGGTGGCGTCGAGCAGATACCGCTTCGCCATATCCAGGTATTGCTCCTCACCGGTCACCTCGTAGGCATAGAAACAGTTCTCTCCCAGCGTGTACGACTCGTCGTCCGCGCCCGTGGGGTGGGGATCCAGATTGCGGTCGAGGGCACGAGGGGGCATGTAGCGGACGGCGCCCCGGGTGGCGCGGTCGAGGGCTTGAAGGGCAGATGAGACGCCGGCAAACTGGTAGGCGTCGAGAAGGCCAATCATGTACTTGTCATAGTTGTAAGCAGGGAAGTTGGTTGCAGCTTTCTGGCTCGGGTAACAATAGCCGTCGGGCGCGATCGTGGCTGCGAATCCGTTTACTAATCTCTCGGTCTTGGCTCGAGTCGCCTCATCCCCGGTGGCTTCGGCGAACCGTGCCAGCGCCGAGATGTACTGCCCAAAGCAGTGGCCAGGTGCAAAGCCATCGCCGTCGTACCACCCTCCCATGTATTCCCCAGGCGCTGGGAGGCCCGCGCGTACGCGCAATTCTTTCAGCAGCCGGTCTTCATCCAGGGCCAAATACGATGCGTGAATGCGGTCGAATTGTGCTTTGAGGGGTCCACCCGTGAGCTTGACGTCCGAGTAGCGAAGCAGAAAGAGCTTTTCACGCGAGCGCGCTGTTGGTGTCGCGGTAGCGAGAAGCCTTCCAGCGCTCAGCGCCGCGGCGCTCAGACCTTGTAAAAGTTGTCTGCGGGACAGTGCTACCTGATCGGTCATGGCGATGCTCGCTTCAAGTGAGTCGCGGAACCACTCCGGGGACTAGCGCATCGAGCAGAAAACACGCTCGCTGGCGTCGGAATACACGGCCCGCGGGATTCATTATAACCACCGCATGAGGCAACCTCTCACAACTTTTTACGTTCTTTTACACATTGTTGACACATTGCGCCCGCCCTTCCGCTATGGTTGAGAACGGAGCATGAAGGATTCCGGGTAGGAGTTACCGATGAAAAAGCGCTGGCATTGGAACGAGCGGACTCGCTTGGTGCTTACCCTGGAGCTCGCGGTGGTGTTGCCCGCAGCGGTTTTGATCATCGTCAGCGTGGCTCATCTTAAGTCCATCCAGCGCGACCGCTCCGTGGAAGGGGCGATCCAGCGCGACTTCTATCAGGTCCTCGCCATCTCGGAAAAGCGCATGAACGAGAAGGCCTATGAGATGGTGGACCAGGTGCGGCATGGGCTTCCCCCTCCGCAGCAGGCTTGCGAAGGCTCGCTTGAAAAGTTGCTTGAGCAGCATCCTTACGCCGCCCATCTGTTTCTCTACAACCCCAATCGCGGGGTCGTCTTTCGCTCGCGTGAAGCCCGAATGCAGGAGCCGGACTTCCACGCCGAAAGTCAAGATATCGAGAAGATGACACCCGACTGGATGCGGATTGACTACGAGCAGTTGATCAAGGAGTTCCGGGAGATGGAATCCAAAGGAAAGCTGCCCGTCTACTTCACTCACAACGTCGTACCACGAGGAGACAAGCACGGGTATCAGTCGATCGCCCTCTTCCTGGTACCACAAACGCCGGAAGAAACGCCCACCGTCGGCGGACTGGCATTTGACGCCGAATATCTGCGTGCCCAGTTTTTCCCTGAGATGCTCTCGAGCCTCATCAGCCAGAACTACGCTGAGGCGCAGCGGGACAAAAGCAACTACGGCCGGGCGGCGATGATGCTGCACATGAAGGGCGAGGCGGCCCCTCTCGCCATGTCGGCCGATTGGGATGGCGGGGCGCCCGAAATGGAGCGTAACCTCGAGGGAGCGTTCCCTGGTCTCACGCTCGACATCAAGTTGCAGGGAACAACGTTGGCGTCCCTGGGACAGCGCTTCGTGCGCACCAGCTTTCTGATCCTGGGCGGCATTTCGCTGCTGCTGGCAGTCGGAATCCTGTTCACCTATCGCGCGGTGATGAAGGAAATGGCGCTGGCCAAGTTGAAATCTGACTTCGTTTCCAACGTTTCGCACGAACTCCGCACCCCTTTGTCGCTGATCCGCCTTTTCGCCGAAACGCTGGAGATGGGCCGCCTGAACAACCCCGAAAAATACCACGAGTACTACTCCATCATCCGCAAAGAAAGCGAGCGCCTGACGGCGCTGATCAACAACGTTCTCGATTTCTCGCGCATCGAGGCGGGCAAGAAAGAGTACGACTTTCGGGCTACCGACCTCGGCGAGCTGGCGCGCAACACGCTCGAGTCCTACCGGTACCAGATCGAGCAGCAGGGATTCGAGTTCCGCGAAGAAATCGCCGATGACCTTCCTGCCCTCTGGGTGGATCGCGAGGCCATCTCCCGTTCGCTCCTGAACCTGGTGAACAATGCGCTGAAGTATTCGCAGAAGGAGAAATACCTGGGCGTGCGACTCTATCGCGCGAACGGCTCCGTCAAGCTGGAAGTCATCGATCATGGGATTGGTATTCCGCCGGACGACCAGGAAAAGATATTCGAGAAGTTCTACCGCGCCGGAGACCCGCTGGTCCACAACACGAAAGGGAGCGGCCTCGGGCTCTCGCTCGTCGACCACATTGTCCGCGCACACGGAGGCGAAGTCTCCGTCGAGAGCGCACCCGGCCAAGGTAGCAAGTTTACGATCGTTTTGCCGGTGACCGCGGCGCCGGACGGGGGCCAAGCCGCGAGCATAAGGATTGCAACGTGAAGCGCCGGTCCTGGTGAAGGTCGGAGCGAAGGAGGAGGGCGGAAGGCCATGGCGAAGATCCTGATCGTTGAGGACGAGCCCAACATGGTGGCCGGCTTGCGCGACAACTTCGAGTACGAGGGTTATGAGGTGCTTACCGCCGGTGACGGCGTCGAGGGTCTCGCCCGTGCACTTAATGATGCGCCCGACCTCGTGGTGCTCGACGTGATGATGCCCAGGATGAGCGGGCTCGACGTCTGCCAGCAACTCAAGGTGAAGCGCCCGCGTCTGCCCATCATCATGCTGACCGCGCGCGGCCAGGAAGTGGACAAAGTGGTCGGCCTCGAGCTCGGCGCCGACGATTACGTGACCAAGCCGTTCTCCATACGCGAGCTGCTTGCCCGCATCAAGGCAGTCCTGCGGCGTACTCAGGCCGCTCCCCAAACCGCCGAGAGCTGTATGTTCGGGGACACCGAAGTCAACTTCCGCACGCATCGAGTGGTGCGCGCCGGAAAGCCCGTCGAGTTCACGGCCAAGGAGTTCGAGCTGCTCAAGTACTTTCTCGGCCATCCAGGCGAGGCCCTTAGCCGCGACCACTTGCTCAAGGAAGTGTGGGGATACGACAGCTATCCGACCACTCGCACGGTGGACGCGCACGTGGTGCGCTTGCGGCAAAAGCTCGAGCCACGGCCCGAGGAGCCGCAGTTCATTCTCACTATTCATAGCGTGGGATACAAATTTGTGGGCTGATCGCCGACGGTTTCTGGACGTAAGCCATCTGCCGGAGTGAAGGACCCGAAATGCTGGCACCGAACGTCGAGAATATTCCAGACATCACGACTTCGGCGTTCCCTCGCGCCGCGGCCCGGGACTGTGAGCAACGCAGCGGCGACCGCTCGCGCGCGGACGACGCGGCGTTAATTCGCGAGGCCCAGCAGGGCAACCTCAAAGCCTTCGAGGAGTTGGTGCGGTACTATGACAAAGTGGTCCTCCGCCTGGCTTTTCACCTCACAGGGTCCGAGCAAGACGCGCAGGACGTCTGTCAGGAGGCTTTTCTGAACGCCTACCGGAATCTCTCGCGCTTTCGCTTTGAGTGTTCGTTCTACACGTGGATCTATCGCATTGTGACCAATCAGTGTCTCGACTGCCTGCGAAGGCGGCGTTCGCGGGCCTCCGTCAGCCGCGAGGAGAGCGGAGTCTTGAGCAACCTTCCCGACCACCGGCCCGCCCACAATCCGGAGCGCGGCCTGGCGGCACGCGAGTTGCGGACGCGCATCGCCCGCGCGCTCGAAAAGCTCTCTCCGCGCGAGCGCACAGTGTTTCACTTGAGGCATCACCGGGAGATGAAGCTGCGCAGCGTGGCGGCAATGCTCAACACCAGCGAAGGCAACGCTCGACACATCCTGTTCCGCGCCACGCAGAAGCTGCGTGTCGCTCTCGCCGAGTTGCGCTGACGTAAGGTGCGCCCGTGGGAAAGGTGTGCGCGTTCAGGGCCGCGGACTCAAGGCCCCGTGACCGTGCGCGACGAGGGAGTAAAGGTAAAGCAGCACGCCGGCGCCCACCAGCGGACAGCCGACCAGCAGGAACGTCACGAACGCCAGCGGATGAATCTTGAGCAGGCTCAGCAGTTGAACAACGAGCCCAGCGCCGATAAGCAAACCAGACCAGCGGATTCGACGTTCGATCGTAGGCATATTATTTCGACGGGCTCCAGAAGCTTGCGTCTTTCAAAGTGTCCACGTCGTGCACGATATCGTGGCAGTTGCTCGACATGCACGACAACTGGTTTGACGCCGCCTGGGCAAGCATCGCGGGATCTTTGTGGTGTTCCGACGCCTCCTCGTAGCGGCGCGCGCCCAGATGGCAGTGCAGGCATTCGCGGTTGTTGTACGGCGAATACAGCTTGATGTCGACCGGCTTCGGCACCGTGCCAAAGTATTCCACCAGGACGTGGTGCACGCCGCGCCATTTCGCCCGGTAATCCCCGAACATCGTGTAATCCGTGTGGCAGGTGAAGCAGGCGTGGTCGCGAGGGACGAAGTTGTTCTGGAAGTGGCGCGCCGGGACGTAGCTCGGGTCGTTCACGTAGAGGCTCCGGCCAAAGTCAGTCATAACGTGACACGACAGGCAGAACTGGGTCGAGGTCGAGCGCTGCATCTGCTCGGAGAATCCGCCCCAAACGGCCAGCACCGGCAGGATGAACAGCGCGAGGAAGGCGAACACCTTGCCGCCACGCGCCCGCGTGAGCTCGGCACGCACCGCGACCAGGACGGCCAACACGATGGTGACGACGACAAAAGCCGTTTCGATGAGCACGACACGATTCATAAGCTGGTTTTTCTTGCCGGGTACAAAGACGCTCCAGCGCGGTACGCACGGCGGACCCGGACAGCGACTTACTTCTTGGCGAGGCTGCGATAGTAGTCCACCAGAGCCTTGATCTGTTCCTTGCTGTACTCCTTCTTGTAGGAATCCATATTCTTGCCCTTGCCGTCCTCCACCACCTTGATCATTTCATCGATGGACATTTTGTCGATCGTCTCGCGGATATCCTTGACCTTGGCCTTCTTGCCTTTGGCGGTCTTGCCGGCGCCGTCCTGGCCATGACAGACCGCGCATTTGTCGAGGTAGATGTCCTCGGCGCTGCGGCCGGGGAGCGGCTGGCCCGCGCCTCGAACCAAGATCACGCTCGCGCCTGCCACCAATAGCGCACTCGCGACACCCCACCAACTCCTGACGACACTCCGCATCCTTGACCTCCGAGTAGATTCTAGAAATTTCGCGTCCATCGTATCGTCAGCATGTTAGCACTGAAGTTGTTGCCGGCGATAATCTGCTCGATGTAGTAAGTGCGCTGCAAGTCGATGGACAGGCGTCCTGCCCGCGGGAAATCGCAGTAGACGGTCCCAGTGACCAGGGGCCAGGTGAGCGGGCCGTAAGCTGGAGGCTCGCCGCTGATCTGGCCCAGGCCGGTCGAGCGGTCAAAGTTTCCGGTCAGCCGCAGGCCAAAACGTTTCACCGGCTTGGCCTCAACTCCACCCTGCCACACGCGGTTCACTTCCTGGTCGCGTAGGAAGTTGGCGAGGGGCGGAGTGCCCCGGATGTAGAGAATATTCCCCTCGGCGAAGAAGCTGTCGTAGCTGAACCCTCCGAAGATCGAGAACTGCTCACTGAACGAGTAAGACAGCGTCGCAGCATTGGAACGAACGTTGTTCTGAAACTGCGTGTCGATCAGCTTGTTGTTGACGATGTTCATCTCGTCTTCCAGGGATACCTTGTCGGTCGGCTTCACGCGGAAGACGAGGTGAGTGCCTACCTGGGTATGCGGCGTAATCGCCGTGTAGGAAGCGCCGTTGGTGTAGCTGTGGAAATCGCCGCGGACGCTGAAGTATTTCGTGGGCTCGTAGCCAAAACTGATCTCCGGCTTGACGGTCTTGGTGCGCAGGGTGATTGCAGGATTGGTGACGCCGCCCTCCAAAGCCTCGACGTCCGCCTTCAGCAGGTGTACACCAGGGCGAATGACCAGTTTGCTGGTGGGGGTGAAGGTCATGCTGAAGTCGAGGTCGCTCAAGCCATCCCGCCAGGCGGTGTCGGTCTGCCGGGTGGTCGGCGTCGTCGAGTTGAAAAGACTCTGGAAGTTGCCCACCGCGTCGCTGGTGAAGCGCGAGTAGCGATAGTCGAGGTTGATGTCCCACCAGTCTTTGGCCTTGCAGGTGAATCCCTGGCTGATGATGTGGTCCGGTTCAGTGACGGTAACGCGTCCGCTTTCGCTCACTGTGTAGGGCACGAAAGTCCCCGAGGCGCTGCCGGGAGCCGTTCCGTTGATCGCCTGGTCGAGGGTCGCCGGACCACGGTAGCGATAGTAGATGTATCCGCCGCGCCATTCGAGTTTGGAGTGGGGTTTCCCGAGGAATGAGAACTCGCTGATCGGAGTGGTAAGCCGCCGGAACTGGGACTGCGAGAAGTTGTTCAGCGGCTCTTTCGCCGTGGCTTTCGTGCCCACGTTGAGGCCGATTTCCGCGGGATTCAGATTATTGAGGAGGATATTCTCCGTGAACATCTGGTAGCCGAGGTTGTAATGGAAGTTCCAGGAGTGCCAGGTGTAGTCCGCGCCACCGGTAAAGCGGTTGGTCTCGTCCGCGAGGGGCGCAAAGAGCGAGAAAGCGTTGCCGCGCGCAAAGCCACCCCAGTATCCCGGCGAGCCGAGGAAGTCGATCGAACGCGTGGTAAAGAGCGTCCCGTTGTCAGAGGTGCGGTAGTACTCGAAATTGAACCGCAGATTGTTGGTGGCGTGCAGCGTCAAATCCGCGGACCCGAATTTTCGCACCGTCGCCCAGTCATGATTGTTGGTGAGCCCCGTCGTGAGCCCTGAGGCCTTCGCCGTGATAGGCAGCACAACGTTGTCGTTCTGGTTCCAGTAGTAGTAGCTCTGCCGCCAATTGACGCGGAAGTCGTAGACCTTGTTTTTGGCGACGGTCAACTGCGCCGTCGGGAAGGGATCGCCACCCAGTCCGCTGGTCTGAAGCGAAAACGTGTCGGCGAAGGGATTGGCCCCTTCCGGCGACTCTCCAAACATGCTGAAATCCTGCAGGCGGAAGCCCTTCTGTAGGTCAAACAACTGGAGGTACTGCGGCTGATAGCCTTTGATATCCGTGAAGCGATACCCGGCCGACACCGATCCCTGGGTGTTGAACCCTCCCAGCGTCAAAGGCGTTTCGGGCTCATCCTGCGCCCTCAACCCGGGAGAGGCCATAGAGAGCGCAGCCATGAAGATCAGTAAGCGATAAGGTGTTCTCATGATGCCTTCCTTCACCGGAGAAAGTTCACGTCAAAGTTCGAGCCGTGAATGGCCACGTGGCAGCGGACGCATTCTCCGCTGGTCTGGTAGCCGAAGCGGCCGTGCGGCACTCCGAGTTGCGCGTGGAATCCCGCGTGGCATTGCAGGCAGAGCTGACGTCCTTCGCGGCGCACCAGCAGCATCCGGTTGGTCGAACCGTGCGGGTTGTGGCAGATCACACAGCCTTCAATCTTGGCGGCCGGATGCTCGAAGACGTAGGGCCCGCGCTTCTCCACGTGGCACTTCACGCAGGTTTCCCAGTTCGGCTTTTTCAAGCTGGCCAGGTTGAACGTGCCGTGCGGACTGTGGCAGTCCGTGCACTTCATCAGGCCCTCGGGGACGCGGTGGTGCACGGGCAGCGCAAACTGCGCCTGGATGGTGCGATGGCAGGTGAAGCAGAGCGCCGGCTCCGACTCTTTCAGCAGGCTGTTGTGCAGCCAACGCGTCTCATCCGCCAGCTTGGGAAGCTGGAAAAGGTACGCCTGCGGATAGCTGAGGTCGCCCTTACTTTGATCCTTGATCTCATCCACCAGATGCGTGGCATGACACTGATTGCAGGAAAGACCGTGCCCGGCGTGTCCGGACTCGGCGAAGAATTCCTGTTGGCGGCTCGAAATGTGGCAGGTCATGCAGCGTTCCGCGTTTTCTTTGGGATTGGCGCGAAACGCGAAGATGGGGAACTGCTTCAGTGCCGCGGCGATTTTGGTGTCATCGCCGTGCGCCGCCTCGACCGCGTCGGAATGTGCCTTGCCTGGCCCGTGGCATATCTCGCAACCCTGCGCGAAGTCCTTGCCGGGTACCGCTAGCTTGGCGTGCGGCGTCTTCAGAAACTCAACGGTCTCCGGCTTGTGACACGACTTGCAGCGCTCGACGCCCACATAATCGCCGGGCGGCCCTTCCGCCAGACCCTGCCACGCCACCGCCACCGAAGGCGGTTCTGTGGCCTCGGGCTGCTTCTGCGCGAAGCCGTAGGCGGCCGCCAGGACCAGGCACGCCGCGATACCGAACGCCTGTTTCCAGATTTCCATGTCTTTTGAATGTTTGCTCATAAGAACAACCGCCATGATTCAGATCGCTTGCTCTTGTCGAATGTTGCCGGAGCCGTTATTCATTGCCAACTAATACTCGACTGCCTTTATGCCAGCCCGCCGACCACACGGCTGTGATGCCCGTCACATCGCGACGTGACGCGGGCTACGTCCACGCCCTCTTAGGCCACACTGAAGGCGTTGTACTCGGGTGGAGACACATCGGCGCGGCGCGCATCTAAAGAAGTACGAGCCAGTATGGGCCAATAGAGGGATAATCGGTTCAGGAGGAGATGGTTGCAGCGGAATTCGGTGATGTCGCAAGCGATCCTGGCCGCGACTCTAACGCTGGCTTTCAACCCGTCAGCGTGGTCCGCTGCCGCGAGCCAGGACGCGTCGAGCCCGCTTGACACAGCGCTCGACGACATTTACAACCTCGAGTTCGACAACGCCCACCGCCTTATCCAGACTTGGGTCGATCAACACCCTGACGATTTGCGCGGTCTGAACTATCTCGCCAACGTGACCCTCGACGAGGTGATGCTCAAGCAAGGGCTGTTCGTCGGCGAAGCGTACACCAACCGCGGCGAGGTGCTCCGGAACGCCAAGCCCACGCTCCCGCCCGGCTTTGAAGCGCAGTTTCTCGGCACTCTGCAGAAGATCGACAAAATCACCGAGGCGCGTCTGGAGCGAAACCCCAAGGATCAGGAGGCGCTTTACTGGGCCGGGGCCGGCCACGCCACGCGCGCCGAGTACCTCTTTGTCCTGCAGCGCTCCTACCTGGGAGCGATTCGCGAGGGCTCCGAGGCACGCCGGTACCACCTCAAACTCTATAAGGCGAACCCCAACTACGTGGACTCGCTCCTGGTCCTCGGCCTCGCTGACTACGTCGCCGGGAGCTTGCCCTGGTATTTCAAAGTGGCGGCGACCCTGGTGGGATTTCGTGGCAGCCGTACCCGCGGCATCGAGGAGCTCGAGCGCGTGATGCGCGAGGGCCGCTGGACGCGCGCTGACGCCCGGATCGTTTTGGTGGCGCTCTATCGCCGCGAAAAGATGTATCCGCAGGCGCTCGCCTTGCTTGATGGACTCACGCGCGCCTATCCGCGCAATTTCCTCGGCTCCCTGGAAATGGCGGCTATCGACGAGGCGCAGAATAATTGGCCTGCGGCCGCCAAAGTCTATGACGCCCTGGTCCAGAAGCTCACCGCCCACGATCCCGGTTATGAAGTTATGCCCGCTGCGACCATTTTCTACCGGGCCGGCAAAGCTCACCAGCAACTGGGCGATACCGAGGAAGCACTCCGGCTCTACAACGCCGCCAGTAAGCTTCCAGCTAGCCGTGATACCTACCGCGCCGACCTCGCCGCCGCTGAACTCTACCGCCGGCTCAACCGCCAGCAGGATGCTCGGCTCCACTACCAGCGAGTGGTCAACGCCATCCCCGACACTGACGAGGGAAGAACGGCGCGGCGCGCCCTCCGGAGCCTTCCGTGAAACCTGAGGCGGGCGTTCTCCGGCCCTTCGACGATTCCTCCTTTTGCGTCAACGCGTGAGTGGCTGTTCCACCGGAACTTTCAAATCAGTCTCGAGAGAGTGTACCAAGGGCTCGATGGTCTGGAAGAGCAGGTCCACCTGGATGGGCTTTGAAACGTAAGCGTCCATGCCGGCAGCCAGGCAACGCTCGCGGTCGCCCTGCATGGCATGGGCGGTCATGGCGACGATGGGCAGGTGAGCATGCGTCTTCTTCTCCTTTTCGCGAATGAGCGCCGTGGTCTCGAAGCCGTCCATCTCGGGCATTTGGACGTCCATCAGCACCACGTCAAAGGACTGCCGGTCGAGCGCCGCGACCGCCTCGAGGCCGTTGGCAGCGACGGTGACTTTGTGCCCCCGCTTCTCGAGCACCCGTTTCGCCAGGATCTGGTTGACGGCGTTATCCTCGGCCAGCAGGACGCGCAGAGGCGTGGCCGGCCGCGGTGCGCTCGGCGAAGGGCCAGCCGTCGCTTCGACTGGTGCGGGCTGGCTTGGCGCGCTCTGAGTACCAAGGGCCTTGAGCAGGGCTTGGTGCAGTTCTGAGGGCCGGAACGGTTTGGTGAGGTAGGCCGTCACCCCCAACTGCCGGCAGCGCGCCACGTCGCCAAGCTGCGCACCGGAGGTGAGCATCATGATGATGGCGCGCGTAAAGAGCGGATTCTTCTTGATACGCTCGACGAGTTCGAACCCGTCCATCTCGGGCATCTGGCGATCGACCAGGATCACCGAGAAGTTGTCGCCGTGGAGCGGAGCGGACTCGAGCTGCTTGAGCGCTGCCGTCCCGCTCGACGCGAGCGTGGGTTTCATTTCCCATCGAGCCAGTATCTTCTCCAGGATGCGGAGGTTGGTGGCGTTGTCGTCCACGGCCAGCGCCTGGATTCCCGCCAGGTCCGCCGCGGAGGGCAGAGGAGGGGGCGTGGTTTCCCCGGCCCGCCCGAATCGCGCCGTGAAGTGGAAAGTGCTGCCCTGGCCGGGATCGCTGGCCACCCAGATCTGCCCGCCCATCATGTGGACGAGCTCGGAGGCGATCGCCAGGCCCAATCCAGTGCCCCCGTACTTGCGCGTCGAGGAGCTGTCCGCCTGCGAGAAGGCCTCGAAGATGACCTGATGCTTGTCCTCAGGAATCCCAATGCCGGTATCCGATACCCAGAAGTGCAGCATTACCGAATCGTCCGCTTGCTCGGCGCGGTCCACAAACAGCGCCACTTCGCCGCGCTCGGTGAACTTGATGGCGTTCCCCAGCAGGTTCAGCAGGATCTGGCGCAACCGGTCGGGATCGCCCTTCAACTTCTCGGGAACCTCGGGCGCGATATCGTAGGAGAGCTCCAATCCCTTCTGGTGCGCCCGGACGGCCAGGGTCTTCACCGCCTCGGACACGCAGTCCGGCAGGTTGAGCTCGATCTCTTCGAGGTCCAGCCGCTTCGCCTCGATTTTGGAGAAGTCGAGGATGTCGTTGAGCACTGTCATCATGCCATCCGCCGAGACCCGCGCCGTTTCCAGGAATTCGCGTTGCTCGGCGCTGAGCGGCGTCCCGAGCGCCAGCTCCGTCATCCCGATGATGCCGTTCATGGGGGTGCGGATCTCGTGGCTCATGTTCGCCAGAAACTCGCTCTTTGCCCGGCTCGCCGCCTCGGCTTTCTCCTTGGCCAGGGTTAGCTGCTCGTTGACGGCGAGCAATTCCGCGGTACGCGCCTCCACCAGTTCTTCCAGGTGGTGGCGATGCCCTTCGAGTTCCTCGTCGCGATTCTGGATCTGCGCCAGCATCAGGTTGAAGGCGTCGGTGAGGAAGCCCACTTCGTCTTCACCAAGCTTGGCGGCGCGCACACTGAACTGCCGGGTGACGGAAACCTCTTTGGCGGTGGCGGCCAGGCTCAGGATGGGCCCGGAGATCACTCGCTGCAGGCGCGAACTCACCAAGTATGCCAGGATCAGACAGCTCAACAGGGTGATGCCGATGATCCCAGCGTAGCGCTCGAGCTGGGCATACATCTCTCCCAGGTCCGAGGCGAGGTAGACGGAGCCGATCACTGGCCCGTCGAGGCGGATGCGCCGCACCACTTCCAGGCGCTCGAGGCTGAAAGCGGTGGAGTCGTTCGGCGGTGCGAGCTGATGAACGTCCTTGGCTGCGGGAGCGCGCACGTATTGAGCGAAAGCCTTGCCGTCCGCCGTGTAGATGACCGCCGAGATAATGTGAGGGTTCGCGTGCAGCCCTTTCAGAAGCTCCACGGCGGCTGGGGCATCATTGAAGCTCAGCGCGGCGGTGCTGTTGGATCCCACCATCCTGGCCAATATTCCAAGCTGATCCGTCATGCTTCTTCGGAACTCCACCACTTCATAACTGAGGAAAGCCATCGACGCCGCCGTCAGTGCCGCGCCCACGGTCAGCATGACGATGACCTGGATCTTCCGCCGAATCGACAAGTCCTGATAGAAGGGCATCCGCCTAGCCTCTCCCGTGCTCGATGGAGCGCCTGGCACTGCCAGTGCACAGAATCCTATCGACCTGTTCGGGGGTTGACTTGAGCTAAGCTTCGAGGGTGAGAGGTTCAAGGAACACGATTCCCGCTTCACCGGCGCGCTTGCTTCCTTCTTCGCCGACCCAGACCACGCGGCTGGGTACAGCGCGTTCCGCGCCTTCGTTAGGAATGACCGTCACGAGTTGTCCGGGGAGGAGATCGACGCCGGCTCGGACTCTGATCCCGAGCGTGGAGAGATCGATGCCGTAAGCGCCTTGAGAAATCCGCTCGCGGTCCGACTCGACGATCAGCGTGACCGGCTTATCGAGCGCCTGGCGCTCCGCTCGTCGACGATCGGCAGGAGAAGCGCTGGGAACCGATGGTGCGGGCCTTGTCGTGGATGGCTCTTCCTTTTTCAATATCATCAATGTCTCCTGTTGCCGGTTTGTAAATCCGCTTCAGCCGGTATCCGGTTCCTCAAACTTAAGGCGATTCGAGGAGTTGGTAAATCAGGGATTCCCTCGATTCCACGCCGCGAGCAACCCGAGAACCGCCGACCCGCCTTCACCGCGTGGATGCCTTAGACGATGACCGATGCCCGCGGGCTTGGGCGCTTCCACGGATCGTCCAAGGCGCGGCAGGTAGATGGTAAACATTGCGCCGCGTCCCGGCTCGCTCGCGACTGAGATCTCGCCGTGACTTTGTTTGACGATTCCGTAGACCGTCGCGAGGCCGAGTCCCGTGCCATTGCCTGATTCCTTGGTGGTGAAGAACGGCTCGAAGATGTGCGCTTGGGTTTCCGCGTCTATTCCCACGCCGGTATCGCTTACGCTCAACGCGACGTACGGACCCGGTGCGAGGGCCGGGCACCCCCGGTCGTCATCGGGGCCCAACTCGACGCTCGCGGTTTCGAGAGTCAGCTTGCCGCCGTGTGGCATGGCGTCGCGCGCGTTGACCACCAGGTTCATCAGCGCTTGCTCGATCTGGCTTTGATCCCCTTGGATTCGGCCTGCGGCCGGGTCGAGCTTCAGCGTGAGTTCTATGTGGTCCCCGATGAGGCGCTGCAAGAGATTTCCCGTCTCCTCGACAATCGCGTTCAAGTCGAGTACCGCGGGCTCCACCACCTGTCGGCGGCTGAAGGCCAGAAGCTGGCGGGTGAGTGAGGCGGCGCGTTTGCCCGCCTTCAGAATCTCCTCCACGCTGCGACGCATGTCGGTCTGATCCCCGGCGAGTTCCAGCAGCAGCTCGCCCCGGCCCAGAATTACGCTCATGAGATTATTGAAGTCGTGGGCGATTCCCCCGGCCATGAGGCCGATGGCCTCCGTCCTCTGAACAGCGTGGAGTTGCTGTTCCAGCCGCTTGCGCTCGGTGATGTCCTCCGCCGCACCGACCACGCGATAAGTCTCTCCAGCTTCGTCCCGCGCCGCAAAAGCACGACTCCGGATGCTGCGCACCGAGCCGTCGGGACGCACAATGCGATATTCACTCTCGAGATGCTCCTGGCCGTCCTCGACCTCGAGCAGGCGCGCTGCTTTCGCGTGGTCCTCGGGATGCACCGCGTCGAGCCAGGACCGCGGCTGGGCGTAGAGACTCTTGCGCGTCCGGCCCCATACGGTTTCGTAGGCCGGGCTGACGTAAAGGACCTGCGAAGCTCGGATGTCGTAGACCCAGAGAACTTCGTGGGTGTGCTCCGCCAACTGGCGGAACATTTCCTCGTTGTTCCCGCGGGGCGGGTAGGGTTCCTTCCGCGATGGGCCGTGGCCGTTTTCGGCTGGACGGCGCTTCTCAAGACGCTCGGGCATGGTCCGCGCGAGCTGCGCGCCTCCTCCATTCCTGCTCCAACGCCTGCTGCTCCCAAAGGCTCGGCCGCGCCAGGCGAAAATGGCTTACCCGCAGACGGCGTTCCGGGCTGCCCCACCGCTCGACCGGCCCCTGCCGCGGAATCCCGGCGGCGGCATCCTCGATCATCTTCATCCAGCGGTCAAAGGTCCAATGGCGATGCCGCTGGAGCCAGAAAACCAGGCCGCGCCGCCGGAAAGGGTCGTCAATTCGAATCCGCAATAGGGAGGGGTGCTGAGAAGAGTTTCCGTCAGATTCTAAAGGACATTCCGGTTTTGAACGTAATAGCAGGCGCCGCTTCCAGAACAGGCTCCAGGCTTGCCGCGCCATCCGCTCGGCCTCCTGCCATCCCGCGCGAGTCCCAGGCTCAAACGTGCGGCCGATCTCCTTGATCAGCCAGTGGTAAAGCTGCTCACCCTCCCGGCTGCCCGCCTTCAATAGATTCTCGCGGACATGCTCGGCTCGGCGGCCATGCTTCAAGCGGTTCAAGGCGACGCGCGCCTTGCCTTCCGGGGTGCGCGGACCAGTACACTTCAAGGCGTTGGCGCGATTGGCGGCCAGCAAGGCGGGAGTACGGACGGGCGATTTGCGCAGCGGCACAGGACCTCGGCGACGCGTTCCTTTTTCTCGATGGCTCGACGAATCGAGTTTACTCAGGATAAAACACCCTGCGGGTGTTTGTCAAGTACTAACTACGGCTACGCTTCCTAGCCCTCTACCTTGGGGAGAGGGTGGCCCGCTGCCGTCGCTTTCTCCGGACGGAGCGGGCCGGGTGAGGGGTCGGTCTGTGTTCGTGGCAGAATCAACTCTCTAACACGCCTAGCAGTCGGCCTTCTAGCCTAGGGATTCCCCTGGTCTAACGCACCTCAAAGGAGATCGTCGGCGTGATGGTTTCTTTCCTGATGTTGTCGGTAACCTTGGCTTGGAGAGTGTACGAGCCGGGCGGCAGAGATTGCAGGGGAAATCGCTTGTTGAGGGTGAATTCGACTGAGGCGTGGGCGAATTGCGGAGCGTCTGCTTCTTCCAGGATGTGCTTGCCGTCCTTGAGGATTTGGTACTGCACGCTCAAGGATGGCTTTTGCGTGGCGGAATCGAGTCCGAGGTTGTAGACTTCAGCCTGCTGCTGCGTGCTTCTGCATCTAAAGATGACTGTGGTCAAAACCCGGTTGCCCAGCTCCGTGAGGATGCTCCTTCTTCCCGAGTACCTCGGCAAGTAGACCGACTCAACCAAGGTCCGACGTATCGCTGCACTGTAGACCGTCGCAGTTTAGATATTAGATAGAGGTATGGCTTAAGGCTCGATGATATTGTTCCGGACGGCGTAGCGCGTCAACTCGCTCATGGAATGCAGATTGAGCTTGTGCATAATGTTGGAGCGATGGGTTTCAACGGTCTTAATGCTGATGTTCAGACGGCTGGCCATCTCTTTATTCGTTCTGCCTTCCGCCAGAAGCTGGATGATCTCGCGCTCCCGCGTCGAAAGGCGCACGGGTGCGCTCGGGCCCACGGCCGTCGCTTGCGAACGGCTGAGATAGCCATCGAGCACCATGCGTGCGACTTTGGAAGTGAAGTAAGGCTTGTGCTGGTTGAGCGCCTCAATCGCCGTAATAAGCTCGCGCCCGGCGTCGGATTTCAGCATGAAGCCTCGAGCCCCCGCCTTGAGCAGCGCGCTGACCAACTCCTCTGATTCATGGATGGTCAACACCAGGATCTGAGCCTTAAGCCCCGCTTTGCGAAGCCGCCGCGCCACTTCCAGGCCATTGGGCTCCGGGATGCCGATGTCCAGCACCACGATGTCAGGCTCGAGCTTCTGCGCCTTGCGGATTGCCTCGCCTCCGGTTGCCGCCTCGCCGCAGACCTTCCATCCGGCATGGGTTTCAAGCAGGACGCGCAGGCCCCGGCGAACCACGTCGTGGTCATCGACCACCAGGATTTTCAAGGCGGCCACAACGGCCCCCAGTCGATCCGCGCCCACACCTCTTAGGATGTGCGACGCTTAGCGGGTCCGGCGGGTTCCCGCTTTTTCAGCGGCAGCACGACTGTCAGCCGTGTCCCGATCCTGCCGGACTTGCGCGCTTTGCCGGAGCGAACTTCCAACTCGCCCCCGAGTTGCCGCACCCGCTCCCGCATCCCCGCGATGCCCACGCCCGTGGCAGGCTCCGACGCTCGACCTCCCGGGGAACGGAGGACGTCTCCTGACGAGATTCCCCGACCGCTATCCTCAATGCGCAGCCTGATCGTTGTCGCGCTTCGCGCCAATCGAATGGTGGCGCTGGGGCTTCCCGAGTGCCGGTGGATATTCGCCAGACCCTCCTGGACGACCCGGTAAAGAGCCAGCGCCATGTCGTCCGGCACCCTCCCGACTTTCGCCGCTATCTCGAGCTTCACGTGGATGCCGCTGCGCTCCGCGAAACCCCTCACGTACCAGCGCAAGGCGGAGGCGAGGCCCAGTTCGTTGAGCAGGGGCGGATGCATCAGGTAGGCGATGGTACGGATCTCGCGCGTGCAGCTCTCGACCAGCGCAAAGCTGTCGGCCAGGGCGTTGCGCGCGGGCGGCTTGAGCTCCCGGCTCGACGTCTCGACGACGCCCAGATTGATGGCCAGCGCTGCCAGGCTCTGCGCCGTCGCGTCATGCAGCTCGCGCGCGATCCGCCGCCTCTCCTCGTCCTGAGCGTGAAGCAGCCGGTCGGAAAGTTGACGCAGCGACTCCTCCGCCTGCTTGCGCTCCGTCACGTCCATGGCCAAACCATATCGCTCGATGACCTGGCCGGCCTCGTTGGTGACGGGATTTACCACGTCATGGATGTACCTGGTCTGGCCATCCGGAAGAACGATTCGATAGTCGGTTCCATAGGGCTTCTTGTGAGCGGCCGCGCCTTTGATGTCCTGCTCGATCCTCGACCGGTCTTCGGGGTGAATCCTCTCGAGAAAAGCCTCGTTGAGAGTGGCCGTGGTTTTCGCCGGATCGAAGCCAAAGAGGCGATAAGTCTCTTGCGACCAGTAGAGCTCTCCCGAGGAAAGATTAAGAGCCCAACTGCCGGTGTGGCTTAGTCTTTGGCCTGAGGCCAGGTAGGCCTCGCTCCGCCTCAACTGCTCTTCCGCCCGCTTGCGGTCCTCGATATCGATACTCGTTCCATACCATTTAACGATGTTTCCGCGCTCGTCGCGCAGGGGCACTTTGCGGAGAAACATCCAGCGATATTCCCCATCCGCCCGCCGGACGCGTGCTTCATGTTCGTAAGGCTTCCCCGTCGCGACGGACGCGCGCCATTTCTCCACCATTACTGCAACGTCTTCGGGATGAATCGCCGTCGTCCATTTCCAGCCCGCTAAGTCCTTCAACGAAAACCCGACGTAGTCCAGCCAACGTTGATTGAAGAAATCGAGGTAGCCGTCCGGCCGACCGGTATGAATGAGTGCAGGAACGGTGTCGATCACGAGCCGCAGGCGTTCTTCGCTTTGGCGCAGCGCTTCTTCGGCCCGGCTCCCAGCCGACTGGTGAAACCCTGATTCGCTATCACGCCGCGCGTCTTCGGCGCTGGCGTCGGTACGGTTGTGTACACCTGGACCGGGAACGCCGTCCGCTGAATCACGATCGTGTGGGGCGCGGGGTTGCATCCTACCTCCGATGGCAACCACCAATGTGGCAACTATACTCTTGGCATGTGCCGAACCTCAAGAGTTTTGTTACTTGATGTCGCGAGACGTACGAACCGGATGGCAGGGACACCTGCGGGTCTTTTCGCCAGGACACCCATCTTGCGGGTAGCTCACACAAACCTTGACAGGGATGACGGAGTGAAGACGTGGGCGCGCCGGGACGTAAGCTCGAGGCTCGACATCGCCTCCCGGCTGACGCGTTCGGCGGCGGCCAGCGCCCCGCCGTACTCGGAGATTCCCCCTTGCGAGTCCGAGTGCGCCATGAAGATGTTGTGGAACGGTTGGCGAATCTTGGGAGCGAGGCGCGTCAACATGCCGGGCGCTGCGAGGAACATCGGATGACCGCGGCGGTAAATGTGGACCTCTTCCACTTTGTCCCGCGCGCCGGGGAACCAGGTGTTGACCAGGTCGACGACGCGCGGGCCGAAGCCCAGCACGTATTCGTCGCTCAGGATGCGGAGGCGATCTGACTCCGGCCGCGGCACGTAGCAAGTGAGTACGGCAGGACGGTTGACGTCGCGGTTGTCGCGGCTCTCGACCCAATCGGCCACGTTGAAATCGACGATGGGGCTGGGCGCCGGAACGTTGGTGTCATAAGACCCGTTGTAGATGACCTGGCGCGAGCAGACGTTGACCACCAGATAGGGCGCGTAGCGCACCGCCTTCATCGCCTGGAACTGCTCGGCGGGCAGACCCTTGATGATCCGCTTGCCGATGAACTTGGGACAGGCCACGATCACCGTCTTGGCCGCGGCGGTGACGAGTTCGCCGCGGTCAAAGTAGCCGACTCGGGCTTTCTCGCCATCTGTTTCCACCTGGACAACCGTGGCGCTCTTGCGGATTCGTCCCGGCGCCGCTTTTTCAATCGCCGCTTCGAGCGCGAGCGAGATGCGGCCCATCCCGCCCGGCCAGGTGAAGCGATTGGGCTCCAGCCCGCCGCCCCACTCGACCGTCTGCGCGCCAATCAACGCCGAGGTGTTCTCCGTGTCCGCGCCCCAGTTGTTGGGGCCGAAGTTGTCGAACCAGAGTTTCAATTCCGGGCCGTAGAGCTTGAGCAACTCGGCGAAAGTCATCGAGTCGAGCTTCTCCGCCGACTTCTCGAAGTCGATGGCCTTCATGTCTTTCTGAAACTGCGCGAAGTTTCGCTTGACGCTTTCCGGGTACGGCGACTTCCAGAGTCCCTCCGTCCAGAACTCGGGAACAAGCTGGTCATCGATAATCGCCGCATCGACGCTCCGGATGCGGTGGATCTCCATGCCGATCTCGACGCACAATTTCTCGAGCGCTTCGTCTCCACTGTAGGCGGCGCCCGTCGAGTACCACTTGCCGTTCCACTGTTCACTGATGGCATTGCCGCCCAGCCTCGGCTCTTTTTCGAGCAGGAGGAAATTGGTATTGCGCAGGCGATAGGCGGAGCAGAGTCCGCTCGGGCCGCCACCCACGATCACCACGTCGTATTCGGCAGAAGGCTTGGGCAGGTCGAAATGCGCGCCGTCGCGCACCTCGTGGCAGATGACGTTGGACTCGCTGCCGAGTTTGGCGGGGGGCTCGCCCGCTGGGAGCGCGCCAGCGGGGCTCCGGTCGGCGGCCGGCATTGCCGCCGGGAACGGACACGCTGCTGCGGCCGCGCCGCCGATCAGGTACTTGATCGCCTGGCGACGGGTTGGACGGTTCATTCGGATACTCCACGAAAATACCCTCGCCCCCTTGGGGGGAGAGGGTGGCGCGCTAGCGCCGGGTGAGGGGGTGTCCTTCATTCTCGAAACAACGGAGCCGCAGCCGCTAGCGCAGATTCATGACCAGCAGTTTCGGCTCGGTCATCGACTCGATGGCATAGCGCAGCCCCTCGCGTCCCAGGCCCGAATCCTTGACGCCGCCGTAAGGCATATGGTCGATGCGGAAGGTCGGCACATCGCCTGCGACCACGCCGCCTACTTCGAGGTTCTCGTAGGCGCTGAAGAGGAGCTTCGCGTCGCGCGTGAAGACCCCAGCTTGCAGTCCGTAACTCGAGTCGTTGACGCGCTCGATCGCGTCCGCAAAATCGTCGTAGGGCTCGACCGTCACCACCGGCGCGAACACTTCCAGACAGTTGACGCGCATCTCGGCACGCGTGCCGCTGAGCACCGCCGGCTCGACCAGCGGTCCGCGCCGCTTGCCGCCGCACCAGAGCTTCGCCCCGCCGGCCACGGCTTCCTCAATCCACTCGACGGCGCGCTTGGCGTCCGCCTCACTGATCATCGGGCCCACGTCGGTCGTCTCGTCCAGGGGATCGCCGACCTTGAGCTTGCGCACACGCGGTACAAACGTCGTCAGAAACTTGTCGAAGACGCCTTCATGGACAAGAATCCGCTGCACCGAGATGCAGCTCTGCCCGGCGTAGGAGAATCCTCCAGCGACCGAGCGTTCGGCCGCGTACTCGAGGTCGGCATCGTGATGGATAATGACGCCGGCGTTGCCGCCCAGCTCGAGCGTCACGTGCTTCTTCCCCGCCTTTTGCTTCAGGTCCCAGCCCACGGCGCCGCTGCCCGTGAAGGTGAGCTTTTTCAGCCGGTCGTCAGTCACCAGGCGCTCCGCGTCGCGACCCGAAAGCGGCAGAACGCTGAGCGCGCCCGCGGGCCACCCTGCCCGCTCGACGAGTTCGGCAAGCCTGAGCGAGCTGAGCGGCGTCTGCGAGGCCGGCTTGTGGACAATCGTGCAGCCCGCCGCAATTGCCGGGGCCCACTTGTGGGCCACCAGGTTCAGAGGAAAGTTGAATGGGCTGATGGAAGCGATGGGGCCGAGCGGGAAGCGCCGCACGATGGCCCAGCGGCCCGCCGTGGACGCCTGGAGGTCAAGCGGAATCCACTCACCATAAATCCGCGTACTCTCCTCGGCGGCAATCGTAAAGGTGAAGATGGCGCGCTCGACCTCGGCGCGGGCCGTCCTGATGGGCTTGCCCGCCTCCTGGGCGATGAGCTGTCCGAATTCCTCCTGCCGCTCGGTGATAGCACGCGCCACGTTTTCGAGCACGCGCTGGCGTTCGTATGCCGCCATCCGGCGCGTTCGCTCGAAGGCCCGGACGCTCGCCTGGATGGCTTGCTCGACGTGGTCGAGCGAGGGCCGGAACGTGGATGCGATCACGCTGCCGTCGTAGGGCGCTCGCACCTCGAGCGGCTCACCTTCCGAGAGCCATTTGCCGTCTATCAGGAACCCGTAAGTCCTGGTGAAAAGCGCTGTGGTCTGAGCCATGGTGTGTCCTCGTTCCTGCTGCGATGCGATGTCGCGTTACTGATCCTACCGGAAAGACAGCGCGGTTGAGCCGTGGTTTCAGCCCGCTCCCCTCACCCCCTGCCCCTCCCCCGCAAGGGGGATGGGGAGAGTCGATCCGAAATTATCACCTATGGAGGATTGCAAAATACAGTGACAACCGCAGCTGCAGCGGCGGCCTCTGGCCGCCGTCATTCGGCGCTCAGAGAGCGCCGCTACAGAAAATGATGTCACTGTATTTTGCAAATCCTTAACGGGCGGTGCGCGACTTCGACTCGACGACCGATTCGAGCGCCGCCTCGAGCACGCCAAGTCCTTCCTCGAACTGGTCGTCCGTGATGACGAGCGGCACCAGCAGCCGGATGACGTTGCCGTAGCTCCCCGCCGAAAGCACGATCAGGCCGTGCTCGTAGCAGTATCGCACGATCTGCTTGGTCTCCTGGTCGGCGGGCTCGCGCGATTCCTTCGAGCGCACCAGTTCAATCGCCTGCATGGCGCCGAGGCCTCGAACATCGCCGACGAGCGTCCAGCGCTTTTGCCACTCGCGGGCGCGAGTGTGGAACCACTCGCCCAGGAAGTTGGCGCGCTGGCGGAGATCCATGTGGACTCCGGCGGCGTTCTCGAATCCCTGCTCGAACAGATCGAGCACGCCCAGCGCCGCCTCGCAGGCCAGTGGATTCCCGCCGAACGTGCCGCCGAGCGACCCGACCACGGGGACATCCATCAGCTCGGCGCGGCCTGTGACCGCCGCGAGCGCCAGTCCTCCGCCGAGCGATTTCGCCGTCACCAGCAGGTCCGGCTCAATGCCGTAGCGCGCCGAAGCGAACAGGCTGCCCGTTCGCCCTATGCCGCATTGCACTTCGTCGGCGACGAACAGGATCCCATGCCGGCGGCAGATTTCCTGAAGGATGGGCAGGAATTCCGGCGGTGGTGCGACAAAGCCGCCCTCGCCCAGCACCGGCTCGACGATCACCGCGGCCACCGACTCGGCAGCGACCGCGCGCCGAAACGCGTCCTCGAGGTGATGCGCGCAGAACACGCTGCAGCCCGGATACTGGAGCGAATAGGCGCAGCGGTAGCAGTAGGCGTAAGGGATGCGATAGACGTCGCCCACGAACGGCTCGAAGCCGGTCTTATAAGGATGAGTCTTGCTGGTCAGCGACATGGTCAGCAGTGTGCGGCCGTGAAAAGCGTCCTCGAAACAGATGACCGCCGGACGCCGCGTTGCGGCGCGCGCAATCTTGATCGCATTCTCCACCGCTTCCGCGCCGCTGTTCACGAGCAGCGTCTTCTTCGCGAATTTGCCGGGGGTGAGAGCGTTCAGGCGCTCGGCCAGCCGCACGTAATTCTCATAAGCGACCACGTGAAAGCAGGTGTGGAGATAGCGGTCGAGCTGGGCGCCGAGGCGCGCGATGACGCCGGGTGCGCGATGCCCGACAATCAGGCAGCCCAGCCCGCCGGCGAAGTCGATGAATCGATTGCCGTCCACGTCCTCGAGCACGGCGCCCTCGGCGCGCGCGACGAAAATCGGCGTCACGTGATAAGCGGCGCGCGGCACCGCAGCGTCCGAGCGCCGCATCCACTCCTTGGACTGCGGCCCGGGAATCGAAGTGCGAAGTTGAATGGTTCCCATGGATCAATACCAGCCGATCGGTCGTTCGTTCAGGTTGATGTGTACCTGCTTAGTTTCGAGATACTCCTCGATACCCCAGGGTCCGAGCTCGCGTCCGAACCCGGACTGTTTGTATCCGCCCCAGGGCGCCTCGACGTAGGTCGGCTGCATGTGATTCACCCAGACCACGCCGGCGCGCAACGCCTTCACCATGCGGAACGCTTTGAAGATGTCGCGCGACCAGACGGCGGCGGCGAGTCCGTAGGGTGTGTCGTTGGCGATGCGGATCGCATCCTTTTCGTCAGCGAAGGGAATCACCGTGGCGACGGGGCCGAAGATCTCCTCCTGCGCGATGCGCGCGCTGTTCGCGGCATCGTAGAAGATGGTCGGCTCCACGTAGTATCCCCGACCGAGCGACGCGGGACGCCCGCCGCCAATCGCCACCTTGGCCTCGCTCTTCCCGATTTCCTGGTACGACCGCACCCGCTCGTATTGCTCCTGGCTTACCAGGGGTCCCATCTTGGTCTCGCGCGCGAGCGGCGGACCCAGCCGGATGCGCTTCGCCTTCTCGGTCATCGCCTCGACGAAGCGCGGATAGACGGAGCGCTCGACCAAAATGCGGCTGCCCGCCGAGCACACTTCGCCCTGATTGATGAAGACGCCGAATAGCGCGCCGTCAATTGCCGCTTCGAAATCAGCGTCGGCAAAGAAGATATTAGGAGACTTTCCGCCGAGTTCGAGCGTCACCCGTTTGATGGTATCGGCGGCCATCTTGACGATCTGCTTGCCGACCGCCGCACTGCCGGTGAAGGCGATCTTGTTGACGTCAGGATGCTGGACGAGCGGCGCGCCGGCCGTCTCGCCGTACCCGGCGACGATGTTGACCACGCCGGGCGGCAGGCCGACGTCGCCAAACCACTGCGCCATCTCGAGCGCCGTCAGCGGCGTTTGCTCGGCGGGCTTGAGCACGCACGTACACCCCGCGGCAAGCGCGGGCGCGAGCTTCCACGCCGCCATCAGCAGGGGATAGTTCCAGGGGATGATCTGTCCCGCCACACCCACCGGTTCCTTGAGCGAGAGGCTCAAGGCGTTGTCGGGGACAGGATTCACGTGTCCCACCACCTTGGTCGCGAGGCCGCCGTAGTACTCGAAGCAGGTGGCGACGTCGGCGATGTCGAACTCCGCTTCGACGATGGGTTTGCCCGAGTTGCGCGATTCGAGCTCGGCCAGCATCCCGGACTCCTTGCGGACGCGCTCGGCCAGGCGCAGCAGGATCCTGCCGCGCTCCTGCGCCGTGGTCTCGTGCCACGGGCCGGAATCGAAGGCGGCGCGAGCTGCGCGGACGGCACGGTCGACGTCTTCGCGGCCACCGTCAGGCACCTCCGCGATCATCTCCTCGGTCGACGGGTCGTAGACGGGGAAGTACTGCCCGTCCCGGCTCTCGACCGGCTCTCCATTGATGTACATCCAATAGCGTTTCATACGGCTTCCTCACACTGCCGAGTCACAAACCTCGCACTACCGCTTGGCGCGAAGCTTTGCGGCGAGCGTAGACGTAAAAGAAGAATACGGCGAGACCCATGAAGCCTGCGGTACCGCCGACCATCCAGACTTCGTAAGAGAGCAGCGAGGTAATCTGCTGCGCGGGCGAGAACGCGAACGCCATGCCCAGGATGGTCATCAGCAGGCCGCTCGCGCCTGCGAGGACGAGTACGCCGCGGCTGTAGCGACCCCTCTCTGCCGCAGGATCGAGCGCCAGTTTGAGGAGCGCGCCAAACATGTAGAGGAACGGCACCAACTGGAGGACCACCGCCAGCGACAGCAACCTCTGAAAAGTCTCCTGCACGCCCGAACCGAGAAAACTGACCAGCACCAGAACTGTCGAGACGGCCGCATGAACAATGAGCGCCGCGTACGGTGTCCCGTAGCGCGGATGCACCTTGCCGAGCCACTCCGGCAGACAACGATCGAGCCCGGCGACGAAGGGGATGCGAGCCGAGCCGGCGAGCCACGCCGATCCGATTCCCGCAATCGAGATACTCAGCATCAGCGCAAAGGGCGGAAGAATCCACCCCGCGCCGACGCTCGCCGCCATGTGGCTGACGGCCTGCACGATGCCCTCGAGCACGTTGATGTTGCTCTTGCTGACGGCGACGAGCAGGGTCAGTGTGGCGGCGATATAGAGCGCGCCTGAGATCACACCTCCCCAGGCAACAGCGCTCGGCAGCGTATGTTGGGGCTCGCTGATTTCGTCGCCCATCACCGAGGCAAGCTCGAGTCCCACCAGGCCGAAGCACATGACTCCGAACGAATTGAGCAGCGAGCGCATATTGCCTGGCAGGTGAAAGTCCGCCGCGGTCAGCGCGGTCCCAGAGTGCTCGACGACGGCGATCCCAAGAGCGATCAGCACCACCGCCGCAATCCCGGTGCCGATGCTGCCTACGTTGTTGATCCACTTCCCCACGCCCAGCCCCAAGATGTTGAGTACCACAATCAGCGTCAGCAGCAAGAGTGACGCCGATACCGTGAACGTCTTGTTGTCGGCCAGCGCGGCGTGGCCTGGTCCCAGAACGAAAACGGAGACGCCCACGAAGTACAGCATGACGGTAGGCACGTACATCATGTTGTTGGTCCAGTAGCACCAGCCAGACAGGAATCCGTGGAAGTCGCCAAACACCTCTTTGGCCCAAAGGTAGACGCCGCCCTCGCCCGGATAGCGGTGCGCGAGTTCAATGACGGCCACGCCCTGCGGCAGGAAAAACAGCACGAGGGCGGCGATCCACAGCCAGACGGTGAATCCGCCGTTCGCTGCGATGCTCGGGACCACGTTGAGGTTGAAGACGGCGACCACAAACAGCAGGATCAAGTCCCAGCGCCCGAGCACGCGCCGCAGGTGAGGGGCGGACTCAGTCGCGAGGCTGGAAGAGGAGGACGCCATAGGGCTGAATGGTCAGGTCTGTACGCCGGACGCGTCAGGTCCGACGGTACCGTCTAAGTTCGGGTGGTCGAACCCTTGCAGACGATGTCATTCTGAGGAGCCGAAGGCGACGAAGAATCTCGATCTGGATTCAAAAGCAGATCCCTCGCTTCGCTCAGGATGACACGCTGGAATCTTAAGCCTTGACACCTTGCGCTTTCTCCAGACGCTGATGCTGAGCGCGCGCCAGCGAAGGCGCGATTTCGGCGAACGCCTCGAGATGCCGGTCGATATCCGCGTCGGTGTGCGCGACCGAGATCGTCCACTGCTCGTCCCACCAGTGCGCCTGGCAGAGCACGCCGCGGTTGACCATGCCGAACCAGTAGTGTTTCCACAGGTCCACGTCGATGGTCACCCAGTCGCGATAATTCTTCAGCGGCGTGGGATAAAGCATCAACGCGCCGTTGGCTCCGGCGCCGATGGAATAGGCGGTAAGCCCCGCGGACTTGATGATCTGGTTGTGCCCCTCGACCAGCCGGCGATTGAGCCGGTTGATGCGCTCGTAGGCCGCCGGCGTCAGGACCTCGCGCAAGGTGGCAAGGCCCGCCGCCATCACCAGCGGATTGGTGTTGTAGGTGCCGGCGTGGAAGACTTTGTGCTGGGCGATGGCGTCCATGATTTCCTTGGAAGCCGCGTAGGCCGCCAGCGGGAATCCGCCGCCAATAGACTTCGCGAGGCAGATGATGTCGGGCTTCACGCCGAAGTATTCGCAGGCGCCGCCCCGTCCGAGCTTCGCGCCGGTTTTCACTTCGTCGAAGATCAGCAGCGCCCCGTGGCGCTTGGTGATCTCGCGCAGCCCGGCGAGATAGCCGTCCTCAGGCATGCAGATGCCCACGTTCATCATGATGGGCTCGACAATCACCGCTGCGACCTGGTTCGGATGCCGGGTGAGCAGCCGCTCGACCGCTGCGAGGTTATTGAACGGCGCGACTAGCGTGTTCTCGATCGTCCCCGAGGGGACGCCGGCGCTCGCGGGCACCGCGGTAGGCGATTCGGGATCGCCGTACTGGGGCGGCTTCGGCTTGACGCTCACCATGACCGAATCATGCACGCCGTGGTAAGCGCCCTCCGTCTTGATGATGCGGTCGCGTCCCGTATAGCCGCGCGCCAGGCGGATGGCATGCATGGTCGCTTCGGTGCCGCTGTTCGCGAAACGCACTTGCTCGACGGGAAAGCGCGCGCAAATCTCCTCCGCCAACTCTGCCTCGAGCTCGTGCGGCATGCCGTACATGGTCCCGGTCTTGAGAGTTCCCTCGACGGCGCGGACCACCGCCGGGTGGCAATGGCCGGCCATCAGCGCGCCGAAGCAGAGGTTGAAGTCGATGTATTCGTTGCCATCCAGATCGTGCAGGCGCGCGGCCTGAGCGTCGCGGACGAAGATGGGATAGGGGTCGTAAATGCGGAAGTTGCTGGCCACGCCCAGGGGCAAACTGTGCAGAGCTTTCTGGTGTGCCGCACGGGAGCGGGGCGTCCGCTTCTCGAACACTTGTATTTCTCGTTCCAGAGCTTCGTACATGGGTATTCCTTTTCCAGCCGATACGGTTGCCGGCAGTTTTTGAAGGCCGGATCCTGGCGCCGCCTGGGTTTGGCGGACCGTGGCAATCAGAATATCAGTTTCAATCCGAACTGAATCAGCCGCGGATCACGCGCCCGCACCACCTGTCCAAAGTTGGAGGCCGCGAAGTCAGCCGAGGCTCCCGCCGCGGCGGGTGGATTCTCGAACTGCGCGTGGTTGAAGATATTGAAGAACTCAGCGCGAAACTGCAGGCTTGTGCGCTCTGTCAGCGTGGTGTCCTTCAAGAAAGCAAAGTCGAAGTTGTTGATGCCGGGCCCGCAGCAAAGAGTGCGGGGCGAATTGCCGATGGTGCCCAGCGCCGGGGTGGCGAAGACCGAGGGATCGAACGCCAGGTTGCCGGGGCCGCGAGGATCCAGAGGTTTGAACTTTCCTACGAGGTCCGGTTCTCCAGGGAGCAGGAAGTCGAAGCTGTTCTGCAGCTCGTTGTCGGCCGAGGAGAAGATGCGCATCGGGAATCCGCTTTGGAACGTGGTGATCCCTGAAACCGACCAGCCGTCAGCAACCTTCCCCGCGGCGCCCGCGAGCTTCGGAACCGGTAATTGCCAAACGTAGCTGAACACCAGCCGGTCACGCGCATCAAACTGCGAGAGCGAGTAGCTCTGATGGAAGTTGAAGGGATTCAGAATGTCCTCGAAGCTCGATCCGTAGTCGAAGGACTTGCTCCACGTGTAAGCCAATTGGAACTGCAGCCCCTTGGAGAAGCGCCTTTCGGCGCTGATCTGCAGCGAGTTGTAGTTCGAGTTGCCGATGGTATCCTGGGCGAAGATGCTGCTGAAGACCGGTACGCCGTCCGGCGGGCACCCCGCGCCCGTGGTCGGCTGGCAAAGCGGCGAGGAAAACGGGCGCAGGCCCACCAGCGTGATCGCCGGGTTGTTGGGCCCGGTCACGGTGGGGGCCGAACCGTAGGGCAGATGCAGCGTGACACCCGCTGGAATGCCGCCCGCTGGAATCGTGAAGATCGTGTCCTCGCCGAACGGCCCGCAAGTACCGTCACCCAGAATCGTGTTCAGATCCAGGCAGGTCTGCGGATTGCTGTAATTCAAGTCGTGCGTGACCAGGAGACGGTGTCCCTGCGAGCCGACATAAGCCGCCTGGACCACCATGTCCTTGCCGATCTCGCGCTGGATGGTCAGGTTGTACTGTTCGGAGTACTGCGAGCGCTGGTGAGGAAGAAACTGGCCGAAGAGCAGGATGGGCCGGAAGAGTGACCAGTCGACCGGCTGTCCCGCCGGCGGATTGAGGATGCCGTGAAACGGATTGGGAGAAGGCAGGCCGTTCTGGCCCAAAAATGGTGTGTTGAACAACGGCGCGGTGAGCGACGTGCTTCCGCCGAATGGCGGCTCAGCGCTGAACTGCTCAAGCACGAGCTGTTCGACGGGATTGTAGAACAGCCCGAAACCGGTGCGAATGCTCGTCTTGCCGGAACCCCCAGGACTCCACGCGAGACCGATACGCGGCGCGAAGGACTTGTAGTAGGTCTGCGTCAGGCCCGGGGGAATACCCTTGTCGCTGGGCACGACCAGTCCCAGCGGAAATACCGATTGGCCTGGATCACCCGGATTGCAGCCGGTGGGGCCGGTCCCAACACCCAGCGACTGCGCGCTCGCCGAGGAGAGCTGGCACGGATAAACCGAGGTCGCCTGGCCGGGCCGGTACGTCTGGATCCGATTGAAGCGGTCGTGCAGCGGCGTATTGAGTTCCCAGCGCAGGCCGTAGTTCAGGGTGAGGTTCGACCGGACCTTCCAACTATCCTGCGCGTAGAAGTAGAACGAACTGCTGCGGACCGCCTCGAGTTGCGCCGAACCCTGAGTGTAAGAGTCGGGAAGGCCGAGAAGGTAGTTCGGGAGCAGATTCTCGTTGCCGTTGGCGTCGGCCAGCGCCGGATCGTTGGTGCCGCCTCCGAAAAACGAGAAATCGCCGTTGATGTTGAAATACAGCAACTGGTTGAACTGCTGGCGGCGAACGTCGCTGCCGAACTTCAGCGTGTGTTTGCCTACCACGCGGCTCAGATTGTCGGAGATTTGATAGGTGTTGCCGAATTGCGGCAACTGCCCTTCAAAGTTGTTCCCGATGACGAAGCCACCGGACAGGGTGATAAACGGAACGCCTTCGAAGCTCTTGCCCAAGAACGGAGTGATGCCGAGCGAAGGGTTGTTCGGGTCAGAGAAGCACTGGCTGGCCGGAACCGTCTTGCAGGAGTTCTGGACCAGGTTGGTGTTCACGGGCGCGTTCAGCTTCGCCTGGCCCTCCCGGAAGAACGAAGCACGCAATTCGTTGACTGTGGTCGGGCTGATGATCCACGTGTGGGTCAAGTTCACTTGCTGGTCGCGCTCCGTGTAGTCGGAGCCGAAGCCGGGAACATTAGCGCCCGCCGCCTGGAAGAACGAGAAGGGCTGGAAGCTGGTTCGATCAGTGAAGTAATAGTACCCGGACAGGGTCTGCTTCGAGTTGAGCGTGTGATCGATCCTGAACGTCGCCTGGTCCTGCCGCAGACTCGAGGCGAGAGCCGTCTGGAACTCGTTGCTTCCGATGTTGGCGGGAGGCACGAATTGGTTCATCAGGTCGAGCGCGGTCTGGTCAAAGCAGGGCTGAGGAATTACGTTGTTGGGAAAGATGGCGGAGTACGCGGTGCCCGCGATGATTGGAGCGCCACCTCCGGCGGCGACCGCGTCGGCGCATCCGGGACGGCTGTTCATAATGTCGGCCACGTTCTGGTCCTGCAGCGTGCCCGTGAAACTGAACCCCTGGTCGCCGGTGAAATCGCCGGTCCGCTCCGTCGCCGTGGGCACCGTAACCACGTCCGACGAAGTTCCCTGGCGGATGCGCCGGCCCTCGTACGAGCCGAAGAAGAACGTGTGGTTCTTTTTGATCGGTCCGCCCAGCGTGCCGCCGAACTGGTTCTGCTTGAAGTCAGGCTCGACGGTATCAAAGAAGCCGCGGGCGTTCAGCACCTTGTTGCGGAAGAATTCAAAGACGTCGCCGTGGAAGTCGTTGGTGCCCGACTTGGTCACCACGTTGACCACTGACCCCGAATTGCGGCCAAACTCCGCGTCAAAGGTGTTGGTGAGGACGCGAAACTCCTGGATGGTGTCCGGCGATGGCTGGATGGCCGGCAGGTTGGCGAACTGGTCGTTGGCGTCGCCGCCGTTCACCATGAAGTTGTTGGAGCGGCCGCGGCCGCCATTCACCGAGACTGACCCGGTGTTGTCGCTGCCGTAGAAGAGTCCGGCGCCGGTCTGCGACTGTACGCCAGGCTGAAGCTGGAGCAGTTGGTAGGTGTCGCGCGCGTTCAAGGGGAGGTCGACAACGGAGCGTGAGTTCATGACCCCGCCGAGCTGCGTACTTGTGGTCTCGATGAGCGGCGCGGCCGCGGTCGTCGTAACTTCCGCTGTCACCTCGCCCAGTTGCAGCACCGGATCGACAACCACCACGTGGCCCAGCGTGATCTCAATGTCGTTCTCGATATACTTCTTGAAGCCGCCGCTGGCTGCGACCTCGAGCGTATAGCGCCCCACTGGCAGCACCGCAAACGCATAGTCACCACCCGCATCAGTGGCCGTGGTTCGCGGCAGATTCGTGCCTTCCTGTGTGGCGGTGATCTGCGCGCCCGGAATCACCGCGCCCGTCGGGTCCTTCACGGTGCCGCGCAGCGTGCCGGTGGTCTGGCCGAATGCCGTCGCCCCCCCGAGGCCGAGCGCAAGCATACTCACCACGGCTGGAAAGAATCGCCCCCGCTTCATACCAACCTCCTCGGCAACGATCTGCGTTCATGCCGCAACGAAGCGACGCTCGACCGCTGCGCGACAGGCCGCTCCTGCCGAATTCGCTTGCACCCGACGAGACAACCTTACTATAATCCTGCAAGCCTAGAGTAAGGGTCAGGGGTTGTCAAGGGGAAAAGTGCTGTGTGTCGCAGCAACGTGAGAAGTTCCTATTCCAGCAAAGTAGAAAGTTCCTGTTGGGAACCGTCAAACTGGCGGGATGAGAAAACAGGAGATGCTGGTGATGAGCACGCGAGACCGGGACCGGTTGAAAGTGTTGCATGCAG
>DASZAI010000014.1:0-64117 GCA_035945295.1 Terriglobia bacterium | reverse complement strand
AATCGCATGCGATAATCTTCATCGCTGGCTCCTTTCTCCCCGAGTCTTGGCCTTCGGACAACCCAAGCTTACTCGGGTTCGGGACGGAGCCAGCGTCGTCATTCAATCAGCGAAGGCGAATCCAGTCCGTCTGCGGCTCATCTCCTAATGGGTTACGGGGTGGATCCCCGCGGGAGCGACTGCACATTGGAGCGCCCGGTATTCCCCAAATGACACCAGCACCGAAAAGGTGGGTTTAGGAAGCTACATCGTATCGCCAAGCGCTCGAAAACATCTGAGTCGCGGGGAGTTAGAAGTTAGAGGATGAGCAATGGAGGGATGCCTAAGGTGAGCTTTGCCTCTTCAGGTAAACTCCGTATTGCATCGGGCTGGTACAAGTCTGTATGCTCACTTTAAGGCTGTAGGCAAGAAGGGGGACGCGGGGGGACTAGGAGCGTGCCCCATGACGATTACCGCCGAAAGAGTCGCAGCATTCGTTTTCGCGCATCATGTTGTTCCCGCCCGTGAGAGTGGTGAACACATTGTTATGATCCCGGTCCGGCAAGTGTGGAAGGCTTTGGATGGCGAGTTCCCTTTGGACCTGATTCGAGGCGTGCTCGGCTCGACCAGGTTCCGCAACACTTATCACTTGGCATTAGTGGCTGCTGAAGGCTTGGAAGACCCTCCCGATACGTACGTCTTCAAGTTGCGCACCGGCCAAGCGTTTGAAAACCTGGAATAACTCGAATAATTAGAAGCGTCGGGGCACGCCTTCGGGCGTGCCCTACCATCCAGTGTCAACCCCCCGGGTTCGGGCGAACTCTTTGCACCAGCCATTGTGCAGACCGAGTGCAGTTCCTTGTTTCCATCATCCCTCCAGTGGTGGCCACAGGCGTCGCAGCTCCAGTTAAAATTTGAATCGCCAACTGGCGGGCGCACGACATTAAAGTGGTAGGAGTCACGCTGCCCTCCGCTGGGCGCGCGGCGGATCTCTTGACAAGCCCTAAGCTGAGAGCTATGAACAAGCTTATGCTGAACAAGCGATTCAGCGCGGTTCTCGAAAAAGGCACTCGTAAGGGCAGTTGGACCTATGTGGTCTGGCCCGATTCGGTCAAGTTTTTTGGCACTCGCGGTGTGGTAAAAGTTCGCGGTACGATCGATGGCCATCCCTTCCGCGCTTCGTTCATGGCCATGGGCGACGGCAGGCACATGCTGCCCATCAAGCGAGAGGTCCGCCTGGCGATCGGAAAAGAAACGGGGGAGCGGGTGGCCGTGTGTTTAGAGGAGCGTTACAAGTAGGGAGACCCAGCCTGTCGTCGGTTGAGCTTAGCCAGAATACCTACCCGGGGGACACGCTGTAGTGCCTCAGAAAATTGGAGTGATCTGCAAGAATTGCGGAGCGCGGATACCGGTCGAGGATGAGTATGTCCCAGGCATACGAGCTACTCAAATGGCAACAAGCCTTTATCAGCCGGTCGGTGGAAGAACTTTAGATTTTGCAAATAGCGCGTGGCAAAAAACGTTAACCTGCGAAAATCCTGGTTGTCGGCAAACGCGCGAGTATACCGGCAGCGATCTGCTGCTTTACAATGGCTAGCCCTCAAAATGAGTCACTACCAGTGAAAGGGTAGCGAACGCCGGGACGGCGTGGTAAGATTCGGGCCGCCTTGTGCGACCGGCACCAATTCTTTTTCGAGTTCGACAAAGCTTTCACCGCCCAGCTCATCGAGAAGTTTGAGGCGAGTCCACCGCACCCGCTCTCAGAGGACGTAGCCCCTCCGACTAAGGGCGTTTACGCGCTCTACCGCCACCGGCGGATAGTATACGCTGGCAAGGCCCTTGATACCACGCTCCGCCGGAGGCTGGCCGAGCACGCACGGAAGGTAGCCGGGCGGAGGAATATCGAACTCCGCGAAATGACGTGCCGCTTTCTGATTATCGACAGCGATTGGTTTGTGCGCGCAACGGTTCAGACGCGCAGAATCGTCTCTGGATTCGGGGGTAACGTCGAAATATCAATGTACATCATTTTATCGTTGATGAGCGCGTACGGGTGGTTTTGGTCGTCTGGATACAGGGCTTCCCAAAGCCGCCCAGACTCGGCAGCCTTCTCAACTCGCTCGAACGCTTCGTCGGGGTCCCGAGTTGGCACGTCCGCGAAGGAGAGGTTGACCCCTGACTGGTCGAGCGGGTCTTCAAAAACGAAGTATACTCGGATCATCGCACGCTCCTTTCTGAGTGAAATCCCCTTTGAGCTCTCCCATGAGCGCACTGAATTCGTGCTTATCGCACCACGAGACGCCCAATTTGGGTGGCCGCAAGGAAAATACCCAAGGCCAGGATCGCCCTTGCTGTGGGAGCGTGGGCAAGCGGCTGCTGAACACAGAGGTGCTTGCCATTGATAGTCACACCAACCAGCCAGCCGCGGGCCCACTTGAAATCAGTTACTGACGCATGCTCGAACTGAGCGTGACAGTTCGGACAGAGCAGCAGCAGATTGCTTGGATGGTGGCCGACTTCGGGGTCGAGGTGATGTATTTCAAAGTACGGTTCGCCGTCCCGTTTTTCGAAAGTGAAAGAACAAAGCTGGCACTTTCCATCAAATAATTCTCGGAGCAGGATACGAATTCCCGAAGGTACCCCTTCGTGTCGCTCAGCCGAGGCCGAAGATGTGCTTGGACGCGGTTCACGCGACGACTCCTGAGTAAGGCGCAATAACTCTTCCTGGGCCACTTCTCGCGGGCGCTTTCTAGTCAGTCGCGACAGTGTAGCTAATTGTTGCGTGGCTTCGGAGTCTGTCGGTGCCATCTTTAGCTTCTGCCGCGCGGTCTTTTCCTCGCGCTCTCGGACGTAGCGTTCCAAGGCAATCCGATATAGTCGTCTACGGCGGTCTTCGAGGGTGATCGAGATCAGATCGCCTTCTTGCACTCCTCTCTTAGAGAACCAACGGGCCAGACCGAATATACGACTCTCTTTTGCTGTGGGATCGTGGGGATGGAATGTTAGGACCTTGGGCTCATGTTCGTCGTCGAAAGCGATGCGGATGGGGCCTCTCTTGCCGGGAAACCAGCCGTTGAACCTCTGCGGTACAGCGAGCAGACCTTTCGCGAGACGGCTGGCTGACGCACGAATCGTGAACCGCTGCTTCTCGGAACTCATGCCAGCAGGGCCTCTACGTAAGATCAAACACTCAAGAGCAGTGGCATGTCTCTTGTGCGAACGATCTGGATGGTAGCGCGCCCCTCGCTTAGAATCAACGACCGCTCAACGCGAGGGCGCGGGTCGATGTAAGATCGAAACGACGCGACGGGAGGAGCCTTTCCAGAATCGTCCGGCGTTGTATGTCGCGTCCAAAATCGGTTCAGGCGGGATGACGGCGTAGAACTTGAACATCTCTTCAAGAAGGTCGCCGTCGCTCGCTTCCCAAACGCTACTGAGCGGCTGGTACGTCGAAGCGCGGTGGTCGTCTAAGGGGGCGAAGCCTGGCAATGCCATCGTCTGCATACTACCAGAATTATCGGCAGGTTCAATCGGTTACTTCAAACTAAAGGACGCCACTACCTTCCTTTCATATAGCTTGACATCCAGCTTTCTTATGTCACCATTAAGTTATCGCCCTGCTTGATAAGTCTCCTCAGCCGCGTCTGGTGATCAGGCCACCTGCTGGCAGCCACGGGACTCGAGCGCCAGAGCTACTGGCCTACCTGGCTAGTTTACGGCACAACTTTGGCGCGGCGAGGACGAGAGAGGGCGGAACAAAAAAAGATAGTTTACTGCTCGTTCAACGTCTGTAAGTTATAGTAAATAACGAAAGACTCGAAGAACGAACTCTGGAACGAACTCCCCCGCCGGGCTAGCGAACGGCCCATCTGATTGAAATCACAGCGTTAAACCTGTCTTGAACAAACTGGAACGAACTCCCAAAACACGCTGGACGAGCGCGTATGTGCTTGAAAGCAAATACAGCGACGCCGAAAAAAACGAACTCCCCGGCGCGGGCCGACGGTGACTAGTGTACTAGCCAGAGCGAGATTCCTCGTCGCCTCCGGCTCCTCGGAATGACACCACGTCCGAGGGTTTACTATCCCGGGGATTGGGACGGTTCGGCCGAGCCGCGGCGGCGCGTCGAAGTCGCTGGATCGCCGGCAGCACGACGGCCGAAAAAAGCCTAGAATGAACGAAGGTGATGCGCAGGCAAGATGCCGGCGCGCCTGGAGTACGATGAAGCGCCCGATTTACATGGACAATCACGCGACCACGGCGCTCGATCCGCGCGTGCTCGAGGCGATGCTGCCCTATTTCACCGAAGTCTATGGCAACGCGGCGAGCCGCAATCACCGTTTCGGCTGGGACGCGGACGCGGCGGTCGAGGCGGCGCGGCAGCAGGTGGCGCGGCTCATCCACGCGAGCGCGAAGGACATCGTGTTCACCTCGGGCGCGACCGAGTCCGACAACTTGGCGCTCAAGGGCGCGGCCTGGGCGCTGCGCGGCCGCGGCAATCACATCGTCACCGTCGAGACCGAGCACAAGGCGGTGCTCGATGCCTGCCGGCGTCTCGAGCCGGACGGGTTCCGCGTCACGTATCTTGGCGTCGCGCCTGACGGCCTGGTCGACCCCGATGACGTGAGGCGGGCGTTGACTCGCGAGACCATTCTCGCGAGCGTCATGGCGGCCAACAACGAGATTGGCGTACTCCAGCCCATTGCCGAAATTGGACGCATCTGCCGCGAGCGCGGCGTCCCGTTTCATACGGACGCCGTCCAGGCCGTCGGCAAGGTGCCGATCGACGTCGAGCAGATGTCCATCGACCTGCTGTCGCTCTCGGGGCACAAGCTGTACGGGCCGAAAGGCGTCGGCGCGCTGTACGTCCGTCGCCAGGACCCGGCGGTGACGCTGGTCCCGTTGATCGACGGCGGCGGTCACGAACGCGGGATGCGGTCAGGAACGCTCAACGTACCCGGCATCGTGGGCCTGGGCAAGGCGTGCAAGATTGCGATGGAGGAGATGCCTGAGGAATCGCAGCGTCTCCGCGCGCTGCGCGACCGGCTGAAGGACGGCATCCTCGCCGGGCTCAACGACGTGCACGTCAACGGCAGCCTGGAGCATCGCTTGCCCCACAATCTGAACGTCAGTTTTGGCGGCGTTGACGGCGAGTCGCTGCTGGTGGGCCTGAACGACGTGGCGCTGTCGCTGGGCTCGGCGTGCATGTCAGCGACGCGCGAGCCTTCGTACGTGCTGAGAGCTTTGGGCGTGCCTGACGACCTCGCGCAGAGCGGCGTCCGCTTTGGCCTGGGCCGGTTCAACACCGAGAAAGAGGTGGACTACGTGGTGCGGCGGGTGATTGAAACGGTGGCAAACCTTCGTGAGGTCGGGGCCATTCAATGATCGATGGCCAACGCGTGGCGGGCGTCCTCGCTGACCTTGTCAGAATGGAGTCCGTCAACCCGGAACTCGTGCCGGGCGGCAGCGGCGAACTCGCAATCGCGCGCTACGTGGTGGACTTTCTGAAGACGGCGGGACTTGAAGCGAAACTCGAGGAGGTGAGTCCGGGGCGCTTCAACACCGTAGGGATTCTGCGCGGACGCGAAGGCGGGCGCAGCTTAATGTTCAACGGCCACCTCGACACGGTGGGTGTCCAAGGCATGGCGGAGCCGTTTGCGGCGCGCATCGAGGGCGGTCGCCTCTACGGGCGCGGCGCCCAGGATATGAAGGGCGGACTGGCGGCGGCGCTCGTGGCGGTCGAAGCCCTGGCGCGTGAAGGCCGGCCTCAGGGCGACGTGATGGTCGCGGCGGTAGCGGACGAGGAATACCAGAGCATCGGGACGCGCGCTCTTCTGAAGAGTGGCGTGCGAGCGGATGCGGCCGTCGTCATGGAGCCGACCGCCATGCAAGTGGTCATCGCGCACAAAGGATTTGCCTGGGCGGACATCGAGACGGAAGGCCGCGCGGCGCATGGCAGCCGGCCCGAGGAAGGTTTGGATGCTATCGCGTTCATGGGACGGGTGCTCGGGGAAATCGAGGAGCTTCAGGCGAGGCTGGCGTCGTCGTCGGCGCACCTTCGGCTGGGTCACGGCTCGGTCCACGCCTCGCTGATCTCAGGCGGGCAGGAGTTGTCGAGCTATCCGGCACGTTGCAAGCTGAGCGTGGAGCGGCGATTGCTGCCGGGCGAGAACTCGGAGACTTTGGCGGGCGAACTGCACCAGATCCTGGCCAAGCTCGCGGCCGCGGACCCTAACTTCCGCGCTACCAGTAAGCTCGGGTACTCGGCGCTCGCGCTCGAGACCCCCGAGGACGCGCTGATCGTACGCGCGCTCGCCGGCCCCGCGCGCCAAGTCCTGGGGCAGGAAGCGAAGTTGGGTGGCCAGAGTTTTTGGACGGACGCGGCATTGCTGAGCGAGGCGGGCATCCCGAGCGTCTTGTTCGGGCCGACCGGCGCCGGACTGCACTCCCGCGTCGAATACGTGGAACTGGAGGATGTGGCGCGCACAGCCGAGGTTTTTGTCGCATGCGCGAAGGAGTTCTGCGCCATGTGAGCCGGTCGCACGGAGCGCCTTGGCAAGATTCCCCGATTTCCCAGTGACTAAGGGGATGCTTCCTCCTTACGCTAGAACACTGGGTTTACGGGATTGCCAAACCCTCAGGAATGAGTTCGCTACAGAACCGGGGACTGAACCCGCGAAAATCCGCGTCGCCGAAAGAAAGAACCGAAGCGCAAGGTTGGGAATCTAAGTGCTCTGAGGGCACGGTCGCCGATGAGCAATCTGTGTGCCACACCGTTCACGGATCAAGCGGATTAGTGATTGAAGAGCGAATTCTGAGCGGTTCTTCGGTGTCTGGAACGAAAAATGATTCGCCGAGGGGCCGATCGAAAGATTTTTGGACAACCGTTTCCGAGTTCGCGGTCTCTCACCTAGCAAGGGACGAGGCACTTCAAAATCGGAGCGCTGATCCTTAACTTGGGCAAGGCCTGACGGGATCCCTGCCAGGTCGAGAGAGGGGACATCCTAGCGTCAGGAGGGTCACCATGCCGGCTATCCAGGGTTATACAACTCAGCGGCCACCTTTGGCACGTCTGGTCCGAATCCTTCTCGTGGACGAGGATTCGACGGATCGCGACTACTACCGTAACGTCCTTGAAGGACAGGGCTATCAGGTGAGGACCTGCCCTTCGTTTGGAGATGCGCTACAGCGCTTGCTGTCCGAGAAGTTTGACTTTGTGGTCATGGATCAGGGCAGCGACCGGTTCGAGTGGCGAGCCGTGGTCGAACATGCCGCGGGACCGGACCGTCGTACACCGGTACTGGTGCTGGCTCGCAGTCACGACATGGTTCGCTACCTCGAGGCGATGCAGTTGGGCGCCGTCGACTATCTTGAGAAGCCGCTCAGCGCTTCGCAACTAAGCCGCGTGGTCAAGACGCACCTGCTGAATCGCACGGTTGCGGCATAGGACGGTTCTCGTGCAAAGGACCGGAACTGAATCGGTCTTTCTGGCTGGGCGGCTGACCATCATGTGGTATCCCGCAAGCGCTTGAAAAAGCTTGCCTACCGGGCTACTAGGTCCTTCCCCGGGGTGTGGGACTTGGATCCCTGGCTAATCGGCGTGTTTTCAGGCCGTTAGCAAAACCAATCACCTTCCCCTCGCATCCAATAACAAGGAAGCCGGTCGCTCGTGGGCGTCACGAAATGCGAAGGCTGCAAGATGACGCATGGTCGCTTGCGAGTCCCAACTGGATTACAAAAGTGCCGCGTTCTCGTCTAAAAAGTTTTGGTGCCCGATGGAGCTGCTGCCGCAGTGACGGATTCAACGCCGGACGGCTTGCTGTCCTCTCGACCTATCGGCCGGTGGAGAAGAGTCCATGAGGCAGCGCACGGAAACGACTATAACCCGGGGCCGTCTCTCTTGACGGACAAGGAGGAATTCAGAAATGGTGCGCCTCAATAGGAGGTTTCTGCAAGACAACTTGCTCGGGCTGAGCCTGACGCTGATTGGCGTCCTGTGCTTGGCCGCTTCGATCATTCTCAACATGGAGCATCATCCTTTCTCAAAGTTCGCGCTGGCGGACGGCGCGGGCTTGCAGGGACAGGACATCGACGAGCTCGAGAGATTGGACAGAGCTTACGAGCGCATCGCCAAGACGGTGACGCCGGCCGTGGTGGCGATTACCTCGACCCAGGTGGTCAAGGTCCAGCAGTCGCCGTTCATGATGGACCCGTTTTTCCGGCAATTCTTCGGCAACATGCCCGGTTTCGGTGTCCCCCGGGAGCAGCGCGAACACGCGCTGGGCAGCGGCGTCATCGTTTCGCCGGAAGGATACATCCTCACCAACAACCACGTGATTGCGCGCGCCAATTCCATTGAAGTGACGCTGTCTGACAAGCGCGTGCTGAAAGCCAAGGTTGTGGGCGCCGATCCGCAGACCGATGTTGCGGTGATCAAGATCGATGGCTCGGGTCTCCCGACGGCGCCGCTGGGTGATTCCAACAATCTGCACGTGGGCGATACGGTGATGGCGTTTGGCAATCCCTTCATGCAGTACTTCACCGTGACTCGCGGGACGGTGAGCGCGCTGGGCCGTTCGCTCTACGATCCGAACCGCTTCGAGAATTTCATTCAGACGGACGCCGCTATCAATCCCGGAAATTCGGGCGGCCCGCTGGTCAACGTGCGCGGACAAGTGATCGGCATCAACACCGCGATTCTGAGCGGAGGCGCTGGCCCCGGCGGTGAGGGAAGTTTCATGGGCATCGGCTTCGCGATTCCGGTGAACATGGCCCACCACGTCATGGAAGACCTCATCAAGACCGGCAAAGTCTCGCGCGGCTATTTGGGCGCCGAGATCCAGAGCCTGACTCCCGACCTAGCCAAGCAGTTCAACGTGCCGGACACCGCGGGCGCCCTCGTCCAGAACCTGACGCCGGACGGGCCTGCCGCCAAAGCCGGACTGAAAGTCGGCGACGTCATCCGCAAGTTCAACGGGCAGACCGTCGAAGGTTCAGGTGAACTGACGGCCTCGGTGACCAATAGCAATCCGGGTAGCGTCGCCACCCTCGACATCCTGCGTGACGGCCACCCGATGACCGTCAAGCTGACGCTGGGAGAGCGGCCGAGCAATCTGCGGGCTTCCGCGGGTCCCGGCCCGAGTGAAGCGCCGTCAGAAGGGGCGCTGAAAGGCATCACCGTGCAGGACCTGACGCCGGCGATCCGGCAGCAGTTGGGCTTGCCCGCGAGCGTCCACGGCGTGGTTATCAGCGAGGTTGATCCTAACAGCCCGGCGGCCCAGGCGGGCCTCGGGCAGGGTGACGTGATTGAGAGTATCAATCGCCGGCCCGTAAACAACGTGAACGACTTCAACAAACTGGCCGCGGAAGCCAAGGGCCAGACGCTGCTGCGCGTCAACCATCAGGGTCAAGGCGTGTTCGTGGTCATCTCTCCGGGCGGAGACGATGGCGGCGAAACCCAGTAAAGCTCAGTGCCTGGGGGCTGGGGTCGAGCTGACCCCAGCCTCCCTCTGAAGTGGTCCAACTGAGGTTGGATTCATGCCCTCTCCCCTTGCGGGAGAGGGTGGCGCGCAGCGCCGGGTGAGGGGTGCATGCGACACTCTTTTAGGTGACACTCACTAGTGAACGAACAGTCCCGTTGACGCGACGAGCAGTCCCACGGCGGCGAAGACGATTCCCAACTTCCAGAAAATCCGTCGCCGGGTGATGAGGGTCATCGAGGCAATCACCAGGGACGCTTCGAGCAGCACTTCACCCAGGTCAAAGCGGTTGGCACGGCGCGCCGCCAGCGCGACTTCCTTCTCGTACTCGCGCGCCTCGGACTGGATCTCCTCCTGCTGCCCGCCGTAGCGCTCGATCTCCCGCTGGTATTTCTCCCTCACCTTTTGAGCCTGCTCGTTGTTCTTGGTGTCGAAGGTGGACATCAGGTCGAGGAACAGCTCGTAAGTGTGCCGCCGGATGTTCTTCGCCTGGTATTCCGCCCAGTGGTCGCTGGCGCGGCTCTGGTTCAGCAGCTCCTCCGTATGGGCGCGATGTCCGAGCAGCGAGACGGCGGCCACCAGCACCGCCAGAATCGCCATGGTCACCGTCACCGGCACCAGGCTCGCATCGTGGTGAGCTTCCTCGGCATGCTCGTGCAGTTCGTGGAGTTCTTCGCTCACGGGGCTATCCGCTGACTGGCGCAGATTGCGTGGATCTCGAAACCAGGAAGGCGGAAGTCTAGCAGATTTCGTTGAGAGCCGAGCAATGGAATGGAGTCTGGCCGTCGCCTGAGGGCGCGTTCAGCTTGCGTTCGCGAATGGCTCCGTTTTGACCCCATTTTGGAGAACTTTTGTTGATGCTAAAGAACTTAAGTGGGTTCGTTCCTGATACAAAAATTGTGTGAATTCCCACTTCCGATGCCTGCCGCCCTCGGTTTTGTTGAGCTTGGACGTGATCGCGAACCGTGAAAGGGCCAGATCGTGAAGGACAGACTGTGAAGTCGAAAGACGAGTGTGCTGGAGCGCCAAGTTCCGCTCCACCAGGAAAAGAGATTCGCTGGCCATGCTAAGGCGACTCTCTGAAATCGCCGAGGAACTGGCTTGGGGCGAGGCGAAATCGCGAAGGATTTTTAGTTACCCCTGTGGACCGACGAAAACTATACTTCGTGCGGGTCTAGACCGTAGCACAAGGAGCGCGCCACGGAGAGCCACGAGAAAGCTTTCATGCAGATGAACGCACAACGGTTGACACCTACGCGGCCGCAGGGTACTGTGAGGACTGGTTCTCAAGCTGCAGACCGCAAAGCAGCCCCTGCAGAAAGGTAAACCCTGATTCGCGCTAACCAAACCGAGATTCGGTCCCGGCACGGATCCAAGTGTTGCTGCCAACATTTGTGTCTAGGCGCGTGGAGGCGAATGGCGTAAGAGATCTGAATCTGTCGAAAACGGCCACTCGCCAGACACAGTTCCGGCAGTGGCCGTTTTTGTTTTTGGACCAAACACTCCAAGGAGGAGGAATTGGAATCATTGCCGATTGTGCTCATTATGGGGTTGCTCTGCGCCGGCAGTTGCCGAACACCGCTAGTTTGCGTGGACGATTTGCAACCTGCTGATAACGTATCTCCATGCGCTCAATCAGCGGGCCGTGGTACGGAACGGCGACAGATTCTGCGGGTGGACACTCCTCAGGCGTCGCAACTTGATTCGGCACTCCAACCTACCCATAGGGCGTCGAGGTTTTTCCGATCGTGGTCGCGGATGGCAGAGCATACCCAAGCGACACAGCCGGACTGGCTCGCGCCCGTTGCTACGACATCGGGGCGCCTCAAGCAGGAATTTCGCTACGATGTGTGGCGGCAAACTACACCTTCAGGCGCGACTGATTACATCTTTGGGGGCGGAAAGGGGCTGGAATTAATCGTCGCTCCCCGCGTTCAGATCCTGATCGGTCTTCCCTCCTATGTGGCGCATACGCCCAGCGGTCCTCGCGACGGTTTTGGCGACACTCCGCTGATGCTGAAGTTCCGCCTGGCATCCGCGCCGCGGGGACAAGGCGATTACCTCTTGACGCTCCTTATGAGCGCCACAGTGCCCACGGGCTCCCAGGCTCTTGGGATGCACGGCACCGTGCTCTCCCCGGGAATCGCTTTCGGGAAGGGGTGGGGAAGATTCGACGTGCAGTCTACCCTCGGAGCAAACCTTCCAACTGGTGACACGAGCAGGCTGGGGAGGCAATTCCTTTGGAACACCGCCTTCCAGTACCGAGTGGGTCGGATGCTCTGGCCGGAGTTGGAAGTTAGTTCAACATCCTTTCTCACGGGTAAGAACGCTGGTGAAGCGCAGGTGTACTTGACGCCCGGCCTCGGGTTCGGCAGGGCGCACCTTTGGAGGAACTTGCGCTTTTCAGCGGCAGTTGGCTTTGAAACCGCGGCCACGCAATTTCATACTTACAATCACCAATGGATTTTGTCCAATCGATTCACTTTCTAACCGGGGCGTGAAAGCCGCTAGGGAGGCGCAGAAGGCCGGCCCAGTCTGGGAACTGTACCGCACAGGGCTCCGTGAGGCGACGTTTAGAAATTGCGCCAAAGACCCCTACCTGAAGGGCGTCGGAATTCGAGTGCTGCGATTGCCGAACGGACTGGTGGCGGAAAATCCGGAGGAGTTTGTCAGGAAGATTCGCGAGTGCGCGGCGCCAACGAGACCCCTCACCCGGCCCGCTCCGGCTGGCTAGGCGCCGGCAGTGGTCCACCCTCTCCCCACGGGAGAGGGCTGGGTGCTCAAACATTTGCCCTCGCCCGCATACATCTCCGTGTCTGCCAGGGTCCAGTCCCAATCATTGTCGATGAGGTGTACTACGAGGCGGGCGGAGGACTGCTGGCCTGGGCGCCGCCCGCGGGTGCGGGGCCTGCCGCGCCGTGGCACTTCTTGTATTTCTTGCCGCTGCCGCACGGGCAGGGATCGTTGCGGCCGATCTTCTCGCGCCGGATCACCTGCTGCGGCTTCTCCATGGCGCCGGCGCCCGCCATGCGCATCTCCTCCTGCTCGCGGCGCTTGCGGCGCTGATACTGCCGGTACATCTCTTCCTCTTCGTCCGGCGTTTTGAGCAGGAACAACCAGCGCAGCGTCTCGTCCTCAATGCGATCCATCAGCGCTTCGAACATGTCGTAGGACTCGCGCTTGTACTCCACCAGCGGGTCCTTCTGCCCGTAGCCGCGTAGACCGATGCCTTCCTTCAAGTGGTCCATCGCCAGCAGGTTATCTTTCCACTGGGAGTCGACCACCTGCAGCATGATCATGCGTTCGTGGGCGCGCATGCGCTCCTCGCCCCACACCTGCTCGCGCTCGACGTAGCGCTGGTGGGCGATCTCGCGAAGCTGCGCGGTAAGCTGGTCGAGGCCTTTGGGATCGAAGCTCAGTTCCTGGTGCTGGCGCAGGTCGATGCCGAAGCGGCCCCAGAACTCATTCAAGAGGCCGTTCTTGTTCCACTCGTCGGGATGCCGGTCCTTGTGACAGTGAGTCGTCACCAGCCAGTCGACGATGCGGTCCATGGCGTCCTGAATCTCTTCCTTCTGGTTCTTTCCTTCGAGCAACTGGCGGCGCAAGCCGTAGATGGTCTCGCGCTGCTTGTTCATCACGTCGTCGTACTCGAGGATGTGCTTGCGTGACTCGAAGTTCTGGCCTTCGACGGCCTTCTGCGCGGCCTCGATGCGCTTGCTGATGAGGCGCGACTCGATGGGGACGCCTTCTTCCATCCCCAGCTTGTGCATGATGTTGGAGATGCGCTCGCCGGCGAAGATGCGCAGCAGGTCGTCCTCGAGCGACAGGTAGAAGCGCGACGACCCGGGGTCGCCCTGGCGGCCGGCGCGCCCGCGCAACTGGTTATCGATGCGCCGCGACTCGTGGCGTTCGGTGCCCAGGATGTGCAGGCCGCCGAGCTCCACCACCCGGTCATGCTCGACGTCGGTGGTGGTCTTGAAGCGGGCAACGAAGTTGTTCCAGTTCTCGCGCCACTTGGAATAGGCGTCGACGTAGGCGTTGTAGATCTCCTCCGGCGCGCCGGCCGCGGGCCGCTCGGGCGGCTCGGGATCGATGCCCTGTCCGCGATACTTGTCGGGCGAGCGGCGGAACTCCTCGCGCGCCATGAACTCCGGGTTGCCGCCCAGCAGGATGTCGGTGCCGCGTCCCGCCATGTTGGTCGAGACGGTGGCCGCGCCCATGCGTCCCGCCTGCGCCACGATCAACGCTTCGCGTTCATGCTGCTTGGCGTTCAGGATGTTGTGCTTAAGGTCGTGCTCCTTGAGCACTTCGAGCAGCCGCGCGGGGGTGCAGTCGACTTCGATCAGATAGTCGAGGACGGAGAGAATTGGGTTTTCGTCGCCCTTCGCATCGTCCTTGCCGGCGCGGTCCTTGCGTACCGGCGCGGCCCAGCCTCCGTCGTTCACCAGTTCCACGAGCTTGGGAACGATGGCCTCGTCGGCGGCGGGAAGGGCTTGCCCGGTGTAGTCCTGCTGGCCGTGCTTCAAGACCGCCTGGATAAACGCCGAGCGGTTGCCGTTGCTTGCGGAGGTGATCGACGACCAGCGTCCGCTCGCCAGCATCTTCCGAATCTCGGAAGCGGTGACGCCGGCGCGAATCAGCCAGCTCATGGCTTCGCGGTGGCGTTCCGCAAGCTGCGTCGCCCACTTCTCGAGTTTCGGACCCTCGAGTCCCGCCGCCCTCAGCAGCTCCTGCAGCCGTACCGGCAGAAATCCCGACTTGCGCAGTTGCGCGCTCAACTTCTCCGACTTCTCGATGGCGATGGTGCCCACCAGCACGGGCTGGCCGCGCAGGTGATACTCCTTGATTTCCTCGATGACCGCGTTGAACTTCTCGCGCTCCGTGCGGTAGACGACGTCGCGATGCTCGTGCCGGATCAAGGGACGGTTGGTCGGCACGATCACCACTTCCAGGTTGTAGATCTTCTCGAACTCGGCCGCTTCCGTTTCCGCCGTGCCCGTCATGCCGGCCAGCTTCTTGTACATGCGGAAGTAGTTCTGGAAGGTGATGGTGGCGAGCGTCTGGTTTTCCTTCTCGATCTTGACGCCCTCTTTGGCTTCGATCGCCTGGTGGAGGCCGTCGGACCAGCGGCGTCCGGGCATCAGGCGTCCGGTGAACTCGTCGACGATGATCACCTCGCCGTCCTTCACCACGTAGTCGCGGTCGAGCTTGAACAGGGTGTGAGCGCGCAGCGCCTGGTAGAGATGGTGAATGTAGTCGGCGTTGGCGGGGTCGTAGAGGTTCTCGAGGCCCAGCAGCTTCTCCGCCTTCTCGATGCCGGGCTCCTTGAAGCTGGCCTGCTTGTGCTTCTCGTCGATGTCGTAGTCGTCGCCCTCTTTGAGGAGCGGGATGATCTTGTCGATGCGGTAATACTTCTCGGTGGACTCGTCGGAGGCGCCGGAGATGATGAGGGGCGTGCGGGCCTCGTCGATGAGGATCGAGTCCACTTCGTCGACGATGGCGTAGTGGTGAGGGCGCTGGACGCAGTCGGCCAGATCGAACTTCATGTTGTCGCGAAGGTAGTCGAAGCCGAACTCGTTGTTGGTGCCGTAGGTGACGTCTGAGTTGTAGGCCATGCGGCGTTCCTCGTCGTCGAGGTCGTGGACGATCACGCCGACCGAGAGCCCAAGCAGCCGGTAGATAGGCCCCATCCAGGAGGCGTCGCGGTTGGCGAGGTAATCGTTCACGGTGACCACGTGGACGCCCTTGCCCTCGAGCGAGTTCAGATACACGGGCAGCGTCGCGACCAGCGTCTTGCCCTCGCCGGTCTTCATCTCGGCGATTTTGCCTTCGTGCAGCACCATGCCGCCGACGAGTTGCATGTCGAAGTGGCGCATGTTGATGGTGCGGCGTCCGGCTTCGCGGCACAGCGCAAAGGCTTCCGGCAGCAGGTCTTCGAGCGACTCACCGTCCGCCAGCCGCTGCTTGAGCTTGGCGGTACGGAGAGGGAACTCGGAGTCGGGGAGCTTCTGCATCTCGGGTTCGAGAGCGTTGATGGCCTCGACGCGTTCCTGGAGGCGCTTCAGCTCACGCTCGTTCTTCGTCCCGATGACCTTGCCGAGAGCAATTTGAAAGTAATTTCCCATTCTGTCCTGTCGAGGGCGCTTCCGCGCAGAGGCGGCTCGCAAAGCCCATTATCACTATTCTACATGCTAGTGGTTAGATGCGCAACGCAGGCGCCGAGGCGGTGGTGGTCGCGCTTCAGAGGATCCTGAAGAAGCGCCTGGAAAAGGCCGAAGAGGCAGGGCGGGACCTGGTTAGTCTGACTTTACCTCGAGGCCGGCGCGGGACACGGCGAAGGGGATAATCTGACCCTCCAGGCGGACCAGCGCCTGCTCGACGGCGGCCTTGGTGCCCGGCTTGACCATGAAGATGACGCAGCCTCCGCCGCCGGCTCCGCACACCTTAGCGGCGACGGTCCCGTGCTGCGACGTCGCTTCGATCATCTGGTCGATCTTGGGGGTGGAGATACCAGTGAAGTTGCGCTTGCGGTTTTCCCACTCGAGCGCCAGCAGCCGGGCGACGTCGTTCCAGTCGCCGGCCAGCAGGGCTTCGCGCATGCGGCCGGCGATCGAGGTGATCTGATTGAAATTCTGGCGCACGCGCTCGTCGCCGTCGATGTGGGCCTTCATCACCTCCCAATTGTTGATGGCGGAATTGCGGGGCGCGCCAGTGTAGCAGAGGACAAAGCGGCGTTCGAGCTCGGCGAAGGAGAGCGGAAGCTTCTGACGCTTGACGCCGTCGCGTTCGAGGTGGACGGCGTTGGCGCCACCGTATAGAGCGGGGAAGTAGTCCTGCCAACCGGTGGGAACGCGGATGACGACGGCCTCGACGTTCTTGGCGACTTCGAGCATCTGAGCGCGCTTGAGGCGTTTGCCCGTCACGCGGGCCAGCGCTCCACACAGGGCGATGTTGAGCGTGGACGAACCCGCGAGTCCCGCTCCGACCGGTACTTGCGAGCTGGTCGTGATGGTGACGCCCCGGCGCGGGGCAAAGAAAAGCACGAGCTCGCGCAGCAGCGGCAGCCGCGATTCGCGGCGCGCGAGTTCTGCCAGTGACTCGTAAGTTTCCTCCTGGCCCTGGTCGTGCGACATGAGCACCACGCGCCCGTCGGTGCGAGTCTCGACGATCGCGGTCGCATAGCTGCGGATGGCGATGTTCACCGTCTGCGCGCCGGCGTGAAAAAGGTAGAGCGGCCAGATGTCCACCGTCCCGCCTGCCAAATCGACTCTCGCCGGCGCCCGCGCCTGTACCTTCATGGTTTCGAGAGTATAACGGAGAACCATCGGCCCACAGCAACCGGATTTCTCTCGAGTCCTTTAACTAAGCATGCAGGGGGTCGGAGCTTTAGCTCCGACATGGATCGGCCGCATGCAGTCGGGGGGCTTCGAGTCCCTGAGTTTCAGGGCCTAAAAGGCCCCGTTGGAAGTCTCGGTGATTGTCGGACCTGAAGGTCCGACCCCCCTTCCTTAGGAATTACTCCACCGTTTCAGGACGCTGTCTTCCGCTTCGATTTCCACGCATCGAAGTTCTCGGGTGGTGCTAGAATAGAGTGAAAAGAGTTGTAGCAGGTGATGGCGATGAGGAAAGCGTCTCCACGCCGGACGCCATTTGAAATCCGCTTGCCGCTGCTGGTTCTGATCGCGAGCCTTGTGTTCGCGGCCACGACGAGTCCACCAAATCTTCGTGCCGACGAGAAGGCACCGGCGGCAAAAACGGAAACGCCACGCGAGGTCCGCCGAGACGCCCACATCGATTTGATCCGCGGCCTGCAGAGCGAAATCGCAGTCGCCAAGATCCCCCTTCCCCGAGGCAAGCGCGGCGTCTACGTGAGCGACAAGGGACAGCTCGATCAACCGAAAGCCAACGCAGAGTTGCGCGAGAACGGTCCCGCGATCAAGCCGGGGATGCCGGTCGAGATCACGCGGCTCACCTTCAAGGGGAACCACGTCATCTTTGAGATCAACCACGGCGGGAAGTCCGGCAAGAAGTGGTATCAGCACATCTATATCGGCATGGGTACCGCTGACCAGCCCCTGGTTCCTGACAACACACCGATCCTCGCCTACGGTTCGTGGATCACGCTCAAAGCGCCCGGAAAGATTACCGATTTGACGGTGCCCGAAGCGAAGAAGCTTCTGAGTGCGGTGCTCGACTTCGAGCGTCATGCGCCCACCGTCCTGTATGCCGCTTCCACGCCGCCCAAGTTCAAGGACGCGATCAAGAAGCACGAGGTCCTGGTGGGCATGGACCGCGACGCGGTGCTCTCCGCCAAAGGCCCGCCCGACCGCAAAGTCCGCGAGGAAAAGGAAGGCAGCGAGAAGGAAGATTGGATCTACGGCCTGCCACCTCACTGCCTGTTCGTCACCTTTGACGGTGACACGGTGACCGCCGTGCGCCAGTATTGAATGAGTGGCGTCTCGAGGATCGCGACCTCCCGCAACATGTCACCTCATCCCTCTCTGTCTTCTCCGTCATGAGCTGTTAGAGCTATAGTAGACATTCAGCCTGATTGAGGAGGTCGATGTATTGAAACGCGACAGACAGCCGGCAGCGACGCGCCGCCGCATGATGCTTCTCGTTGTCCTGCTCGCGACTTCGCTCGTGGCGGGTGGAATACTGGCCGCGCGGCGTCAGGGATTGGCCCAGCCGGGCCAGGCAGCGAAGACTGGTGCGAAGACGGCGGCGCCGCCCATCTCCATTCCCGTGCGCTTTGCGGACATCGCGCGCGCGGCCGGAATCAACTTCATGCAAGACGCTACCGAGTCCAACGAGAAGTACTACCTCGAGACGATGGGCACGGGCCTCGGCTGGATTGATTACGATCAGGACGGCTTGATGGACCTCTACTTCGTGCAGTCGGCGGCCACGGACGCTTACAAGCCGGCGCATCCGCTGCGCTCGGCGCTCTTTCACAACAACGGCGATGGGACATTTACCGACGTGACGGAAAAAGCCGGCGTCGGCGCCGAGGGCCTCTACGGCCAGGGCGTCGCGGTGGGCGATTACGACAACGACGGCTATCCCGACCTTTATGTCACCGGCTACGGGCGCTCCATCCTTTATCACAACAACGGCAACGGGACTTTCACGGACGTCACCGACAGAGCGGGCGTCGCTGACAAGGGCGGTTGGGCGACGAGCGCCGGCTGGTTTGACTACGACAAGGACGGGTACCTTGACCTCGTGGTCTGCAACTACATCGAGTGGTCGCCGGCCAACAACATCTGGTGCGGCGAGCACCGGCCCGGCTACCGCGCTTACTGTCATCCTGACAACTACAAAGGCCAGCACCTCAAGCTCTACCACAACAACCACGACGGCACTTTCACTGATATGAGCGAAAAGTCCGGCGTCGGGAAGCCCGAAGCCAAAGGAATGGGCGTGGTGCTGGCCGACATGAATAACGACGGCTGGCCTGACATTGTCATTGCCAACGACACCTGGCCGAACTTCCTGCTTCTCAACAACCATGACGGGACATTTCGCGACGTTTCCTTCGCCTCGGGGATCGCGGCGAGCGAGGACGGCAAGTATGAGGCGGGCATGGGGATCGACGCGGCCGATGTGGACGGCGACGGCTGGCTCGATGTTTACGTTACGCACCTCGACTTCGAACTCAACCGTCTCTACCACAACAACCACGACGAGACGTTTGACGACGCTACTTATTCCTCCGGCATCGGCAACAAGGCGATCTTCCTGAGCGGCGTCACCATGAAGTTCCTCGATTACGATAACGACGGCTGGACTGATATCTGCCAGGTGAATGGCGCGATGCTCGACAACATCAATCTCTATCATACCGAGGTTACCTACGCCGAACCCAAGCTGATGTTTCGCAACCTCGGACACGGTAAGTTCGACAAGGTTTCGGAATACCTTGGTCCCGACTTCATGAAGCCGGTCGCCGGCCGCGGACTCGCCGTCGCGGATTACGACAATGACGGCGACCTCGACCTCGCCGTCAACGTCCGCGGCGACTATCCGGAACTGCTGCGCAACGACGGCGGCAACGCCAATCACTGGCTGGAAGTATTCCTGATCGGCACCAAGTCCAATCGCGATGGCATCGGCGCCGTACTCAAGCTGACCTCCGAAGGATTCACCCAGGTCAAACAGTCCCAGGGCGGCATGGGTTACATGTCAGCCAGCGACCCGCGCATAGCCTTTGGGCTCGGACAGCGCAAGACCATCCAGTCGCTCGAGATCACCTGGCCCAGCGGAACCGTCGACAAGCTTGCGAACGTCCCCGTCGATCAGATCATCGCCGTCAAAGAAGGCGCGGGCATCGTCGCGCGCACGTTCCCCCACATCGCCACTCGGTAGAAGTGTCTTGGCTGGGCCGCGAGAGCCGCGCTGGCCGAGTGCTCCACTCTGAGCGTTAATTAACGCCTTGCATAATATCCTTCCGATAAATACAATGAGCTTTCCATTCCGCATCGCCCTTTCTTTGCCTGGTCACGATGATGGACGAACTGCTTGTCGCTCAGCCCGAGCCTGACGCCCTTCGCGAGCTTCAGTCCGAGATCGAGTCATTCGTCGGCGCGCTGGACCATCCGGTAGTCCTCGAGGACGACGTTGAGTTGTTTGATTTGACGGCGGCCGACTGGCGGCTCGTCCTCGAATACGGCAAGCTGGTGTTCGAGGCCTGGGACTCGGAACGATCCCTCGTCCGGCGCGTGGAGGGGATCGAATCCCGCGCGCCGGGGCGGTTACAGGTCGCGGCTCGCCGGCAAGGCGGGCGTTCGCCTTCGTGTCTCGAGTTCCGCGAGCGCGACTGGGTCAAAGAGAATGAGCGGCCGCGCGCGCCCGTCGACCGCCGTCAATTCGGCCGCGACTTCGCCCAGATGCTCGAAGCGGAGTTCCCGGGCTGGCGGCTGGAGCGAGTCAGCCAGCGCTCCGACCGCGAGCACTCGTTCTCGATCTGGTACACGCGGGGATGCGCGCGCCAGGGAACGACCGCCTGGGCGTTCCTGGGTCTCGCCGAAGGAGAAGGACTGGGCGCCGCGGATTCGATGCTCGCCTTCGGGCTCATCTGGCTTGACTGGCTGCGCGCTCGCTCCGACCGGCTTATGGTCCAGGGGCTGAAACTCTTTCTGCCGCACCAAGCCGTTGAGGCGACGGCGCATCGCGCCGCGTACCTCGATCCTCGCGCTGTCAGCGTGGAAATCTTCGAGTGGAATCCGAGCCGGCGCGATCCAGCCAGTGCAGCCAATGACGAGGCGCGACAAGTACGACCGATCGACCTCAAGGACTACGGCAACGTGGAGACGCGTCTGGTTCCGCATCGCCAGCGCGAGATGGTCGCGGGCCGGCATCGTGACTTGGTGCGGAATCTGCTGGGTGAGCTGGAATCGCACGTTGACGTGGTCGCCGACGCTGCAGCCACCTTCCTCTCGCTGCGCGTGCTGGGACTCGAAGTGGCGCGCATCGAAGGCGAGGCGTTGCCGCGCGTCTATGCCGGACTCGAGGGCGTCCCAGGCGATCGCCGCAAACTCGATCCCGAGGACTGGCCGGAGTTCCGCGAGTTTCTGACGCGCGTCGTCAGAACTCGCCGGGCCGGCAGCGACGATCCGAATCACGATTTCTACCGGCTGCAAGGCGAGCGATGGCTCGAGAGTCTGCTGGTGGGCGATCTCACCCGAATCGACCCCGCATTCTCGCCCGAACACGTTTACCCGCAAGTGCCGGCCTTCTCCGGCCCGCCTACGTTCGCCATGCACCGCGGCGTTATCGACATCCTGGGCGTCTTACGGAGCGACGCGGCGGGAATGTGCAATCGCCTTGCCGTCGTCGAGTTGAAACTCTACGAGGAAATCAACCTGCCGCTGCAAGGGCTCGACTATTGGCTGCGCGTGAAGTGGCTGCACGAGCGCGGGCAGTTCAAGCAGTTCGGATATTTCCCGGGCCTCGAGCTCGCCCCGTCGCCGCCGCTCGTCTACCTCGTGTCGCCGGCGTTCCGCTTCCACTCGACGACCCATCGGATGATGCGCTATCTCTCCCCGGAAGTCGAGGTCGTCCAGGTGGGAATCAACAACCAGTGGCGGCGAGGCGTGAAGGTCTTGTTTCGCCGCGTGCTGAAAGGCCGCTCAGAGAACCCCAACCCCTAGTCCCTAATCCGTGTCCTACTCGCAACGCAGCGCCGTCATCGGGTCGATCTTGGTCGCGGCGCGGGCTGGGATGTAAGTCGCGAGCAGGCCAACGCCAGCGAGCCCGAGGATCACGACGGCGAAGGTCGCTGGATCGTCAGGCCGGACGCCGTAGAGCAGGCTCGAGAGGACGCGCGACAGAGCGAGAGCGGCGATCAGTCCGAGTGCGACGCCAATCGAGATGAGGTTGAGGCCCCTTCCCGCGAAGAGCTTCAGCACGTCGCTGCGCGTCGCTCCCAGCGCCATGCGGACGCCGATCTCCTGCGTCTGCTGCGTGACCAGAAACGCAATCACGCCGTAGAGTCCGACCGCTGCCAGCAGCAAGCCCATCAGCGCAAACAGCCCGAGCAGCGCGGCGTCAAATCTTGGCTGCACGGAGAACGTTCCTACGCGCTCCTGCATGGTCTCGATCGAGATGGGCAACGTGGGATCGAGCCCCGCGATCTCGGAGCGCACCCAATGCGCCATCGCCTGAGAACCTGTCGATGTCCGCAGGATGACCTGCGCCGCAGCGGCGGCATCGTTGGCGGAATGGCGCCGGACCAGGTAGAACTCAGGGTCGGCGGGCTCCGCCAAGCCGCCGTTCTTGACGTTGGCCGCGATACCGACCACGGTGAACCAGGGACCCTCGAATCCGTGGCGGATCGTCTGGCCGAGCGCGTCCCCGGCGGGAAACAGTCGATGGGCCAGTGACTCGCTCAGAATGATGACGTGCTGGTCGGGACGGCGGTCCGCTTCCGTGAAACTGCGCCCGCGAAGGATGGGGATGTCGAGGGCCGCGAAGTAATCCGGAGTCACGAGGCGCCACGCCACCATGCCGCCCGTGCCTTCCATGAAGCGTGGACGCCCCTCGACCTCGATGCCCGCGTACGGGCCGCCGTGCATCGGTCCGCCGGGCGGAAGCGAATCGCTCACAGCGAGCGCTTGGACTCCCGGCAGTTGCCTAAGCCGCGACTCGAGGGTTTCGAAGAACGCGAGTTGCCGCGCCGGTTGGGGGTACCGCTGGCCGAGGTTGATGGCCACCGTCATGACGCCTGTCGTGCGCATGCCGAGCGGTTCGTTCTCGAGGTTCCACAGGCTGCGCAGCAGCAGACTCGCCCCTGCGAGCAGCACCAGCGAGACGGCAATCTGCATCGTCACCAGCGCCTGCCGGAAGCGCTGACGGTGGATGCCTACAGTGTGCCACCCTGCGAGCGTCTCCGGGCGCGGTGTTTCGACGGCCGGCACGACTCCGAACAGAATCCCGCACAGCACCGAGATACCCAGCGCGAAGGCGAGGACTCGCAGGTCGAGGTGCGCCTGCTCGAGCCGGGGAATCCCGCGCGGTGCGATGGCCGTGAAAGCGCGCCGCAGAACTTCCGCGAGAACACATCCTGCTACGCCTCCCATGAGTCCGAGCAGCAGACTTTCAGTGAGCGTCTGGCGGATGAGCCGCGCGCGTCCTGCGCCCAGTGCGGCGCGCATCGCCAGTTCGCGCCGGCGGCTTGCGGCTCGCGCCAGCATGAGGCTGGCGACGTTCGCACCGGCAATCAGCAGCACGGCGAGTACGGCTCCGAGCAGAATCAGTGCCGCGAGATGCACCTGCTCGGTCTGTCGATCGCGCAGCGAGCGCACGCTCAACCGGATCTCCTTGCGGAACTGCATCGGCGCCGACGCGATGAATTCGGGATAGAGGGGCTGCAGCTCCGCCTTCGCTTGCGCAATGGTCACTTCGGGCTTGAGGCGCGCGAAAGCCCGCAGCACGCGGCCGGTATTGGTGGGCCGCGCTGCGGACTCGTCGAGCGCCTGCGGCACGAGTACGTCAACCCGAGCCAGCGTGGGGAACTCGAAGTTGCGCGGGAGGACCCCGACGATCCTCGTCGGTTGCCCATCGAGCGGGAACGTCTTGCCGACCACGCCAGCGTCGCCGCTGAAGCGGTTGCGCCAGAGTCCATAGGAGATGAGCGCCACCTTCGGCGCGTGCGGCTGATCTTCTTCGCGGGTGAAGTTGCGCCCCGCGACGGGCAGGATACCGAAAGTGGGCAGGAAGGTGGATTCGATTCGCGCGCATTCGACGCGCACTGGATTCTGGTCAGTGAGGTCGCAATCGCTGATGCCGGGCGTGAACGACGTCACCGCCGCGAAAGGTGTGTAGTGACCGCGCAACGCCACGTAAGGCGTCTCCAGCATGAATTCGTCCTGCTCGATGGGCGCGACGACGCCCCAGGTGACGAGGCGGCCGGTGTCGGGGTAGGGAAGGCTGCGAAAGAGCAGGCGGTCAACCACACTGAACACCGCGGTCGTCGAGCCGATACCCAGCGCGATGGCCGCGAGCGCCGTCAGCGTGAACGCCGGACTGCGACGGAAGCCGCGCATCCCGTAGCGCACGTCCTGCGCGATGCTTTCCAGCCACACGAGTCCCCACGCCTCGCGCGTCTCCTCGGTTACCGCGCCTACATTGCCGAACTGGCGCAGCGCCGCGTACCGCGCCTCCTCCGGCGACATGCCGGCGGCGAGGTTCTCGCGCGTCCGCATCTCGACGTGGAACTGGAGTTCGTCAGCGAGGTCGCGATCGAGTTTGTCGCGCCGGAACAACGAGCGCAGGCGATTCATCCAGGACACAACTGCTACTCCCTAATTCCTTCTCCCGTACTCCCTTCCTACTCGTACCGCAGCGCTACCATCGGATCCACTTTGGTGGCGCGCCGGGCGGGCAGATAGCCGGCTAGCGCCGCGACCATGATCATCACCACGGCCGACATCACGATGGTCAGAGGATCGCTGGCTTTGAGGCCATACAACATGCTCGACACCAGGCGCGTGGCGGCCAGCGCCCCTGCGACGCCGAGAGCGATGCCAACGAAGACCATCGCCAGCGTTTCGCGCATCACCATTCCCAGGATGTCGACCCGCTCTGCCCCAAGCGCCATCCGGATGCCCATCTCGCTCGTCCTCCGCGCGACGCCATAGGACATGATGCCGTAGAGGCCGACGCAAGCGAGCACCAGCGCCAGCAAGCCAAAAAAGCCCGAGAGCTTGGCGAACAGGCGCTCCTGGAACAGGGTTTGATCGATCTGCTCGGTTTGCGTTTTTACGTCGAGCAGCGGCAAGTTCTTGTCGAGTGATTGCACGGCGCGACGGACGCTCGTCACCATCGCCATGGGATTACCCGCCGTCCTCACCTCGAAGAACATCCCTGGCTCCTCGGATCGCTGCAGATAAGGCAGGTAAACCGTGGGCGGGACTTCCTTGCGCAACTCGGCGTAGATCGCATCGCCCACCACGCCCACAATCTCGATCTCTCCGCTGTTCTTCGCGTCTCCAAAGCCAAAACGCCGTCCGATGGGGTTGGAATCGGCAAAATAGGTGCGGGCAAGCGTTTGGTTGATCACCGCGACTTTGGGCGCGGTCGAAGTATCTCGAGATCCGATCGTGCGCCCGAGCAGGAGCGGAATCCCCATGGTTTCGAGGAACTGCGGCCCCACATCATCGACGTAAACAGCGTTCTGCGCATCTCCGCTGCCTGCCGCAGCCCTCGTATATCCTTGGATGGAAATTCCACTGATCGAAACGCCGCCGCCGATCAATGTGTGGCTGGAGGCGCTGACGGAGCGCACGCCGGGCAGCGCCTCAAGGCGGCGCTGCAATTCCTGATAAAAGGACGCCAGCTTCTCGCCTTGGTAGCCGTTCATGCCGGGAGCGATTCCGAAGAGCAGAATGTTGCGGCGGTTGAACCCGACGTTGATGTTCTCAAGATTCTGAAGCGTGCGGACGAAGAGTCCCGCGCCCACCAGGAGCACGAGCGACATAGCCACCTGGGCGATGACCAGCCCCTTTCCCAGCCGCGACCGGGCGCTTCGGTGCATTCCCATCGATCCGCGTCCGGCGCTTTCCTTCAGAGCCGGAGTCAAGTCGAGACGAGTACCACGAAACGCCGGCGCCAACCCAAAGAGGACGGCCGTGAGTACTGAAATGACGGCGGTGAAGCCCAGGACGCGCAGGTCCGGATGCACGCTCAGCACAACAGGTTCCCGGCCGCTGGACATGAAGGCCACGAGGATGCCGGTAGCCCAGTAAGCGAGGGCCAGCCCGATGACTCCGCCGAGCGTCGCGAGCAGCACGCTTTCCGTCAGGAGCTGCCGGATGAGCCGCCGCCGTCCTGCGCCGATGGCGAGTCGCACCGCGATTTCCTTCTGCCGTGCGGTGGCGCGCGCCAGCAGCAGATTCGCCACGTTGGCGCAGGCAATCAGCAGCACCAGTCCCACCACCGCCATCAGAATGTACAGGGGTTGCGAGAACTCCTGCCGCAAGGTGTCAAGCCCTTTGCTCGCCGGCGCGAGCTCGAGGTGCGGGAGGTCTGACGCTCCCGCCTGAGCTCCTCCTTTGGACGATTCCTGAGTAGCGCCGTTTTGGGGCTCGGCCGCTTTTTGCGCGGCCATGCTTTGCTGGAAGGCGACTTCCAGCGCCGCCCGCGCCTGTTGTTCGCTGACTCCTGGCCTGAGCCGGCCCATGATGTCGATCCACCAGTCGTCGCCTCTCAAGAACTTCGAACGGCCTGCTTCGATCCAATCCGGTTCAACCTGGGGCTGGGTGTGAAGCGGCAGCCAGACGTCAAGTGAGCGGCCAGGTTGAAGTCCGAAGAATTCGGGTGGCGTTACGCCAACGATGGTGAAAGGCGCGTTGTTGACAGTGATCGCTTTTCCGACCGCCGAGGTCTCGTGTCCGAAACGCCGTTCCCAGTAGCCGTAGCTGATCACTGCGATGGGCGCGGCACCCGCCTGGTCGTCGGCTTCGGTGATCGTCCGGCCGGCGACAGCACCGAGACCGAGGCCCGAAAAATAGTCGCCACTAACCAGCTCGGCGGTGGCCCATGCCGCCTGCCCATCGGCGTAGAAGTTCACCGGGTCGGGGTCCGCGAAAGCGAATACCTTCGAGAACACTGCGTTGCCGGCGTGGATCTGCTCGAAGGTGGGATACGAGAACGACGTGCTCGTCAAGCGTCCGCTCTTATCCTGATTCATGTTTCCGCTGAGCGAGTGGATGATCCCGTTCGCCGGCATGACCCCGGGCGAGCCTTGCGCGGCCCAGTTGAGCAGCGTCAGTTGCTGGGGATTTTCGACGGGCAGCATCTTGAGCATCACCACGTCGATCAAGCTGAAGATCGCCGTGTTCGCCCCGATCCCGAGCGCCAGTGATAGCACTGCCACCACCGTGAAGCCGGGATTCTTCGCGAGCGTGCGGAGGCCGTACTTCAGATCCTGGCCCAGCGCCTCCAGCCAAGCGAAAGCCCAAGCGTCGCGCGTCTGCTCTTGGAGCGATGCCACGTTGCCGAACTGGCGGAGCGCCGCGTAGCGCGCCTCCTCCGGCGACATGCCGGCGGCGAGGTTCTCGCGCGTCCGCATCTCGACATGGAACGTGACCTCATCCCCGAGGTCGTGGTTGAGTCTGTCGCGCCGGAACAAAGAGCGTAAGCGATTCATCCAGGACATGTGTTTAATCTCCAATCTCCAACTTCCAATCTTCCAATTTCCAATCTTTGATCCCTAGTCCCTGACCCCTGATCCCCAATCCGTTCCCTACTCGTACCGCAGCGCCACCATGGGGTCGAGTTTCGTCGCGCGCCGCGCGGGAATATAACTTGCGAGAAGCGCCACCGTGATGAGAAGCAAAGAGACCATCAGCAAGGTCAGCGCGTCCGCCGGCCGAACGCCATAGAGCAGGCTTGACAAGGTCCGTGTCAGCGCGAGTGCGCCGCCGATCCCGGCCGCCAGGCCAGTGAGGGTCAACTTGAATCCTTTTCCGACCACGAGTTTCAGGACGTCACCCCGTTCGGCGCCGAGCGCCATGCGGATGCCCACTTCACGCCGGCGTCGAGCCATGTCGTAGGCGAGCAGGCCGTAGAGTCCAACGCAGGCCAGCAGTAGGCCAAGCAGGCCGAGAAAGCTGGCGAGGGAGGCGATGGTGTGTTCCTGCGAGATCAAGCTTTCGATGGCGTCGGTCTGGGTGCGGACTTCAAAGAGGGGAAGATTGTCGTTCAGGCGGTTGACCACGGCGCGCACCGCCGGAATCAGCGCGGTGGGATCGGACGCGGTGCGCAACTCGAAATAAGCGCCGCCACCGGTCAGCGGAACGTAAACGGCGGGTTGGATTTCACGGCGCAGACTGCTGTTCTTCGTGTCCCCGACCACCCCAACAATCTCCCAGGAATGTGCGTTCGGCTTATCGACGGTGAGGTCGCCGCTCGATCCTTCGCTGCCTCCCGTGGAGAGCCCCTTCCCGAGCGGGTTCTGATTCGCAAAATAGCGCCGAGCGAACGTGGCGTTGACCAACACGGGAAGCGGGGGATTAACCGGCGCCGGGGCTTTCGGGCTCGGGTTCTGTCCGGCGGCTTTCTGATTCTCGTTTGCTTCGCTTAGCGTTTCGTGGCTCGAACCGGCTTTCGCCGCCTGTGCAAAATCGGCGGCGGTGAACATCCGCCCTTCGAGCAGCGGGATGCGCATCGTCTGGAAAAAACCCGGCCCCGTCGAGAGTATGTCGACCTCGACCGTCGCCTTTTCCGGCTGACCTTCTACGTGGAGGTCGCGCGTCCAGAGGCCCCCTGTCAGCAAAGCATCCGCGGAGTAGCTGGACGCGGCAACGCCGGGAAGCGCCGCCAACCGCTGCTGAAGCTCGCGATACAGGTTCTGGATCTCGGCCTGCCTGAGTCCCGCCAGCGTCGGATCAAGACCGAAGATCAGAATGTTTCTGGTGTCGAACCCGGGGTTCACGCTACGGAGGTTCGAGAGCGTACGCACCAGCAATCCCGCGCCTATCAGCACCACCGCGGATAAAGCCACCTGAGCCACTACCAGCGCGTCGCCCAGATGAAACCGCCTGCCCGCCGGTGTCCGGTGGACGGCACCGGTCGAACCAGTCTCTTTCAGCGCCGGGGTCAAATCCAGGCGCGTGCTGCGCAGAGCCGGCGCGAGGCCGAAGACGATACCGGTAGCGAGCGACGCCGCGATGGTGAAAAGCAGCACCCGCCAATCCGGGGAAACGACAAACGGAAATGGTCTGTCCGCATGGCCCGAGGCGAGCGCGATAATGGCGTGGACTCCCCAGTAGGCGAAGAGAACTCCCAACCCGCCCGCAGCCGCCGAGAGCATGACGCTTTCGGTCAGGAGTTGCCGCAGGATCCTTCTCCGTCCGGCGCCGAGCGCCAGCCGCACGGCGATCTCCCGTTGCCGTGCCGTGGCGCGGGCGAGCAGCAGGCCGGCGACGTTGGCGCAGGCGATCAGGAGAATGAATCCGACGGCGGCCATCATGAGGTAGAGAGTCTTGGACAACTCGCCGCGCTGGCCGGTCAAGCCTTCCTGCGCGGGGGTCAGGGTTATCTGCGGATCGTCCTCCGGTTTGGAGATTGGTTTCGAGCCGTGCAGCACCTGATTACGGAAAATCAGGTTGGCGGCTGCTTGCGCCTGGCCCATTTCGACGCCGGGTTTGAGCCGCCCCACCAGCACCAGCCACCAGTTGTCGAGGCCCTGGATTCTATGTCCCCAGGCGATGTCCAGCCGCGGCGTCATGGCGATCGGCAGCCAGAAATCCTGGCCTTTGCCGGGAGTCAGATTCGTAAAGCTCGGCTCGGCGACGCCGACAACCGTGAAAGGCACGCGGTTCAAAAAGATGGTACGTCCGATCGCCGAGCGCTCACCGCCGAAAGCGCTCTGCCAATACGCGTAGCTCAAGACAATAGCTGGCGGCGCCGCGGGCGTATCGTCGGCGGGCGCAAGGAGTCGTCCCACCGAGGCACTTACGCCGAGCGTGGAAAAATAATTTCCCGAGACCAAACCGCCCCTGGCGATCACCGCGTGACCGTTGCCGCTCAGGTCGAATTGCGCCGGTCCGGCGAAAGCCGTCACCGCCGAAAATGCGTTTGCCGCGGAGCGCATCTGCTCGAATACCGGAATCGGGAAGGAGCAGCCCGAGGGGTTCGCGCGCTCGCCTCCGGAACAATCACCGAACGAGCTGTATTCCTCATAGGAGGGGTCCTTGTGCGCCTTCCACCCGAACAGGACGAGTTGGGATGGCTCGCGCACAGGAATCGAGCGGAGCATCACGGCGTCGATCAGGCTGAAGATTGCAGTGTTGGCGCCGATGCCGAGCGCCAAAGTGAGCACGGCGACAGCGGTAAAGCCGGGATTCTTGGCGAGCATCCGCAGGCCGAAGCGAAGATCCACGAAGAGCGTCTCAACCGAACTCCATCCCCAAATCTCTCGCGTCTCCTCTCTCACCGCGCCAAGGTTGCCGAACTGGCGCAGCGCGGCGTACCGCGCCTCCTCTGGCGACATGCCGGCTGCGACGTTCTCGCGCGTCCGCATCTCGACGTGGAACGTGAGTTCGTCCGCGAGGTCGCGCTCGAATTGGTGGCGTCGAAATAAGGAGCGCAGGCGATGGATCCAGCGCATAGGTTGTCCCTTGCGCGAGCGCCGTTTCAGGCAAAACGCAGAACTTTGGCCACCGCCGCAGACAGGCGGCTCCAATTCTCTTCCTCGGCGGCAAGCTGCTTGCGTCCCGCCGCGGTCAGCTTGTAGAACTTGGCGCGCCGCTTGCTTTCCGTGTCGCGCCACTCGGATTTGATCCAGCCCGTCTGCTCGATGCGGTGGAGCGCCGGGTAGAGCGAGCCTTCTTCGACGCGCAGGACGTCGTTCGAGATCTGCTGGATGCGCAGGGCGATGCCGTAGCCGTGCATCGGCTCGCGAGCCAGCGTCTTCAAGATCAGGAGGTCGAGCGTGCCTTGCAGCCGGTCATTCGCCATAGGCAGCCATCCAATACCTCGATGTCTTACTTAGAAGTCTAGGTAAGGATGGCAGGAGGGCGTGCGCTTGTCAAGGGCTATTTCGGGCGTCAGGGCGGGCGGCTAGAACGTGCGATCGGAATCGAGCAGGAGGGTCACGGGTCCGTCGTTGATCGACTCGACGTCCATCATCGCCTGGAACTGCCCGGTCTCGACCTGGGCGTTGGCGCCGGTGAGCAGGGCGCGCAAGGAGTCGACAAAAGCGTCGTAGAGCGGGCGCGCGATTTCGGGCGGCGCGGCGCGGTCGTAGCCGGGGCGGCGGCCCTTGCGGCAGTCGCCATAAAGGGTGAACTGCGAGACGCAAAGCACGCTGCCGCCGGCGTCGAGGAGCGAGCGGTTCATGCGGTGCGCGCCGTCGTCGAAGATGCGCAGGTGGACGATCTTCTCGGCCAACGCCTGGGCGGAGTCGCGCGTGTCGCCGGTGCCGACGCCGACCAGTACCAGGAGTCCTCGGCCAATGCGGCCGATCACCTGGTCGTCGACTCGAACCTCGGCGCTGCGTACCCGCTGGACTACGGCCCGCATGCGTACTCCGCGACCAATGTAGCTCATTTGATAGTAGTACTTTCCACGCGACTGGATGGCGAAGAAATGGCAAAGGCGCGGGAACTGAGGCAAAACGCGACACTACTCGCCCTACTCCTGGCCGGGAGTATTCCGCGATTCATCTGTAATCCGCTGATTCCAAGGCGACCGGAAACTTTGCTTCGACTTAGTCTCGCCCGTCTCCCTCGTCTCAATTCGTACTAGTACCTTGTACTTATGCGTCAGTACCTCACAAGTACCCACGATTGCGCGGCGAATTCCCGCCCGCGCACGACCCCCGGCGCGTACCCGGCGCGTGAGCTCGCGCTGATGACGCGGGTCTTCGAGCGCTGCCACCCGTACCTCGCGCCGGCCTGTGCGACGTCGTCCGTGCCGGCTGAATTTCTGGGCGCCCTGACCGCTAATGAGTCGGGCGGATCGCTTGACGCGGCGCGCTTTGAGCCCGCGGTGTATCGCCATTTGAAGGCGGTGGCGACGGGCCAATCCCCGGCTTACGGACGCCTTCGCGCCCAGGATCTTGGGGCGAGTCCCGAGGATGGCCACGCCCCGGACGCTGAGCGCGACGTCGAGGATCGGCTGCATCCCAAGGCGGCGGACTACCACGGGCGCTACCTGACCGCGCCTTATTCCGCGAACCACGCTTCGGAGCTTGCGGCGGCCACTGACGATCGGCTACGTGAGTACGCTACTTCGTGGGGATTCACCCAAATCATGGGATACCACGTGGTAGGGCACGGCGGCGACGTGCGCGCGCTCGTCGATCCGGACGAACACTATCGTTTCGCGATCGAGTTGCTGGCGGAATTCGCCGCCGACTACAAGCTCCACCTCGCCCGGGAGTTCGCGGAGATGTTCCGCTGCTGGAATACCGGGCAGCCTTACGGCAAGACGTTTGATCCGGCCTACGTCGCGAACGGCCTGCGCCGCATGCAGATGTATCGCGAGATGCTTCGCCATTAATGGGCGCATGAAGACTTTTCTACAGCAACTTTTTTCCGAGTCGGGCGCCGCGAGCTTCAGCCGCGTGGGATCGTTTCTGGCGCTCGCCTTTTCCTGCGGCTGGGTGACCTACATCGTCTGGCGGACGCGCACGCTGCCCGGCCTCGAGGGTCTCACGTTGTTTATCGGCACGCTCTATGGCCTGGGCAAGGCGGGCGAAACCGTGCAGCGGTTGACCCGCGACAAGCACGATTGAAGGGCGAGATCGAGACGCTTCATGGTTGAGACAACTCAGGCTGAAACGAAATCGGCGGCGGATGGACGCGACTCCAGCGGATCGCGCCTGCGGCTGCACGCCGGCGAAGTGGCCCAGGGACTCGCGCACGCCGCGCGCAGCGGCTCGCGCCTGCTGGCGGAATTGGTGACGCTCTCACCGCTCGCGGTGCTGATCGGGCTCGTGGCGCTCGGCGCCTGGTGGCACGAGCACAACCAGCACTTGCGTCAGGCGGGCGAGCTCCAGGAGTTGAAGAAGCAGACCGCAGCCGACGTGGGTCAGCTTCAGTCCCAGGCCGCCGCGGCGGCCGAGGAAGCGAACCGGCAGCGCGCCGGGCGGATTGTCTCGCTGGAGCTCGAGCGCCAGAAGTCGGAGCGCGATGCGGCGGGCTTGCGCCAGCGCCTGGCCGCGCTGGAAAGCGAGGAGCAGCAGCAGACGGCTCAGGTGGCCGCGCTCCCGACGGCCCAGGTGGCGAGCGGACTAGCCTCGCGCCTGGGAGCCGCTCCCGACGATTTCGCGCCCGCCGCAGCCTCCACCGCGAGCGCAACCGCGGCGCCCGACAATGGGACGGGCGCCGCTTCTCAGGCGACGCCCGCCGGACCCGCGGAGAACGCTCCGTCCCGGCAGGCGGCGGGGTCGAGCCCTCCCCCGGCGACCCCGGGTACCGGGCGAAGCCCAGCTTCGGCCCTTGATGAGCCGGGGCAGGCGCGTCCTCCGGCGCCTCCCGGTACCGCTTATTTCCGGGTGAGCGAGGCGGCGCTGCGCAAAATGGACGCGGCGCTGGTCTCACTCGACGGTTGCCGCCGGCAGGCGCAAGTGAAAGACGGCTTGCTCGCGGACTGCCAGCAGCAGGCGCAGTCGTCCGCGGCTATCATCGACGAACAGAAAGCGTCGCTCGGGAAACTCAATGAGGCCCTGGCCGACAAGGACCAGATCCTGGCGAAGCGCGAGACGGAGCACCAGGCGGAGCTTAAGGTGGCGCGCGGCACGTTTTCGAGCCGCGTGGTCCATACGCTCGAGCACGTGGCCATCGGCGTGGCGATCGGGTTCGCGTTGAAGCGGTGAGCGACGTAGCACGGACGGCTTGGGGGTTTGACCCCTCACCCCCAGCCCCTTCCCCCGTAAAGGGGGAGGGGAGCAATGACGCCGAGGGGAGTCTCGAACGACGCAACCAGGGACGGACGGGGTGGCGCACACTGCGGTTCTTGATGGGTGCGATAGAGCGGAACGCATACATTGCGATAGAGGGGAACGCATATATCGCCAACAGCGCCATGTATGCGCTACCCCTGGGTAAGAGAAGTTGGAGCAGCACAGAGAGCCTTTGAGCCATTGGGCCATGGAGGCGATCGAGGGATGAGTTCCTAGCGGGAGAAGGCCGCCACGACCTTTGATTCGGTCACTCGGAGGCTGCAACTCTGGGAAAGCTTCTGAGCCCGAGTCGCTCATCGGGGCAACTCGATCGGGAAGTGGCCCAATGACTGAAAGGCTCAAGAGCGCCCCCCCTCACCCCCGGCCCCTCCTCCGTCAGGGGGGAGGGGAGAAGCGAGGGAGCCCTCTCCGCAAGGGGGAGGGAGAAGCGAAGGAGCCCTCTCCGCGAGGGGGAAGGGGAGACGTAGATTGCGATTATTACCCTCTCCCCTTGCGGGAGAGAGCCCGCCCTGAGCGCAGCGAAGGGGTGGCGCGCCAGCGCCGGGTGAGGGGACAGCGGCGCGACAAGAATAAACGATGCCTCCACTCGACCTCACACGATGGGCGCTGCTCTGGGGACCGGGAGTCCTGGTGCTGGCGGTATTCAGCTACGCGCTGGTGCGCCTCGCTTACCACTGGATCGACAAGTCGGTGGAGGTGAAGCGGCAGCAGACGGAGAGCGTCTTCGAGGTGGCGCGCACCTACCTCGAGCAATTGGTGAGCGCGCAGAAGTCACAGGCCGACGCGTTTTCGCGGCTCGCCTCGACAGTGGAGCATCGCGACTCGCACGACAGTCTGGATCATCAGGAAATGCTGATCGCGTTGAAGGCGATGCGCGACGCGCTTGACTCGGTGGCCCAGGGGCGAGGATAGCCGGCGCGCCAACCCCTCACCCCCGGCCCCTCCCCCGCAAGGGGGGAGGGGAGAAATGAAGACGCCCTCTCCGCAAGGGGGAGGGGAGAAATGAAGGCGCCCTCTCCGCAAGGGGGGAGGGGAGAAATGAAGACGCCCTCTCCGCAAGGGGGAGGGGAGAAATGAAGGCGCCCTCTCTGCAAGGGGGGAGGGGAGAAATGAAGGGGCCCTCTCCGCAAGGGGGGAGGGGAAACGTAGATTGCGATTATTACCCTCGCCCCTTGTGGGAGAGAGCCCGCCCTGAGCGCAGCGAAGGGGTGGCGCGCCAGCGCCGGGTGAGGGTTGGTCGGGGTGGCGCACACATCGGTTCTTTGATGTGTGCCATCTCGCGGCAGAGCCGCAGCGGGTGAATACAGCAAACGCACACATGGCCAACAGCGCCATCTATGCGCCACCCCGGGACGCGACAAAACGGCCGGCGCTCAGAGAGCGCCGCTACAGAGGGAATCATGATTACGAGCTTACGTCACAAGGAAATCATCCGCGGCAAGATCCTCAACTGCCTGGCGCTGATGTATCCGCGTCCGGCGACTCTGCCGCTGATCCAGGGAGAGCTCGACATCTTCGGCTATCCCGTGCCGCTCGACGACGTGATGTTCCACGTCGCGTACCTCGCGGAGAAAGGCCTCGCGACGGTGGAAGAGGTGCGCGGGCCGGTGCCGCGCCGAAAGATTCCGCTGGTGAAGATTACGGCGCACGGGATCGACTACTTCGACGGGCGGGTGCCCGCCGACGAGGGAGTCTACCTCGAGCCGCATCAGTAGGGCGGTCGCAGGCCGCCGCTACAGAAGAGGAAGCGCGCAGTGGGGCGCAGCAGAGACAACACGATGCCATCGGAAAACAAGGCGGACATAGTGGAGACAGTTCAGAAGCCCGGCGAAGCCACTGAGACGGCGGGCGAGGCCGTCGATCAGGCCGGCGAAACGGTCGAGACTTCCAGCAAGCCCGGCAACAAAAAACGCGGGCGCAAGAGGAAGGAAGAAAAAAAGGCCCGCATCCTCGGACCGGTCACCGACCAGAGCGGCAATTGCAAGTCGAAATACCGCGGCCGGGGCCGCTGCAACAAGTTCATAAATCTTCCCAATGCTATGCGCCTGGAGGGTGAACGCCTGCTGGAGGAAGGAGCGACCTTCGAGGAAACGACCGAGTGGATCAACGAGCATCACGCGCCCGAGAAAGCGGGTGAGTCGCAGGGTGTGACGCTCGCCGCGGTCACCGATTATTTCCGCAGCAACTTCGAGATGCAGCGCCGGCGCGTCCGGTACATGCAGAAGATGGCCCAGGAACTGAAGAAAGCGCTGAAGGGCAAAGCCGACAGCGCCATGTCGGAGCTCGCCGAAGCCGTGTTCTTTACCGGAGTCATGGGTCTGAACCGCGATACCGCCGAGTTCAGCGTCAAGGACGCCAAGCGCGATCACCTGGCGGCCAAGGCGTTGCGCGACAGGGAGCAGGTGATGGCTTCACACCTGAAGACTGAACACCTGAAGCGGAGGAAGATGCGACAAGAAATGGGCAAGCTCGAGCGCGCCCTCAAGAAGGGAAAGCAAGGGCTCAACGCCGAAGCGATGCGAAGGATTATGGACATCTACGGACTCATCGATCAGCCGCTGATGGAAAGCGACACCGGAAGCGGAGCCGGAAACGGTAAAGGAGAGGAAGCGAATGCCTAGGCCGAAGGGTGAACCAGCGGTCGAGACAGCGAGCGTGCCGGGCCCCGCGCTCCAGCTTCTGCCCTATCAGCAGCGCTGGGTGGAGGACAACTCGCCGCTCAAGATCGTCGTCAAGGGCCGGCAGATTGGCTTCTCTTTCGCGGCCACGCTGCGCGCCGTTTTCAAGTGTCTGGAACGCAAGACCACCTGGGTGTTTCTCTCCAAGGGCGAACGCCAGTCGCGCCTGCTGATGGAGCGCGTCCACGAGCACATCCACTCGTGCGGCATCGTCGCTCAGGCGTTCGAGTCCACGTTCTTCGAGGGCACCACGACCCGCCAACTCGAAGCCCGGTTTGCGAACGGCTCGGTGATTTACGGGTTGCCCGCCAATCCCGACACGGCGCGCGGCTATTCGGGCCACGTCACACTCGACGAGTTCGCGTTTCACCTCGACGCTGACAAGATTTACGCCGCGCTCTATCCCACGATCACGCGCGGCTACTCGCTCGAGGTCATTTCGACTCCCAACGGCCAGCAGGGCAAGTTCTTCGAGCTGGCCAAGGCGGCAGGACTCACCGAGGGCGAACCGGAAAGAACAGGAATTAGGGATCAGGCATTGGGGATCAGCGGAACGACTGGCGCGGAAGAGAGATCTTTAACCCCGGCGTGGTCGGGACACTGGTGCGACATCGCCAAGGCGGTGCGGCAAGGGCTCCGGATTGACCTCGATTTGCTCCGCGCCGGTGTGGACGAAGAAGCGTGGCGGCAGGAATTCTGCTGCGAGTTTCTCTCGGGCGGCTCGCAGTGGATCGCTTCCGAGCTCTTCGAGCGCTGCGTCTCTCAAGAGGCGTCCGCCGAGCCTGTCATCCTGAGCGCGGAGCGCGAAGGATCTCGCCCCGCACAGCTCGACGGGGCGATTTTGCCTGAACGGGCGATTTACGCCGGCTGGGACGTTGCCCGCAAGCGCGACCTCTCGGTGATCTGGCTGGTGGAACTGGTGGGCGACGTCACCTGGACGCGCGGCGTGATCGAGATGCGCGACCTGCCCACGCCCGACCAGGTGCGGCAGGCGCGCAGCATCATGCCGCTCGTCCGCCGCATGGAGATCGACCAGAGCGGCATGGGCCTCGCCATCTTCGAAGCGCTGGAGCGCGAGTTCCCCGACAAGGTCGAGGGCGTGCAGTTCACGTCGGCGAAGAAGGAAACGCTCGCCGTGCGCGCCCGGCGCCGCATGGAGGAGTCCAAAGTGCGGCTGCCCGACGACCGCCGCATCCGCCAGTCGTTCCAGTCAGTCAAAAAGAGCTCGAACGCGCTCGGGCAGGCGCGCTTCGACGCCGAGCACGACTCGAAGTACGGGCACGCCGACCACTGGTGGGCGTTCTGCCTGGCGGAGGCGGCCGCCCAGCAGCGGCCGGACACCTATCACCTGGTTGAGGCGGGCAAGGTGATGGGGCGGCCCATCGTGGCCGGCGTGTACGGCACGGCGCTGTAGCGTGAGGGAGCGGCCAAAGCGCAGCGTCGTGATGCGTCCCCCTCACCCCCGGCCCCTCCCCCACAAGGGGGGAGGGGAGGCGTAGATCGAGGTTTTTGCCCTTGCCCGCTAGCAGGGCGAAGGCACAAACAATTCCTACCCTCTCCCCTTGCGGGAGAGGGTGGCGCGCAAGCGCCGGGTGAGGGGTTTATTCCAAGGCCGCTCGAGAAACGAATGACGTGGTTAATCCCATGATGATGTTCCTGGCCACGCTGGTCACCGTCGCGTTTGTTTCGACGGCGCTGAGTTTTCTGGTGCTGGTGTGGCGGTTGTCGTGGAGCATGCAGGGTTACGTGGCGACGGAGCTGCAGCGTGCCAAGTACGAGGAGCGCATCGTCGCGATGCTCCACGATTACATCGAGGTGCAGCGCCAGACCAACGAACAACTCTGGATGGCGCTCGAAGTCAGCTCCGACCGGCTGAATCGTTGGGCCGAAAAGCGGGCGCAGGGAACGCCAGAGCGCTGAGAACGGCTGAGAACGGACGTGGGCATGGTTATGGACCGGCTGAACGACGAGATTCGCGACGAGATCCTGCGCGGAGTTGTCTTGAGGATTCTTATCAAGCACCGGCTCGACTGGGTGACGTTCAACGGCCTCAAGGTGCAGGTGCAGCGCGGCCAGGGCTATCCGCTCGAGGATGCCGAGCTGCGATTCCACTTGGCGTATCTGGGCGATTCCGCGCGCGGCTACGTGGAATTGAAGCCGCTGCGCGCCGGACGCGCCGAGCCAGAGTCCTCGATGGTGCGCGCCACCGCCAAGGCGGTCGACTTGCGTGACGGGCGGATCGCAGGGGACCCGGGAGTAGCGTTCTGATGCCGAGCATCGCAACAACGGATTCGTCGGGCAGCGAGAGTCCAAGCTCGCGCCAACCTGCGGACTTCGATTTTCAAGCCGTCCGTCAGGCCGCGGCGGAAGCCTTTCGCCAGGCCCGGCCCGAGATCGACGCGCTGATCGCCGCGATGCCGTCGGATCGTCCGCGTTTGATGGCGACGATCGCGGCCTGCTGGCTGGAGATTCGGCGCTGGTCGGTGCGCTGCCGCGCCTTCGGCCTGCGCCGGCGGTTCATCGTGGCCAATGGGCCCGCGTCCGGGATGTGCGAACTCGCTGGACCCGGGTGCCGCGAGTGTCCATTTCCGAGCGCCGCCGCGCAGGCGCGAGTCCAGTTGCGGCCAAGCGCGGCGCAGCCTGACCCGGATGTTCAGAGGTGAATGAGTCATGAAAGAGATATTGGTGATTTTCCTGGTGGGGCTTGCAGCCGGCGTCGCGGCGGTGGGAATTCTCGGCGCCAAGGTTCTGCGGCAAATCGGCGCGGCTAAAGCGGAAGTGACGGGACTGCTCGAACGCGTGGCGCGCGCCGCCGAGAAGCGCTGAGGAGAACATTACCCCTCACCCGGCGCTGGCGCGCCACCCCTTCGCTGCGCTCAGGGCGGGCTCTCTCCCGCAAGGGGAGAGGGTAGAAGACTCGAGTTACGGCTCCCCTCCCCCCTTGCGGGGGAGGGGCCGGGGGTGAGGGGGCGACGCGCAACCCTGATCGCTGGAACGCTGAGAGCGAATCAACTATGAAATCGCATTCTTCAGGCAACGGAAATCAAGCGAAAGCGCTGGCGCGCGAGCTAGGGTCGCCAATCGAGCCCGTACCCGCTCCGGTGCCGGGCCGGGCGGCACTTAACCCGGTGTCGACGCCGCGCGGCGAATTCGAATCCAGCTTTGGGGTGAGCGGGACGCCCATCACCAGCGGCTTCCTGACCGACCTCGGCGAATACAACCCCGAGCTCGCGGGGCGCAACGCCATCACCACTTACGAAAAGATGCGGCGCGGCGACGCGCAAGTGCGGGCGACGCTCGCCGCTTGCAAGCTGCCGGTGCGCTCGGCGAAGTGGGACGTGGTCCCCGGCCTCACCGCGTCTGATCCGGGCTTCGCGCGCGCCAAGGAAATCGCTGAGTTTGTGCGCGCCAATCTTTTCGGCGGACTCGAGTTCCGCACCTCGCTCGGAAGCTGGGCGAGCCAGACCTGGGACGACGTAGTGCGCAATGCGCTTCTCATGCTCGACTTCGGTTGCGCCGTCCACGAGGAAATCTGGCGGATTGATGGCTCGGCAGTGCGGCTGCGCCATCTTGCCGGACGCTTGCCGCTCACCTTCTATCGCTGGCACACCGAAGCGGACGGCGAAACGCTGATCGCGCTCGAGCAGTACGGCTACCGGCGCGGCCGCTTCTTGAACGTGAGCTTGCCCGCCGACAAGATCGCGGTGTTCACCTACGGGCGCGAGGGCGCGAACTTCTGGGGCATCGCGCTGCAGCGCGCCATGTACCCGCATTGGTACGTGAAGAACAAGCTCTATCGCATCGACGCCATCGCGTGCGAGCGCAACGCGCTGGGCGTCCCGGTGTGGAGGCTGGGGCCCGGCTTCTCGCGCGAGGATCGCGACGCGGCCTACAACTTCGTCACTCAGATCGCAACCCACGAAGCCACCGGCGCCGTCGAGCCGCCCGGCGATGCGAACACCGGCCTGCGCATCGTGGGCTATGAGGGACGCGTCCGCGACACCATGCCGTCGATCCAGCACCACAACGTCATGATCTCGCGCGCCGCGCTCGCGCTGTTCATGGATCTGGCGACGGCGGAGCACGGTTCGCGCGCCCTCGGCCAGGTCCACAACGACTTCTTTATGCTGTCGCTGCAAAGCGTCGCGGACCAGATCGCCTCGGTCATCACTTTGAATACGATCCGCCGGCTGGTCACTTTTAACTTCGACGAAGACGCACCGCTGCCGCGCTTGATCGTCGCCAACGTGCAGGCGCGCAGCCTGAGTTCCATGGTCGAGGCGCTCACCGGGTTCGCGCAGGCGGGCCTGGTGGTCTCAGAAGAGAACTTGCGGCGCTTTATCCGCGAGGAACTGGCGCTGCCCGAGGAATCAACGCGCGGCGTGGTGGCGATCCGCGGCGAAGCGATCTCCGAGGGCGACGAGAATATCGCGGGCCGGGTCGCGGAGCCGGGCGAGGCTGGGACGTAAACCCCTCGCCCCTGAATGTTGAGAGAACAACCATGATGAACACCCGCACTATCGAAGTCGGCGCACCCGGCGGCGAGTCTGCCGGTCGAGCGCCAGCCGTTGAATTTCGTCACCACTTTGCGACGTTGTTGTCGGCGAGCGCGCGGGCACTCGAGCGCGGCGGCAAGACGTATCACGAAATCCCTGTCGCCCTCACGGGCAAATGGATGAAGCGCGGTCAGGAATTCGCGATCACGCTCGATGATCTCCAGGCGATGGCGCGCAACTTCGCCAAGCGCAAGAACGAGCAAGTGGTGATCGACTACGAGCACGCGAGCGAAACCCCGGAAGTGGCGCTGGGCGGACCGGTGCCGGCGGCAGGCTGGATCCACGCCTTGAGAATCGAGCCATTGGGAGATCGCGGCATCGGGCCATTGAAGCAAAAGACGAATGACCCAATGGCTCAATCGCTCAATCACCCAATTCTGAAGGCCCTCATCGAGTGGACGCCGGAAGCGCGCCGCATGATCCAGGACGGCCAGTATCGCTTCTTCTCGCCCGCCATCGACTGGAATTATCGCGACAAGGAGACGGGCGAGCCGCAAGGCGCCACGTTGACCTCGGGCGCGCTGACCAATCATCCGTTCCTCGAGGAACTGCCACCGCTGATGCTGACCGATCTGGGCGGGAGCGCGTCCATCCTGGCTGCGCCTTCAGCGAAACAAGTCAGTGCTGCGAAAACACCTACGCTCGCGGAACTTGCAGAAGGAGAGATACCTATGAAGAAACTCACCCTGAAGCCACTCACCGAAGGACCGCAGACAGGTCATCACGGCGTCTTCGATGGCGACGACTCACTCGGATACCTGGACTCCGGTGAATTTGCCGACTATGCGCACCAGCATGCCGAGGACCCCGCGGACGCGCTTGCCACGCCCGACGGGGCCGGCGACTGCGCCGAGAACAGCGAAAATTCGTGCCCCAGCGCAAAGCTCGCCGAGCGTATCGGCGTGACGCCCGCGACCACGTTCGACGAGTTGAGACGCCGGCTGGCCGTGGGCGCCGAATCGGAAGCGGCCTCCTCCCGCGCTGTCCTCCTGAGCGAGGCGGCGCGGGACGGCGCGCTCGACAACGCCAAGGCGATCGAGCTGGCGCGTGACGGCCGCATCGCGCTCACGGACTACATCGCCGCGCAGGAGGCTGATCGCGCTCTCGGCGAGGCCGTCCGCGCCGGTAAGATTCTGCCGCGCGAGCGGAAGTTCTTTTTCCGCGACGCGCTCGAGCGCCCGCGCGAGTTCGCCGAGTACGTTCGCCACGCCGCCCCGCGCGTCCCGCTGGGCAGCGTCGGCATGGCCTCGGGCGGACCGCTCGGCGTCGACGAGGAAGTGAGGGTGCGCACCGAGAGCCTCATGGCCGAGGAGAAGCTCAGCTACTCGAAGGCGCTCAAGAAAGTCTTCGCCGGCGACCACGAGCTCGCCACGCGGTATCACAGTGCGCACCGGCGTCGCCTGGCGGGCGATGCCGCAGGCGAGAGCGCAGCGGTGTCGGGAACGGAGTAGTGAATAGGGAGTCGGAAAAACCGAACGACCCCTCACCCCCGGCCCCTCTCCCGCAAGGGGGGAGGGGAGGCGTCAATCGAGGGTTGTTGTCGTCGCCAAGCCGAGGGCTGTGGCGGCGTAGATCAGAGTCCTACCCTCTCCCCTTGCGGGAGAGGGTGGCGCGCAAGCGCCGGGTGAGGGGTAAGAAGGCGAATCCCGACCACCGAGGATCGGCGCAGGAGTCACGCAATAACGAAGCTCTCGGCAATCAGCCGTCTGCGGTCGGCAAAACTGGCCGCTGGCCGGTGCTGATAGCTGAAGGCTGAAAGCTGACAGCTCACAGGAGAAAACGATGGCAGCAATCAATGGATTGGCGCTCGGATTCCGCTCTGACGCGAGCGTCCGGGTCCACAAGTTCACGGTGATGGTGAAGTCGACGGCCAACACGTCGAACCAGAAAACGCAATACGCGGCAGTGCCGGCGGCGCAGAACGCGGCCGGCATCCTCGGAGTGCTCGCCGAGCACTTCGTCGAGCCCAACTACTTCGTGGCGCAGGGCACCAACCCGACGACGGTGACCGGCTCGACGCCCACGCTCTACAACCTTCAGAACCGCGGCATGACGCTGCAGTTGAACGGCGTGGCGCGCTGTCTCGCCGCGGGCGCCATCAATCAGGGCGATACGCTCATCGTGGCCGACAGCTACGGACGCGTGCAGTCTCTGGCGACTTCGGGCATCAGCGCCGGGACCACGGTTTATCCCGTGGGCACCGCGCAGCACGCCGTCTCGAACGCCAACGACGTCGTGCAAGTGCGGCTGGACTTCAGCCAGACGAAGATGTAACGCGGCTGGGGTGATCGCTCAGAACTGGCTCGAGCGATCCCAGCGGACGGCGAGGCGCTAGCGCGGATCGCGTCAGCGTGCTGCCGGACGGTTGCGCCATTCTCGAACGATGGCTCAATCGCCCGCGGAGCCCGGTGACTCGATCCGGGAGCAGACGGCGCTCGCCTGATGGCTTCAACTGCTTCGCCGCGCGCGGAGCATCTGCTCGGAGCAAAAACGCATGGCGGACATTTCGCTGCAATACCTCGATCAGCCGCTCTCGAACGTGAGCGTCGGATACAAGAACGACGACTACTACGCGGAGCAGCTCTTTCCCGTGGCCCCGGTCATGAAGCAGTCCGGCCGCTACTGGGTTTACGGCCGGGAGAAGTTCCGGCAGTATGAAACCATCCGGCACGCCGGCGCGGAAGCGCGCGAGATCGCGCCCTGGTCGCTCTCCAACAACCCATACTTCTGCGACGACCACTCGCTGAAGGACAAGATCTCCGACGAAGAACGCGCCAACTCCGACGGCATCGACCTCGAGATCAACACCACCGAAAACCTCACCAACGCCGTGCTGCTCGATCTCGAGCTCCGCGTCGCCAACCTGGTCCTCGGCGGGACGATTTCGAACACCACGCTCTCCGGCACCAGCCAGTGGTCCGACTACGTCAACTCTGACCCGGTGGCGGCGGTCGAGGCGCAGAAGACGGTGGTCAAGAAGGCCATCGCGAAAGCTCCCAACACGCTCGCGGTGTCGTATCCCGTCTTCGCGACGCTGCGCCAGCATCCCAAGATCATCGACCGCTTCAAGTACACCCAGGTGGGCGTGCTCGACGCCGAGGCCCTCAAGGCGGCGTTCAGCGTGGACAACTTCTGGGTGATGGGCGCCGAGTACGATACGGCGAACGAGGGTCAGGCGCCGTCACTCGACTTCGTTTGGGGCAAGCACGCCGTGCTCGCCTACGTGCTGCCCGAGCCGCGCCGCCGCGAAGTGACGCTCGGCTACACCTTCCGGTGGCTGTTTGGCGCGCCGGAGCTGGGCGGGACGCTCGTCAAGCGGTATCGCGAAGAGAAGAAGACGGCCGACGTGATCGAAGTGCATCGCTACGACGACATCCAGGCCGTCGCGTCCCAGGCGGGGTTCGTGTTTCTGAATGCGACTGCCTAGTGGGTGCAACGCGCCAGTTAGTCAGCGGTGGGCATCTGAACGCCCGATCCGCCGCCCCGAATGGGCGGAGGATGGGTAGCCCAGGGCGCAAGCCCTGGGTCAGCGGCCCTCACCCGGCGCTGGGCGCCACTCCTTCGCTGCGGCTCAGGACAGGCTCTCTCCCGCAAGGGGAGAGGGTAGAAGACTCGAGCTACGGCTCCCCTCCCCCCTTGCGGGGGAGGGGCAGGGGGTGAGGGGCGGCTTTTCTGGCCGATCGCTGAACGCTGATCGCTGAGACGAAAGGAGCGACGACATGCCGAAGTTCAAAGTGTTGCGACCCATCGAGCATTCGCTCTGCCTCTACCTGCCGGCGGGCGGGGCAGCGCCTGAGAAAAGCAAGAGCGCCGCTCACGGTGGCGACATTCCGGTCAACGCGTCCGGGACCATCGAACTGACCGACGAGGCAGCGGCGGTGTTGACGCGCGGCCAGGTGGAGCGCATCGAGCCGCCGGCAGGGGAGCAAGCGAAAGGTCGAAACATCAAAAGCAAGGGTTAACAAAGTGCGAGAGCGCGGGCGTCTGGCCCGCAAAGAGAGCGTAGACCTCGGAAGGTCTGCGCCACCCGCAGGGCCGCGAACGCGGCCGGCGGATCGCTGACAAGGAGTGAAACATGGCAGTCACCATCGCACCGGTTTACCAATTTGTCGAGGAGACCAATCAGGGAGCGTTCTTGCGCAACGCCAAGCTCGCGGTGACCGGGTTGCCCGCCAATGGTGTGACGACCGTTCCGCATGGCCTCACGGATGCGCGAGGCAACGGCGTCACGCCCGTCATGGTGGGACTCGAGCCGAAGTCGAACAGCAATTTCTGGGAGAACGCTGCGGCTGACGCGACCAACGTCTATGTCGGGGTGGGTGCGGCGAGCGGCACGCACGCGGTGGACATTTACTTGATGTACTGACGTGCGAGGAGTCAGAAGTCAGGAGTCAGAAGTCAGAAGGGCGGACGCCTGGCTTGGTTTTCATTCTGATTCCTGACTCCTGGCTCCTGACTTCCGGTCTTGAGAGGTTCTTATGGGATACACAACTGTCTCCAACGTTTCCGGCATGTTTCCGACCTTCGTGCGCGGAACGCCGCAGCAGAAGCCGACGGACGCGCTGATCCAGCGCTACATCGACGACGTGGCATCGGAGCTCGATGCCGTCCTCGACCGGCGCTTCGGCGAGCTGATTCTCGGCTACGGACCGGCGTCACCCGCAAACTTTCAGACTTTCCTCGCGGCGCTGCCTACCGCGAGCGCCGCCTGGCAGGCGAGCGCGGCTTACGCACTCGGCGCCTTAGTCCTCGATTCCAACGGCAATGTCGAGCAGGTGACGACGGCGGGTACGTCGGGGTCGAGCGCGCCGAACTGGAGCACCGTGGTGGGCGGTTCGACCGCCGACGCAAGCGTCGTCTGGCAAAACGTCACCAGCGACGCCAGCCGTATCCTCGAGAAGATCAACCGCTACGGCGCCGCTATGCAGCTCGGCGAGACGCTTGGGACTCTCGGCGTCGCCGGTGCGAGGGATATGGCCAAGAGTTTTCGCGACGACTACATGGGGCTGTTCAACGACCTGGACGCGCGCGACGACAAAGGCCATCCGCTCGCGAGCGGCCGCTACGACCACTTGTTCGACATGCAGGCGCGCACCGAGACGCCGCGCCCCGGGCTCAGGGCTGTCGCCGGCGGCGATCAACCTGACGATCAGACGCCCGGCGATGCGGGCAGCTCGCAGGTTTTTGGGAAGTTTGACAGGAGAGGAACGTAGGAATTCTGAATTGTAAATTCTGAATTCTGAATTGTCTGGCAAGAGACGAAGTGCACGTTGGAAGGATTTCCGCAGCGGCGCAGATTACGCTTGGCAAGGTTTTCGAATCTGCTACATCTGCGAAATCCATCTTGTCTGAATTCAGAATTCATAATTCAGAATTCATAATTTCCCATGCCATACACACCAGCTTACAACGCGCTGTTCGCGAAACCGCTGCTCAATCAGTTGATCGCCATTATTCAGCGCGATCAGGCGGCGGCTCTGGCTATCGTGAATCCGTCACTTGCGCCGATTGCCGAGTTTCACAAAGGGCCGGGGGCTCGGACGGCTTTTCCCTGGTTGCTGCTGACTGCGAATTCCACGCAATTCGAGGCGCAGGCGAGCGGCACTCGGCACGCGACCGCACGTGTCGCGCTGGCGCTCGACGTCGGCCAGTTTGACCAGGAGATGGCGCAGGACAACGCTCAGGACTACGCGCGCCTGCTCGACATGATCATCACCAGCGCCGGGCCGCCCCCCAGCTTTGCGGACTTCTCGACGCCGCTCGCCATCACGCATGAGACGGTACCGGGCGGCACGACCACGCCGGGCGCGCTGGGATCCGTGCAGGATGTGTTTGTGGCGTCCCATAGCTACAGCGTCGCGACGCTGCCGGAAATCCAGTCGCCGGTGCTGCGCGTCACGCTGGAAGTGCTTTTCGAGCTCGAGGAAACCTAGGAGATTGCGATGCCCAGTTTTACGGTAACGGTTCCCGATATTCACCAGGGGCCAGGATTCCTCTGGTACAACGTGCAGGCGCCGGCGGCGGGTGCGCGATTGCTTGTCGACGCCGGCGGCAATCCGGTGGGCGGCTCGCCTGCCCCGATGGGCGCCTCCGAAGGCGCGGCGACCTTTCACATGGAAGCGAAACTCGAGGAAATTTCCATCGACCAAGAGACCGGCCCGGTGGACGTGGTGATGACGGCGGAGAGCGCCTACATCGAAGTCTCGCTCAAGGAGTCGTCGCTCGCGAAAATCGCGAAAGCGCTGGCGCACTCGAGCTACTCGAGCGGCGCGGACACCGGGCTGCCGACAGGCGTGCAGGCGTACGAGGAAATCACGGTGGGCGGGCTGGTGGCGATTCCGCAGGCGGCGGTGGCGCTCGTCTCGCCGCGGCGCGGCTTTTCGAGTCCCGGAAAATTCCTGGTGGCGTGCCTCTACAACACCTACGCCAAGGACCCGTTTCAGGTTGGGTTCACGCGCACCAAAGAGGCTGTCTATAAGGTGCGCTTCGAGGGGTTGGCGGTGCTCTCGCGCGCCCAGGGCGATCGCGTCGCGCAGTTCTACCGCCAGATGTAGGAAAGCCGGATTGCCGCGGGGGCCGAGTCTGGGTGTCGAGCTCCCCTCACCCCCGGCCCCTCCCCCGCAAGGGGGGAGGGGAGAGTGAATCCATAACCCTCTCCCCGTACATGGGAGAGGGTGGAGCGCAGCGCCGGGTGAGGGGTCTCCGGCCGCCACTTGTGCCCAGAAAGGACGTTGGACGATGGAAAAAACGAATCATCTTGCGACATCCGAGGATTTCCGTCAGGCCGCGCAGGCGCATCAGAACCCGCCGGAGCGCGTCGTTCTGCCGCAGCTCGGCCGGGCGGTGTTGATGCGGCGCCCCCCGCCGATGTGGTTCATCTTCCGGGGTCGATTGCCGCAGAGCCTGGCAATCCGAGCCTTTCCTGGTGTCACCGGCCTGGGCGACTCACAGGCGGGCATGGACGGCGCCGTCGGCGCGAGTGGCAGGGCGGTCGAGGAACTAACGCTGCTCGCGGACTGGATCCTCACGTTGCTCGAAGAGGTGATGGTTTCGCCGCGTGTGTCGCTCCAACCGGGCGTGGGTGAGATTTCCCCCGACTGGCTCGACTCTGACGACGTGAATTTCATTATCCGGTGGGCATATGGCGAGGTCGGCTCGGAAGCTCGAGACGACCTCGTCCCCTTTCGCCCGGAGCGACCAGCTACTGCTGGTGGCGCAGGTGGCGGAGACGTGGTCGTGCCGTCCGAGTGATCTCGTGGAAGCCAAGGGTATGGCGGCGCTCCAAATCGATATCGCCGCGGCGCTGGCGCTTTGGCGCTGGCGCGAACAGGTGGCGCGCCAGATGAAGAAGGAGTGAAGTCAGGAGTCAGAAGACAGAAGAATCTCGTCGCTGAAATATTTTTATGGCACAGCAAAATTCAAGTTCGTCTGCCGGGTTTCCCGGCCCCCAGGACGCCGCGAGCCTGATTCAGGCGTTGTCGTCCAAAAGCGCTCAGACATTGAGCAGCTCGCTGAAACAGCAATTGCAGACCGCTCAGGAAGGCCTGAACACCTGGACGCAGAACTTCACCGAGCAGATGAACGTCGCGCAGACGTCGATGAACGCGTTCAAGTCGACGTCGGACACGATGTTCGGCGGGTTGGCGACGGGCATGACGCGGACCATCGCCAACGCTGCGACTTACTCGAAGTCGATCGGGGACGCGGTCGACAAGGCGCTGAAGTCAACCCTCGCGGCCATCACCGGTGAAGCGGTGGTCCGGGCGCTCTACAACACCGGCTTGGGCTTCTACTTCCTGGCCATCCAGGCTTACGACCAGGCAGCGCAAGCGTTCGAAGCGGCGGCCGTCTTCGGAAGTATCGCGGGCGCGGCGGGCGCGCTGGCGAGCGCCGTACCCGGCGGCGCGACGGGCGGTTCGGCGAAAGCGAAGAGTGCCGGGACCGCCAGGTCGGCGACCAGCTCCACGAACGCGGCGGCGAGCGCCGGCAGCAACCTTACGGTGATGGTGGTGGGCGAGGCGCAAGCAGCAACGTGGCTGACCCAGGTGATCAACACGGGCGTCGAGAATTACGACTTGAAGCTGGTGGCGAGTCATACCAAACGCAGCGCTCCGGCGGGTAGATGAGATGGCATATCCGAAGATTGTCTACGATCCCGGCAGTGGCCTCGCGACGCTGACCTTTCTGCGGCCGCCGCGCCTCGTGCCCGCTTACGAATATGTCGCAACGCGACACGACAACGTGGCGACTTCCGGTGTGCGCGAGTCGATTACCGAGCGCGTTGACCAGTTCCTCGAATTCGAGATGGAATACGTCGCGCTGGGATCGGACGTGGCGGCCTGGGCAAGCTTCATGGCCTACGCGCTGCGCGGCGGCCCGTTCAGTTACTACCCCGACGGCTCCCAAAGCGCCTTCGCCAACTACTGGCTCGAAGACACCGACTGGAAGGCGCAATACAAGCACGCAGGGCAGTACACATTCAAGGCGAAGTTCCGCCAAGTGGTGACGTGAGCTAAATGATTCAAGGCAATCAAACCTGGCAGAGCGCGCTGGCGCAGCAGGCCAAGCAACCGCTCTACACCTTCGAGATCCCGGACTTCGGGATCATCATCGCCAGTTTCTCGACCACCGCCGCGAGCATCACGCTGGGCGGTTATGGGATCACCGCGTACGGCGCGGGCGGCTACGGGACCTAGGGAAAAGCCTTCGTCTGCTGACTGCTGAAGGCTGATAGCTTAACTCTGAAAGCTGAACTGTGATGGCTTCGGTCAAGGATTACTATTCCGGCGATTTTTGGGGTGATGTGAAGCAGTCGCTCGCCTGGCTGTACTCCCACCAGAACGCCTCGATGGGCGGTTGGCAGGCGAACGCGCTCGCGACTCCCACGACGCCCGCGCTCGCCGAGTGCGGCATCGTCTCGACGCCTGACTTCTCGACGTTGGCGCAGACCGCCTTCGAGAACGTCGTCATCGATCCGCCGGCCGGCGTCCTGCCTGACGCGTCGGCGGGGCCAGACAGCTTCCCCATCAACTTCTCGCCTCAAGGGCTCCCGACCGGCAACATCTTCCTTAATGTTTTGACGAGCGCGGGCTCGCAAGCGGTGAGCGGGCGCTGCTTCTCACTGCTTCAGCCTGCGGCGAATTATCGCGTGGATGTCTTCGCGCGCACCGATCAGTTCTACTACCAGGGCGGTTCCACACTCACCGACCTCGGCAACGGGTCGGCCACCTGGGGACCGGTGACCGCGGCTCCGGGCGCCGTCATCGCCGTGCTGTATCCCGCGACCGCACCGCAGCCCGCGCTGGGCGCCGCGTTCGCGGCGCTGCCCGCGGGTTGGCTCGCTCACTCGAACACCGGCGTCGGCACGAAGCTCGCAAACTACTTCGCGCGCGTCTACGCCAAGACCGACATCGAGTATTTGCAGGAAGACAACGTTCCCATCGTCATCCAGGACGCGCATCACGCCCGCGTGGGATCGAGCCTCGTGCCCGCGCCCGGCACACTGACGGTCCACATCGTGTATCAGGACCCGGTCGGCGGCCCCGTGATGGTCTACACATCGCTCCAGAGCCTCGCCGCGTATCAGAACCTGGTGCGCTCGTTCCAGGTGCCGACTTCGGATCCGCTGTTCGTCCCTGACGTGACGGCGTCGAACGCCGCCGCACTCGGGAATCGCAGCTTCATCTACGACGACGCACTGGCCATCGTCGCGTTCTCGATGGCCAGCAATTTCGCCGCTGCGGCGAAAATCTGGCAACAACTGAATTATTTTCTCGACCATCCCGCTTATCTCGCCTCGCTGGTTCTCGAAAACGCCGAAGATGGCTCGACCGCGCGCTGGTCGCCCAGCGGCACCGGCAGCGTCACCAATCTGAACGATCCCACCCAGCCGCCTTACGGCACGGGGAACGTGTTGAAGTTCCATGCCTCGACCGCCGGCGACGCGTTCACTTACACGGGCAACGGATTCCCCGACTCACCCGACACGATGCTGCAGTTCCAGCACAAGGAAGCGGTGGGCGTGACGTTTTCCTTCGACATCGGAGTCACCACCGCCGCCCCGTCGGTTGTCAAAGTCAGCGTCACGTCAGCGACCGCGGTCCCCGCGAGCTACTCGGCGTCGACCAAAACAATTACTGTACCGATTGGGCCGGGCGCCAACACCTATCGCACGACGCTCTTGAATCTCCAGTCTCTCGTTTCGAGCCTGGCCTCAGACACGCTCCTGTCCATCACCAGCTTCAAGGTGACGCTCACCGCGACCGGAGACCTCTACTTCGACAACTTCAGCGTGGGCACGTTGCAGCCAGCGAATTCGCTGAGCTTCTCTTACGACATCTACAACGGCCAGGTCGACCAGGCGTACATCCGCACCGGCGCCATGGCCTGGGTCGCGTTCGCCTACGCGATCTACATGGCGATGTCGCTCGACTACACGCCCGCGCTCTATCTCCAGCGCATGCTCGGTTTCCTGTTCACGCTTCAGTCCGCCGATCCCGACCTGCGCAATGGGCTGCTTTATCTCGGCTACGGCATGTATCAGGACCCAGGCTATCAGTTTGTTCCGGGGCTCCAGACTTCGATTTCGACCGAACACAATGTGGATGCCTATTTCGCCTGCAAGCGCGCGGCAGGCATCCTGCCGACTGCCGCTGTCGAACTGCTGAAGGCGGGCGCCATCAACGGAACACAGGCGGCGTCGCTCAGCGCGACGGCTGCGACCGCCTCCGCGCTCGCCGACACGATCTCGACCAAGCTCACGACCAACCTCTATATTCCGCCGGCCTCCGACCCCGGCCACTTCGCCCAGGGCGCGAACTCGGCCGGCCTTGACACGTCGCAGGCGCTCGACGCCTCGGGCACCTGGTCGGCGATGTTCTGCCACGCCATCGGCGACGAGACCAAGGCCGCAGAATGTGTGAAGTTCGTGTACCAGAAGTTCTATTTGCCCAACCAGCAAATCCTGCTCTCTTCCGCGTCGGGCAGCTACAACGAGGCGTACCAGCAACTCCAGGCGTTCAACGGCTTCAAGCCCTACAACGACTCGACGGGCGGCTATTCCGGATCACCCGCGTCGGTCTGGCAGGAAGGCGCGTGGGGGATGATTGCGGCGCTGCTCAAGCTGTATAACGTTGCGACCGTCTCCGCCTACTTCGCCGGCGTCGAAAGCAGCCTGGATGCTTTCCTGACCAAACTGATTGCCAGCCAGCGCATCGTGCGGTCGACGACCGGCAACGGGTCAATTCTTGATTACTCACTCGCGGCACGCGGTCTGCCTTACGAGTTCACCGTCTGGCCGGGGGTCGCCCCGACGGCGTGGTTCTGGATCACCGCCATGAACCCCGGCGTCCTGATGGCCACGGCGACGGATCCGCAGTCGCTGCCGTATCTGATCGCGCCCTCGGGACAGAGCCAGACTGCGAGCGAACTTGACGGCGCGAGCAGCATCGGACGCTTGAGTATCCAGAGCATCGATCCGGGGGGTGTGCTCAAAGCGCTGGCTGCGCAGCGGAACCTGATCGGCAAGGTCGCGCGGCTGAAGCTGGGTTTTCCCGGGCAGGCCCTCGGAGATTTCACTCCACTCCATACCGTTCAGGTTGTGAGCGCCGGGTTCAATTCCGACGGCCGCCTGACCTTCGACTGCGCCGACCTCCAGCGGTTCATGCAGAGCGCGCAACTCTGGACCCACGGAGGGCCCGGTTTCTGGATTCCCGGCCAGGTCGCATCGCCGCCGTCAGGGGGGCGCGCCTTTCAGGCCAATGCTTATTCGGTGAGCGATCAGAACCCGCGCTGGCTTCGCGGTCATCCCCTGGATATTTATCTCGCGACGATGCAGAACGAACTCGGCGTCGGACAGGATCCTTCGGTCGACGCGAGCGGCTGGGCCATTTATGTTCCTGGCCAGGACTCGACGCTCATCAATCCGAATCTTTATCTTGATGTTCCCGGCATTCTCGTTCTGCGCGACGGCCCGTTCTCGGGCGACTGGTTCGAGTTCAAAATCACTCGACCGGTCGGGGCCAAACAGTGGCTGGAGGACGAGATTCTCAAAGTACTCGGACTTTACACCATCGTCCGGGCCGACGGGCATCTGGCGCTCAAACCGATGAAACCACTGGGCTCAATCCAGCCGGTCATGGCGTTCAATGAGAAAAACATCATCGGCCTGCCGAGCTTCTCGCGGCTGTCCGTCGTCAACGTGGTCACCGTGCGCATGAACGTCGACGATTCGACGCGTGAGACGGCGGCGCGCCAGTATACCGACGAGATCACTTTCGAACAGATGACGTCGATCGCGCAATACCAGCAGGAGTTCAAGCAGCAGATCGAATCGAACGGCTTGCGCGTGCCTTACGGCGGGAACCTGCGGGCGTTCCTGCTCGCAGACCGCATCTTTCGCCGTCACGCGTTCGCCACGCCGCAATACAAGGTGAAGGCTTTTCTCTCGACACTCGTCGTGGAACTGGGAGATTTCGTTTGGTTCAATCATCCCTTAGTCCCTGACTTCAAGACGGGCAACGCCGGGCTGACCAACGTCGTGTGCGAAGTGGTCGATCGCCAGCCCAACTATGCCGAAGGGTACATGGAGTTTCAGTTGCTGGACACGCGCTTCACCGGCCTGACCACACCGTTCCAGATTGCGCCGCTCGCGGCGGGGATTCCGAACTACTCGCAGGCAAGCGCCGCACAGCAAAAGCAGTACATGTTTGTATCGTTCAGCGCGACCGGCGGGCTGAACGCTGACGGCACGCCGGGCAATACGATCTTCTGAGTGGACTTCTCTTATGTCTCAATTGACGTTTTCCCAGATCCCTGGCTTCTTCGACATCGCCGATTCGGTGCTGACCGGCGGGAACCCGTTGACCGACGACGCGATCCTGAAGATCAGCCACAACGCGAAGTTCGCAGCGGTGCGCACGGAGCTGCTGTTCATGGGCTTCTTCCAGCCGGGTGATACGGTGCCGGCACCGGTGAGTCCGGTGGACGGATACGCGTACTCGCGCGCTGAGTGCCTGTTTCTGCCCATCTTCGCCTCCAGCCGCTCGCCGGCCGCCGGTTTCGTCTCCGGGCAGAAGACGTTTCCTATGCTCTCCAACAACGATCCGGGGCAGGGCAACTTGATCGTCGTGCCTTATCAGCTCGACATCAATGACACGACCGGCGCGGTAACTTGCCAGACGTATTGGTCGACGAGCGGCGCCGAGAACCAGGGCGTCGTCAAGGTGTACTGCGTCGCCGTGCGGTCGAGCATCAATGTTTCGGATTGAGGATTTATGAAACTGGTGAACGCTGCGCCGGATAGCAGTTTCTACAACAGGCTCGTGACAGCGCTGACGCACTCCGACTCTCAGCTTCCAGATTTCGAGGTTCTATGGCCGTAACCCGAACTGTTCTGCCGCGCAAAGGGCTGATTCAATCGCAGCATGGCCTCACCAGCTACGAGGCCGATCAGGATGCGAACTGGCTGCTGCTCGACAGCCGGGTGGCGTTCACGTCCGACTTGGGTCTCGCGCAAGCGGGCGACCTGGGAATCAACGGCGTCGTCTCGGGCCTAGCGCTGGCGACGGCCTCGGGGCTGGTGCCCGGCCTGACTAATGGAATCCTTTACGCGCAAGGCTCGCGCTTCGCTCCGGCGGCCGCGCCCGTCCTGCCGGCCGCTCCGCCGAACGCCATCAGTTACCTGTTCTACAACTCAACCAACGGCTTCTATTACCAGCCGGGCGCAGTGGGCGCGACGCCGGGTGACGCGCTCATCGGGCAGGTGGTGACCAGCGGATCGGCAGTGACGGCGGTAACTCCGGCGACCAAGGTCTACGGCATGGTCAGCATTGCCGTGTCGGCGCCGGGCAACTTCACCGTGCCGCACTTGCTTGGACGCACCCCACTCGGCGTCATCATCCAAATGACCGCCGCTGGCGCGATGTGGTTTCAGCCCAGCATGTTCGACGGGACCAATCTCTATATGGTCGCGTCAGCTCCCGGACTCACTGCCAAAGTACAAGTCTGGTGACCAAACAGGTGAGCGAACCCGGCCAGAGCGATCCTCAAGCGGGCTAAAGTTCTCGGAGCAGGGAGCGCTTGGGGTTTGGCAGCTGACCTGATAGAATGGTATGTGGTTCAAACTATAGGGGAAGCGAGGGTTTTCTGACGTCCAGTTCCAGGAGGAGGCCATATTTGATCGTGGGAAGAAGGGTATATTCCGTTGACGTTTTGGTGTATTCTCTGCCCACGCCAACTGAGCGTGCAGCGTCTAAGTAAATGGAGAGCAGTTATGGACTTCTTTGAAGACACATCCCCTTACAATCTGAGGTCTCTAGCACGCTCATACTCGGATTGGGTGGATTTCTATCGTCAGAACAGACGTGATGTCAACTATGTCTGGTGCGGCTACAACACGAAAAGAGACGTGCCCCGGATGCTCGACAATGTCATCTGGGGAGCTGGAACTACAATAAACCTATTTCCCCACACGCAGTACACAATCGCTCAACCGTGTTTTCCCTCGGCAAATGAGGCGTGGTTTGACGATTGGTACAAGATAGGCTTGGATTTATACGAGATTTTGGCAAAGGTAAACCTTGAAGAGTTGACGGCCAATGTCCGAGATTCCGCCAAAGACGGTTCCAGGACTGAACCCGCAGTCCGCTGAGCCTCGGCAGGCTGCGCCGCCTCAGGGCGCGCCACGTCGTGTAATCGTCGGAGCTCAAATAACATCTGAATTTACTGGACCTCTACCTCCGCCTCCACTGTTGGAGCACTACGAGAGAATCTGCCCTGGGACTGCCTCAAAAATGTTCGAAATGGCCCGCATCGAGGGAGAGCACCGACGCACCATGGAGTCACAGAGCCTGCAAGCCAGCATCGAGGCGATGCGAAGGCAGTTCTCTGAGGCGCGCCTGGGGCAGGTCTTCGCATTCGTCATTGCCCTGACGTTCATGATTGGTGGAGCGTACGTCATCGTTCGGGGATACGCGTGGCCAGGGACCGTGCTGAGCGGTGTCGGACTGGGAGGGATCGTCACAAGCTTCATTGTGGGCAGAGGGAGACGCGACGACAGCAACGGCGGCGGTTCTGGCGATTCGGATTCAAACAAGAGTACGTCTGGTAAGCCGTCCCACGGGGATTCAAAGGCATCATCATGAATTTGGCTCGGGCTTGGATGGTCGGCGTAGTTGGCACCCTCGCAGTCATTTTGCTCGGTCTAATTCCCGCCCAAAGCGCCGTCTCGCGGGTCAACGTCGCGCCTACTGCCAGTCCCGCGTTTCAAGGCACGAACTTCACCCTAGAAGGAAGAATCACCGAGCATACAGCCGGCAAGCTGACCGTCAGCACCGAGGAGAACATCATCTTCCACGTGCGCTACAGCGAGAAAACCGAGATCAAGCGTCAGGACGGCAGCCAGGGTTCCGAGAAGGACCTGCGCCTAGGCGTGAAGATCGGAGTTGAGGGAGATCTGACCGACTCGGGCGAGATTAATGCTCAGAAGATTGAGATCGAGGCCGAGTCTGCTCCGCCGAAGTGATGACGACGCAACGCGCGCCGACCAGGCGTTTGTTTATTCCCCCCACATCTTGATTTTCTTCCCGCAGCCTTGCTCGAGAGCTTGGCGGTAGACATAACCCGCGACCGCGACGTCCCAGATCGCGATGCCGTTTGATTTGAAAAGCGTGATCTCATCGTCCGTCTTCCGGCCGCGCCGGCTGCCCGCCACGATCTCGTGCAGATCGTGCACGTCCTCCCAGCGCGATGGACTGCTTTTGAAACCCTGGATGAGGTCTCCGGATTCTTCGCGCGACTGTTCGAGGCTGTCGACGACGATCACGCCGGCGCGCGCGATGGCAGCATCGTCCAGCTCGCGGCGCCTGGCCATGTTGGCGCCGATGGCGTTGATGTGCGTTCTGGGACGCAGCCAGTCGCCGCGGACAACGGGCTGGTTCGAGGTGGTCGCGGTGATCACGATGTCGGCGTCGCTGACCGCCGCTTCCGCGCTCTCGGCCGGCTCGACGACAATGCCAAGTTGATTAGACATCTCGCGGCAGAAAGTGCTGCGCCGCTCGGTGTCGCGACCGAAAGCGCGTGCTTGAGCGATCTTCCTGACCTCGGTGACCGCCGCAAGCTGAGTGCGTGCTTGCCCTCCCGTGCCAATCACTCCCACGCGAGTCGCGTCCGCGCGAGCCAGATACTTTGTGGCCACGCCGCTCGCTGCCCCGGTGCGCAATCTCCCTAGATGATCCGCTTCGATCAGGGCGAGCAGTCTGCCGGTGCTCGCTTCATAGAGCAGCACCACGAACCGGAAGCTGTGGCGCGTCACGGTGTAAATCTTCATGCCCAGCAGATTGTCTTCCGGCAAGGCTGCTGCCATGTAGTGGAGCGAAGCGTGAGGCAGGAGGATGCGCTGGCGCGGACGGTTGATCGCTTCGCCCTTGTGCTGGGCAAGAAAACTCGCTTCGACGAGCTCAATCGCGCGCGCCATGGGCAGCAGGGCGAGAACGTCCTCTTCGGTGAGCAGTAGCATGGTGGCCTCGGCATCTTTAGCGGAGCCGCCAGAGCAGCGCCGCCACGGCAAGGAGCAGCCCAGCCGCGAGGGCGACGTAGGGGAATGCGGTGCGCATGAACGGAACACGGTACCAGAAGCTGGTCTGTTGCCAGTCATCGTCCGCCGCCTCGAACATGGGACAAACTGCTTCCCAGAGGATGTCGAGAAGCAGGCGTTCCGCCGCTTCGCCGAACTCAGGTGTCGCCGCGGCCGGACTGCCGATGTATCCCAACTGATTGCCCAGCCGCAGGGGGTAGTTGTAGCGCAGTGCATCGATCAGCGGGAAGCGAATCGGCGCGAGGCTTCTATGCGCCGGGTCGACCAGGTCAGGACGCACCCGCATAAGCAAGGACGTCTCCCAGAGGCCGCCGTGCGCGTCGCCGCGTAATGCCTCAAGCTCGGCGTCAGTCAAGGGCCGGCCAAGCAGCGGCTCAAGCCGGCCGGTAAAGCGTCCGCGCAGGAGATTCCAGAGGATCGGGCCGCTGACCGAAAGCATTCGCGAAGCGTAGCGCCGGGAGACGGCGGCAGCAGCTTCCTCCAAAGCGACGATGTGGCGTGGACCGCCGTGTCCGTTGGTGACGATAATGAAACGGAATCCGTGACGCGCCAGCGCCGCTCCGTAGTCGAGCGCGGTGTTGCGCACCGTGCGCGGGCGCACGAGCAGGGTTCCCGCCTTATCGAATGCCGACGCGCCGATGGGGATCGGCGGGCCAATCACCGCCGTCCAGCCAGGCATGGCCTCGATGATTCGTTTCGCCAGCGCTTCATTGAAATACTCGGCGTGGAAGAGGTCGGTACCGACCGGCAAGTGAGGTCCGTGCTCTTCGAGTGGGCTCACCGCAAAAAGCACCACCGTCCGCTCGCGGTCAAGCGCCTCGATACGCGGGAAGCTGAGTTCAGCGAGCCGGAGGATCATGGTGATGATCGTCAAATCGAGAGCGCGTGTCTACACGGCCGTGGGGGCAACGCCGGGGAACTCCGAGTAGGTGTCGCGCACCTGGTTGAGCTCGGTGATGAAATCCTTCCGCAGACGCGCGAGGGTTCGGGTATCCAGGCGCGTGCGGGCTGAGGAAAGGAGCAACCGCGTTCGATGCTGAAGGAGCCACGCGTAGCGCCGGAGATACGCGCCTGAAAGGGGCAGGCTGGCCGCGTAGTATCCGGCAGCGGCGCGGCCGAAGTGCCGCCCGCACCAAGCGACTCCGATCGCGTAGCAGGCCAGGACGACGAGCCCTCGCGTCGCCCACACCGAGGTTGAGGATCGACGGTCGTTCCGCCGGAGCAGACCCGTGGCGAGCAGGATCAGCGCAATCGGGATGTGGTTCACGAATCCGTAGACCGCCACCGGAAATCCCACCAGGCTCTCCGTCCATCCCGCCAGCCGGCCTACGGGTGACTTCACCCACGCACCGCTGAGTTCGATCTCGGTCTGGCGCAGCGCCGAGCGCCGCTCGGTCTCGTGATAGCGGTCGAGCGATTCTCGCAGCGCGATGAGCCTTCCGGGGTGCAACGCATTGAGCTGCTCAGCGGACTCTTCGACGAAGCGGCTCAGCCGGAACCCCTCCGCCGACTGCTTCCAGTTGGGGCGCGCTGCCCACTCGGCCTCAAGATCGGCGCGGAGCACTTCTTCGACGTCGCCGAGCAGCCGCGCAAATTCCTTGGGCGGCAGGCGAAAAGCGTTCTGGCGGCAGGCCCGATCGAGCGCCTCAGCAAGCAAGCGCGCCCGCTGAGGAATCTGCCCGCTGTCTGCGCGGAGATACTGCGCGGCAGCGAGTGCCTCGTCCACGTAAATGAGGACTTCGGTTGCGAGCGACGGCGCGACCGGGAGGTATAGGTGCACCGGGAAGAGTGCCACCCCGAGGTCAGCCTGGCGGAGCTCGGCTTCGAGCGCCAGAGTGGCAGCTCTAACAGCGAACGCCGGAGGCTCTGCCGGTTTGCGAGCCTCCGGTTCCGCGAACACCGTCACGACGCCTTCGACCGCCAGAATCTCGCGGCACACCTCGAGTGCCGGCTGCCAGTTTGCTTGATCTTCGTCGTAGACAATCATCCCGAAAGCACGGGCGATGAATCCGCGCAGCCGGCCGCGCAGTCGGTCGCTTCGGACGAGACAGTCGATTTGCGGTTCGAAGGCGGCGATGAGAATCAGCGCATCCAGCAGGCTCGCCGGGTGATTGACGACCAGGACGGCAGGGCCCGCCGCCGGTAAGGTTTCGATCTGGAGCAATCGGATCTTGGGGAAGTACACACGGAACCAGAGGCGCAGCAGTCCACGCGCGAGTCGATAGGCCGTGGAAGGCGGAGGACTCACGTTCACATGTTCAGCGCTCAAGGATGACTCTCCTCCCTTGAATTCTTGTCGGGTCGCGTCACCGTCGCCGGTGGCGGCGGTGCGCTCTTCGCTTGCGCCGGGACTCCGAGGGCGGCCGCTCGGGCATCGCATCGCTTTCCCAACCGTCAACCGTCCCGATGGGTCGCACAATTGTATCGAACATTCCGTAGACCTTCTGAATCTTCTGGCCGTTCTCATCCATCAGGCGCAGGCGAAAGTAGGGCACGTTGCCAACGCGTGTTACTCGCAGCGGGAAATACCCGTCGAGCCCGCTCTCGACGTAGGCGGTGACGTACTCCTGGTGTTTCTTCCACCAGGTGAAAACGCGGATGTGATTGAAATCGACGTCCTCGGTGCCGATGCGGTCCGCGGTCAGGTACTCGGGCACTTCACGGCCCTCGTCCGGCACCGTAGTGAGCACTTGCCACGAAACCATATTGACGTCCTGGGCGTAACGGGCGATGCCCGCCGGAACATCAAGCGTTACCATGCGCCCTAGCAGCCATCCGGCGTGTGAATCAGATCGCACGAGGTACCACGCGTCCCGGATGGAACTGTTCGAGGGAGGCGCGTCTGCCGGAGGCGGCCGCTCAACCAGCCGGCGTCCGAATATCTCCACTTTCTCGTTGGCCGCGAGCTGCGCGAGCATAGCAGCGTCGCGCGCCGGCTCGAGGTGCAGGTTGACAGGATCTGTGACGTGGCCAGCCGCCAGAGGGACGAGGTTCGCGACATCCTTGAGCAGGCGCTCCCCCGCTTCGTACGTCTTCGGGTCGAGCATGTCTTTGCTGTCCACCCAGCCGGTGCGTCCGTTTGCCAGGCGGATGTGCATCCAGTGCGGAAACTCACCGAGTACTTCGACGCGGTCGCCGGCCTTGAGGGTCGCGACCGTAAAGCGAATCTCAGCCGTGGTGTCCACCACGTTGACCGCGTGCGACAGGACATAAGCCGCCTGGCCGGTGCTCCGAGGGTGACGGCGACTGTAAACGTAATACCCCACCGTACCCGCGACCACGAGGAGGACGACGATGAGTTTCAACTTGATGGCGCGCTCTCCTGATTGACTACGCCTCAGTCGTGATTTCATTCTACACTACACCGGCAGGCGTCATGCCTGAGAGGCCGTGAGTGCCGACGAAGCTGGAATCACTCATGATTGCCGGACCCGCCGGCAGGCTTGAAGGGCTGCTCGAGTGGGACACTGAGCGCCCGCCGCGGCTCAGCGCGCTGGTGTGCCACCCGCACCCCCAGTTTGGCGGCACCCTGCACAACAAGGTGGTCTTCCGCGCCGCCAAAGCCGCCCTCCAGGCCGGGGGCGGCGCGCTGCGCTTCAACTTTCGTGGCGCCGGGAAGAGCCAGGGAACGTTCGACGGCGGCGCGGGCGAGCGTGACGACGTGCGAGCCGCGCTCGATTATCTGGCGAGCCGCTTTCCGGATGCGCCTCTCTGCCTGATGGGATTCTCCTTTGGCGCGTGGGTGGGACTGGCAGTGGGCGCCGAAGACCCGCGCGTCCGTTGCCTCGTTGGGCTAGGTCTGCCGGTTGCGTCTTCCGACCTCGGGTTTCTTCGCCCCGTAACCAAGCCCAAGCTCATTGTTCAAGGTACCGAAGACGTGCACGGACCGCGACGCAGCATTGCCGCGTTGTTCGAGTCGCTCGCTGAGCCCAAGCGCATTCACTGGGTGGAAGGCGCGGACCACTTTTTCACGGGCAAGTTGGCGGAAGTCCAGAAGGCGATCGAGGTTTTTCTCGAGGAAATGGTGGTACCCTAGGCCGGGATGTGCGGGAGTCAGAAAAGGCGGATGGATGGGGGAGACCGAGAGCCCTGAGGGCGCGCCACTCTATTGCCCGAAGTGTAACCGTGAGGTCAGCGATCCATTGGTGTGCGGCGACTGCGCAGCGCTCATCTGCCGGGTCTGCGGCACGCCCCTCGAGGAGATCGACGAGTTGGGCGTTGGCTAAAGGTCGACGGACTCCGGCTTGCTGGAGAAATGACGTGGCGACGGCACGACCAACCGCAGCCAAGCCTCGGTCGAAGCTCCGGGGCAGGGAACTGCTCAACACTCCCGGTCTGAACAAGGGTACGGCGTTCACCGAGGGCGAGCGGACCCGCCTGGGATTGCACGGTCTGCTGCCGCCTTACGTCGAAACCCTCGACGAGCAAGTGGTTCGCGCCTACGAAGCTTTCAAGCGCAAAGACGAAGATCTCGAGCGCCACATCTACTTGCGCGCTCTGCAGGACACCAACGAGGTCCTCTTTTACCGGCTGCTGCTCGATCACATCGAGGAGATGGCCCCCATTGTTTACACGCCGGTCGTGGCGCTGGGTTGTCAGGAGTTCAGCCATATCTACCGGCGCCCGCGCGGCCTCTTCATCTCCTATCCGCTGCGCGCCTCGATTCGCCTGCTCCTGAGGAACCGGCCGAATCCCGAAGTCGACGTGATTGTGGTCACCGACGGCGAACGCGTTCTGGGCATCGGTGACCAGGGCGTCGGCGGACTAGGCATCTCGATCGGCAAGCTGTCGCTCTATACGCTGATCGGTGGCATTCATCCGGCGCGGACGCTGCCGATTGTGCTCGACGTGGGTACCAATAACCCACAGCGCCTGCACGGACCGGAGTACCTCGGTTGGCGGCACGAGCGCGTGACCGGGCAGGACTACCTCGATTTCGTCGACCAGTTCGTCCACGCGGTGAAGCAGGAGCTTCCTCGCACTTGCCTGCAATGGGAAGACTTCGCCGGCTCGCACGCACGGCTGATCCTCGAGCGCTACCGCGATCAGTTGCTGACGTTCAATGACGACATTCAGGGAACCGCGGCCGTGGCCCTGGGCGCCATCATGAGTGCGATCAAGGTCACCCGCACCGCGCTCAAGGATCAGCGGATCGTCTTTCTCGGCGCCGGTTCAGCGAGTATCGGGGTGGCGGACTATTTGCGCCAGGTCATGGTGGCCGAGGGACTCACGGAGCAGGAAGCTCGCAGCCGCTTCTGGATTGTGAACCGCGGAGGCCTGCTGCACACGGGGCGTACCGATCTCGCGCCCGAGCAGCGCGTCTACGCGCAAGCTGTCGAGCGCCTGGCGGACTGGCCGCGGCGCTCCGATGGCTTGGTCGGCCTGGCGGAGGTGATGACCCAGGTCGGGGCCACGATCCTCATCGGCCTGTCGACGGCGGGCGGCGCGTTCACGGAGGACCTCGTGCGCGAGATGGCCCGCAAGGTCGAGCGTCCCATCATCTTGCCGCTTTCCAATCCCACCGACCGCTCTGAAGCCCACCCTGCGGACCTGATTCGCTGGACCGACGGACGCGCGCTGGTTGCATCCGGATCACCCTTCGCCGCCGTCACCTATAACGGCCGGACGTTTCCCGTCGCGCAATGCAACAACGTTTATGTCTTTCCCGCCGTGGGTCTGGGACTGGTGGCGTCGCGCGCCCGCCGCGTCACCGACGGGATGATGATGGCGGCGGCTCGTGCTCTGGCCGAGCACTCGCCCGCGCTCCAGGATCCTACCGGTTCGCTCCTGCCGCCGCTTAAGGACTTGCGCAGCGTTGTGCCGAGTATCGCGCTTGCCGTGGGGCTCGAGGCGCAACGCGATGGCGTCGCGCCGGAGACGACGCCCGAGGAGCTGCGCGACTGCGTGATCAACGGCCAGTGGACTCCGGCTTATCCGAGTTATGAAGCGTGATGCCCGATCCTGAGCAAAGGCCGTTAGTATTTCGCCAGTTCTTGCGCGGCGCGGACGATATCGGCAGGCTGAGGCAGCACGGTATCCTCGAGCACAGGATGGTAGGGAATGAAGACGTCCTTGCCGGCGAGGCGTCGCACGGGAGCGTCCAGGTACTCAAACAACTCGTCGGCGATGCGGGCGGCGATTTCGGCTCCGTAGCCGAACGAAAGATTGTCCTCGTAAAGCACCAGCACGCGGCTCGTTTTCTTCACCGAGGCCGCAATCAGTTCCCAGTCGTAAGGCTCCAGTGACCGGAGGTCGAGGATCTCCGTCCGAATACCTTGCTGCTGCTCGAGGGTCTTGGCCGCCTGCATGGCACGCACCACCAGCGATCCGTAAGTTACGATCGTCAAGTCGACTCCCTCGCGCGCCAGTTTCGCCTTGCCGAAGGGGATCATGTAGTCGGGGCCGGGATACGGGCTGCGGTTGTGCGTCTGGCGGTAGAGGTGCTTGGGTTCGAGGAAGAGGACGGGGTCGTCGGAGCGAATCGCCGTGCGCAGCAGGCCGTTGGCGTCGAGCGCGGTCGAGGGCATGACCACGCGCAGGCCTGGCAGGTGGGTAAAGATCGATTCACCAGACTGGCTGTGATAGATGGCGCCGCCGGCGAGATATCCGCCGATGGGCACGCGAATGACGATGGGGCTCGAGAAGCCGTTGTAAGAGCGCCAGCGGATGGTCGTCAGTTCGTCGCGAATCTGCATCATCGCGGGCCAGATGTAGTCGAAGAACTGAATTTCGGCGACGGGTTTTAGTCCACGGACGGCCATACCGATGGCGCGACCGACGATACCGGCCTCGGCTAACGGTGTATTGAAAACGCGGTCGGCGCCGTACTTGCGTTGCAAGCCGGAAGTGGCTTTGAAGACGCCACCCTTTCCTTTTAGCTCTTTCAGATTTTCTTCGCGGCTGGCGTCGGCGACGTC
>DASZAI010000013.1:0-70349 GCA_035945295.1 Terriglobia bacterium | reverse complement strand
AGTGGCGCGGGGTGAGGGGTGACGGTGTTGGGCGGCTAACCTCCGTCGCCCTACGGGCTCCTCCGGTTAGCCGCCCGACACCGCAAAGCGGAACTTTCTACTTTGCTCAGATTAGGAACTTTCTACTTTGCCTTGACAGCGGCGGCGCAGCATCGTCAGTAGATCACGTCGAACCAGGTCTCGACCGAACGGTGCTGGAATCCGACGAAATGGCCGTAGATGGGCGACGCCAGATTGTTGTAGACATCGCGGGGATTTGAGTGATCGGTGACATTGTAGACCGCGATGGCCCCGCGAAACTTGTGAGTCTTCAGCCAGTGGACGAGCGGCAGGCTGAAGTCCTTGGTTAACTTCACGTCGAGCGAGGCGAAATAGGGAAACCGGAGGCCGTTCGGCTGGCCTACGTAGTTCTGGAGGACGTCGAGGGAGGAGTAGGGAAATCCCGAGTGGACGTCGAAGATAGGGCTGGCGGTAATTTGCCACGGAATCTTGAATTGACCCCAGGCGATGACACGATCCGGCACGTTGGCGGGCAAGTCGGCAAACACGTTGGGGCGGATGACCGGCTGCTCGAAGGGGACAAAGAGCTGCCCGATGGTGTTCAAGTCGCCGCGGGCCGTGCTATGGACATAAGACACGTTGATGTTCGCGTTCTCGCGCGGACGAATGCGGAGCGTCGACTCGAACTCGTGATAGCGCGAGCCGCCCGTGTTGGAGAGAAGAAGTGTCGGGGTGCTTCCGGGAAGAGTCTCCGGATTGATGTCAAAAACCTGGTAGGTGCGGCTGGAGAGATAATTCAGGCGGAGGACGAGGTTCGGCCGCAGTTCGCGGTCCGCTTCCAGGTTCCAGGTTACGTTGTAGGGGGTGCTGTCGAGGCGGCTCTTGGAGGGGACCACCTGCTGGCCGTTTTCGTTGACCTTGATGTAAGCGTTACGGTAGATGATCTGGGAGCCGACGGGACCACACTCCGGGTCGAAGCAGGTGACCACGCGCGTGGGATTCTCCGTGAAGTCGCCGGCTAGCAGAGGCACACGGTCATAGAACACACCGAGTCCGCCCCGGAAAATCGTCCTGCCGTCACCGCCCGGCGTGTAGGCGAAACCCCAGCGCGGTGCGAAGGCTGAAGGTTCGCCCACGGTCTGAGCGGAAAAGCGCAAGCCCATGTCCATGGCCAGGCGATCGTTAAGCACCCAGTGGTCCTGGATAAACGCGGCGCCTTCGGCGTCCACAATGGAAAGCACTCCGGGACCTTGAAAGTCGATTCGTTCCGCCGTGGTGCCGTCCGGCCGGAGCAGCAGTACAGGATGAGATAGGCTCGTGCCGTTGTAGGCGCGGCGCACGTAATCGAGTCCGGCCTTGAGTTCGTGCTTGCCGTGCCAATCCCGGTTGGGAAACTGGTAGGTCTCTTGAACTTCTTGCTGGCTGCCCGATCGGGTGTACTTGTTGAAATAATTGCCGCCCCAGCCGTTGGGCGTGACCAGCATATCCTCGGGACCCTGGCCGTAAGCGTTGCTATCGAACTTGATGTTCTGGACGAGGGTGGTCAAGGCGCCACCGGAGCTGAAAAGATAGCGGTCCGTGGCGGCTAAGGAGAATCCTTTCTGGCCGTAATTCGCCGAAGCAGGCTGGGGGATCAGCGAGTTGATGTCGGCAAACTCGCGCTTGGATGGAAACGCGTTGACGTTGACTGTGAGCAGATGTTGCGGTGAGATGATGTACTGGAAACTCGTGAAGGAGTTGAACCCTTCACTCTTGGTCTCGTTGTGGGGCCATGCCAGGCCACGCACCGGTTGCTTCACCATTTCGTAGATGATGGACTCAGAGAAGTTGAGCCGGTTGGCGACAATCGGTCCGGTCACGTTCAAGCGTGGGCCATCGTCGGCAATCCCCACCAGGTGACCGCTTCGGATGCGGGGCGTGGGGAGCAGATCGTTGAGCTCGAAATGGAACTGCGGGGACGGCGGCTTGGTCTCAATCGTGGTGACGCCGCCGGAGAAGCGCCCAAACTGTGCCTGATAGGCGCTCTTGTACACGTCCACGGATTCGATGGCATCGATCGGTATCCCGATCGCGAAAGCGCCGGTAACGGGGTCGACCGTTTCCGCGGAGTCTACCAGCAGCAGACTCTGGCCCTCTCCAATTCCCTTGATGTTGATCTTGCCATCCGGAGTGCGGATCACGCCGGGAACCAGAGGCAGGGCGGCTTTGAACTTCTCTTCCGTCAGCGGCAAGGTCAGGAGCTGGGGAGCAGTGATGGTCGCCGGCAGGGCTGGAGCGGTGGTCGAGATGCCTTCGACTTGTCCGCGCACCTCGACCTTCTGCTTGAGCGGCGCGATCTCCGGCGGCAGAACCACCTGGATACTGGTCGCCTGCCCGGCGGTGATTTCGATCCCGCTCTTGGCGACCGCCTGGCGTGACACAGCGCCGCAGAGCAGGTTGTAGGTGCCGAGGACCAGGCCAGGGAACCTGAAGTTGCCGCTTTCGTCGCTAGTCACGGAGACGCCTTGCTCGGGCAGATCCCCTTTACGGGTTGCCGTGAGGTTGCAAAGTGCGCCCGGAATGGGTGCGCCCTTTTCGTCAGTCACCTGTCCGTTCAAGTCCTCAATCTGAGGGGCGGGCGAGGCGCAAATCCTGACCGCGGAAGTCGTGAGCCCCAGGACGAAGCAGACAAGCGTAAGAAAAAGCCAGGGAATTGCGACGGCCCTCAGCGGGCCTCGGATAGCCATACGTCCTTTCGATGCGCAGGCCTCGCTTGGCGTTTCCGGCCTGAGGAGCCTTTACCTATCCTTGACCCGGCATCAATTTTAATTAACTGGGGCGGAAGCGGATCGGGACGAAAAAAGGCCCAAACGAAGTTAGTTCGAAGAAGCCGCAGCGAGGGAACGGCATTCGCAGGTGGCGGGCTTCGGTGCAACCGACCTTAGGGCTCGTCCCGTGTACCGTGTTCACTATATCCGAGGGCCGTAAACCGTGTCAAAGACGGATGGCTCAGGCGCCGGGATTATCTGGCATAATCTCGGCGTCCGCGCCGGGCCGCACCCGGCTCTCCCACATTTTCGAGGAGCCTGTCATTCCTTCCACGTTTGAGCCTGGCAGTTCGGCAACCGGTCAGCGCCAGCCGACCCCTGGGCACAGCATGGCGGCTCGCGTGGAACGCTTGCCGCTCTCGAGTTTCCACTGGCGCTTTATCGTCCTGGTCTCACTGGGAAGCTGGTTTGACATCTTTGACATCTTCATGATGGCGTACCTGGGCGCAGCTTTGCAGGAGTCCCACTTTCTAACCCTGGAACAATTCAGCCACGTCGTCGCTGCCGGTTTCCTCGGCATGTTTGCGGGGACGGTGATCTTTGGCATCGGCAGTGACTATTTTGGCCGGCGGACCTCCTTCGTCGCGATGCTGCTTATCTACTCGGCCTTCACGCTGGCCGGAGCATTCGCGCCCAACGCGCAAGCGCTGGTTGTGCTACGCGGCCTCGCGGGGCTGGGCATCGGTGCCGAACTCGTGGTGATCGACACCTATGTTTCGGAAATGGTGCCCAGCGGCGCGCGCGGCCGCTATATCGCCATCACTCAGCTTGTCGGCTTCACGGCGATTCCGGTGGCGGCGTTACTGGCGCGAATTCTGGTTCCCACACGTTGGCTAATCGACGGATGGCGCTGGGTCATGGTGGCGGGATCGAGTGGTGCGCTGCTCGCCTGGAGTTTGCGCCGCGACCTGCCGGAATCGCCCCGCTGGTCGGAGTCACGAGGCCGTCTCGATGAGGCCGAGGCCGTCATGGTGCAGATCGAGCGGAAAGTCGAGCGCGCAACCGGCCTTCCACTGCCCCTGCCGGAAGCGGTCGCCGTCCGCGCGGCCGAGCGGCTGCCGCTCCGTGAACTCTGGCAGCCCGCCTACCGCGGACGTACGGCGATGCTCGTGATTTTCCACCTGCTGCAGACGGTAGGAATCTACGGCTTTGCCAACTGGGCTCCAACCTTTTTGTTGAAGCAGGGCAAGACCCTCGGACAATCGCTGGAGTATGGCTTTTTGATCGCCCTGGTGAGCCCGCTTGGACCGTTGCTGGGCGTCCTGACGACAGAACGCCTGGAGCGCAAGCGAGCGATTGTGGTCCTGGCGCTGCTCATGGGGGCCACAGGACTGTGTTTCCCGTTCGCCTCAAGCGCTACGGGAATCGTCGTCATCGGCGCGCTGCTGACGGTCTTCAGTTACTGGTTCTCGGCCCTGCTCCACGCTTATCAAGCCGAGCTCTTCCCGACCCGGGCGCGTGCTACCGGGGTAGGATTCACCTACAGTTGGAGCCGGCTGAGCGCCGTCTTCTCGACTCTGATTATTGGCGCCCTGCTGGTTGAGGGAGTCCTGGCCGTATTCATTTTTATGGCAGCCGCGATGGTGGGTGTCGCGCTGGTCGTCGGGTTCTGGGGTCCGCGTACCAACGCGGCGGTGCTGGAAGAGATTTCCCGGTAGGCTGACAGAGAAGCGTCGTGCGCTGTCCGGCGTGTCGCCAGACTCTAGAGTCGGTCTCTGGAAACCGAGTGCACCGGCGCCGTCTGCCCATTTGGTATGTTATCACGCACGAATTCGTGTAGCTGCATACTGGCTCACGGGGAGCTCTCAAGGGACCCGAAGAGTGAGCAGTGACTGCTAACTTGCGTATTATCAGCGCAATACGTTACGACCCGAACTCCTGATGGACCTTTGGTCGCTTTCGTGCTCCATGCCACAGTGCTGTTTAATCTCAAACTGAGGGGTATACCCGAATGAAGAAGTTGCTCACTTTGCTGTTCACCGCCGTGCTCGCTTTCACGCTGGCGATGCCTGCATTCGCTCAGGATGCGGCTGGCCAAGACGCGGGAGCCGCGCCGAAGGCTGAGAAGAAGGAAAAGAAGGCGAAGAAGGAAAAGAAAGCCAAGAAGGAAAAGAAGGAAAAGAAGAGCGACGATATGAAGTAGCTCGTCTTCCGCGGTCTGGAGGCTTGTTCGTCCAGACCTCGTTTCGAAGGGAACCCCCGGGAACCCGTTTCCCGGGGGTTCTGATTTCTTTAGCCTGACTTTTTTCTGATTTTGAGGATTGCTTTTGCCCAGCGGCTTGGATTAAGCCGACCGGGCAACGAACCCCTGCTTGTGAAGCGGGGGTTTTCGTTATGGGGCACTTGGGGGACGGCCCCTTCCGGCCTAGCCCTTCTTTCGGCAGCGATCACACAGCCCACCAGCCTCCACCCGAACCACTTGGATCTGGAAGCGCCGCTCACGCTCAATTTGCCCCTTGAGCTTCTCGAACAACGAGCTCTCGAATTCCTGGATACGCCCACAGTTCAAACAGGCGAGGTGCATATGGTCGCGAACGGTCTTGGCCTCGTAGTAATGCTTCTCGCCCTCCAGATGCATGAGGTCCAGTTCATCGACCAAGCCGTGCTTCTTGAGCATGCCCAGCGTCCGGTAGACGGTCACCTTGTTGAGCGTGGGATCTTTGGAGCGTGCCCGTTGCCAGAGCGACACCGCGTCCATGTGAGTCTCGGCGCTCTGGATGATCTCGACCAGGAGGCGGCGCTGGTGCGTCATACGCACACCGCGTGCCACCAACTCTTGCTCGAGTGGACGCCGGAAACGATGGGATTCAATCAACATCGTGCAGATGACGCTCCGCCTATAACGCGTTCGCCCGCCGGCGTGCGCGGCCCCCGTCGGCAACCGAGAGGCGCGTTGCCGGGCCCCCATAGCACTGCCAGCGACCTTAACGCTCAAGCAAACTAGGGCTCGTCCTTGATCGCCGCTTTGACCATACCGAGGATCGAGGGCGGAATGTTGGCTGCGGCAATGCCGTGGTCCTTTTCCGCATGCTCCGCCGCCAGCTTGAGGAGCTCCTCCTCATTCTCCGCCCGGATCTCCTTTGGACAATTCATTCCCAGATCCCGGCACCGCAGCACTTTGGCCATCGTCAGCTCCCCTCCTGTTCAGTACCGCCGCCATTCTATCACGCATCAATCGGCCATAGCCTTCGCCCGTCGCGCCGGTTCCCGAGATCGGATGACTGCTTCGCAGTCGTCCGCGGCGCGCGGGTTCATCCCAGGAGTTGCGGGTGGAAACTGAAGTCGGGGCAGAGTCGTCTGAGTATCAATAAGCGCTCTCCTGACAGGACTGAACCGGGAGGGCAGCGAACCAGTCCGCCGGTGGAAGCGAAGGCCGGATGCTGATATACGTATAAGCTTTAGCACCTCGACTACGTTAAGGAGGAACAGTGATGGGATCGAATAGTTCTCGACGCTTGCGGTGCTGGCTGGGACTAGCCGCCGCGTTCGCCGTTCTGGCTGCTGCTCCAGTGGCGCTCCACGCCCAGCAGTCCAACCATCCGCCGGCGACCTCTGCGACTCAAGGCTTTCAATACGACAGTGGCAACTCGGTTTTCAAAGCTTATGCCTATCCTTACGTGCCGCGGGAGTCGCTCAGCAACTCGCTCAAGCTCAGCGAACTCGTCAAGAACGGCAAACTCGAGCTTTCTCTCGACGACGCCATCGAGCTGGCCTTGGAAAATAATCTCGACGTCGCCGTCGGGCGTTTTCAATTGCCTCTCGCGCAGCTCGACATCTTGCGCACCAAAAGTGGCGGCGCGGCGCGCGGCATCCAGGGTGCGATCATCTCCAACGCGCTGTTTACCGGGGCGATCGGCGCCGGCATCAGCGGCTTCAGCGGCGGGGGCGGAGTGACGGCGGGAGGCTTCTCGGGCGGCGGCGGCGCCATCAACACCGGCTTCATCGGCTGCTGCGACCCCTTTGCCGGCTTCAGCTTTGGATGGAATAACAGCAAGTCGCCCTTGAACTTCATCCAACTCGTCGGTATACCCGTCGAGGGCAGCCATACCTCTGCCTTCTCCACCTTTTTCGGACAGGGCTTCCTGACGGGCACGAGCTACAACGTGTCGCTCTCCGGACAGCGCCAGAGCACCACTTCCATCAACTCGCTGTTTAATCCCGCGCTCGCCACCGGCCTCACGGTTGGACTCAACCAGCATCTGCTCAAGGGTTTCGGCTATCGCGCCAATGCGGTGTTCATCCGGATTGCCAAGAATGACATCAAGATCGCCGACAGCGCGTTTCGGCTTCAAGTCATCAACAGCATTGCTCAGGTCATCAACGCCTACGATACCTTACTGGCGGATCGCGACCAGGTCCGTGTCGCGCAGTCCGCGGTTGAGTACTCGCAAAAGCTGGTGAACGACGACAAGCTGCAGGTGCAGGTTGGCACTCTCGCCGAACTCGACGTGGTGCAAGCTGAGTCCGAGCTAGCCGCCGACCAGCAAAGTTTGATCGTCGCCCAGACCACCTATCTGCAACAGGAAGAGGTGCTCAAGACCTTGGTCTCGAAAGTTGTGGACCCGCAACTCGCCGGCGTAGAAATTGAGGCGACGGACAACCTGCCGGAACCCGTGCCCAACGATGCCCCATCGCTCGACGAAGCTCTGAAACAAGCGTTCGCCAATCGCCCCGAAGTCGAGCAGGATGAGTTGAACCTTCGCAACCAGGACTATGTTATCCAGTCAAACCGCAACGGACTGCTTCCCAGCCTGGACGCCTTCGCCACCTACGCTCCGGCGGGGCTCTCCGGCATCCGCGTGCTGCGCGACTCACACGGAAACGTGATCAGCACCATCCCGGGCGGTATTGGCGATTCTTTCTCCAACGTCTTCAGCGGCACTTATCCGAACTATTCGGCGGGGATCAGCCTGAGCGTCCCGATTCGCAACCGGGCTGAGCAGGCCAACGCCGCTCAGGCGCTGGTTGAACAGCACCAGATGGAAACGGTGCTGCAGCGTCAGAAAAACCAGGTGGCGCAGGACGTTCGCAATGCCGAGATCGCGGTCGCCCAAGCCAAGGCCCAGATCAACGCCGCCGTCAAAGCCCGGGCATACGCTCAGCAAGCCCTCGACGCCGAAAGGAAGAAGTTCAGTGTGGGAGTATCAACCACGCTGAACCTCATCCTGCTGCAGCGCAACCTGGTGAGCGCGGAAGGCAACGAAGCTAAGGCCCGCCAGACCTATGCCCAGGCGTTGGTTCAAGTCCAGCAGGCAACGGCGAGCATCCTCGACGTGCACCACATCATGGTGGCTGACGCCCGGAACGGGCGTTACATGCGCGCTCCCAACATCCCGGGCGCGCCGTCAAAGCCGAACCCATAGCGGTGTCGCGAGTGAGGAATCTCGGATGGTGGAGTTTTCCGAGGTGAGACGCACTGCCAGCGTTGCCAGCGAGTAAGTTGACAAGGGCCTCGTGAAAGTACGAGAATCTCCCATCCCAGTTGGAGGGAGCAGATATGAAACGAGTATTGACCAGTTTGGCAGCAGCCGTCGTGTTGTTTCTTGCCGTCGGAGTGTCCGCGCGAGCTGACACTTGGACGGGATGGATCAGCGATGGCAACTGTGGAGCGAAGGGCGCGAATGCTGATCACAAGGCCTGCGCGCTCAAATGTGTGAAAGGTGGCGCCAAGTACGTCCTCGTCAACTCGGCGACCAAGGAAGTTGTGCCCATCGCCAATCAGGACGCGGTTAGTGAAGGCAACGTGGGCATGGAAGTGAAGGTGACCGGCACCCTCACGGATGACAAGTCGATCAAGGTAGAAAGCATCGAGGCGGCTGGCGGCAAGTAGTTATCCGGCAGTCGTGTTCTTGACACGCCGTTGGTCGCGCCCGCGCTCGGCCAACGGCGTTGCCATTTACAGGAGATGCTCGCGCGCGCAGGACCCGCTGATTCAGGCTATGGTTACATTGCTCGCTATCATCGCTCTGGGCTTTTTTCTTGGGATGCGACACGCGACCGACCCTGACCACGTCATCGCGGTAAGCACGATCGTTAGCCGGGAGCGATCGCTGAGGCACGCCTCGCTGGTCGGGATTCTGTGGGGTCTCGGCCACACCCTCACAATCGTGATGGTCGGCGCGGCGATCATCCTATTCAGCATCGTTATTCCGCCGCGCATCGGCCTGACCATGGAGCTGTCAGTGGGACTGATGCTCGTGCTCCTTGGCCTGATGAACCTTTCAGGATTCACTCGGTGGATGACCGAGAACTTGACGCCGGCGGCCGGCGGCCGGCCGGTGATCCACGCACATCCCCACGCCCACGGAGACTACGTCCATAGCCATCCTCACGGACACACGCCTGACACCCACGGTCATAAAGAGGACCAGACGCCGCAGGGCTGGCTGGACAAGATGTTTGGCGAGTTGGGACTCTATCAGGTGCTACGCCCACTGATCGTGGGTGTCGTCCATGGCCTGGCCGGCTCAGCAGCCGTGGTCTTGCTGGTGCTCACCACAATTCGAAATCCTGTCTGGGCCGTCGCCTACCTTGTTGTCTTTGGGGTCGGGACTATCGCCGGCATGATGCTCATTACGGCCGCTATCGCCATGCCCCTGGTGTTCGGCGGAGACCGGTTCGGCGGTTTGACCCGTTACTTTGCGACGGCGTCGGGTCTGGTCAGCCTCGGATTCGGCCTTTTCCTCGTATATCAGATTGGCTTCGTTCAGGGTCTCTTCACAACCCACCCTCAGTGGACGCCGCACTAAGTCGGCTGGCGCTCCCACAAGCGACTTAACTCCCTTCAGACGAACGGTTTCGAGGAAGGTTCAGAACGCAAGAGTAGCGTGCTACCCAAGGCTCCTCTTATACGTCGAACCGAGTGAATCGCGCCTGCACCTTGCCATGGGACGCCGGAATCGGGGATAATGACGGGTGTTGGAATACGGGCGCTCGCGAAGGCGAAGAGGGCGCACGGCGGCGGAAACCGTACTGGAGCGGGGTGGCAGAATCGGCTGCTGACGCTAAACCTGGAGGTCAGGGTGAGGGAAAAGTGAAGCGAGGCAGGGAAGTGCGTCTGGGGACTGTGGGAGTTTGCTTGCTCCTGTGCGTCGGTTGTGGCGGCAACGTTTACTACCGCCAGGGTCACAAAGCGGAGTTGCGCAAAGACTACGACACGGCACTTGTCAATTACGAGAAGGCCGTTCAGTCCCAGCCCGATAACGCTCTCTACCTCCTCCACGATAGGCTGGTGCGGACCAAGGCGTCCGAGTTCCATGCGCGGCAGGCCAAACGCCTGCTGGCCGAGGGGCGTCAAGCCGATGCGACGGGGGAGTTGCAGAAGGCCGTGGGCATAGACCCCACCAACGTGGCGGCAGACCAGGAACTGACTCGTATTATGACCGAGCAAGCCGCGGCGAAGAAGGAGCGGGAGAAGACGCTGCAGCAAGCCATGAAGCCGCCGGCGGAAGCTGCGCCGGCCGTTGTTGAGCTTAAAGCCCTTTCGCAGGAGCCCATCGCCCACATCCATATCGCTGGCGAGAGCAACCAGGTCTTCCAGACGCTGGGAAAGCTGGGTGATTTGAATGTCGCGTTTCTGCCCGACGTCAGGCCGCAAAAGGTCTCGCTCGACTTGGTCAACATCAAGCTTGAAGATGCCCTCCGCACTTTGGCTTACGAGACCCGAACCTTCTGGAAGCCGATTACCTCCAACACCATCCTGGTGATTCCTGACAACCTGACCACCCACCGCGAGTTCGATGATCGGGTGCTCAAGACGATTTACCTGACGAATCCGCTTCAGCCGGCCGATCGCACTCAAATTCTGTCGGCGGTGAAGCAGATCCTGCTGCTCCAAACGGTGGTCGACAACCCGGAGGCCAATGCCATCATTGTGAGTGGTACCCAGACCCAGATTGAGGCGGCACAGAAACTCATTCACGACCTCGATCACGGCAAGGCCGAAGTACTGATCGAGGTGGCGATTCTCGAAGCAGATCGCGACCGCATCCGCGACCTTGGACTAGCTCCCGTTCCTCTATCCGGCAGCACCCAGTTTGGCATCGGCTTTACGCCGCCGGGTACCACTACGGCTTCGGGCGGGGGGACGACGGTGTCATCCTTGCCGCTCAATAAGCTTGGCCATATCAGCACCGCGGATTTCAGTGTGGTGTTGCCGGGCGCGGTCGCGAACGCGCTGCTGAATGACAATCGGACGCGCATTATTCAGAATCCTGAAATTCGGACGACCGACGGCCAGAAGGCGGAGCTCAAGATTGGGAGCGAGGTACCGTTCGCGACGGGCAGCTTCCTGCCCTCGTTCACTGGCGCCGCCACCACCGGGACGACGGGCGGGTTTGGACTGCTGGCCAGCACACAGTTTCAATACAAGGACGTCGGCGTCAACCTCACGATTACGCCGCACGTCCTTCCGGATGGGGAAGTGAGCCTGCATGCCAAGATCGAAATCACTTCCGTCGGGCCTTCCGTGCTCATCGGTGGTTTGAGCGAACCGACCTTCACCCAGAGGACGATCGAGCACGACATCCGGATGAAGGAAGGAGAGGTGAACGTACTGGGAGGCTTGGTGCAGAGCACGACCACCAACCAGGTGACCGGCCTGCCCGGTCTGGCTGACGTACCGCTGCTGCGGTATTTCTTCTCGACGGAGCACCGCGAGCGCAACGAACAGGAGATCCTGGTTATGCTGACGCCACACATTGTCCGGCTGCCGGAATTCGCTGAAAGCAGTCCGACGGGAATTGGCGCATCCACTCCGGGCATGACTCCTCCTCTTCCTCCAGGCGTCAATCTCCCTCCTAATGTGCGCACGCAGCAGCCAGGTCAGCCGCAATGAGGTTGAACGACTTGAAAGTCACCATTCTTGGATCCCGAACTCGCATCCCGACCATGGTACAGGTCGAGGATTCACGCCGTACGGTTGCGCACCGCCTCGAAACCCTGAGGAGCTCCCGCGCGTTTACGCTGATCGAGTTGATTGCGGCGATGACGATCCTGCTGTTGCTGACCGCAATGGCGCTCCCCATGGCTCGCATGCAGGTGGAGCGGGAGCGTGAGGTAGAACTGCGGCGGGACCTGCGCGATATTCGCGAGGCCATCGACCGCTACAAGGACTTTTCTGATCGTCAGATGATTCCCGTCAAGGCCGACACGTTTGGATATCCTCCGGATCTCGACACCCTGGTAAACGGGGTCGAGCTGAAGGGCGCGGGCGCGGCGAAGTACAAATTCCTCCGCCACATTCCGATCGACCCGATGACCGGAAGGGCGGATTGGGGCCTGCGCTCTATGCAGGACGATCCGGATTCGACAAGCTGGGGTGGAGAAAATGTGTTCGATGTCTATTCCCAAAGCCAGGCGACCGCTCTGGACGGAACTCGCTATGCAGACTGGTAAGACCAGGCATTCCGCGGCCTTTACCCTCCTCGAGTTGATGGTGGTGATGATGGTGATCCTCATCCTGGCGGGCATGGCCGTGCCGACCTATCACGTTGCCATCAAGCGGGCGCGCGAGGCGGTGCTCCGCGATGACCTTTACACGATGCGCAAGCTCATCGACCAATACACCATCGATAAGCAACATCCGCCGCAGGCGCTCCAGGACCTGGTTGACGCGGGCTATATTCGCGGCGGCATCCCTACGGATCCTTTCACGGGACGGGATGACACGTGGCGCACCGATACGGAAGATGTGCCCATCAGCCCGGACTCGGGACCGGGTATCGTCGATGTTCATAGCGGTTCCGATGACCAGTCGCTCGACGGCACGGCTTACAGTAGCTGGTAGGGGGCGCCCGGGCGGGCGGGACGATGGAATACGTTTGCAAACTCGGCAGCGCAAGCGGCCACGTGACGGTTCAGACCGAACAGGCCAAGTCCGAGGGAGAACTCCGCCAGCGTTTGTCGGCCGCCGGTTACTACGTCTTCTCCGTCCAGCCGCGGGCGGGGTGGCAGGGACAGGTCTTCAGCTTCCGCCGGCGCAAGATCTCGCCTGATGATTTTCTGATCTTCAACGAGCAGTTTCTCACCCTCTCGAAATCCGGCCTACCACTGCAGAAGTCGCTGGAGCTGCTCGTCCGGCAGACGCGCAGTGATGAACTGCGCGACGCGCTCGAGGAAGTGGGCGCACAGGTGCGGGCGGGCAAGCTGCTGTCGGAGGGCTTTGAGGCCGTCGCGCGCTTCCCCAAGATCTACTCCGCCACACTGCGGGCGGGCGAGCGCAGCGGGAACCTCGATAAAGTCCTGGCGCAGTACGTCACCTACCAGAAAGCCACGCGCGGATTTCGCAAGCGGTTCATCTCGGCGCTCATCTATCCCGCCTTTCTGGTCGTTTTTTTGTTCAGCTTGATGACGTTCGTGGTGACCTTCATTGTTCCCAAATTCGCTTTGCTCTACGCCGACCTTCAGGTGAACTTGCCGCCGATGACTCAGTTCGTCATTTCCTTCTCGCAGAATCTTAACCGGTGGATCATCCCCATTTTGATCGGCATCGTGATCGTCGTGCTGGCGACGCGTTCGGCCTTCCAGTCGAAGCCTATGCAGCTCGCCTGGGACCGGCTCAAGTTTCGCCTGCCGGTGATGGGCTCACTGCTGATGAAATTTTCGGTGGCGGAGTTTTCCCGGACGCTCTCTACTTTGCTCACCGGTGGCCTGCCGATTATTCCGGCCCTTGATACGACCAAGGATTCCGTGACCAGCCCGCTGCTGGCGCAGTCGATTCGCGAAGCGCAGGAAGCGGTTAGCGGCGGGCAGCCTCTCAGCGTCTCCTTGCGTCGCAGCAAGTTTTTCCCTGCCATTGCCCTTGACATGATCGAGGTGGGCGAAAGCACCGGCGCTCTGCCTGCCATGCTCGAAAATCTGGCGGAATTCTTCGAGGAGGACGTGAACGTCGATCTAGGGCGTCTGGTGGCATTGGTGGATCCCTTGATGCTCGCGGTGATTGCCGTGTTTGTGGCGTTTATCCTGATTGCGTTTTACTTGCCGCTGTTTTCTCTTGCGGCCCAGGTACACTAGGAAGGACGATCTGAGGAAGACTATTTTATGACCGAACCAAACCTTAACCTTCACCTTGAAGCCGAGCTGGCGCGCGCGAAAGAGCTTGCCGCGCGCTACCAATTCGAGTTTGTCGACTTGCGCGATTTCCGCGCCGATATGGAGCTGCTGCGGTCGATTCCGCTCGAGCTCATGGTGCGATACGAGTTCCTGCCTCTCGAGGCGCCCGACCACCAGTTGGTGGTGGCCGTGGCCGACCCGACGGACCTGGCGCGGATGGACGAGCTTGAAGCCAAGCTCGACCGGCGGCTGGTGATCAAGGTGGCGGCACCCAGCCAGGTGCGCGATTTCCTCAAGAGGACCGACCCTTCGCAGCGCGTCCTCGACCAGGCGACGGAAGAGTTCCGCCTGGATGTCATCCACGAGGAAGAAAACGGCGAGGCCAGCCTGTCGCTCGAGAACATGGTGGAGGCGCGGGAAGTCAGCCCCATGATCCGGCTGGTCGACTCGATCATCTTTGCCGCGCTGGAGCGCCGGGCGAGCGATATCCACATCGAGAGCCGCGATAACTCCGTGGCCGTGAAGTACCGCATCGACGGCGTGCTACAGCCTGCCTTGGCGCCGCTGGCGCGCGAGCACCAGTCGACGCTCATCACCCGCATCAAGGTGATGGCCGAACTCGATATCGCCGAGCGCCGCGTGCCGCAGGATGGCCGCTTCCGCGTGCGCTATCGCGGTCGCCCCATCGACTTCCGCGTTTCCATCATGCCCTCGATCAACGGCGAGGATGCCGTACTCCGCATCCTCGACAAGGAGTCGCTGAGCGAAACGTTCCGGCAGCTTCGCCTCGACGTACTCGGACACTCGGAGCGTGAACTCCGGCGCCTGCGCCGGTTCATCCGTGAGCCTTATGGCATGGTGCTGGTGACCGGTCCGACCGGCAGCGGAAAGACCACCACGCTTTACGCTGCCCTTTCCGAGATTAAGAGCGAAGAGGACAAGATCATCACCATCGAGGACCCGGTCGAGTACCAGATTCGCGGCGTCACTCAGATCCCAGTGAATGAGAAGAAAGGTCTGACGTTCGCGCGCGGACTGCGCTCCATCCTGCGCCACGATCCGGACAAGATCATGGTGGGCGAGATTCGCGACAACGAGACGGCGCAGATCGCCATTCAGTCGGCCCTGACCGGCCACCTGGTGTTCACGACCGTGCACGCCAACAATGTGGTCGACGTGCTGGGCCGCTTTCTGAACATGGGCGTCGAGCCTTACAACTTTGTTTCGGCGCTCAACTGTATCCTGGCGCAGCGCCTGGTGCGCGTGATCTGCGAGCAGTGCAAGCGTCCCTCCGAACCTCCCTCGGACATGTTCGAGGAATCGGCTCTCCCACCGGAAGTCTGGAAGGATGTGACCTTCTACGATGGAGCGGGCTGCCCGCAGTGCAATCAGACTGGCTTCCGGGGACGCACCGCGATCGGAGAACTCCTGGCGCTCTCCGACCGCATCCGAGAGTTGATTCTCGACAAGCGCCCCAGCTCGGAGATTCGCCGGGCCGCGCACGAGGAGGGCATGATCTCGCTGCGCGAGTCAGCGCTCGAGAAACTGAGGCAGGGCGTCACCACTCTCAAGGAGGTCAATAAAGTCACGTTTGTCGAGTGACCGGACGTGCGCCCTGGGCCGGACTCATGGCGCGCCGTGAATTCGAACAGCATGGACTGGAACATCCTCAAAGGAAGAGTGGCGGCCATGGCGGCCCCGGCGACGGCGGCTTTTCAACTGCCCTCGCTGGTGATCGAGGTCCAGCCGGACTTTGTTACCGCAGCACGCCTGGACGTGAGTCACCACCAGGTGCGGCGCATGGAGGTCGCGGAACTCGCCCCGGGGACCCTCAACCCGCATCCTGGCCGGGAGAACGTGGCCAACGAGCCCGCGTTGCGCCGCGCGCTGGGCAACGTGACTAGTGCCATTGGCGATGGAAGCGGGCGAAGCGGCTTGCTGATCTCCGACGGCACGGTTCGCGCCGCCGTGCTGACTTTTGAGACGGTGCCTGACGATGCGAGCGAATTCGAGTCCCTGGTGCGCTGGAGAATGAAAGAACACCTGCCGTTCGCGCCCGAGGACGCCCGCCTGTCCTATCAGGTGTCGAGACAGGCGGGTCAGAGCTGTGAGGTGCTGGCGATCGGCGCGGCGAACTCCGTGCTCGGCGAATACGAGGCCGCGCACAAAGGAGTGACCGGAGGCCTTATTCTCCCTTCCACTGCTGCGCTCCTGCCTTTGTTGCCCGAGGAGAGCGCCGGCCAGCTTCTGGTGAACGTTTGCTGCGGCTGGGTGACCACGGCGGTGGTGGAGCAGAGCCGGGTCTGCTTCTGGAGGACGCGAGAGATCATTGAGACGCTTCCGAAGGAGCAGGCGGAGGCGGTGGCCACGGAGGTCGCGCGAACTGCCGCCTCGGCGCGTGATCACTTGAAAGTCGACGTACGTCAAGTGTGGCTGTGCGCCCGCCCGCCTGCTGGACTGGATCTCCTGGCGGAAGTCGGACGTGCAACGGCTGGAATGGCGCGCGTCTTGAAGCCCGCCGGTGAGCTGACGGGGTCGCTGCCCGTCGCGGAGCGCGCGGCCTTCGAACGTTTCGGGGCGCCGCTGGCCGGTCTGCTCGCCAACGTGGATTAACATGAGGTCCCGGAAGCAGCCATGAAAATCACACTGAACCTCGCGGTGGCGCCGACGTTGCGAGAGCGCTACGCGCTGGGATGGGCTGTGCCCACCACCGTCCTGGCGTTCGTCGTCATGGTGTGGCTGGCGCATTCCACTTGGGTGGATGTGCGACAGGCGCGCGAGATCGAGTCGAAGGTGGCCGAGGCCGAGCAGCGCGAACAGAAACTTACCCAGCGCGAGATGGAGCTGCGGCGCGATTTCGAGCAGCCGGATATCCGCAGCCTGCTCGAGAAAACAGGATTCATCAATGGACTGATCGATAAGAAGCGACTCTCGTTTACGGCGCTAGCGATGAAGGTGGCGGGCCTTTTACCGCCTGACGCCCGGCTCTCAGGTGTGGCTCTCGCGCGTTCGGGCGACAGCTCGACCGTGCGTTTTCAGGTGAACGGCAAGGCTCCCCAGGCCCTCGAGACTTTTCTCGCCAACCTCGCAAACTCTGCTGACTTTGCCGAGCCCGTGGTTACGAGCGAGGGCTTCGAGCAGGCGCAAGGCGGAACCAGTGCCGCGGCCGGTGAGGTGACCGTTACCTGCACCGCCCGGTATGTTGGAGCACCAACCGACGCGGAGGCCGCCGCGACAAGCGACAACGCGAGCGATCAGGCGAGTGACGAGGCGAGCCATCAGGCGGAGGACAAGCCAAGTCATCCGGCGGGAGACAAGGGAAGCGCTGGCGCAAGCGACAAGGTGAGCGGCAAGACCAGTGACCAGACGACCGCCAAGAAGGGAGGAGCGGTCCCGAATGCGAAGTGACCGCCGGATTCTCATCCCGCTGTTCGAAATCGTGGCGGTGGCGTTGGTGTTGCTCGACGTGGCGCTCGGCTTTGGCGCCGCTTGGGCGAGGCGGCGGACCAACGAGAGCCGGGATTCGCTGGCGAGCACGCAACACCGCATTGCGCAGACGCAGGCCCGTGTGGCGCGCCTGGAGAGGTCGCAGATGTTGTTGCCGGCCGCCGGTAACCAGTTGAAGGCCTTCTATAGCAGTCACTTTTCCGGGCGGCGTGAGGCCTTCTCGCGAGCCTCGCATGTGGTTCGTGTGCTCGCGGACCAGGCACTGGTTCAGTTGAACAGCATCAGCTATAAGCTCGACCCCAAGCCGACGGGACCGTTCGAGCGGCTGGCGGTTGAGATGGTGGTCGGGGGACAGTTCCCCTACCTGATGAATTTTACCCATTCGCTCGAGACGGCTGACGACTTTTTCTTGGTCCGCAACATGACGATTGCTGAGACCCAGAGCGGCAAGCTGGCAATGCGTCTGACAGCGGACTTGTATGTGACGCCATGATGAAAACGTCGAACCAGCGGCAGAAGTTGGTGGCAGCGATCCTCGGTCTGGTGTGCGTTGCCCTGCTGATTAACTTGCTGCGCTCCCCCTACATTGCGGGCGGACCGTCGAGTCCGCCGAGTCCCGGTCCCAATCCGCGCGTCGAGCACGCCACTCCGGCCGCGCGGTCGCCTGCTGCTTCTGCGAAACTGAGCAGCTATGAACCTGAGGTGCAGCTTGAAACGCTGAGCCAGCTCAACCTTCGCCCGCTGCCACCGGTCAACCGCAATCCTTTCGTCTATGGTCCCACGCCGGCCGAGATTCAGGCGCAGAAGGATCAAACGGTGAAGAACAATCAGCCCCCGCCCCCGCCCCCGCCTCCCCCGATCACCGTCAAGGCGCTGGGGTTCGAGCAGGGGCCGGGTGATCTGCGGAAGGCCTTCTTCAGCGACACGGCGGAGACGCCCGAAGCGCCGGCGCAGACTTATCAGGCCACCGAGGGGCAGAGCTTCGCGGATCACTACAAGGTGCTGCAGATCACCTCGACCGAAGTTACGATTGAGGACCAATCCTCGCACGTGAAAGCGCAGCTCCCGTTCCCGGACTAGCGTGTCTTGGATGAAGCATGAAGATGAGACACCCGTTATCTGAAAGCACGGACTTCAATGCGCGGCCGGGGTCTCGCGGCTATGCCCTCCTGATTCTCATGATGATGGTGACGCTGTTGCTGGTGGGCATGACGGCGGCACTACCCAGTATCTACACCGAAGCGCAGCGCGAAAAGGAAGCCGAGCTGATTTTCCGCGGCGTCCAGTACCAACGCGCCATCGCCGCGTTTCATCAGCAGTTCAACCGCTATCCGGCTTCCGTCGACGAGCTACTGAAAAAGACCAACGGCCAGCGCTTCCTTCGCCAAGCCTTCAAGGATCCGATGACCAAGAACGGCAAATGGCGCTTCATTCACTCTGACGCCACGGGGATACTTGTCGATTCACTCACCCAGCAAACCTCGGCGGTGCCCGGCATGGGACCGGCGGCGGGTGGCGGGATGGGAGGGTCATCGGGAATGAACTTCGGCTCCGGAGCGACAACCGGACCAGCAGGGGGACCGGGCTTTGGGCAAAGCTCGACATCCACCGGACCCGGGACACAGTCGAACTCAGGCGACCAGGAGGAAGCCGACAAGAAGAAGGAAGAGGCAAAGAAGAAGCTCGAGGAGCAGATCCGCAAGGCGTGTGAACAGGCGAACGTCTCGCCGGACTCTTCCTCTTCGGGTAGCAGCAACCAACCAGGCGGCGGGATGTACATCGCGGGTGTCGCCAGTTGCAGCACCAAAGAATCGATTCGTGTCCTGAATGGCAAGACGCATTACGATGAGTGGGAGTTCCTGGGCATCGTGGTTGCCGGGAGTCCCGGAATGCCGGGCGCCCAACCTGGGACGCAGCCCGGTGCGCAACCCGGCACTCAGCCTGGAACGCAGCCGGGCGCCAGCGGCGCCGCAGGATCAGGCACTACGGGCGCCGGTACCGGCAATTCGACCGCCCAGCCGAACGCTCCCGGGCAGGCTGGACCGGAGATACCACCCCTCACCGATCAACCCAATCAACCCGGCGAATCCGACCAGTCCGGCCAGCCAGAGCCGGACGAACCTCAGCGCTGAGCGGCTACAGAAATCTCCTCGATAGCACGAGCGCTTCGCGCTCGTCATGGTGCCGGGACGGCAGGGCAGAGCCGTCCCCTACGCTTTCGCGGAAACAGCCTAGTACGCCCAATACGGCCCCACGCCTGCCGCAGTGCTTTGACTCTCAATCCCAACGAACACATTGCGGCCGAAGAAGAACGCGAGTCCCCAGTCAAAGCTCTTGGGATTGGGTCCACCGATGTTGCTGAACGCCGAGTTGGGCGTACTGAAAAGCGTGTTGGCGTTGGCGATGCTGAACGAGACCGATCCTGAAGTTCCGTTGGCGCCCTTGTTCGTCGCCATGTACTTCACTGTCGCGGAGGGACAGTAGAACGCGGAGTTGCCTCCCGAACAGGTAGGGATGCCGAGGGTCGAAGTGTCGAGGAAGAAGAGCCCATTCGATCCGCTATCGATGTAGCTCGAGGAGTACGTTTGTCCGTTGTACGTGGTGGAGAAGTTCCCCTGAACGTCCGTAGTGAACACTTGTGCGGACCCCAGGGCGTTGTCAGACTGGGTCCCGACTCCGAAGATCATCGATCCCGACGCGGTGGGCGCGCCGGTATCGGGTACCGAGGGTAGGGAAATCAGCAGACCGTTGTTGTCCTGCGGGAACATCCACACGGGATTCTGGAGTTGCTGCGCGAGCGTGACGGGAGTGACTGAGCAACTTGATCCGGGGCAACTGAAATACATCTTGGGGAGTTGCGCGTTACTGGAAGTGCATCCGGCTCCGCAGTCCTGACGGAAAACGCCGACGCCGAGAATTCCCGTGGCGCCAAGTACGGAGACACTGTCGTCGGCCGTGCCGCCCGTGTTGCAAGCGGCGGGCACGCTAGGAAAGCCGGACGCGCTGATGAGCTGGACGGGGACGGAAGAGGCGGCTTCTCCTGTAAGCTGGATGTCGGCAGTCACCACGGGTCCCCACACATAGGAGTTGTCCGCAAACGAGACACACTCGCCCAGGGGAGAACTGCCGCCCACGGTGAGCCGCGGCAGACTGAGGCTCACTTGGGAGGCAAGCAGGCGCAGTCCCTCCGAGCCGGTATCCACTTCGACGTTGGGGATGGTCTGGCAGGTCGAGGTGCCCGGCACGCAGATCGTCACGCTGGTGAGAAGTTCGTCCGCGTCGTTGTTTGCCGGGCCAAGATTTACTTCAACGGCCAGAGTATTGTTGACGGGGGGCGGAGGAGGATTGCCCCCTCCCCCTCCGTTCGAGCCGCCCCCTCCTCCGCCACAACCAGCCATCGCCACGAGTAGCGCCGCGCCCAGGAGCAAGCCGCTCGCGCGCTCGAGCTTGGTCGTCCAGCCAATCGGCTTGATCATTGCACCACCGCCGGGGAGAGAGTATTGGGAATGAGGCTCGTAACGTACGCCCGGCCATGGAAGGCGCGCAGATGTCCGCCAGACTCGACCACCAGGTCATTGGTCCGCACGACCACCGGTCCTCGATGGCGCCGGCCCTCCATCGCCTGCCGGAACTGCGAGTAGTATGTGCCGAGCAGGGGAGTGAGGTCGGGCATGGTTGGGCCTTTCCAGGACACCCCGAAGACGGTGCCGAGCGGGGAAACGAATTCCTTGATCGTCGTGCCGTCTCCCCGGCTGATTTCGTGGACGGTGTAGCCCGGCAAGGTCACGCTGTGAACCTTGGCCTCCAGGCGCGTTTGGTCAGCCCGCACGGAGTCGACCGAGCCTCCGAGAACCGCCCAAGCGGGCGCAGCCGCAACCAGCAATGTTGACAACACCGCGATCGTCGTCTTCATGGAACCTCGCTTGCGAGCCTCCGTTCTGCTTCGTGGGGGCGCGCCGTTAACTTAGACGCAGTCCCGCTGTAAGGAGTTTCTCGGGGACGCGCAAGTGTCGCCCAGAAAGACTCCGTGAACTTGAAGATTCAGCCGGGCCGCCAACCCGCTCAAGACTTGATGAGGCCGGTACGACGTTCCAAGAGGTACACGATGTGGTATAATCCATCGCGTTACGGTTTCAGGAGCGCAAATGCCCCGACGTGGGGACGCGAAACGACTAGTCTGTTTAACGATTCCTCTCACGGGCGCTGCCGTTCTGTTTTCGCTGCTGACGGGCTGTGGAGGCGGAGGGGGTGGATCGACCTCGCCACCGCCCCCTACGGTGTCAGTCACAATCAGCCCCAAGACTGCAACCATCGCGCCCAGCGCGACCCAGCAGTTTACCGCCACAGTGACCGGCGCAACGAACACAGCGGTGACATGGCAGGTCAATGGAACGGCTGGCGGTAGCAGCAGCGCCGGCACGATTTCGAGTTCGGGACTCTATACCGCTCCGAGCGCCGTGCCTTCGGGCAATTCCGTCACCGTAGCCGCGGTCAGCCAGGCGGATACCACGAAGTCGGACTCGGCGAAGGTGACGATCTCGCCGCCGAGCCTGACGAGCCTTAGCCCTGATGTCGCCATGGCAGGCTCTGGCGGACTCACCCTGACCGTCAATGGCGCCGCCTTTACCTCATCGAGCCAGGTAGTGTTCAACGGGGCTGGGACACCCACGACATTTGTGAATTCGTCGCAGCTCACCGCAGCCATCTCGGCGGCGGACATCGCCCAAGCCTCTCCGACTGCCGGTTATCCTGTGGCGGTTCAGACCGGCGCCAGTGTGACTTCCGCTCTGAACTTTTATGTAGTTCCACCCGTCGGACCGCAGGGTGTCGCAGTGAGCGTCGGCCCTGCGACGCACGTCCCGACCCTCAGTGTGACGCCTGATAATCAGGCGCAGCCGCTGCTTTTGAGCTTCGCGGGCGCTGGCAACCAGGCGGGTGTCACTGGCGGGGAGGTTTCGCGCGGAAACTCCGCGACTCTCCTCTTGGTCGGGAACGGACTCGTTCCGGGGACGTTTTACGCGATCAGTGGCTCGAATGACGTCACCGTCACCCAACCGGCGACTTCCGACTTCGCGAGCTGTAGCGGCAGTGGAAATGGCGGCGCGACGACGCCTTGCGTGACGATCAACGTGAGCGTGAGCGCCAGCGCGGCCTTGGGGCCAAGGAACATCGTTGTGACTGACACCGGAGGCGAACTGAGCGCCTTCGTCGGCGGATTGTTGGTCACTCAGTGAGCTGCGGCGCTGTGAAGAAAAGTACGAGAAATGAAGGAACGAACCGAAGAAGTCCTTTGGAATCAGTAAGGGCAGGAGTCAGAAGTCAGGAGTTAGGAGCCAGAAGTCAGCAGCCAGAAGTCAGACAGTCGGAACCTTGAGTCTAGAAGACGGAAGTTGGAGCTGAGCGCTGAATGCTGAAAAGCTGAACTCGAGGAACGAACCGAAGAAGTCCTTTAGAATCAATAGGCAGTTAATTTTGAAAATGGTATTGATAGCATGAACCGGAAGCCAATCACGAAGCTGGTTTGGACGTGGCTGGTGGTTGCAGGCAGTGCCACCCTACCAGTGAGTGCCACGATCCTGATGCAGTTGAGCCTCGAGCAGATGTCGGAGGCTTCGACCGCCATCGTACGCGGTCGCGTAGTGAGCCAGGAGACCTTGTGGAACGAGCCGCACACCGAGATCCTGACCTTTACCACGCTCGAGATCGAAAACGTCCTCAAGGGACAGCCCGGTTCCACGGTGGTGGTCGAGCAACTTGGCGGGACGATCGGGCATTTTGCGGAACATGTTTCGGGGACAGTGCATTTCCGTCCTGATGTGAGTTACGTACTGTTCCTCGAGCCGGCGGGCAATACAGGCCGATACCTGGTGGTCGGGATGGCGGAGGGGGCGTATCGCATCTATCGGGACGCGAGCACTCACCAGGAGCGGGTTATCCGGCCGTTCGGGAATGTGTTCTACGGCGCGCGCGGCGGAAGGAAGCTCACCGAAGGAACGGCGCCGCTCAACGAATTCCAGCAGGAGCTTACGACCGCGATCCAAACGCCGCTCGAGATTCCCAAGGGATCGACGCTCGCCGTGCGCATCGAGCGGACCGAATCGCGCAGCGTGGGAAGGCTGGCGATCATGGGAAGTACGACCACGGAAGCTTATCCCAGCCCGACGATGGTGGTTCCAGTGGGAAGCGAAGTCGAGGGGACGGCCCAGCGCGAGGCCGGCACATGGAGGATTCGCTGGACCGGCGTGCAAGTGCGTGGCGCCCGCGTGCCGATTGTGGCCGTAAGCGAGGAGCCCGCCCGGGAGAGCCTCGGAGGCAGGTTGCTGCTGGTGCGAGTGAGGTGAAGGGTGGTCGGCCGAACTCAAAATTCGAGACGCGAAACGGCGAGCGAGCGGCGTTCTTCACTCTTAACCTTCGACTCTCGCTTCTGGACGCTCGTCGCCGTCGCGGCAGTGGTCGGGATCTTATGGCTTGGCGCGCGGTTCGCGACGCTGCATCCTCAACTCCTCCTGGGTTTTAATCCCGAGCAGGACACCGTCAACGGCAAGCCGTCCGCAGCGAGGTGGCCAGGAAGCAGCGTCACCTGGGAAGTGAATTGCACCGTCGGATCCAACGTGCAGGCAGGATCAGGCAGTGGTTGCCTTATCGAGTCGCCGATCAAAGCGTCCTTCACCGCGTGGAATACGACACCACTTTCAGCGGGCGGTCCCGTCATCACCAACCTGGTTATCAATGAGGGCCCTCAGACGACTTTGACTGATCCCGACACCGGAGTCAGCGGAATCGACTGCATCAACATCGTTTCGTTCGTGCCGTCGTCGGCCATCAAGTTCCCCACCGGCGCCATCGCCTTCACGACCCTCGCCACGGACTTCGGTCCTCCGCCCACCAACTACCAGTGCACGAGCAAGGGAACAACGACCACCAAGACGTGTAATCAGCCTTCGTGCATCGTCGATGCCGACATCATGTTCAATCCGGCTGACAAGTTCTCCACCGCTCAGCCGACGCCGGCGAACGATTTTGACATTCAGTCGGTGGCCACCCACGAAATCGGACACCTGCTCGGACTCGACCACAGCGGCATCGCCCACTCGGTGATGTACCCGTTCGGCGACGTCGGCGTCGGTCAGCAAAGGAGCCTTTCGACCGACGACATCATGGGCATCGGCTTCCTCTATCCGGGGGCGAGCTTAGCGACTGCGACCGGTGCGCTCGAGGGGACGATCGAACTCAACGGCTCGGGAATCTTCGGCGCGCATGTCCTGGCAATCGATTCGTCCACCGGCAACGTGGTGGTCGACGGGCTCACCGATTTGCAGGGGAACTACACGCTCGACGTGCCGGCGCCGGCCAATTACAACGTGCTCGCGGTACCACTCGCTGGCCCCTACAACCTGACGAACTTCGGCGGCTGGTCGTGTGGGTACACGGCGCAGGAGAACTCTCCACCTTGTTGCGACCCCAAGTCCGACCCGACGTGCACCGGCAAAGCGCTGCAAAATCCCACCAACTTCACCGGCACATACCTGCATTGAGATCGAGCCGCCTCGACGGGATATAGGATGGAATCGCACGCAGCGCGCGGGTGGCCAAGATCGAACGACGGAAGGTCTTATTTGCTGTCAGCGCTTCGCGAGGCGCGCCGGTGATCGGCAAGCATGGCGAGCAGCGAGCTGCGTTCCAGCTTCTCGCTGTCAACGGTGCAGAGGGAGAGAGGCGTCAAGGAGCGGACGACTTCGTGAATGCGGCGCTGGTAGCCGAGAACGGCTGGCAGGTCGGAGCCGTTCGAGTAGGCCCACGACCAGTCCGAGACCCAGCGCAGCAGCGTCCCGTTACGATGCAGCGGTCCGCGCTGGAACTCCTCGCCGGGCTTGAGAATGGTTGAAAGGCAAGCGGGCGCCGTGAGGAATATCAAACGGCCGCTGCGCAACAGGGTGTCAGGCCGGAGGCCACTCTCGCCCAGACGATGGGCGAGTTCCTTCAGGCGAGCGGCTCCCGCCATCGCAAAGACCTGCTGACCAGCCTCGATGCCCGCCACCACAAAGTTCAGGATCTCGGGCGCGCCCTCTTTGGTTCGAACGACGAGGCGGCAGGGAGTGGGTTGGGGCGGCAGAACACCCCGCATTGTGTTCGTAGCCAAACCCATAAGACCCTATGTTGACCAAAAGAAATGCGGCTGTCAACTGCGTTGCGCGGGCCCGGCGCGAGCCCAGCCGCCCGCTGCTTACGCGGTTTATATTATCTTGTCAGCTACCAACTAACGGTCCGTCAGTCGCGCGCCAAGCGCGCTCGCAAAGCGCCGCTTCAGCAAGCTACCATCCCCTGCGTTCTCGCAGCGAAGTGATGTGCGCGATGTGGTGCCGTCCGTGCCACTCATAGTGCTGGAGCTGCTGGTCGAGTGTCACGACGCCGAGTTCCGGATGCCGAAAGGTCCGCGCGAAGTCCTTTCTCTGAAGGACTCGCAACAGCAAGACCCATCGCTGGTGCAACGCTTGCAGCAGGGCGAGCGAAATCTCCACGGGCCCCACCCGTGCGTCCTCGAGTTCGGCCCAAAGCTGCTGCTCGTAAGTCCGGATGGCCGGCGCATCCTCAGTCAGCGCCAGCTTGAAGCGAACATAAGCGTTCAGATGGCTGTCAGGCAGGTGGTGCACAACCTGCCGGACCGTCCAGCCATCGGGCCGATACGGCGTATCGAGCTGCGCAGCCGTGAGTCCATGGACGGCGGCGCTCAGCTTGGCTGGCGCCTGTTCGATTCCTTCGATCAGCGCCTGCCGCTTGGTCTCCGTGATCCGCTTAACCGCCTGGAACCTTCCAACGGGATAGCGAAGATCGGTCACGCTGAACCTCCAATCGCCCCCAAGCTAGTAGAGTTTCCCTTCACGCTTATGTCCAGTGTAATCGACGTAGACCACCTTCAGTTCGGAATAGAAGTCGATGGCGGTGGATCCTGTCTCGCGCTCGCCCACCCCGGTCGCCTTGATTCCTCCGAAGGGAACATGCGCCTCGCCGCCCACGGTCGGGGAGTTGACGTGGACCATGCCGACTTCGAGCAACTCCGCGGCCTCAAAGGCGCGGCTGGCATCACCCGTAAAGACGGAGGCCGTCAGGCCATAAGGAATGTCATTGGCAATGTCGATGGCGTCGTAGAAATCCTTGGCGCGGATCAAGGAAAGCACCGGCCCGAAAATTTCCTCCTGGGCGACGCGCGCGCCCGGCTGGACGTGGTCAAAGATGGTCGGAGGGGTGAAGTAGCCATGGTCCAAGGCGCTGTCTGCCGTGCCGCGCAGTGGTTTCCCGCCGCAGACCAGGCTGCCCGCTTCGTGCTTGCCGATCTCCAGGTATTCCTGCACTTTGTTGAATTGCGATTCATCGACCGAAGGTCCGACGTCGGTCCCGGGCTCCGCTCCGTTGCCGACTTTAAGCTTGTCGGTGCGCTCGAGGATTTTGTCGAGCAGGCGGTTGGCCACCGAATCGACGACCACCAAGCGGCTGGTCGCTGTGCAGCGCTGGCCGGTCGAGCCGAAGGCGCCGGAGACGGTCGCGGCAGCGGCGAGGTCGAGATCCGCATCGTCTGCCACCACGACGGGATTCTTACCCCCCATCTCGCATTGCACCTTCTTCATTTGCACCGCCGCGATCGCGTAGATCGCGCTGCCCACCTGCGAGGAGCCGGTGAAGGAGATGCCGCGTACGGTCGGATGCCTCACCAGCTCGTCGCCGGCTTCGGGTCCCTGCCCGTGCACCAGATTCAGTACGCCTGCCGGGACTCCGGCCGCCACGAAAAGCTCAACCAAGCGCCGCGAGGTGAAAGGAGTCAGTTCCGAAGGTTTCCAAATGATGGTGTTTCCGCAAACCAGCGCCGGCGCGATCTTCCATACCGGCACGGCGACGGGAAAGTTCCAGGGCGTGATCAGGCCAACCACGCCGAGCGGCTGGCGAAGGGTGTACGCAAAATTGTGCCGCAGCTCGGAGGGCAGCGTCTCTCCGGTCAGCCTGCGGCCTTCGCCGGCAGTAAACTCGAGGATGTTGACCGAGCGCTGAATCTCGCCTCGCGATTCGGCCAGGGTCTTGCCCTCCTCGCGCGTGAGCAGCCGCGCGAACTCCTCGGTCTGCTCCTCGATCAGCCGCGCGGCGCGCAGGACGATCTTGCCGCGCGCCGGCGCCGGAGTATCGCGCCAGGCTGGGAAGGCCCGTGAGGCAGCTTCGACGGCCTCGTCAACCTCCTCGCGTGAGCTCAGAGGCGCGTGCCCGATCAAGTCGCGACGGTCAGCCGGGTTGCGGCGCTCGAGCGAGTGTCCCGAGCGCGAGGCGACCCATTGCCCGTCGATATAGTTGGGGCAGGGAATACTTTCGGTCACGGACGCTGCGGTAGACATGATGGCCTCGTTGGTCAGTTGGTCATTTCGGAAAGGGACTTGTCCATCAAGCGGACAGCCTCGTCGACGTCGTTCAGGCTGATGTTGAGCGGTGGCGACAGGCGGATGACGTTGCCGTACAGTCCACCCTTGCCGATGAGCAGGCCGTTCGACCGGCAGCGCTCCATGAACTGATTGGTCTCGGCAGGCGCCGGCTCCTTGGTTTTGCGGTCCTTGACGAGCTCGAGTCCCTGCATCAACCCCATGCCGCGCACGTCGCCGATCAACGCGTGCTTCTGCTGTAACTCCTCGAGCTTGTGGCGGAAGTGGTTGCCCGCTTTGTCGGCGTTCTCAATGAGCTTCTCTTCCTCGATGACTTCGATGGTGGCGCGCGCCGCGACGGCGGTGACCGGGTTGCCACCGAAAGTGGAAATCGTCAGGCCCTTGAACCCGTCAGCGACTTCGGGCGTCGCGAGCGTCGCTCCAATGGGCACGCCGTTGGCCATGCCTTTGGCGCAGGTGATGATGTCGGGCTCCACCTCCCAATGTTCGATGCCGAACCACTTCTTGCCGGTGCGTCCGAATCCGGTCTGCACTTCGTCCGCAATGAACAGCCCGCCATACTTCTTGACGATGTTGAAGACCAGCTTGAAGTACTCCTTGGGCGGGGTGATGAAGCCGCCGGCGCCCTGAATGGGCTCAGCCAAGAATGCCGCGATCGAGCCCGAGGTCGCGGTGCGGATCACGTCTTCGACGTCGTTCGCGCAGGCCACGCCGCAACTGGGATACGTCATCCCCAGCGGGCAGCGATAGCAGTAGGGATTGAGCGCGTGACTGACCCCCACGCTGATGACGCCGCTCTTGCGCCAGGGTGCCATGGCGGTGAGCGATTTCGTGAGCTGTGAGTGGCCGCTGTAGCCGTGGCGGAGCGCCACGATGTCGAAGCTGCCGGTGGCCATGCGCGCCACGAGTACCGCTGCTTCGTTGGCCTCCGTGCCGCTGTTGGTGAAGAAACTCTTCTGAATCCTGCCCGGCGTAATCTGGGCCAGCTTCTCGGCGAGGGCTACTGCCTGCGCCGTCGGGTAAACGCTCGAGGCGTGCTGCAGGCGGTCAATCTGCTCTTTAATTTTGCCCGTGACCTTGGGGTTGGCGTGGCCGACGCTGATCGTCAAGATGCCGCCGAAGAAATCGAGGTACCGATTACCCTCGCTGTCCCAGACGTATTGGCCCTTGGCGTGGTCGGCGACCAGGGGATCGGTATAAAAGTTCGTGACGCAGGAAAAGATGTATTGCTTGTTCTTGCGCAGGATCTCGTCGCGGCTCATTCGCCCCTCGCCCGTTTCAGTCTTTAGATGCGCTGGCGTACTCATGACAACGCCTCCCTCGTGAAGGGTAGTTAGTGTTGGACGTTCTTCGATGACCATTCAGCATATCCCGAAAAGCCCTCGCCTTCAAACATAGCGCGCGCCAGATGGTGGATGATCCGATGCCCGGCGACGTTAGGGTGATGAAACGCGATGCGGCTATAAAATCATCGGGCCTGCGTGTTAGGATGGCGCCCCAGATGGCCAAGGGAGAAGCATCACAAGCTTGCGTCGTCAGCGTGGACGTGGGCACGTCTTCGGTTCGAACCTTGCTTTTCGACGGGCTGGGGTGCGAGCAACCTGGCTTCGGAGTGCATCTTGGCTATGAGGTCGCGACGACGGGAGATGGCGGCGTTGAAGTCGACGCCGACAAGCTCGTATCACTCGTCGTCGAGGGGATCGATGCGGTCCATGAGCGACTGAAAGCGGAAGGGTTGCGGCCGCGCGCCGTCGCCTGCTGCACGTTTTGGCACAACGTGCTGGGTTTGGGCGCCGACGGCCATCCGACCACGCCGGTGCTTCATCCATTCGATACGCGCGGCGCCGGCGCAGCGCGGAAGCTCGCCGAGCGCATCGATTCGCGACGGCAGCATGAGCGCACGGGCTGCGTCTTGCACGCGAGCTATCTTCCGGCCAAGCTGTTGTGGCTCTCCGAAGCTCGGCCGGACGCCTTCCGCGCGACGCGACGCTGGATGTCGTTTGGCGAGTATCTGTATCTCAAGCTGTTGGGGGCCGCTGCGCCATCGACCTCAATGGTGTCCGGCTCTGGCCTGTGGAACCAGCGCGAGAACCAGTACGACAGCGAACTCCTGCGCGCCTTGCCGATTGAACCTGGTCAGCTCGCCGCGGTTGACGAGATGGATCAACCCGCGACGAACTTGCGCGACGCCTATCCGTCGCGCTGGCCGCTGCTCGACGGGATTCCCTGGTATCCCGCCCTGGGCGATGGCGCTTGCAACAACATCGGCAGCGGATGCACGACTGCCGATCGCTACGCGCTGATGGTTGGGACGAGCGGAGCAATGCGCTCCGTCAGCGAAAGCGCTCCCGTCGAGATTCCCCAAGGGCTATGGTGCTACCGCGTCGACCGGAAGCGCTACTTGCTGGGTGGGGCGCTGTCGAACGGCGGCGGAGTCTATGACTGGATGAAGCGCAACCTGGCGCTGCCGTCGAGCGACGACGAAATCGAGGCGAAGCTGGCCAGCATGCCACCGGGTTCGCACGGTCTCACGATGCTGCCGCTGTTCGCGGGCGAGCGTTCGCCGGGCTGGCGTGCCGACGCGCGCGCGGCGATCTGCGGCTTGGGCGTCCACACCAGCAGTATCGAGATTCTGCGCGCGGCTCTGGAATCCGTGGCGCTGCGTTTTCGTGAGATCTATGACTTGATGACCGCGAGTTCCGGCGAACCGCGCGAGGTGATTGCTTCCGGCGGCGCGCTGCTGCATTCGCCGGCGTGGATCCAGATGATGCCGGACGGGCTAGGACGGCGAGTCGTCACTTGCCTCGAACACGAGACCTCAGCCCGCGGCGCTGCCCTCCTTGCCCTCGAGCGGCTGGGGATCATTTCGAATGTTCGCGATGTACCCGTTCGGCTGGGCCGGGCGTTTGATCCCGTACCGGATCATCAGCGGATCTACGAGATGCAGCTTCAGCGGCAGCGGGCTCTCTATGCGAAGTTATTCGGAGGGGAAGGCGCTGACTAGGGCGTTCTCAGTCAAGACTCCCACTCTGCCCTCAAGACAGCCGCCGACTCATGCGTCGGCAGTCCGAAGCTGCTCCAGCTTTCGCGATCCCTGATGGAAGCCATGTCTCGTCGCAGGACAATTCCTTCTCTTGGATGTGCTCAGTTCTGCCGATATACACCGTGTCAACAACTCGGTGCGCTACTGAAGGACCCCCGGTTAGCCGGTGCAGCCATGGACGACCCACAATCGACCGCGAACGTCGATCGCCAGATACAGAGTCTGGAGCGCAAGAGCCTGAGCCTGTCCCGTGCCACTGCGGTGATTCTTGTCTCGCTCTCAACGCTGGGCCTGGGGGCATTGCTCGTGCCGGACTTGACCGTCGGGGTCGAACTGCGGACTGCCGGCGAGCGCGCGTGGTATAGCCTCGCCACGCTGCTCGGCTTCGGTTTGCTTCTTGGTCTTTTCGCCTTCTGGCAGCAGCGGGTGTGGGGTGCGGCACGCCGCGGCCTGCTGGGCGAGGTCGTACGTCGCGATGCCTTGGAGAAGCTTCTACTGATCGATCCGCTCACCGGGGCCTTTAATCGACGCTATCTTGACGAAGTCCTCACCCGGGAAATAAGTCGCGCCGAGCGACACGGCTCGAGTCTGACGTTCCTGAAAATCCAAGTCGGGAATCTGAACGAAGCGAGGACTCGCCTGGATTGCGGCACAAGGGAAGGGTTGCTCAAGGCGGCCGCAGGGGTGCTCAGAAGAAACCTGCGCCCGACGGATGTCGTCGTGCGGTTCGATGAGGACCACTTCATGGTCGTCATGTCGGAAACGAGCAAACATGGCGCCCTGGTGGCCGTTCGTCGCTTGTTGGAGTGTGCGGACGCGATGAATCTAGCGAGCGCAGGCAAGCCCGGTTATCCGCTTGAACTCAGTTACGGCCTGGCCGACTATCGAAAGGGAATCGACGTGCGTGACGTGCTCGCAGCCGCCGACCACAGCGTCAGGCTGTATCAGGACGGGCCGGGCAAATGCTGAGGCGAGTCTGGGGAGAGATGAGCAGGCGGCGGGGAACCAGAAGCTTCGGAGCGAAGTTGTCGCTGTCGCTAAACTCCAGGCACGCTCATCTTGTTGCCGAGTGCGATAAAGACGGTGTTGACGCTGTTGGCTATCGCGCGCTCACCGATAACGGCTGCAAGCGCTAGCAGAAGAGCGAGCATGGCGTACTCGATCGTATCCTGACCTGAGTCTTCCTCGTGGAGCTGGGCAAGGAGTCGGCCCACCGAATTAAGGCAAGCTGGCATGGTGACACCTCCTACCCCCCAAGGCCCGAAGAACAATCGGGTCTTCCCGCGCAAAGAAATGAATGCAACTTAGTCTCCACGCACATTCGGACCGTCTGGAGCATCATCCAGACCCGGTCGACCTAGGGAAGGGCATACTTCAGGCGCCCCGAGACATCAGTGGATGTCCTTTACCATCAATGAACTGGAGTCCGATTCGCCTAGTGGTCCTTGGGATTCCGGATTGCTTGGCGGCAACGCCCACCGGATCGGCGAGAGGAGCATTGTCGCCCGACTGTAGCCTTACAAGTACATAACTACGAAGGCTATGGAGCGAGACGGCGACTGGCGGAGTTCAGTACGTGGTCGCACTCAGGCTCCAGCGCCTTGGGGGACACTGTGTCCGATGTAAGACAGGGTACTACCGCTGGAGCTTGTGAACGAAATCGCTAATGCTGTCGCCCGCCAAACAGTAAAGCGACTTGCCGCCTTCAAGGGATTGAACCTGAGCGAGATAGGAGGTTCTATCGCAGCTTGTCAAGTCGATTGCCGCGCACCAGTCGCGACGTTAAAGCGAAGTAAGGATTTGGAATTCCGGTTGCCCTCAGAGGTTTCGGTTTCTCGAAGCGCCTCGGGAAGGGGACATCGAAGCGAAGCCAAAAGCTTTTCCTGATTAAATCGTTCATCCGGAGCCCGCTCAATATGACGAGAAAGTTTGCCAGCCTAGCGACGATCGCCGTGGTTGCGGTCATTGGACTCGTATTTTCGCGACATCGTGTCAGCGGACAGCAGTCTCCGCAGACTCAAGTCTATCCCGATGTGTGGAATGAGATTGCGCACGACACTTCGCCGCCGCTGAAAGCGATCGGAAAGGCGCAGGAGACGGGCCCCAATCACACTATCCGCCTGCTCCACCCCCCGCACACCCCCCGGCAAGGACAGGTCGATACCGCGGTGCAGACTTCCGCCGGTCCGCTGGTCAGCACTACCAACGGATTGAACATCCTGGGTGTGGGCGTGGGATTCTCGGGGCCGCAGGGCCCTTTTTCCCCCAACGCCGCCCCGCCTGATACCAATGGCGCCGCCGGCGCTTCGCAGTTCGTCCAATGGGTCAATGAGTCGTATGCCGTATTCGGCAAGAGCACGGGTAACGTACTTCTAGGCCCTATCGCGGGTAACAGCCTGTGGAGCGGGTTCGCTGATACGCAGTGCTCCGCGCACAACGACGGTGACATTATCGCGCAGTATGACAAGGCGGCCAATCGGTGGGTGATGGCACAACCGGTGTTCGAGAGTCCATACCGTTACTGCATTGCGGTTTCGACCACGAGCGATGCCACCGGGACCTACAACCGCTACTCCTTCTCGATGCCGAACTTTCCGGACTATCCCAAGCTTTCGGTGTGGCCGGATGCCTACTACGGATCGTTCAACCTCTTCCAGGGCAACAGCTTCGCCGGCGCTTATGCTTGCGCCTTTGATCGCAGTTCCATGCTGAGCGGCGCGGCCGCGCGGCCCGCCCAGTGTTTTACCAGTCCTTCGGAGGCGAGCTTCCTGCCTTCCGACTGGGACGGAGCGGCGGCGCCACCTGCAGGCTCACCGGCCTTCTTCGTGGACCTCGCGACTTTCAGCTCGCTCAATCTCTATCGGTTTCATGTCGACTTCACGACTTCCAGCAACTCTACCTTCACCGGCCCCTTTGGCATCGGTGTCGCGTCGTACAACGAGGCTTGCGGCGGCGGCGCGTGCATCCCGCAGGCGGGCACGAGCCAACAACTTGATTCGCTGGGCGACCGGCTGATGTACCGGCTTGCCTATCGCAACCTGGGTGACCACGAAGCATTGGTCGCCAGCCACTCGGTCGAGCCCTCAACGGTGGTGGGCGTGCGCTGGTACGAGATCCGCAGCCCGGGTACGACCCCAACACTTTTCCAGCAAGGCACGTATTCGCCCGACTCGAACTTCCGCTGGATGCCGTCCATTGCCATGGACAAGGCGGGTGATATCGCGCTCGGATACAGCGTGTCCTCCAGCGCTATCCATCCCACGATTGCCTACACAGGCCGCGTACCCTCCGATCCTCTTGGCGCCATGGAGACCGAGAACACGATCATTACTGGCGGAGGTTCACAGACCAACGGGCTCACTCGCTGGGGCGACTACAGTAGCATGGCGGTTGACCCGGCCGACGATTGCACTTTCTGGTACACCACAGAATACGAGCAGACGAGCGGGTCGTTCAACTGGAGCACGCGCATCGCATCCTTCAAGTTTGCGAACTGCTCGACAGGTCCCGACTTCACCATCGCCGCCACCCCCTCGTCGCAGAGCGTCGTGCAGGGCAACGGCACGAGTTATACGGTGAACGTGGGCGCTTTGAATGGATTCGCCGGGAGCGTGACTTTCAGCGTGAGTGGATTGCCCACGGGCGCCAACGCCAGCTTCAACCCCACGAGTGTGACGGCTTCCGGCTCCTCGACCCTCAGTGTGACGACGGCGGCCACAACGCCGACCGGCAGCTATACGCTGACCGTCACGGGCACAAGCGGTGCGCTTACCCACTCAGCTACGGTCCAACTTGTGGTGACCGGTCCGCCTGACTTCACGATCTCCGCCAGCCCGGGTTCTCAGACTGTGCAGGTGGGTAGCGGTACAAGCTATAGCGTGAGTGTGAGCGCGCTGAACGGGTTCAGCGGCAGCGTCGGCTTCAGCACGAGCGGATTACCGACAGGCGCCAATGCCACGTTCAACCCCACCAGCGTGACGGGATCGGGCTCATCGACCATGAGCGTGACCACCTCGGGTTCGACCCCGACTGGCAGCTACACCGTGACCGTCACGGGTACCAGCGGTGGGCTGACTCATTCCACCACTGTGACCCTGGTTGTCTCTAACTCCAATTTCTCGATCTCTGCCACACCCAGCTCGCAGACCGTCACTCGCGGATCGCACGCCACCTACATGGTAACCGTAACGGGCTCGGGTGGGTTCAGCGGTGTGGTCAGCTTCAGCGTCAGCGGGTTGCCCTCACGATCGAGCGCCAGCTTCAGCCCCACGTCCGTAACCGGTTCAGGGACTTCGACGCTGACGATATCGACTAACAAGAAACAGACTCCAACCGGAACTTTTACGTTGACGATTACCGGAACGAGCGGCAGCTTAAGCCATCCGACAACGGTGACCTTAATCGTGAACTAATTCATAAAGTCCTCATTCCCCACCCCTCAAAAAATCAGCCGCCCCGCACAAGCGGGGCGGCCCCCACCTTCTCTTTCTCTCCTGTGAACAACGTATTTTGCCGCGTCTCCTGGCACAAGCGTCAGTTGTCTCTCTCCCAGATCTGGTCCGTGTCTCGAAAGTGAGAGCGTTCACGGCGTTGGGGTCTCCCGGGGCACTTTGGAATCAATCTAATCGGCCGCGACAGGCCGCGAGGAAGACGTGCCACCGCGCAAATCAATTTTCCCCCAGACCTCGTCGCCGTTGGGGAATGTCTTCGTCAGGCGATAGTTCTGAACCCAGTAGTCTCGAAAGGGTCCATTGTGGTCCGAGGGGAGATGGGTAGAGAGGAGGTACTGTTCGCCGTGATTCAGGACCATCAGCGGCACAGGATGCGTCTTCAGCGCCTGGACGCCGTCTACTACCCATTCAGGCCGCGTGTATTCGGAAGTGTCGAAGATGACAACCGCTGTAGGGTTTACGAGATGAAAGGGGACCAACATGGGCGGCATGCCGAAAAAGTATTGACCAGGGTGAGTGTGGGCTAGCATCCAACGGTATTCATCCAACGTAACTTGATCGGAGAATGCCGTTCTTCCCCCGGGAAGATCGAGGTAGGCTCGCCACCGTGTTTGCCGGTAGAGGGACGCTGCCACGACGAGCCCAATCGCCACACCGCCCAACCCTGTCCTCAGCATGCCCACGAGTTTGCCTGGTCTATTGAGCAGCCAAGCGACAAGAATTATCGCTGGCGGGCTGACACAAGAGAGCCTCTTCACAGAGGGCGAGGGGGCAATCGTGATGAACAGCGCGACACCGGTCAAAGCGACGAGGACTAGTCGATCCCAGGGTTCGTCCACAGCCTTTTCCCGGCTACGAAAAGTGAGAGCGAAGATGACGTACACCAGCGGCACCGTGGCATATAGAAACGGAAACGAAACCCATCGGCTGAGGCCGGGGTGCCCCCAGAAATCATGTTCGACGATCCGCCAGTTGTTGAGGTCAGGGACGTGAAAATATCGAACTGGGTAGATGACGACGCAGAACAACCAACGGCCGAGACCGACAGCCCGGATGAAGTACACATTCACAACAGCAAAAACACCTGCTGCTGCGCCGCTTAGGAGCAGGCACTTGGGTAGCCACTCCCGGGCTCGTACACCCCTCCGCCGCGCATTCCAAATAAGGTAAGTGACGAGACCCGCGACCGCCGCCGCCCCCGCTGTCTGAGTGAAACAAGCGGCCAGACCGCAAAGCGCGCCTGCGGCTGCGACCCGTTTAGGTGTTAGGCCGTCAAGCAATACCAGCATCGCTGCCAAAGCGGCCAGCGTGCTGAACCAGTGGTGCGTCGCGTCCAGTGATGCGTAAAGAACGAAGCCGACCAGTAGCAGTCCGGGGAGTATGATTACAGGCCCATGCATGAGGCGTGCTGCCACCGCCGTCATCACCAGGACGACTGCGGCAGCGAGGCAGGCCATCACCAAACCAGGGATCCACGTGTAGAGGCCGAACAACCTGATGAGAAGCGCGTAGGTCAGGTCCGTACCGACTGGGAGTTCCTCGAAAAAGTCGCGATACGGCAACTGGCCGGCAACGATTCTGCTTCCGGAAGCCACGAAACCAAGTTGGTCTCCTCCTGGGAGCAGCGGGACATCGGGCAAAACAAATGAGCGGGAATAGCAGGCCAAGAAGGTAAGTAAGCTGAGCAGCGCAGCGATCAACACAAGTTGGCGGTAGCCACTTTGCGTCTCCCGTACCGCTGGCGGCAGCATAGCGTATTTTTGTTTATCATGGTCTGCCGACTCTTCGCAACCTGGGCACGTTTGAGACTTCTGTACTCTGGCACGCCGCTCTGTTGACTTGGCTCTCGACGGCTCCTAACATGACATCGGAACGCGGGCGGCCACGGTCGAGGCCATCCTCGTCGGGGAGGAGTCGCGTTGGGTTTCATGGGCTTTCGAGAGACGCTGCGTGTTGCCCTGCGGGCACTCGAACGCAACAAGATGCGCAGCCTGCTGACCATGCTGGGCATCGTCATTGGAGTGGGAGCGGTCATCTGCAGCGTAGCTGTCGGCGAAGGCGCGTCCAATCGGGTGCAGGAGCAGATTCGCAGTATCGGCGACAATATGGTCTGGATCGAGGCCGGCGGCCGCAACGTCAACGGACTGCGCACCGGCGTGCGCGGAACCAAGTCGCTGACTGTGGGAGACGAGAAAGCGATCGAGCAGCAGGTTTCACTGGTCTTCAATGTTTCGCCCCACGTCGACACGCCAGTGCAGGTGATCTACGGCAATCAGAACTGGTTCACCACAGTGCGCGGCGTTTCGCCCGAATACCTGCAGGTGCGCCGCTGGGGCGTGGCGCGCGGCAGCATGTTTTTCAAGACGGACGCCGAGCATGCCGCCAACGTCTGCGTGCTGGGTCAGACGGTGGTCGAGACGCTGTTCGGTGACGAGGATCCCCTGGGCAAGACGATCCGCGTCAAGACCATACCGTGCCAGGTTGTGGGAGTGCTCGCGGGCAAGGGGCAGTCCGCCTTTGGCCAGGATCAGGACGATGTCCTGCTCATGCCCTATACCACGGTGCAGAAAAAGATCAAGGGGATCGATTGGCTGGACGATATCATGTGCTCGGCGAGGTCAATCGATGCCATCGCGCCCGCCGAGCACCAGATCACGGCTCTGTTGCGCGAACGCCACCATCTGCGGGCCGACGAGGAAGATGATTTCAATCTGCGCCATCCCGCGGACATCGCTCAGGCCAGTGCCGAATCACAGCGTGTTCTGACGCTGCTGCTGGCGAGCATCGCCTCGATCTCGCTGGTGGTCGGTGGCATCGGCATCATGAACATCATGCTGGTGTCGGTGACCGAGCGCACGCGCGAAATCGGCGTGCGGATGGCGGTGGGAGCGACGGAGGAGGATGTGCGAATGCAGTTCCTGAGCGAGGCCACGGTGCTGAGCCTGCTCGGAGGTTCGCTGGGTGTGGCAGCCGGAGTTGCCGGCTCGGCGGCGATTTCGAACGCGCTTCGCTGGCCGACTCAGGTTCCCCCGAGCGCGATCCTCGTCGCCGCCATCTTTTCCGCCGGTGTGGGTGTCATCTTCGGATACTACCCGGCGCGTAAGGCGGCTCATCTCGATCCCATCGAAGCCCTGCGCTACGAGTGACCCGCGGAACCTTAAACGCTTCTATCGAGGGCTGACGGATTGGTAGCCCGCGCCTGCCGGTACTGTCTGCACCGGCTTTGCGCGTTAAATGGCGAGAGGACGATTGAGGAGGAACTGGAGAACGAACTGCTTCGCCGATATGGCGACGCTTTTCCGTCCCCTGCCGCCGCGGCCTCGATGGTTCTGTCCAAGGTGACGTACCAGCCACGACGCTCGATAAGATCAATGATTTCAAAGCGCTACCTCGCGACCAGCAGAGCGACTAAACTTCGGGCCAACCACTGGTCTCCGAAAGAGGCATCTAACGGTCAAGAGAGACTCAGCCGAAGTCAGTAGCTTACCGTTTTTGAGACTGACACGAGTCTCCTATCGGGGTGGAAATCCCGATCAACTTAGAAATGCGAGGACGAAAATAATGACAAGGAAACTCAATTTGGTTGCAGTACTCCTTTGCTTCGCGTTCCTTTGTCCAACGTTTGTCCCGTCCGCCCATGCGGACATGTGGAATAAGAAAACCATCCTCACATTCAGCGGCCCGGTGAAGGTTGCCAATACAACCCTCCCCGCCGGGACCTATGTCTTCAAGCTGATGGACAGCCCCGGGACCCGGCACGTCGTTCAAATCTTCAATCAGAACGAAAATCATCTCTACGCTACTGTCCTGGCGATGCCCGCCTTTCGTCTAGAGCCGGCGGACCATACCGTAATCAAGTTCGCCGAGACGTCGGCATCAGGCGACACCGCGTCGGGGACAATACCTGCCGACGGCCTGCCCATCAAGCAGTGGTTCTATCCCGGCGATAACTACGGCCAGGAGTTTCCACTTCGGCCCGCTGCTTTGACGACAACTACAGCGGTGTCCGAGACGTCGCAGAGCGCGGCGGAGGAACCTGCTCCGGCGCCAGCGGCGGAATCCGCTCCTACTGCAAACAGTGAGCCGGAGCAGCCCGCCGAGATGGCGGAGGCGCAGCCTGCGCCGAATCCTGAACCACAAACTCAGGCGCAGCCGCAGCAGCCGGCGCCTCAAGCGGACCAAGCGCCAAGCACTTCGGCTGAGCAGCCATCAACTCCCAGCAGCCTCCCCAAGACCGCGAGCCCGATTCCACTTATCGGACTCGTCGGGCTCCTTTCCTTGGCGACGGCAGCGGGGCTCGAACTCGTTGTACGTCGGCGAATCCCTCGCTGACCTTTTCGCGCCTGGCGCCGAGACTCGGTGCCAGGCGACTCCTTTCCGCCCGACTCGTCGGCAGAGATCGAATCGGTACCCTAGCTAGATCACGAAAGCGACGTTCGAAGATGCTTCCCTTCAACCCAAAGAAACTCAGCCACAGCTGGAGCGTGCGACATGGCACCGTCGTCGCGCTGATAGCGTTGCTGACATGCCTGCCGGGCTTTGCGTCGGGGCAGGCACAACAGAACCCAAGCGAGTATACGATTTCGGTCCAAGTCGGGCTCGTCGTTCTACCGGTGACGGTCACCGGACGTGAGGGACACGCCGTGTCCAATCTGGACCAGGCGAGCTTTCTTGTGCTTGACGATGGCCGGCCGCAGAAAATTACCCTCTTCGACCGCGACGACGTGCCCGCTACGGTGGGACTCGTGGTGGATGACAGCGGGAGTATGGCGCCTAAGCAGAGCGAAGTGGAGGCGGCCGCGTACGCTTTCGCCAAGTCCAGCAATCCCCAGGACCAGATGTTCATCGTCTACTTCAACGATATGGTTTTTCTGGGACTCCCCGGCGGGCTTCCTTTTACCAGTGACGCGAGCCAGCTCATGCGCTCGCTGACTGACATTTCCGCTCGCGGCAAAACGGCGCTGTACGACGGTATTGCGGTCGCCCTGGAGCATTTGAAACAAAGTGCCCTGAACCGCAAAGCTCTGATCGTGGTCAGCGACGGCGGAGACAACGCCAGCCACCACCGCTTGCAGCAGGTTCTCGAACTGGCGGAGCGCTCCAACGCCATGATTTATACGGTCGGGCTCTTTGACGCAAGTGAGGCGGACCAGAATCCCAGTGTGTTGCGGCGGTTCGCCCGGGTCACTGGCGGCAAGGCTTATTTGCCCCAGTCTATAGCGGATGTAGTGAACGCGAGCCGCCAGATCGCCGGGGACATTCGCCATCAGTACACATTGGGCTACGTCCCGGAGGCTGCCGGTCCCCGCAACCCGCGATACCACTCCGTTCGAGTCGTGGTGCGCGCTCCCGGATACGGAAGACTGCGGGTGCGCACCCGCGCCGGCTATCTCGCCGCGCCGGAGTCGGCGCCAGAGGCTGCGGTCGGCGCGAGTCCGCCTTCTGGAGGTGGGGATTCCCGATGAAGTTTTCCTTCCCCAAGAAGCTGAATCTAAGCGGACAGCGGAGCCCTCTCCTTCGCATTGTTAAGGCGGTCTTTCTCATCGTCGGCCTGCTGACGCTGGGTTATTGCGTTTACGTTGTAGGTGAGGCGCACTTCTACCAGACCTACGAAAGTTGGCGCCTCGATCAGATCAGGCAGCGCCGCCCCGCATCAACCGGTGAATTTCTGATGAACGAGATCGCGAGCCTCTGGAACCGTGTCACAGGATTGAATCCCTCCGGCCGCGGAAAAGAAACCCGGACAGTGGAAGGATCTCTAGTGGGTCGTGTCGCGGTGCCGAGGATCGGACTTTCTTCGGTCGTCCTGGAGGGTGACGATACCAAGGTACTCCAAGTGGCAGTCGGCCACATTCCGGGTACGGCGCTCCCCGGGGAGGCTGGAAACGTAGCGCTTGCCGGTCATCGCGACACTGTTTTCCGCGAGCTGCGGGCGGTTCACAAAGGGGATACCATCTCCCTTACCACGCTTCAAGGAGATTATCGGTACCGTGTCGAGGCCGTCGAGGTCGTGCCACCTGACGATACGGCAGTCCTCAAGCCGACCGCGGAGCCTAGTCTCACCCTCGTCACCTGCTATCCTTTCAACTATGTCGGCGCTGCGCCCTGGAGATTTGTGGTTCGTGCCGGCGAGATCGCACGAGCTCGGGCCGTCGCAAGCGCCGTGGACACGGGTCTCACGATTCCGATTGCCTCGAGCCTCCCGCCCACCCTGCCTGGCGAGACGTTAGTAAGCCCGACTCATCCCGCGCCGGTTCACCGCAGGCGCGTGGCAGCCCGGCACAAGAGCTTGGCGCGAAGGACTCAGCGGGCGCCTGAGGATGGACTAGCCGCAGACGATTTACCAAGTCACACTCGAGAGCAGAAGGCTCGGGGTCTAGCGTCGCGTATGCGGACCGAATGGAGTCGCTTGTTCGAGCACCTCAAGGATAGTTCCTCTGAATCTCCGTAAGGGCTCGCGGTGCACGACAACATACGAGATAATACGGGTTGAGAGTGTCGAAGTCAGAGCGGCCAGAGGGGAGAAATTGCGTCCCAACTTCAGACTCATCGCTTCACTGGTTGTCAGTATCGCGACGATCTCCGTCGTGTTTGCGGGCCTGCAAGTATGGTCGGCGAAGCGCCGGTTAAGGAATGACTTAGAAAGGCAAGCGCAGACGCTGGCCGGACGCCTGCAGCAGGCGGCGCAGGGACCGCTTGAGAGGGACTCGAAGGTAGACCTCGATCGAATTGTCGAGGAGTTCGGTCACGACCAGCACGTGGCCGGAGTCGCAATCTATGACCAGCAGGGCGAGCCGCTGGCGATCACTTCCGGCCTTCGACCCCTGGTTGAAGTCCGGCTCCCGGCAGCGGAGAGGGCGGCGGTCCAGAACCAGGGCCGCGCCGCGTTCGTTGCGAAGGGCCGCGATCGCCTGTTCGCGTACGCCTTGGCATTTCGTCTCGACCACCAGTTCATGGGCTCTCTAGCTGTCTTCTGCCAGACGAATTTCATTGAGGCGCAGAGCGCCCGGATATGGAGCGAGGCGCTGGCGCGTTCCTTGCTGCAGGTGATATTGATTGCGTTGGTCACCCTATTGATCGTCCGCTGGAGCATGAGAGGTCCAATTCAGCGGACAGCTCAGTGGCTGCGGGAAACCCGTACGGGCAGCGCGTCGCCTACCCCGAAACTTCCCGAGGAAGATCTCTTCAAGCCGTTGTCTCGTGAAGTTGCCCACCTGGCTCGCAGCCTCCAAGAGGCTCGCGCCGTAGCCGAGGCGGAAGCTCGCTTGCGCGAAGCCGGCGAATCGCTGTGGACTGCAGACCGGCTGGGAATCCACGTGCGCGATAAGTTGCAGGGAGGCGGCCTTTTCGTTGTTTCCAACCGCGAACCCCTTATCCACGTCCATCGGGAAAACTCGATTGAGGTTATGGTCCCGGCGAGCGGACTTGTGACCGCGATGGAACCCATCCTGCTCGCGTGCGACGGCACCTGGATTGCCCACGGCTCCGGCGATGCCGACGCCGAAGTTGTCGACGCGCAGGATCACTTGCGCGTCCCGCTCCAGCCCCCTCAGTACACACTGCGGCGAGTCTGGCTGAGCAAAGAAGAAGAGGACGGGTATTACTATGGCTTCTCGAACGAGGGTTTGTGGCCCCTCTGCCATATTGCGCACACCCGTCCGGTGTTCCGCGCCGCCGACTGGGCGTGCTATCAGGACGTGAACCTGAAGTTTGCTGATGCCGCGCTGAAGGAGATGGCCGGGACCGAGCAACCTTTTCTGCTGGTCCAGGACTATCACTTTGCGCTGCTGCCGCGCCTGATCAAGGCGGCCCGCCCCGATGCGCGCGTGGCGATTTTCTGGCACATTCCCTGGCCGAATCCGCAGGCGTTCGGGATCTGCCCCTGGCAGAGTGAGTTGCTGGACGGGCTGCTGGGCGCCGACTTGATCGGCTTTCACATCCAGTCGCACTGCAACTATTTTCTCGAGACGATTGATGGTGCGCTCGAAGCACGCGTCGACTGGGAGCACTTTGCGGTCGAACGCGGTGGGCATCGCACGCTCGTGAGGCCGTTCCCCATCAGCGTGGCGTTTCCCGCAGAGGCACCTGAGTCGCGCTCCAGTGACTCGGTGTACGTTCTGCGCTCGGAGCTGTTCAAGCAACTCGGGGTAGAGGCGGCCTTTATGGGAATTGGCGTCGACCGCGTTGACTACACCAAGGGAATCCTCGAGCGTTTCCGCGCGGTCGAGCGTTTCCTCGAGAAGCGCCCGGCGTACCGGGGAAAGTTCACCTTCGTGCAAATCGGCGCTCCGAGCCGAACCCACATCAAGCGTTATCTGGATTTGCTGGATGAAGTGGAGGCCGAGGCGCAGCGCATTAATGCGCGATTCCAAGCGGGCCGCTGGAAGGCGGTGGTGTTTCTCAAGCGGCATCACAGCCACGAGGAAATTGAGAAGTACTACAAGGCCGCCGATGTCTGCATGGTGACTTCGTTGCACGACGGAATGAACCTGGTCGCGAAGGAGTTTGTCGCGTCGCGTGACGACGAGCAGGGGGCGCTGATCCTGAGCCGCTTTACCGGCGCCGCCCGCGACCTGCGGGACGCGATGTTGGTGAATCCCTACGACACCGAGCAACTGGCGGACGCGATCGCCCTGGCGATCGAGATGGACACCGGCGAGCAGAGGGTTCGCATGCAACAGATGCAGCGTGTGGTGAGGGAGAACAATGTGTATTGGTGGGCGGCGAACCTGATCAGCGAGCTGGCGGAGATCCGAGTCGAAAGGTCGAGTGATGCTGCTGCGCCGCCGGGGTCCGAGCCGAGCGACTCATTTCCTACCAAGGTCGCGATGTGAGGATGAAGAGTCTCTCGCGGGGCAGGAACTTGAGCGCCGCAGCCGTTGCACCTCTCAGGCCGAATCAAACCGGACAACCATCGCGGGTCAACCGCACGTCATACGGACGTGGCAGCGGTGTCTCCGAGTTCATCGCCACCGCCTGACTGTCGTGGTCGGCAAGCGCTCGCCCGCGCGAGTGTTTGTGCGCACGTGGGCATGCCGGAGTCGAAGCAACTCCGACTCCCCAAGGTGGAGGCAACGACCGCGTGAAGACTGCTGACCAGCCGTTCCAGTTCTATACCGCCTCGGACCTCGTCCGCATTTGCAATCAGAACGCCGCCAACCTTGCGGAGTTGCGCGACGCGCTGGAGCAGTGCAGTGACGCCTCGATGTTTTATCATACCTTTCAGAGCTTGGGGCGCCATCACTTTCTGACCGAACGCTTCTCGAACGACTTCGCGCAATGGGTGCTCGCCGCTTGCAACCGCGCCGAACTCGCGGAACGGCTAGCCTGCGTGGATATCCGCGAGTACGTCTCCATTGTAGAACTGCGCACAGACCTGCGGCGGCTGGTCGTCGAGTATTGTGACGCGGAGCCGCAGTTCGCCACGCAGGCAGCGTTCGAGCCCTTCAATTTCTGCGAGAGCATCGAGGTCACCCTGCCGCTCGGCTGGGAGGCGCGCACGCTCGAGGAATTCCGCGACCACCTGGAGCGGCTCAGCCATGCTTCGTTGCACTTTCACTTCATCTCTTCGCGCCTGCGACTCCATCTAAAAACAAACGATTTCTCATACTGGATCGCCACCGGGCTTGGCCTTGGAGACCTGGCGGCGCGGATGAACCGCATCGACGTTTACACCAACACGCTTGACAGCATCCAAGAGGAGTTGGTCAGGCTGATCGACCAACAGATTCGGAACTGACTCCATGTCGCCCTCGACAGTTCAGACAGCAACTCCCCTCGATGGCTATGTCGACCTTGTGGGCGCGCCGGCAATCGACGAGCTCTGGGCGCTGAGCGGTCCCTTGCACGGGCGGCCCATTCAGATGGTAAATTCGACGGCGATCGGCGGCGGCGTGGCGGAATTGCTCCATCGTCTCATGCCTCTCATGCAGGAAGTGGGGTTGGACGCGCGGTGGGATGTCATCACGGGGGGGGCGGATTTCTTCGAAGTCACCAAGGCGTTTCATAACGCGCTGCAAGGCGGCGCTTACGATTCTCGGCCGCAGAACTTCGAGATCTTCCTCCGTTACAACAAACTGAACCAGGAGCGCCTGCGCCTGGACGCCGAATTCGCCGTCATTCATGACCCTCAGCCGGCCGCGCTGATCGAAGGCCGCTCCAACCACAGTGGACACTGGATCTGGCGGTGCCACATCGACCTGTCGCGGCCCAATCCGACAGTATGGCAGTTTCTGGAGAATTACGTGAACCGGTACGACGGGGCTATTTTTTCCTCACCGGAGTTCGCGCGCCGCCTCCCCATTCCCCAATATCTCTTCTACCCATCAATCGATCCGCTCTCCGACAAGAACCGGGACTTGGACCCCGAATTCGTTAAAGACATCCTGGAGAAATTCGGCGTCGATCCGCAACGCACCATCCTCACGCAAGTGTCACGTTTCGATCGCTTCAAAGATCCCATCGGCGTCATTCGGGTCTATCAGATCGTCAAGCGTTACTTCGATTGTCAGTTGGTTTTGGCGGGCGGCGGGGCGGCGGACGATCCGGAAGGACGGGAAGTCTTGCGGGAAGTTCGTGAGGCAGCCGGCAACGACCCCGACATCCATGTCCTGGAGCTTCCGCCTTCGAGCCCGGTCGAGATCAACGCGCTCCAGCGAGGTTCGACAGTGGTCATCCAGAAGAGCCTGCGCGAAGGCTTTGGGCTTACCGTCGCCGAGGCTCTGTGGAAGAAGAAACCGGTGGTAGCCTCGGCGGTGGGCGGCATCCCCCGGCAGGTGATCCACAAGCACACTGGCTTGCTGGCGCATTCCATCGAAGGGACTGCCTACCAGGTTCGCTTCTTGCTTTCCCATCGCGAGTTTGCCGCCCGGCTGGGTTCAAACGGCCACGAACACGTCCGCGAGCACTTCCTGGTTACCGGGAGCCTTAAGCGCTACCTCACCTTATTCCTGCATCAGCTCGACCACCGCGCGGTCACCTGAGCTTCAGTGACCCGGCGCCCTGAATAGTTAGGTGCCTCCGCCTGCTCATCGTGGCACGATCGCACAGTCGATCCTCCTCGGTCGACGGATTGCGCAAGGTCTGTGCGACTTTCTGTCTCGAAGCATCGAACTTGAATGAGACCTTATGGAGAACCAGTCGGTGACGCCGAAATCAAAACTCAAGATTGGGGATTTGCTAAAACCTCATTGGAAAGCCCTTGTCTTGGGGTTGCTTGCGGCAGTGGGCGAAGGCGTTGCCAACCTGCTCGAGCCTTGGCCACTTAAAATCGTATTCGACGACGTTCTCAAGGTGAAGTTCGTGCACGGCTGGCTGAACCGGTTCGTGGTGTCGATGGTGGGCCGCGATCCGATCGCCATCCTGAAATTTGCCGTCCTGGCCGTGCTCCTCATCGCGCTGTTCGATGCACTCTGCTCCTATACCGAGAAATATCTCACTACAAGCGTCAGCCAGTGGGTGATGCACGACCTGCGGCGTGCTCTCTATTCGCACATTCAGCGACTCTCACTCGCCTACCACAACCAAAAACAGACTGGCGACCTCATCAGCCGCGTCACCAGCGATATCGACGCTATCCAGAGCTTCATTGCATCGGGATTGCTCGGCAGCGTCCTGAGCTGCCTTACCCTGGTGGGCATGGTAGGGGTGATGTTTTACATGAACTGGCGGTTCACTTTGATCGCGCTGGCGGTCGCGCCGGCTCTCTTTGCGTTCGTCTACTCCTACACCCGGCGGATCAAGAAGGCGGCGCGCGCCGTGCGAAAGAAAGAGGGGGAGATTGTCTCCATCGTTCAAGAAGTGCTCTCTTCCATCCAGGTTGTGAAGGCGTTCGCGCGTGAGGATTACGAACAGCGCCGACTTGAGGAGGAAAGCCTGGAGGGCGTGGAGATTGCGTTACGGGCTCGCAGCCTTAAAGCGAAGCTTGCGCCGCTGGTTGAGATTGTCGTCGCGGTGGGTACCTGCATGGTGCTTTGGTTTGGGGCCCGCATGGTTCTGACGGGCGCACTCTCCGTCGGATCGCTGGTCGTCTTCATCCTCTATCTCGGCAAAATGTACAAGCCGATGCAGGAGCTCTCTAAAATGACGGATAGCTACTCCAAGGCGGCGGTAGGCTATGAGCGGATCCGGGAAGTGCTGGAAACGGACCGCCAGATCAAGGACGTGCGTGGCGCGCGGCCGGCTCCGCGTTTCAAAGGCAGAATCGAGTTCGAAGACGTCAACTTCGGTTATACGCCTGACTGTCGCGTGCTCGAGGACGTAAGTTTGATCATCGAACCGGGACAGATGGCCGCCCTGGTGGGTCCGACGGGCGCAGGAAAAACCACGCTCGTCAGCCTTATCGCACGTTTCTATGATCCCGACTCGGGGGTTGTCAAGATCGACGGCAGGGACGTGCGGCGCCTCCAGCAGAAATCACTGCGCGGTCAAATCAGCTTCGTTCTCCAGGAGACTTTGCTGTTTCACGCTCCGGTATGGCAGAACATCGCCTACGGGAAGCCTGAGGCTCGCCGCACTGAGATCCTGCGGGCGGCTGAGCTGGCGAACGCTCACGAGTTCATCGAAAGATTGCCCGAGGGCTATAACACGGTTATCGGCGAGCGAGGCGTAACGCTATCAGGCGGGCAACGCCAGCGACTCGCCATCGCTCGCGCCCTTATCCGCAATACACCGGTCCTGATTCTCGACGAGCCCAGCTCGGGACTCGACGCATCCTCGGAGCAACTGGTTTTCGAAGCGCTGGATCGGCTGATGGAAAACAAGACCAGCATCGTCATCGCGCATCGCCTCTCAACCATCCGTAAGGCCGACGTCATTTTTGTGGTTGCGGACGGAAAGATCGTCGAACGAGGACGACATCAGGAATTGGTAAAATCGGGCGGGCTCTACTCCCAACTTTACGAAATCCAGTTCCGGCGGGAGGAGGAAGGGCGTAGCGACGCCGTGCCCTCAAGCATTGTCGAAACGCCGCGCTGAAGGTCTCCGCTCACAGCTCGCTCAATTGCACAATTCGCTTCTCAATAATGCGGGTGAAGCCATCCACTTGCTCGGGCGTGTATCCGGCCGCGCGGAAAGCATCGCGAATCTGCTCGGGCGAGAGCTGAGCCAGCAGCCCTGCGATCCAGCGGACGTCCGCGCGCGGAACACGTTTGCCGATCCAGCGCAGTCGTACGCGGCTGATGAAGTCCGGCGGGTTGGAGAGATCGATCAGCGCCGGTCGGCTCGGTACGCTGAAGTCGACGTAGCTGTCGGTGATCTTGGTGATGAACCGGGAGCGGCCGAAGGAGTGAAGATTGCCCTTGGAGATGGTGCGCGTCCAGCTTCGTCCCGTGGTCCCGAAGCTGGCGCCGAGATCGCTGACGGCGTAAACTTCTTCGGGGCCTGTCGAGCCGGCGGGACGGCGTTCGTCGTAGACCGCGTTATTATTGTCTTTGAGGTCCCAGTTGTTGATGAGGGCCATCATCACCCTCAGCCCGTTCAATTCTTTCGTGCGCGCAAAACGGTTGTAGCGCCAGCGCCATTCGCCGATCTTTTTCTCGCCTTTCGAATACCGTTTGAGTCGTGCGTTGCGGATGGTGCCATCGGGTCCGATCAGATTCTGGCCGCGGTGGAGCCGCGCCGGCAGACCTTCGACGCGCAACACCGGTACGAAGTAGTCTTCGTTGGCGGCATAGCCTACAGCCCAAACCAGGCGTGTAGCCACTGTCTCGGGACGCGCCTCGGCGCCCAGCTTGATTCTCCACTTGACGCCGTGTTCGTCACGCACGTCGAATTTTGGACTGGTGCCGTGCGAATCTTCTCTGACAAAAGTGAAGGCCGAGTGGGGAGCGTGTGCCTTGCCACCCGGCCCGAAGTACAAGTTGCGCGAGCGGATGTCACGCGGCTTGCGCCAGAGCACCGCCTGCTCCCCGGCCCTGAGCCCTGGTTCCGCTTGCCGGGCTCTGGTACCTTTTTTCACGCCTGCTGCGGCGCCGGGAATCAGTGCTACCAGCACACCTGTACAAATAACAAGTCGTATCCTCTTATACATAGCAGGCCTTCGCGCGCTCGACGTTAACGTCTTGAGAAAACGTTCACGATTCGGTAGGGCAATCTTGATGCCAAGGTCTGGGTGACGTTGAGAACGACCTTGATCACGCGACGGCGAACATGCGACTTCGATCTTGATTCGTTTCGAAGAAAGGAGTTAGTTTGAAACCTGCAAAGCTCTTTGGAGGTCGAGGAGAAGTCTACCTTGAAGCTGATCGTTCAGCCAGGCGACGGCGTGACGCCTCTCGTGAAGGGGATCGACACCGCCAAAGAACGCGTCGAGATCGTCATTTTCCGCTTCGACCGGAGTGAGATTGAGCGGGCGCTGAAGAATGCCGTGAACCGAGGCGTTTTTGTCCACGCCCTGATCGCCTACACCAACCGCGGCGGCGAGGCCAATCTCCGCAAGCTTGAGTCACGCCTGCTCGAAGATGGCGTCACGGTGGCGCGCACGGCCAGCGATCTGCTGCGGTATCACGACAAATTGATGATTGTCGACCGGCGCGAGCTTTATCTGATGGCTTTCAATCTCACCTATCTGGACATCGAACGCAGTCGTAGCTTCGGGATCGTCACTCGGCACCGTAGGCTGGTACAGGAAGCGATCAAGCTGTTTGAGGCTGATACGACACGCCGCCCTTACAGTGCTGGACTCCATAGCTTCGTGGTGAGTCCTGTCAACGCCCGCAAGCAGCTCGCCGCATTCATTCGTGGCGCTCGCAAACAGTTGCTGATCTACGACCCCAAGGTCAGCGATCCGGCAATGCTGCGCCTCTTACAGGACCGGTTACGCGCGGGCGTCGAACTTAAGGTAATCGGCAGGGTGACCCGCAAGCGCGACAAGCTGGAGGTGTCGAAGCTTCCGTATCTGCGGCTCCATACGCGCACGATGATTCGCGACCGCCGCCAGGCATTCATCGGGAGCCAGAGCCTTCGCGAGATCGAGCTCGACGCGCGGCGCGAAGTGGGAATCATCTTCCGCGATCCCAAGGTTGTGAGCCGGCTGCTCAAGAGCTTCGAGGACGATTGGGCTCGGGCTCAGAAGGAGGCGCCGCCTGTCGAACGGAAAACGGCGCCCGCCGGCAGAGCGGCGAAGATAGTGGTCAGGGCCATCACCAGGGAGTTGCCGCCGGTTGCACCGGTTCTGCAGGACGCCGTGAAAGAGGTCGTGGGGGAAAATACCCAGATTGAGCTCGATGCGAAAGAGGTTGAAGAGACGGTCAAGGACGCCGTGAAGCAGGCAGTGACGCAGGTAGTCAAAGATGTAGTTGAGGAAGCCGTGGAAGAAAAGGAGGACGGGGAACCCACGTAGAGATATCAACCCTTCGCTAACTCCTCCCTGGTCTCAACAGCACTGACAGGGCACAAGCCCCGTCGAATCCTCGGATTTGGTTGGACAGAAACGAGCTTATCGGGAAAGCCCTTTTGCCCGCTTTTATGGACACATCGGCGGCTGATTTGTAAGAGGTCTTGAAAATCCACGGCTGCTTATCCTTCCGGCTAACGCATCTAACAGAGAGAGCAGGAGGACGAACTCCCAGGGCAGCGCTCGCGAGATCCCTGGCGCTACTGACGCCTGGACCAGCAGTTATACGGCATGCGAGGTGAATCATGACACATGATCTCTTGAGTTGGATTGTGATTGGCCTGCTGGCCGGCTGGCTCAGCGGCAAGGTGACGCGCGGCGGCGGCTTCGGGATCATTGCGGATCTGTGTCTTGGCTTGGTCGGCGCCGTAATTGGAGGTTGGATCTTTGCGCTGCTGAGGATACATTCCTATGGTTTGATCGGTGGATTGGCGGCCGCCACGGTGGGCGCCATTGTTTTGGTGTCGGTGGCGCGACTCTTCCGGAGTGCGGGCTGATTCGGCCTTTTGACGATCTCCGAGGTCGTTTTCGGTTCGCGCGCTCAACAGAAAGGACAGCACGAGTCCAGGGGAGGGAATGGTGGCGTACTTGTGATTCGTTTTAAGGTGAATCCGCAGCCTACCAGCGGTCGGGGCAAGCATGGCTCATGCAAGATGCGTTCACACGGGGAACGAACTTTCCGTGCCCAGCGGACCTAGCCGCAGTTAACCTAGTAGGTCATTCCTGAAAAGTCCAATCCTGACAATGTGAGACTTATTGTTCGACGATATGAGGGATGTGGCACGTCTCGTGCTCTTTCGCCTGCTTAGTTTGGTTGTGAGCCGGTTGTGCAGCAAGGATGTCCGCGTCTCTCTCCTATGCGGCGTGCAAGACGGCCTCCGGCGACGACGGATAGGTTCTGGAGGCTTCCAATGTCGAAACGCCGCCCTCAGCCGGGGAGACGCTACTACCAACCGATCCTTATCCTTAGTGTCGCTGTGGCCACGGGGCTCGCGGTAGACTATCTTGGGCAGCGACCGGGACCCATGTTGGCGGAAGAAGACGGACTACTGGTCCAACGCGTGAAGCCCGTTGTCGAAAGTGGCCGATCCGAGCAGACCCTTGTTCGCTTCGGCGTTGGCGGCGCGAGCCAACCGCGATCGGTTGATCCGCTGGCCCGTGCGGCGTTGCTCGAAACCTACCGAAAACGTTCCTTGGCTTTCGAGGTCAACCGCGGACAGGCTGGCGCCAGGGTGCAATTCCTTTCACACAGCGGGGGCTACACTCTCTATCTCATGGCGAGCGAAGCTGCGCTCGCATTGCGTCCGTCAAGCGGCGAAAGCGCGCTGACCTCGTCCGAGGCCGGCAGCCTATCAGCAGCGGGACCGGTCAAGGACCAATCGCCGATTCCCGACGCCGCGACTCCTACCGTATTGCGCATGCGCTTGGTTGGCGCGAACTCCGCCCAGGCGGGCTCGGGCGAGGAACTCCTTCCGGGCAAGGTGAACTATTTGATCGGCGATGATCCCAGGCGATGGCAAACGGGCATCCCGACTTACGCTCGAGTCAACTTTCAGAATGTGTATCCCGGTATCGACCTGGTCTATCACGGCAATGGGGGGCAACTGGAATACGACTTTGTAGTGAAGCCGGGTGCGGACCCACGGCGCATTGCGGTCGCTTTCGGGGGTGCGAGCAGGTGTGCGATTGATGACCAGGGGAACCTGCGAATTGAGGTTCGAGGCCGTCAGGTCTTGCTCCACCAGCCGCGGATTTACCAATCCGATGCAAAGCATCGTGGACGGCGGCAGAGCGTGGCAGGACGATATGCTCTCCGAGCCGGTCAGCAAGTGAAGTTTCAGCTTGGTCCTTATGACCCCACCCGACCTCTCATCATCGATCCGGTGCTGGCCTATTCCACCTACTTGGGCGGAAGTGCCTACGATTCCGGCGCTGCCGTGGCCGTGGATTCATCGGGCAGCGCGTACGTGACGGGGTTCACGTTGTCGGACAACCTTCCCACCACTGCCGGGGCTTTCGACCTTACGTGCGGCACAGCCGGCAGTTGCAACGGTGGATTCTCAGACGTCTTTGTGACCAAGTTCAGCCCCAGCGGGTCTTCGTTGGTCTACTCTACCTATATCGGTGGGAGCAAGGATGAAATCGGGAGGGCCATCGCGGTCGACTCCTCGGGCAACGCTTATGTGGCAGGAGAAACCTTTTCCAGCGATTTCCCGACTACCTCCGGCGCCTTTGATCGAACCTACGCCGGAGCCGGGGACGCCTTTGTACTCAAACTGAGCGCCAATGGGTCTGCGCTGGTGTATTCGACCTTTCTGGGAGGAAGCGCCACGGATGAAGCCTGCGGCGTCGCCGTTGATTCATTAGGAGACGCTTACGTTACGGGGCGTACTTATTCCACAAACTTCCCCACCGCGTCGCCGATCCAAGCCTCAAACGGCGGGAATAATGACGCGGACGCCTTCGTGACCGAACTCAATGCCGCGGGCTCCAGCCTCGTGTACTCGACCTATCTTGGCGGTAGCGGTCCGGACAAGGGCGCGGCGATCGCTGTTGACGCGGCAGGCAACGCTTACGTGACGGGATTCACCAAGTCGACTGATTTCCCGCTGGCGAGTGCGGTCCAGACGACCTGTGTGAGTTGCCCCGGATACGCTGATGCTTTTGCGGCGGAGATCACAACCAATGGCGCAGGGCTCGTCGCCTCCACCTATCTGGGTGGCGGGGCCGAGGACAACGCGACCGGAGTTGCGCTCGACGGGGCAGGGAACGTCTATGTGGTGGGTTTCACGTTTTCAACCAACTTCCCAACAACTGCGGGCGCCTACCAGACGACATTGACGACCGCTTCCGGCGCCTTCGTGACCAAGTTCGCGCCCAGCCTGTCCTCGGTTCTCTACTCGACCTACGTCCATGGAAACGGACTCGACTTTGGCCAAACCATTGCGGTCGACACTGGCAACGCTTTTGTTGCCGGACAGACCTTTTCAACCTCCTTCCCGCTGGCCAATGCGCTTCAGTCCACTTGCCGCAGCTCGAGCTGTTACTACGGAACCGGATTTGCTACCGAGCTGAACGGTGCGGGCTCCGGCTTGGTCTTTTCCACCTATCTGGGCGGAACCTACATCGACCAGAGCACGGGTATCGCGCTCGACTCTTCGGCCAATCCCTACATTGTGGGGGAGGCCGGTTCCACAGACTTTCCTACCGCCAGCGCGTTTCAGTCTGTTTTCGCCGGCAGTTATGCAGATGCCTTTGTCTCGAACGTTGCCTTGACTCCCGCTGTGTCGCTTTCCACAACTAGTTTGACTTTTCCCAGCCAACCGGTCGGAACGACGAGCGGCGCCCAGACGGTAACGTTGAACAGCAACGGAACTGCTCCCGTTCATATTGCAAGCATTACGGTTAGCGGCGACTTTGGGCAAACCAACACCTGCGACAGTGGGGCGTCGGCGGGGTCCACTTGCGCCATCAACGTCACCTTTACGCCGACGGCGACCGGGACACGCAACGGAACCGTTACCATCACCGACAACGCCGGTGGCAGCCCGCAGACCGTGACACTGACGGGCACCGGAGGCTCGGGGACTGGTCCTGCTGTGGCCCTGGCTCCGACCAGCCTGACGTTTAATAGCCAGCTAGTGGGTACAACCAGTGCCCCCCAGCCCGTGACCCTGACCAATAGTGGTAACGCCGCCTTGACTATCAACAGTATCGGGATTAGCGGCGCCAACGCCAGTGATTTTGCCCAGAGCAACAATTGCCCTGGGTCGCTCGCCGCCAACGCCAGTTGCACGATCAACGTAACGTTCACTCCCACCGCCGCCGGGGCGCGGTCCGCCTCAGTCAGCATTGCGGACAACGCCCCGGGCAGCCCGCAGGCGGTCAGCCTCTCGGGTACCGGCACGGCCCCGGCCCCCGCTGTTACGCTGTCTCCCACCAGCCTGACGTTTAATAGCCAGCTAGTGGGCACGACCAGTGCCGCCCAGCCCGTGACCCTGACCAATAGTGGTAACGCCGCCTTAACCATTAACAGTATCGGGATTAGCGGCGCTAATGTCGGTGACTTCGCCCAAAGCAACAATTGCCCCGGCTCGCTCGCCGCCAACTCCGGTTGCACGATCAATGTGACCTTTACTCCTAGCGCCGCCGGGTCACGCTCCGCGTCGGTCAGCATCTCGGACAACGCTCCGGGTAGCCCTCAAGCGGTGGGCCTTGCAGGTACGGGGTCGAGTGGGTCTCCGGGCGTGACCCTATCTCCGACCAGCCTGACGTTTAACAGCCAGCAGGTAGGTATGACCAGCGCCTCGCAGCCCGTGACCCTGACCAATAGCGGCAACGCCGCCTTGACTATCAGCAGTGTCGGGATTAGCGGCGCTAATGCCGGTGACTTCGCCCAGAGCAACAATTGCCCCAGTTCGCTCGCCGCTAGCGCCAATTGCACGATTAACGTGACTTTCACACCTACCGCTCCTTTGGCGCGAGCTGCCGCGCTTAGCATCGCCGATAACGCCACGGGTAGCCCGCAGACGGTGAACCTCGCAGGCACAGGGGTTGGTCCGTTGGCATCGCTGTCGCCAACCAGCCTCACGTTCGCAAAGCAGGCCATTGGCACGACTAGCCCTCCCCAGACGGTAACCCTGACCAATACGGGCAATGGGGCGATGACCATCAATACCATTACGATCACTGGGTCCAAGGCCGGAGACTTCGCCCAGTCGAACAACTGCGTCAGCGCCAGCCCGATAGCTGCAAACGCTAGCTGCACCATCAGCGTGACGTTTAAGCCTACGGCAAAAGGAAACAGAACGGCTAGCCTGAGCGTTTCCGATAGTGCTCCTGGAAGCCCGCAAACGGTCAGCCTGAGCGGCACGGGAGGCAAGTAAAGCGCGACCTCCCACGGATGCGGGTTGGAGGGAACGTACGGGACGAACTCGAAATGAGGGAAAGACTTGATCTCCGAAGTCGCTATATCGAGAGGGCATCTATGAGAACCCTGCTTCGTCCGCCGCACTTGAGCGTGGTTTGCCTCAGTATCGTTGCGTTCATCTCCCTGCTCATTGGGGGGACCAAAGCTGATCTGATGGCGCAAACCCAGGACGTAGTATTGGTGGGAGCCGGCGATATTGGTCAGTGTGGTCCGGGCGCCCTGTCCAAGCCGCTAGCTACGGCAGCCCTGATCGATCCGATAGCAGGGATGGTATTTGTGAGTGGTGACATGGGTTATCCCAACGGGCTCGAAAGTGATTTTGAGAAATGCTACGCGCCCACGTGGGGCCGCTTCCGATCCCGCAGCATCCCCGCGCCGGGACATCACGAGTACATCGACCCCAACGGCATGGGTTACTACAATTACTGGGGGCCGACCGCTGGCGACCCGACGAAAGGCTATTACAGCCTCAACTACGGGGCTTGGCACATTATTGTCCTCAACAGCGAATGCTCGGATATACACCTCGGTGGCTGCACCGCTACTTCGCCTCAAGGCCAGTGGCTGCAAGCTGATCTCGCTGCCAATCCAGTGACCTGCACACTGGCGATCTGGCATCGGACCTTGTATACGTCAACAGCCAACTTAGCCACGAGCGCCGTTCAGCCATTCTGGCAGATGCTCTATTCTGCCGGGGCAGACCTGGTGATTAACGGTCATGCGCACAACTATGAGCGCTTTGCGCCGCAGGACCCGAACGGCAACCTGGATACCGCCAAGGGACTTCGCGAGTTCATCGTGGGAACCGGAGGTGGTGACCTGATGTCGTTCACCACCGTGGCCAACAACAGCCAGGTGCGCAACAGCAACACTTTCGGCGTTCTGAAACTGACGTTGCACGCCACGAGCTACGATTGGCAGTTCCTTCCCATCGCCGGCCAAACCTTCACCGATTCCGGGACCCAGGCGTGCCACTGACCCGGAGCAAAGGCGCGCCCGCGCCTAGCCTGGCAGTCGACAACCTCTAGCGCGCCAGGCACAACCAGCCTACAGTAGTATGTAAGCACACGTGCGCTGCGCGTCGCAGCAAGGAGCGGTTGAATCGCAAAGGACGCCAAACCTGCAGGTTCTTCTTAAAATGCTGGCGGGGACGACGGGACTCGAACCCGCGACCTCATGCGTGACAGGCATGCGTTCTAACCAGCTGAACTACGTCCCCAACTTGAGAGGTGATCCTGACAAAAGGTCGTGGTGGGCGGTATCCGGCTCGAACGGATGACCTTCTGCTTGTAAGGCAGACGCTCTGACCAACTGAGCTAACCGCCCGTCGTACGCTCAGGCTCGAGGATTTCCGCTCCGGCCCACCCGTTTGCTCGTGCGAAACCTTGACACCTCGAAACTCCAGACTATACACTAGCTTATAGCGAGCGTCAAGGAGACGCTGACTTTAGATGCATTTGCCGCGCGAATATGTGGCCTACATGGCCCAGCAGGTGTTGAAGCGTCTCAGCAAGGAAGGCTTGATTCAGTACGACCAGCCCGCCTACGTCGCTGAGGTGATGACCCAGGTCATGGTCGACGAATTGACGGTCGAGTCGCGCATCGATGAGGAAGTTCGGAAGATCCTCGAGGAACACGGCGACGAGATGAAACAGGTAGGCGCCTCGTACGAGGAGATGTTCAAGAAGGTCAAGAGACAACTGGTGCGTGACCGCAAAGTGGTCCTCTGAGCAGGCGGGTCCGCCATGAACGAAGAATCCGAGCCTTGCCAACGGATCACTTGAGTCTGCTGAAACGATGAAACTCAGCTACGAAAAGATCACACAGGTTTCACACCGGATTATCGACGCCATCGCCGCTTTGGACGAAATCGAGATTTTTGAGGAGCCGAACACAATCCGCCTGGCCGTCGTGAAGATCCTGAACGACCTCGTCGCGGAGGAAGAAAGGATTGAGGAGCGAGTGCGACTCCACATTACTTCCCAGAAGCGCACCATCCCCGAAGGCAGCGGCGAGTGGGATATTCTTTTCCGGAAGTACTACTCCGACGAACTCCGCAAGCTGGGTATTACCACCAACCAACCGCGCGGCTAGAGCCCTGCTCCAAACGGAAATAACCTGTAGCGCTTAAAAAAGCAGCCCGCCCCGAGGAGTAGGGACGGGCTGCTCGCTGCTTGCGTGGCGGTCGAAACTTGGCTAGTCGCGGCGGCGCAGTACGGGTGGCGTATCGTCCTGCTTGCTTTGGCCGCTCTGCGACGACGGGGTCTGCGAGGTCGACGTCTGGTCAGTCTTCGTTGTTCGCTTCTGCAGCGTCGGCCCCGGCTTCTCCAGCTTCCGCCGGTTGCTCATGACCATCTGCAGGCGAGACTTGACGTCGTCGAATTCCGATGTCGAGACAAGATACTGGTCGCGCTTGGGAAGGATCTGCTTGATCTCTTCTTCCGATTTGACGATGCGATCAGGCGTGGGAGGGTGATCCGCGAACACCTTGGGAACACTACCCGGCTCGCGACGCTCCTCCTCCATGACTCTGCCGAAGAAGGCGACGTAGGAGTTGGGATCATAGCCGGCCTTGTACATGTATTGCAGGCCCAGGTAGTCCGCCTCGGCTTCCGCCGATCGGCTGAACTTCAGGAAGGCCATCGGGATGCCGAAATTCATCGCTTGCGCCACGCCCATGTAAACCGGGTACGACATGGGAGTGAAGATCAGAGGGATCATGGCGTACTGCATCAGCGTCGCCCTAGTCATTTGCGAAGCCCAGTGCCGGGCCGCAGCGTGAGCAATCTCATGCGCCAGAACTCCGGCCAACTGATCCTCTTCCGTGGCGGCGAGCACTGTGCCGGTGTTGACGTAGAGGAAACCTCCAGGCAGGGTGAAGGCATTGATTGTCGGGTCGTCGATGATTTTGACCGTGAGTGGAATGGTCAGGTCCGAGTTGCGAGCCACGTTCTGCGCGATGCGGTTCACGTATTCGTTGATTACGGGATCAGTGACCAGCTTGGCCGAGCGGTCGATCTCGGTGGCGTACTGCTTGCCGATGGCGATTTCTTTCTCCTGAGAGATGATGCTCTTATGCGCCACCTTGCGATTACCGATGTCTTCCACGTCGCTCTTCTTGCTGTCGGCGCCGGAAAGAACCTGGGTGACCGAGAACAGTACGGCCACTGCTAATAGACCCGCGCGGCGTGCCTTTTTCATCGCTAGGCTCCTTTCGAACTCTTCATAAAGATTATACACCCGGCGCTCTCGTCGAGGGGGGAAGGTTTAGGCCGGTTTCTTGACGACTGAGCCACGAATCTCACCGTTACGGCGTGTCCTCCGGCGAGTGACGCTTGCTTAGAGGCGCGGGGGGCGCGGGAGGTTGCTTGCGATGGAGGGGAAATCAGCCCCCAGCCGCGCCCAGAAGATGCTGTCCCGGCGCGACTTGTGGCCTACGAACGATGCCAGGAGCTTCGCAGGTCGGGAGCCGAAGGCGAGCCCATGCGATTCGGATGCCCAAGATTCCCCTGTCGCGCTCTCCGAGCACCCTGTATGATAGGGGCGCTTGGCGAGGGAGTGGATACCAGTGTTCTCCTTCCCAACCCCGGATGGCCCAGCGCCGTGGCGACTGCCCTCAATGGCGCCGGCGCTCCAGTATGCTCACCCGCGTGGTCGAACTCGTCGGACGCTTCGTCATCACCGTCATCTCGCATGGCGGGTACCCGGGCATCGTGCTGCTCATGGGCATCGAGTCGGCCTGTATCCCGCTGCCGTCGGAGATCATCATGCCGTTCTCCGGCTACCTGGTTCACACGGGGCGCTTCAAGCTGATCTGGGTGGCCCTGGCAGGAGCGTTGGGATGTAACGTTGGATCGCTGGTCGCTTATTACGTGGGCGCGCTGGGTGGACGGCCGCTGGCCGAGCGCTACGGGCGATTCGTGCTGGTCACACGGCACGACCTCGAACTCGCCGACCGCTGGTTCGCGCGCTACGGCGACTGGGCGGTGTTCTTCGCGCGCCTCCTCCCGGTGGTCCGCACCTTCATCGCCTTGCCCGCCGGCATCGCCCGCATGAACTTCCTCCGCTTCAACCTCTACACTTTTCTCGGCTCGCTGCCGTGGTGTTTGGCCCTCGCTTACGCCGGCGTCAAGCTGGGCGAGCGCTGGACGATTCTCCGCCAGTACTTCCACCGCTTCGACACCGTGATCATCGTACTGATTCTCGCCGGCGCCGTGTGGTTCATCCACAACCGCTGGAAGAACCGCCTGTCGGCGGCTTAACCGGACTGCCGTCATGCTCGTCTTCGCCAGCGTCGCCGTGCTCGTGATCATGTTCGTCGCAATCTTCGGCGGCATCGTCTATTGGATCATCGTCAGCCAGAAGGGGCGACGGGCGGAGAAGCAGGAACTGACGCTCGGCCTCGGCTTTCACCCTGTGGAGGAATCAGGCGGCGGGCTCGCGAGCGAGATCATTCGTCTGCACGGTCGGGGGTTCCATCAAAGGCTCCAGGTGCGGAACTTGTGCAAGCGGGGGGAGGGGGAGTGCGACGTCTACCTGTTCGATTTGTGGGACAGTTCGAGCGCCAGCACCGACCCGCTCGCTGAAAACGGCGTGGCAGTGGTATCCGGCCGGCTCAATCTGACCCGCTTCTCCATATTCCCAAAAGTGCCGGGGAGCGGGAAGCTTGCGAGCGCCGCCAACCGTTTGTGGCGCAGGCTCGAGGCCGGCGACCAGGCCACGATTCCGGTCGGGGATGGCAGCCGCTTCAATCAGGAGTATTTCCTGGCGGGCGACATTGAAGGTGCAGTCCGCAAGGCTATGACGGACGAAGTGCTGGAACGAATCGGCGCGAAACTCTATCGCCAGATCGAAGGCGATCGCAACATGTTCACCTACGACCGAATCATCCTCGACCCGTCCGCCCAAAACTCAAAGGAAATCCAGGTGCAGGAGCGCGTGGCCGAGGCGCTTGAGGTGTTTGGCTTGTTGCGCTCGAGCGGATGACCGATGGCTCGCTGCGGCTAGATCGACTTCACCGGCATGGTGACGATGTCGTCCACGGCTGCGACCTCGCGCGTCACAAATGGCTCACCGTAGCGCACGCCGATCATCAGTCCAAAATGACGGGCCAGCGACCCGACGCGCTCGCGCAGGTCGGCGCGGCTGGGAAACAGATTCTGGGTGTCCTGGCGGGACGAGAACTGCGACGAGTAGCAGAGAATCGCCTTCAGCTTTTTCTCGAACTGTGCCGCGATGTCGACCACAAAGGTCGGCCGCAGCGTCGGCACGTAGAAGCTGGCGTAGATGATCTTGTGCGGGCGATACGGCTTGCCCTCGATCGGTGACTTGCGCAGCCCCGCGAGGAAACATGCCTCGTAGCCGATGCGTCCCGCGGTGTAGTGGTCGGGATGACGACCTTCCCAGTAGGGCAGGATCACGGTACGCGGGCGCAGTTCGCGGATCTTCTGGGCGATGGCGAGCTTGTAGTCGCGACGGTCTTCGAGCGCGGCGTCCGGCAGCCCGAGATTATCGCGGTAGACGATTCCCATCACCCGCGAAGCGCGCTCGGATTCCCGCTCGCGCAGCCGGGCGTTGCCTCGCGTGCCCGACTCGCCGGCCGTCAGATCGAGCAGGCCGACCTTGTATCCTGACTCGACCATCTTGATGACCGTTCCACTGCACGTCAGTTCGGTGTCGTCGGGATGGGCGGTAATCGAAAGAACGTCGAGGTTCATCGGTCGAGTCGCCTCAGGAATTCCTTCTCGTCCAGACGATGCTTGAACGCCTTCCGGCCGTTGATGAAAACGACGGGAATCTCTTCCTTGAACTGCTCGAAAGCGGCGCGGTCTTCGAGGATGTTCACCTCGCGCCACTCGAACGCGCGCGTCCTTTGCAGCCGCGCGAGCTGCGCTTTCACCTCATCGCAGAGGCAACAATCGGGCTTCGAGTAGACCACCACTTTGTCCATCGGTTCAAGTCGAGATTCTACCAGTTTGTTCAGAAACGCGCCCGCCAAGGTTCTGCTTGATTCCCGCGCGACCCGATGACATAAATAGTCGCTAGAAAGGAGGCTGCCATGCGATGTCCCGATTGCGACGATCTGGATCGAAGGAGGTTCCTCAAAGCGGTGGCCGTGGGAGGGGCCGCTCTCGCCACCACGGCGGCTGTGCCCGCCCTTCACGGAAGCGCTGAGGTTGCGCTGGCTGGCTCGAAATCGAGCGAGCGCTCGGAGACGCTGGTCTCCACGCTCTACCAGAGTCTTTCCGATGAGCAGAAGCGGAAAATCGCCTTCCCGTTCGATCATCCTCTGCGCTCCAAGGTCGACAATAACTGGCAGATCGTTCCCCAGACGATCAGCCAACTGTTTACCGCCGACCAGCAGGCCATGATCACCGACATCTTTCGCGGCCTGCACAATCCCGAATTTGTCGACAAAGTTTTCTATCACATCAACGAGGACGCCGGAGGACTCGGAAACTATTCGGTGGCTCTGTTTGGTGAGCCGGGTCGCGGCGGCTTCGAGTTTGTCCTCACCGGGCGGCATTGCACGGCTCGCTGTGACGGCGACTCGGTCGCGGGCGTCGCCTTTGGCGGTCCCATCTTCTACGGACACGCCTCACAAAGCTTCAATGAGAAGCCGGACCATCCGAAGAACGTTTACTGGTACCAGGCCCGGCGAGCCAACGAAGTGTTTCAGGCGCTGGATGGAAAGCAGCGGAAGCTGGCTCTGCTCGGCGATCCGCGCGAGGAGCAGGCGACGGCTACCGTCGAGCTCAAGCCGCGGCGTGACCTGACGGGGCTGCCGGTGTCCGAAATGAGCCGGGACCAGCAGGAACTGGTCCAGAAGGTGCTCGGCGACCTTCTGCTGCCGTTCCGTGATGTGGATCGCACGGAGGCGTTGCGCGACATCGAAGACCGAGGCGGGTTCAACGAGCTCACCATGTCCTTCTACAAGAACCTGGACATCGGCAATGATGGCGTGTGGGACGTGTGGCAGCTTGAAAGTCCCAGTATGGTCTGGTACTTCCGGGGTGCACCGCACGTCCACGTCTGGGTGAACGTCCGGGCGCGAGGATGACGTGTTGGAGCATCGCCCTTTGCAGGGTCAGGTGGCTCTCGTCACCGGCGCCGGCAAGCGAATCGGCCGGGCCATCGCGCTCGAGCTCGGCCGCGCCGGCGCGAACGTCGTCGTCAACTATAACCAGTCTAAGGTAGAGGCGGAAACCGCAGTCCGCGAGATCCGGGCGCTTGGCGTCCGCTCGGTCGCGATCCGCGCCGACGTCGCGCGGCCGCAGCAGGTTGAGGCGATGTTTCGTGCCGTCGACCAGCGCTTTGGACGGCTCGACTTGCTGGTGAACAACGCCGGCCTCTTCTTTCACGTCCCCTGGGACAAGCTGAGCGAGCGCGACTGGGATCGCATCCTCAGCGTGAACCTGAAAGGTCCGTTCTACTGCGCCCAAGCCGCGGCACGACTCATGTTGCGCGGTGGCGGTAGCCGCGGTGGGGCAGGGAAGAGCGGCAGGCGCGCGCGGGCTAGTAACACAGACAACGCCCGTCCGCTGGGCGGCCAGATCATCAACATTTCCTCTCTCGGTGGACTCCAGGCGTGGCCCGGCTACATGCACTACTGTGCGTCGAAGGCAGGGCTCATCATGCTGACGCGCTGTCTCGCCAAGGCCCTGGCTCCCCACATCCGCGTCAACAGCGTGGCGCCGGGGACGATTCTTTTCCCCGGCGACGAGCGCGATCCGCAAATGCGGAAGCTCCTGCGCTCGACCCCGCTCCAAAAGGGCGGCCGCGCCGAGGATATCGCGAGTGCGGTGCTCTGGCTTGCGACTTCGGCCGAGTTTATGACGGGACAAGTTCTCGCGGTGGACGGCGGCAAGTCAATCCCGTGACGATGCAGGTAGGCAAGAACCAGCGACCTCATGTGTTGGTAATGGTTATTTAAGCGAACTCCAGCCGTTCGAGTTTCCTCCGATCAGCCGGCGCGGGCCTCGTTACTGCGCGTGCAGTTCTTGGGGCAGGTGCTGACGGCGGACCTTGATTTTGCTTTCGTCCTTTCGGGCCCGTGCGAGGTCATAGGAAAGCTGCATGCGTAACCACATTTCTGGCGTGCTGCCAAAGGCTTTCGAGAGCCGAATAGCCATCCCGGGGCTGATGCCCGACCTGCCGTTGATGACATTCTTGAGCGTTTGCCCTGTGACGCCCAGAATTCTTGCACCCTCGGTGACGGTCAACGCCAACGGTTCAAGGCCGCGTCGGCCCGTTGCAAAGAGCATCGTCCGAAAGAACACTTTCGGCTCACCTCCCGGCAGGTCGTAGAGAAAGCCAACTAGCACGGGCCGCGTCATCCGCAGGTTACCGCGCCGAAACAGCGTCAGCCAGGCGGTTGTGATGGAGACGGCCAGGGCCAGGCCAGAAATGATGAGCGAGGTCATGAAAACCGACCCTACCACGTCTCCCCGAAAATAATCAAACGTAATGCCGCGTCGCGCCTCGTGCGTCGATGACACTCGAGCCGCCTCGCCCGACCGCTTCACTTCATAGCTGAGAAACGTGGAAGTGGAGAGCAGCACGTAAAGCGCGAGTCCTGCGAGGTAGTTCGTGCTTACGGTCAGAATGGCGGCCGCCAGCATCATGAGAAGTAGCGATACTTCGAAATAGCGTTGTACGCTGATGGGCGGCGGTGGGGAAGCATGCTGGTCGTCCACGGGCGGCGGCATGAAGGAGCGTCCTCGAGGCGAATGAGAGTCAGCCATGCTAAGCTGCTTGGAGCTGATCAATCTTGGCAGCCATGATGAAATCGCTTTCCGTCAGGCCGTCGATCTTATGCGTCCACAGCGTGACCTCGGTCTTGCCCCACGAGAGCAGAACGTCAGGATGATGGCCTTGCTCCTCGGCGAGCGCGCCCACGCGATCGACGAAGTCGAGCGCCTGGCGGAAGTCGGGAAACCTGAACGCCCGGTGAAGATGATGCTCGTTGACCACGTCCCAGCCGGGTACCTGCCGGCTGAGCGCATCGAGTTCGGCGCCTCGAAGCGGTGGTACGCCGCCGCGGCAGGGTACGCAAGTCTTGGCAGCAAGTTCGCTCATCGCTTACTCCTCATCGGCGCAGTTCACGCTTCTTGAACCATCATAACAGGGAACCGGCGGTGACCGGTGGGCGAACGAATAGCAAAACCATACTACGGCGTGGCGGATTGCGACGATTAACAGGCGATTCCGCCCGGCGAGGCGCGGGCAGCGCCCCCAACTCGCTGATCCTGCGAGGATAAAATAACGTGTCTTACCCGTCTCATTGGTATCAATTGTCTCAACGTGAGCCGATAAAGCTAGAACCATGAACAGGCTGACTTCCCGCGCACAAGCCGACCGCCGCCCAGTCTGGACGTGCCACCTCGCCCTGGCGTGGTGCGCGCTCGCCCTGCTGATCCCCTGCCGACTTGCGCGCGCCGCCTGCGACGTCAAGGCGCAAGGCGCGCGTGGTGACGACCTCGCGGACGACGCCGCGGCGATCCAGAGTTGCGTGGACTCCCTGCCCGCCGCGGGCGGCACGGTACACTTCCCCGTAGGCACGTATCGCACGACTGCGACCGTGGTGGTCAGGACGCCGGGCGTGATCTTCGAGGGCGAGGGCCGCCATCCGATGACCTCGTCCGCGCTGCCGGCTACTTGCCTGGACTACCAGGCTGCCGCGGGTGACGCGCTGCTCGTACTCGCGCCGGGCTTTGCCATGCGCGACATGGGGATCCGCTATCCGACGATTTCCGGCGCGGCGATTGACTCGCGCGGCGGATACCTGCTGCTGCGCGACGTGAAGCTCACGAGCACGCTCGGACCCGCGGTCGACTTGAGCGTGGGCGTCCTCTCGCTGCTCGGCTCGAACGTGCGCATCGAGGACAGCCACATCAGCGGATTCGCGCTCGCCGTCGACCTCGAGGGCGCGAACGCCGAGTCGGCGCTCGTCTACAGCCACCTGCAAGGCAACGGCATTGGATTGCGCACCGGCGACGGCACGGCGCCCTCCATGGCGCTCATCAGCGTGCGCGACTCGGATTTCGAGTCGAACGCGCTCGCCAATTTCGAGTTGACCGAAGGCGCGCCGGTGAATATCGAGGACAACTACATGGAAGTGAACGGCCCGACCGCCACCAACCTGCGCGCCGGCAAAGTGGATCCAATGGGCGAGCTGATTGGACTAGGCTCGGGCGGCGCGACCCAGACGTTCCAGGGGACGCTTGCGCATCCGCCAGTCGAGCCCGGGTCGTTCTTGATTCTAGCGGGCGGCGCAGGCGGCTGGGACGACGGCTCGGGCGCGGTCTCGGGCTCAGGCGTCACGGGTTCCGTCGACTACGCGGACGGCGCTTACGCGGTGAGCTTCACGCCGGGAGCTGCCGCCGGAGTCGCGGTCATCGCCAATTATCGCAGCAGCGGATTCTTCACCGCCGTCCACAACCTGAACTTTCGCGGCAACTACGTGCAGTGCGGCGGCAACACCCAGCCCGACATCGTGCTGCACAACGTCCACGGCGTCGTGATCGACGGCAACGCCTTCATCAATTGTCCCGCGAACCCGCTCGCCCTCTCGGATGCCGCGCACGCCAGCGGCCTCACTTTCATCCACAACACGTTTCAGTGATATCCTCGCGCGCTACACTTGCTCGATGGACGAGGTAGCCACGGCATGATTTCGGTGCCGTGGGTTCTTCGTACCGGTGCGTCAAGAGTGGGTAGCGGAGGGTTGTTTTGTAACTCTGCGGCTCGTATCTGGAGTGGCTAGCGCAATGTTGACCCCGGTAGGGTGAGGGATCACTTTATACTTGGAATATCTAGCCCTCTCCTTGGGGGAGGGAGGGGGCTGCCGCACGCTCTGCCCTGGGGCCTGCTGCCGGCGCTTTTACCAGCCGAAGCAGGTCGGGTGAGGGGTGTCACTTTATACTTGGAATACCTAGCCCTCTCCGTGGGGAGAGGGAGGGGCCCCCACGCTCTGCCCTGGGGCCTGCTGCCGGCGCTTTTACCCGGCCGGAGCAGGCCGGGTGAGGGGGGTCACTTTATACTTGGAATACCTAGCCCTCTCCCGCGGGGAGAGGGAGGGGGCCCCACGCTCTGCCCTGGGGCCTGCTGCCGGCGCTTTTGCCAGCCGGAGCGGGTCGGGTGAGGGGGGGGTCACTTTATACTTGGAATACCTAGCCCTCTCCCGCGGGGAGAGGGTGACCTGCTGCCGGCGCTTTTACCAGCCGGAGCAGGTCGGGTGAGGGGTGTCTTCTCCGTGGAGGTTCCGACTCCCAGACTTCGCGAGCTGCGCCGGCAACAAACCGCAGCGGAAAAACTGGCGTGGCACTTGTTGCGCGACCGCCGCGCGGGACTCAAGTTTCGTCGACAGTTTCCCATCGGAAACTACGTCGTCGATTTCTACTGTTTTGAAGCTCGTCTGGCGGTGGAACTTGACGGCAGCGCGCACGCTCAACCGAGCCAGGAGAAAAGGGATCGCGACAAGGACGCGTACCTGAAGAGCATCGGAATTCGAGTGCTTCGATTGCCCAACGGACTGGTGACGGAAAATCCGGAGGAGTTTGTAAGGAAGATTCGCGAGTGCGGAGCACCTCAAGCGCCCGTCACCCGAAACGACAGTGTCAAGTGACGAGTGACCCGTGACGAGCGCGGTGCGTAAGAGACCCCTCACCCGGCCCGCTCCGGCTGGTTAAAGCGCCGGCAGCGGGACCACCCTCTCCCCACGGGAGAGGGCTAAGTATTCAAATTGTCTCCCGCTTCGCGCCTGCGTCGCGTTTCCCGCGATGAATGCGACGCCGTTTGCTCTCCCATCTTGAATCTGTATGCGCCACCCGCGTTATTTCATTCGCCGACGGGCGGGTTTTGAATGACTGAGTTGAGTGGGGAAGAATTCTCTTTGCACGAGCTGCTCTCCCCGCAAAATGTGAACGATGTAGACCACTTTCTTCTCGACCCGATAGAAAATGCGGCAGGGAGGAACGACCATCTGCCGATAAGGCAAGCCGGCGAGCCCAGCGGGAAGCGCGCCCATTCGGGGAAATCTCCGCAACGCTTGAACAGCCTCGAAAATCCGTCGCACCAGTCGATGAGCGGCCGCAGGGTTGTCCAGGGCAATATACTCGGCAATCGACTCCAGATCCTGAATCGCTGGGTCAGCCCAGATTATTTGAGCCATCGCTTCATGCGGCGCCTGGCTTGCGTGTGCGTCGAGGTCCGTCCCTCCTCGATGGCTCTTTCGCCACGCGCGATTCCTTCCAGCACTCGCATTCGATTCTGCAGGGCTTCAAATGTGGCGACATCAACCAGATACGCCGCCGGAATTCCGTGCTTGGTAATCAGGACCGGAGACTGATCTTTCACCAGTTGGGCGAGAATCCTGGTGGCGTTCCGCTTCAGGGTTGTTACCAGATGGCTCTTCATCAGAGTGATACTACAGTATCACTCCTGCTTCTGGCAAGCGGTCCTTGAACGCGTCAAAAGCCCACGGCACAAAAGAGCGTGGCGTACCAGCGACTCATCAGGGGGCTTGCCAGCGGGTAGCCACGGTCAGCGCTTCTTCTGACCGTGGGTTCTTGTCATCATCAACCCCGATAGCCTTCCGGCAGACGAACGTAATCGATCTGGATCGGGCAGCCTTCTACACGGCTCGCGTCCAGAGCGAAGTTATTATAGCTCGACCACGGCCAATCCTCCGGGTTTGCGGCCAGGCCTTTGCGCACCGGGTTCAAGTGCATGTAAGTCAAGCGATCGGCAAACTCTTTGCCGTGGCGCACAAAACGGTCCCAGAACTGGTGCTGCCACAGCGGCCCTTGCGCTCCCCGTCTTCCGTGAAACCTGCGGGCAGAAACCTTTTTTACGTCATGGATGACGTCGGAGATACTCAACGGATATCCTAGCCCGATGAGTGCGTGCCAGTGATCGGGCATCAGCACATAGCCGCACAGCAGGAAACCCAGGCGCCGCCGGGCGCCCTGCAGGGCGCTGATCAGCTCGGCATACTCCGCCCGTTCGAGGGGGTTCGTCTGACGGCGCAGATTGACCGTGACGAAAAAAATGCGGTCGGAGGTTCGCAGGCGGTGGACGTGCGACACGCCTTTACGATAAACCTGATGAAGTGCCCACGGTCAGAAAAATCACTGACCGTGGCTACCCGCTTTACGATAAACCTGATGAAGTGCCCACGGTCAGAAAAATCACTGACCGTGGCTACCCGCTACCCGCCCGCGTTCCCAGGGCGGGGCGCGGGATGACGAAGCGCGGGGCGCGTTACGTTCCGTGTTTGGCCTTGCCGAACCCCTGTTTCAACTGATCGAGGCGCTCGGAGTTCAGCCGAATCCTTGCCAGCGCTTCCTTTGCCTGGGGAGTCGTCATGGCCTCGCTGTAATACTTGCCGTAGTCGATTTGGGGCGAGACTTCGAGCATCGCCGTCACGAGCGCTTCGTTGAGGATCGTCAGCTCAAAAATCGCCTTCTCGTGCGCGTGGAGCTGTTCGAAAACCTTGGTAATGAATTCCTCGGTATACATGCGACTCCTTGCAAGACGGCGCAGCATACCACAGTTTGGTCTCCCGCAAGTCGTAGCAAACAAGTTATTTAGAAGTTCTGTCTAATATAACTTATAATTGACGTTCGTAATGAGTAAACGGGCGAGGGGCGGTACAATTGCTTCCGTACGGTGGGTTTGTCGACGTCCGAAACCGCACAAGCCCACAGCATAAGAAGCATGCTGTGGCTACCCGTCAACGGCGGGCGGGACGCCCGCGCGACCCCAAACCTCGCACCGAGGGTCAGCGGGAATTGGGGAGCGCGAAGTCGATGCCGCGGGAATCGTTCAGGCGATTGGTGGCCTCGAGGTTGACGTCGGCGAGCGGAACGCGTCGCGTGGTCTGGCCGGCAAAGACCCACAGCGTCTGCCCGACCAGGGCGTAGTCGCGCACTTCGGCCTGATGTCCATCGCGATAGACAAGCACGGCGGCCACGCGCTTTTCCGGCGGCGCGGGCGCAGCCGCGGCTTCCTGGCGCGAAGCTTGTTCGTCGCGCAACGCCTGGACTTCATCCGTCAGTTGCGCCACTTGATCGGCCATGCCGCTGTCTTGTTCCGCCGGCTCGGGCGCGGCGGCGGGCGGTGGCTGGTCAGGCGGGCCGGAGTCGGGCGGTCCATACCAGAACGGCGGAGCAGACCAGAAAACCGTGCTGAATCCTGGCTGACCAAAGAGAAACGGATTGCGTCCGAAGAAGTGGTGGGGGCGCGAGAAAGGCCGCGGTCCACGTGGGAATCCGCCGCGCCAACCGCTCGAGGTCGACGGCGATGACCTCGTCATCGGGGCGCGAAACGAGCGCGCTGCCGGACGCACCGGTGAGGCGATGCGTGCGGGCGCGAAGCTTGATCCCATGCGAAATGATCCGGAAGCCGCGGGGCGTGCGAACCCGCCGCGACGCTGTGCCACGAGCGGCCCAGGCAGAACCAAACCCGCCACGAGAGTTGCCACGGCGAGCAGGCGCTTCATGGAAGGAGTGTAGCAGATTTGGCAGGATGCTGAAAGAGATTTTTGGTGGTGGTGTCATTTGGAATCGGATCCCTTTCGCGACACACCGGTCATTCCCGCGAAGGCGGGAATCCAGTCCGGCGTCGTCGTATTTCCAATGGCTCGCGGAGTAGATTCCCGCCTTTGCTGATTGAATGACGACGCTGGCTCCGTCCCGAACCCGAGTAAGCTTGGGTTGTCCGAAGGCCAAGACTCGGGGAGAAAGGAGCCAGCGATGAAGATTATCGCATGCGATTATCACCCAAGCTTTCAGCAAATCGCCATG
>DASZAI010000012.1:0-6630 GCA_035945295.1 Terriglobia bacterium | reverse complement strand
GAAGCCGGTGAATCTTCGTCTCGGATTCGCCAGCGAAGACTTCGGCTATTTGATTGATTTGGGTCTGCCACCACCAGGAACATCAGCGTTCGGCCTCGACCCCGAGATCAAGCGGGAGTGTATCTGGCATGGCCCGTTGGCCCGGCCTTCGGCACTCTTGACAGATCGGGACGGTTGTATTGTTCGCATCCGGGCGACACAGGGGGATTGGCGGATCGTGAACCACAACTTGGCGCCATTTGACAGCATGATGACGCATGTTGCTGATCCAAAGAACGCCCCCGAGACTCTGACGCTCCGCGAGTCGATCCGCGCCTGGCGGTTCTACGATCATTTCCGAACCGATTCGGATGCCCCAGCTCGTTCCGCGCAGATCGGTACTCGAACACCTGTCCTTGGTAATGATGGAGCCGATGTTGCCGCCGTTATCCAGACTATTAAGGAGATAGGTGATGACAAAGCCCTCCAGGGAGCAGTGGAGGACGCTTTTCCTGGAGGCTCGTTGCAGGTTGAGAATAACGCGGGCTGGTTTACGCTACTGATGGCGCAGCATGGGTTATTGCGACCTCTGAGTGCCGCAGAGTTGTCGGACGGCACCCTTCGGTACATTCTTCTGGTTGCGGCGCTCCTTACTCCTAGACCGCCGGCACTAATGGTACTTAACGAGCCTGAGACGAGCCTTCATCCAGATTTGCTGGCGCCTTTGGCGCGATTGGTCGCGCAAGCATCTGAGCGCTCGCAGGTCATCGTGGTCACGCATTCTACGCCTTTGATCACCGCGCTCGCCAAAGCTGGCTGTAATTCCATCATGCTTGAGAAACGATTTGGGGAGACCACGGTTGTCGGAGCAAACGAATTCAGCGGACCAGCGTGGCACTGGCCTTCGCGCTAAATCGAATCGTGCCTGGCTGGTAAGGCCTCCTTATCCACCGCTAACCCGGCGAACGTCTTCAGCCTCTCAAGTCTCAAGTGAGTACGTCCCCTTTGGCCGAGAGATGTTGTTGATCGACGATTCCGGGTGCAATTCAGCATTCCGGCCGGACGACGCGCTACTCGGAAGTTACGTGGCTGATGGAGAATTTCGGACGTACTCGACCTCATCCGTTGCAGCTAAGACAGGGTTATAGTGCTTTTGGTGCGACGAGTGCTATCGGGAGGCACGCACGAGATGAGTGCAAGCAGGAAGGCGAATAGACGCTTCTCCGATGACCTATTGGCTGCTTTCCAGAAGAGCAATGCTCTGCACATTCGGGCCGGGACGGGGGCGCACCGCTTCATCGGCATCTGGTTTGTGCTCGCGGAAGACCGCGTCTTCGTCAGATCGTGGAGCGTGAAACCAGACGGTTGGTATCGGACGTTTCTAAACGAGCCTCGCGGAACCATCCAGGTGGGAGATCGCGAGTTAGCGGTCCGCGGTGTGCCGTGAGAAGCGAACATTTGAGAGACGCGGTTGATCGCACCTATCTGAATAGGCATCACTCCTTTAACCCAGTGTATCCTTCGGAGGTCGCACACATATCGCGCCATTTTGCGATGGATGGGACCTCCGGGTAGTGTCTCAGTTTGGGTTTTGAGTTTGAACAGAGCGGGACTGAAACCGCCGCCTCAGCATTTCCACAATTAAGCCGACCAGCGCATATGTAGCGGCATTTCCGGCAAGAACCAAATATAAACTGAGGGGGAAATGCCAACCGGCTATCGCAACCGGGCAGGTCACACGGGCAAGAGTGTACACAATCGGTTCTATCGGCATGTTCTTGCTTGCCCATGCGAAATAAATCCCCCAGCAACCCGCAACCAACAAGCCCGCACCCGCCCACATAGCAATTCGATATTTCATAGCGCATTTTCATCCTTCGTTGTGACCTGCAAGGTCATGCACGACTCCTTTCGGTGAGTTGATTCTGACTGTTGAGCGACAATTATTTCTGCGGAAGTCCTTTTAGCTAACTTTGTCGTTTCACACGCGACCACGCTGCCTCGATCCCGGCCAAACCAGCTATGAGAAAGAAGGCCCAACCTAGGACCACGTTGTGCCGGTGTCAACTCGGTGTGTGGCAGAGAATCGTGCCCCAGTGCAGTCCCACGGCGTGGTTAATGGCGAGAGCGAGCGCCGCGAAAGCTCCGGCTACCACCCCCTTGTGCAGTCGCGAGGGGAATCCCAGGGCCGCGGCCAGACAAAGCAGCAACGAGACTCCCCCTACGAAGGACACGGCGTAGTAAGCGCGTGTTCCGGTTGAGAGCTCGCTATAGTGCCCGAAGGGATCCGAAGCGATCACGATCGCCGCGATCGCCATGCAACCCATGATCAGCAGCGTCAGTCCTCGAAGCAGGTGCTCGGGTCGCCGGGTCATGATCTAAGCCGGAATTTCCACTATGAGATTCGGCCCGTCCGAGAACGTACCACCTGGCCACTCCAAATGCAATGGGCCGCCCGCTCGGAGCGTGAATGGGCCAATAAACAGGACGGGTTTTGCCCCGCCTTAGCCGCCCAAAAGCCGAAACTGGCCCTCGTTGGAGCGATTCCTCCGACACTCTTCCCTCTTCCTCCTGCGTTTCCCGCTGAAATCCGCTCGTTCGCTGGACCCTCTACCCAGTGGGCAAGGGCAGCAACTCAATCCGCCGCAGCATGGATCCGAACAGGCGCCGCGTCAGATGGCTCTCGGCCAACAGCAGCCAGTAGTATCGGGCGTGCTTGATCAATCGGCCGCCGGTCTTCACCAGCCGTTGCTGCAAGCTGGTCAGCGACCAGTTGCCAATCCTGCGCGGCAACACTAAACGCCGCCTAAGTAGGGATTGTGGATATCGCCGGTGAGATACCACAAACAACTATGCGGAGGCCGATTTCGAGATGAAAGCGAATGCCCTCGCGCATTGTGAAGTCAAGGGCCCCAACCGTGCCAAGCGCTGGTAACTTCGCTTACGGCAGGGGTGAGTCTTACCCTTCGTTCGCGCAGCAATTTCTCGATATGGTCGAGGAGATCGCTTTCCTCAAGTCCACCATCGTGCATCGCCTGAGCCAGGGCGCCGTCCAGACGCGGGTCATCCAACGCCAGCAGCGAATCGAGTGCTGCGTCGCGCGCCTCTGGCGGCGCGCCCGGATCGCCCAGCAGCAAGGCGAGCTGATCGCCCACGTCATCAGCTTTTACGCCGGGTAGCGCGACCAGGTTGCCCGCCGCCTGAGCGCTGGCCGTCAACATCTCAGTATTTCGTGAGTTGAGCCCCGCGCGCACGATCGCGACCGCCTTCGCTTCATGAAGGTCACCGAGGGCGATGAGAGCCGAAGGCGCGAGTGGGCTCTGGGAGTTTCGCGCCATCTCCAGGAATTGCGGCGCCAGGTCGACCGCGCCGAGTCTCCCTAATCCACGCACTGCCGCGCTGTTCCACTCCGTATCGTTGCTGGTCGCGAGGATTTGGCGGAGTTCGCCCAACGCTTGCGGCTCACGAATGGCGGCCAAGGCTGAGATGGCACGCTCGCGAAGGTAGGGCTCAGACATATGCTCGATGGCGTAGGGATAACCGTCGCGAATTCCTCGCCGGCCCAAGAACTCGGCGATCTCCAATTTCCGCGAGAGGTCCACTTCCTCGCGGAGGTGAGGCTGAAGCGCCTTGGCGGCATCGTCCGTATCGATTTTGATCAGCGCTTCGACCGCACCCCAGCGGACTTCCGGCTCGTTCGGGTCCAGCATGTCGGCCAGCGGAGCGACCAGTCTGCCGTCAGCGCCCTTCTCAGCCACCTGCTTGCAGGCCGAGACAAACGCGTATCGTTCGGCGGGGTCCAAGGGGAGTTTCGCAAGCTCGAGCAGAGCTGGCGTAGCCTCGGTGCGTGGCAGGTCACCCTGCAAACTCACTTCAGTTACCACCGGGAGGCCTGAGTCGTACTTGTTCTTGGCCCTGAGCGTCACTTCTCTCACTCCCCGAATGGGGTCCAATCGCTCCAAGGCCCACTCCGCTCCGTACTGAATGGCCGGCGGGGCGTCCAGCGGCAGTTGTTTAAGCAGGGCCAGCACGGCGCCCTGTTGGCCGGGTATTTCGAGTTGGCCCAGGGCGCGAAGCCGGGCGCCCTGTTCGGCAAAAGTGGCCGGTGGGTCAAGATCGAGCAGCGCCGTGGCTGACTGGTTATCCAGTACTTTGCGGCCGACCGCGCCGAGCGCCTCGAATGCCGCAACGCGGGGCTCAAAGTTCAACTCCGTCATCTTCAGGGACGCCGTCAGCGCGTTCGCGGCGCCTTCACGCAGTGCGGGTTGATTGAGGTAGTCCGCTTTAAGGAGAGAGGTGAGGGTTCTTGCCGCCTGCTCGCGCACGGCGGGCGAAGGGTCGCGCAAGTGGGGCAGCACGGCCTCCATGACGCCCGGGGCTTGCGCGGCGAGCAACGAGCGACGCTCCAGTGAGGCAAGCAGCGGAATGGCCGCCGCGCCTCTTCGAGCCCGCAGCCCGTCCAGCAGCAGCACGACCTTTCTGGGACGTTCGGGCGTCGCGTTGACCGCGAGCAGAACCTTGGCCGTCTGGATCAACTCGTCGTTCGGGTCACGCAACGGCGGTATGGCGTGCTCGAGACTGCGAGCAAAACGGAGGATCGCGTATCCCTGGCTCGACCGCCCCAAGATCAGCAGTAGCAACTGCCCGGGCTCGAGCGTCGCCGCGTCCGTGTAACCTTGGATGCCGACGTCTTGGCTCGTCAGTGAGAGCGATTCCCGGGAAAATACGCCTTTCAACACGAGTACTGGCGTGAATTTGAATTGGAGCAGAGTGGTCTCTGCCTTGCCTCCAACCATAATTTTTGTTTCGCTTACATCCGCGACACGAGCAACCATCACCAGGCTTGCTTTGCCCAAGACAGGCTCCAGGTCCAGGCCGCGAAACCACTCCTCGTGCGCGGAAGAGTTGGTGGCGCCGGCCAGGAGCAAGGCTAATAGAAGGGAAACGCGAATAAGGGGTCGACCAAGTTGTTTAGCGCGACGAAGTTTTGCTTCCATGGTCAGCCCCCTTGGCGGGTCTCGAGATTCACTTTCGTTCTAGTATAGACGCCTGCAGAGGCCGAAGTGTTAACTTGTACCTTCCTTGTGTTCCCTGATGTCAGCACCGGGATAAAAGGGAGCCAAAATCATCGGTCTGAGGGGAGCCGGGTCTTGAGAGCCTCATCGGCGGGGACGCGGTAGGAACTCTATTGAGACTCTATAGATTCTCACTCATGGATCAGTCTGAATTGGATCGCAGCCCACCCTTGCCTAAACACTTGGCGACTTTGCAGGAGTAATCCGGCAGCGGGTGCTTCGCCACGGCGGGTCGGCAGCAACCGGCAGATGCGCCGCCGGGCGGATGAAATGAAGAAGGTTTCTTAGATTGACTGGGCAGATCATGCACGGACAACGCAAAGCTCTCTTTCTAATTGTCGGCCTCTTTATGGCAGATTTTGCTGTTCTTGGGCAGGCTTCACGCGGCGCTGGCGTGCAAGCTCCGCTTCAGGAATCGACGGGCGGAACCATCGTGTTGGGAGGGGGATACTTCGATCAAGCAAATACGGCAGCCCTACTGAAGAGAATGATCGATCTCGCAGGGGGCGCTAGCATCTCCCTGGTTATTATTCCGACCGCCGATTCTCAGTTGGAACCCGCTACAAGAGGTGGGGCGTCCACCACTCTGATCGACTACGAGAAGGCGGCGAGAGACACCTTTGCACGCCTGGGCGTACAACATGTGACGGTATTGCACACTCGGGATCGACGCGTGGCGGATTCTGATGCATTCGTGGCTCCGTTGCAGAGCGCCAACTGTGTATGGATTCCGGGAGGCGACCCACAACTTCTATTCGGGGTCTATCCAAATACAAGATTGCAGCGGGAACTCCAGGGTGTGCTCAGTCGGGGCGGCGTGGTAGCGGGAGACTCCGCAGGGGCGATGGTGATCGGCCAGGGTTTACTCGCGGTTGATCTGGATCATCCGGAGAAGATGCCGGCGGCTCCGCAGAGCGGCTTAGGACTGCTCCGAAATGCGTTCGTTATGGCGCACGTGAACCGCTACAAGGCGGGCGTGGTGGAGCTGGGCGCAAAGACGTACGTTTCTTCTCGCCCACAGGCCGCGGTTATTCTCATTGAAGAAAATACCGCGATCATGATTCAGCACGGCCAAATCACCCGGTTGATTGGGAACGGGCGAACTGGCATAGTCGACGGTCGCGGCCACGGGACCAATCCGGTAGTTTGGCTGTCGGGGTCCGAGCGATATGACCTGCGGACTCGAGATTTGGTTCAGTGATCTCAAGCTTTCGCTGTCGGGCAGAAGGACTTTCTGCGTCTTGGGCTAGATAACTCGCCATTGACGGCGAAGGGGCGATCGATCCTCGCCGCTCCGCCCCACAGACCGTGCGGGACGAAGATCACCCGCCACATGGCGACAAGGGAGGCCCTTTGTCCTGGAAGACCATTTTTCGGAACCATGCGGAAGCCGAGTCATCCGGGCCACGGGCCAGCGAACACTGGCTTCCACGTCGGCGACTAACCGCGCAGAATCCGGCGCCAACCAACGCCGGTCTGGAGTACACTACCCAAAGCCGGGCAGGCTAGACGGAAATTCCGGTTCAAGTTCAATAACCAGAAAACTCGATGGCCAACTGGATGAACTCGTGGGGAA
>DASZAI010000011.1:0-87451 GCA_035945295.1 Terriglobia bacterium | reverse complement strand
AAACAATTCGGATGGTTGGAGCCCCCGCAACTAAGAAATTCTTCTATATTTCAGCAATTTTTCCGTACTTCGCAACCATCCGAATTAACAAGTTTTTAACGCTTGCCGCTGCCTGGGACCGGCGCAGCTCGCGCCATGACGAATGCTTTGAGAGCATTGCTTTGCGGCGGCAAATGCTCGCTGTTCCCGACATTCCTCGGGATCACTTCCGGCTTGCCGACGATTCGTTCAGGACGCAAAATTGATTGTTGACGCGCTGTTTCAAAACGCTCTTTAGTATAAGGAGCATAAAATCGAGATTTTCATATGCGCGAGGCGCAATTCACAGCGATGGACGTTCGGGGGTACGGGGAGGATCAAGAACAATGGTGAAAATGAGCAGACTGCCTAACAAGGTGGCAATAGTGACGGGCGCGTCCAAAGGCATAGGTGCTGGGATTGCAACGGCCTTGGGAGCTGCGGGCGCACGCGTGGCCGTGAACCATTTCTCCGACCGGGAAGGCGCCGAACGCGTCGCTCAGGCGATCACCGGCAACGGGGGCGAGGCGATCGTGGTCGGGGCCGACGTGTCCAAGGCCGCAGATGTCGTCCGGTTATTCAAAGAAGTGGATTCTCGGTTCGGAAGACTGGACGTTTTGGTCAACAACGCCGGGGTATTCCGCTTCGGTGCCTTCGCGGAGATCACCGAAGAGAGCTTTCACCTCCACTACAACATCAACGTTCTCGGGGCGATTCTCACCGTGCAGCAGGCCATCAAGCGGTTCGGGGCCGACGGCGGGAGCATCATCAACCTCAGCTCTATCGTCGGCTCGCATCCGGTGGCGGGAGCCCTCCTGTACGCTTCCACGAAAGGCGCCATCGAAACGCTGACCAGGGGGTTGGCGCTCGAACTGGCGCCGCGCAAGATACGCGTCAACGCCATCGCTCCCGGTCATACAGAAACCGAAGGCAATGTGGCCGCGGGGACCTTTGAGGGTGGCGCCGGCACCGCTCTGGCCGCGAAGACGCCGCTCGGCCGGCTCGGTCGCGTCACGGATATCGCCCCGCTGGCGGTGTTCCTGGCGTCAGACGAGTCAGCCTGGATTACCGGGGAGGTCATTCGTGCCGCAGGCGGTCTGGTTGTGGCCACCTGAGGGCAAAGTGCTGCCCTCGCAATAACATGTTCGGGTGAACGCAGTCAGCTGAAAGCAGAAGTCACGGTGCGTGCCGTGAAAGATAAATGGTATGGCGATAAGCGCGATTTGGTGAAATGGGGTGTTCTGCTCCAACTCGCCAATCGCTACGCTGCAAGCCGGATTTTACAGGTGGCATACTATCGACCAGAAGCTATCACCACCCGATCAGAAACCATTGAGATCGATAGTCGCAAGTGCGCCATGCCCGACGCCGTCTACATGCATTTTCGAAACATGGCGGACATTACCCGGTTGAGTTCCCCGAGCCTCCAAATCCAAGTCGTCAACTCAGTATGGAACGCGGAAGGTCGCGCAAGCGGTGCGTATATCCAGGAGGTGGAGGCCGCAAGGGCACAGCTTCCGACTGATTCGCCTTGCATCGTCTTCCTCGATCCGGACACAGGGCTTGAGCCGCCGAAGGGTAACCCCAAGTTGGAGCATGTTCTCGAATCGGAGCTGAAACAAATATGGGAAGAAGCCGTGCGCGTGAATGACGTCCTGGTCTTCTACCAGCACAAGGCTGGGCGCAAGAAGGGTGAATCGTGGATTACAGCTAAGAGGGAGCAGTTCGAGTCCGCCCTCGGCCTTGGTAATGGTGCTCCAAAGCTAGCGCGTGGCGAAGCAGCCACCGACGTCGTATTTTTCTTCGCTCAGAAATCGCGGGCAACAGACCGAACTACAACCGTCGAAAACGTGTGTCCCGAATGTGAACGTAAGTTCAAGGGCAACGGATTTGATGGAATCGACGCTCATTGGCGAGCCAGACACGAACACATTATGCCGTACAAGGAGGCATGGCCGTTAATCAAATCGGGAAACTATCACCGTTAAGGAACTCTAGTCAGGGCACACAGAGAGGAGAATCCTATGCAACTTCAAGATGATTACTTTGCTGCCTATCGCAGCCTGAAGCTGACGCGAGATGCCAACGGCGTGCTGGTTGCCGAACTCCACAGCAACGGCGGGCCGTTGACTTTTACGGCGCAAGCTCACACCGAGGTTGTCGATGCCTTTTACCGTATTTCGCAGGATCGAGCGAACAAGATCGTGATCCTGACGGGCGCCGGCGGGGACTTCATTACCGGAGTAGATTGGTCATCTTTCGGCGACGTCGCCGATCCCGGCGTTTGGAGCCAGGTTCACGACGAAGGCGTTCAGGTTCTGGAAAACATTGCCAACATCCGCGTGCCGGTCATCGCGGCGATCGAGGGACGCGCCCATGTGCACTCCGAGTACGCGCTACTTGCCAATGTGATTGTGGCCGCCGAGGGTGCGACCTTCCAGGATGTGGCGCACTTCGCTGCGGGCGTTGTGCCCGGCGACGGAATCTTTACGACCTGGAGTTATCGCGCTGGAGCAGGACGGGCGGAGGCGTTCCTGCTCAACCCCCAGCCGCTGCCGGCGCGTACCGCATATGAATGGGGAGTGGTTGCGGAGGTTGTGCCGAACGGTAAAGCGCTGACCCGTGCACGGCAATTGGCCAAGTTGTACTTGAAGGCTCCCGAAGTGACCCGCCGCAATACGCGCGTACATTTCATTCAACCATTGAAGGAGCGTATTGTCCGGGAAGTCGGCTATGGACTGTCGCTCGAGGGAGCGTCAGCGGCTGACCTGGTGAAATCCATGAGAGCCCAGAATGAACCTGTCGCTCAGAAAGGAAAAGTGGCGTAGCTGAGGTTAGATGAATCGCGACGCGCGGCGCTCAGATTCATCCAGGTTTACAGCCTTTGGTTTGAGGCTTCGTCATCTGCGGTGTTGGATGTTCGACCACGCCTTACGCGTTTCCACTACGCTGCCACTACAACCCCCAAGGGGAAGTGGCGAAATGCCGCACGCTCCCGCCCTTCCCGCCCTGAGCCGCCGGATCGCGCTCCAACTCGCTGAGTCTAATCCCGAAAATTATTTTGTCTTAGCGTGATAACAGATCGGCGCGTGCTGTAGCGCGGCTCGAAGCCTGCCCTGGAGGAAGGAAGCCGGCGCAATGATTCAAAAGACAAGGCCGCCGGTCAGAGATCCGGCGCTACAGCCCAGTCCGAGGAGCCGACCTTCCGCGGGGACCGAAGGCTCGCAGATTTTTTTTGCAGGAACGAACCCACTCGGGGCCTTTAGAATGAAGGGCTTGATTCGAACACCACCCCCAAAACGAAGCCATTCGATGGCTGGGCGCTGGCGCAATCATGTCGGGGTCCGCCACGGTTGCGTGCCGTGAGTCGCACCCATCGCAAACCATGCGATGGGTGCGACTCACGGCGACGTCTTGCGAGTCTGCGCGCTCTCTAGAATCGCAGCTTGAGGGCGAACTGAATCAAGCGTGGATTGTTTACCGTGGAGCTGATCACTCCGAACCCCGCCGAGTCGATGTCCTCATAGGTATTGTTAATCGGCTGATAGAACTGCGGGTGGTTGAAGAGATTGAAGACCTCGGCGCGGAACTGAAGCGCCATTCCCTCGCGGAAGGGGAGGGGAATATTCTTGATGGCCGCGAAATCGAGGTTCGCGAAGCCAGGACCGAAAAGTGGGGCGCGAGCGGCGTTTCCGAGTTGGCCGACAGGGGCGTCCACAAAGCAACTCGTGTCAAAGAACCGATTAAGCGTCCAGTTGCTGAGCTGGCCATTGCAAACGCGGTTCGGCCGGTTCTCGTTGAATCCGTTGTTGTTGGTGAAATTAACACCCGAATTGTTGGCGCTCGAGACGATGAAAAGAGGAAAGCCGGAGAGCAAACGGACGATCCCGTTGACCTGCCAGTCCCCCAGCAACGCGTTCGTAACCCCGGTCCAACTGTTGCCGAACGTTTTGCCTTTCCCGAAGGGCAGGTCATAAACAACGCTGCCCGTGAAGTTATGGGTTAGATCAATTTGCGAAAGAGTCCAATCGGCCCTTCCGATGTTCGGCAGCGGATAATAATTGGCGCCGATGTTACTGCCGAGGCCGTCGGAAAATCCGTTGTCAAAGGATTTCGCGTAGGTATAGCCCAACAATGCGTACACACCGTACTTGCTGCTCTTGGTCTCGGCCTTCACCTGCAAGGAATCGTATCGGGCGGACCCGTTGTCGTATATTCCGAAGATGGTACCGAATGCTGCATTGGGATTGAGGGGGTTGGCGGGCCACGGTGTACTGGTTATGCCGCATCCAAAAGTGTATCCCGGCACCGTACCGCACGCACTCGGCGAGGCCAAGTTTACGTTCTCGCCATACATCAGAATGTGAGTGCTGCGCGAGCCCGCATAGCCCACCGTCAAGACGACCTCACCCGGCAACTGGCGCTCGACATTGAGGTTGAACTGCTGGACCATCCCCAGCTTGAAATTGAGGTTTTGCTCCTGGAGGTTTCCCTGGAACTGGGAAGGATCCGTGGGCTGGGTCAGAGGCTGGCACACGGGATTGCAGTTCGTCCCGAAGCCGTCCGATATGGTGTAACTTCCGAATTGCGCGGGGCCGAAAGATGATTCGAAGAACGGTGGGTTTTCCCACAAACCTTGCGCGCCCTGATTCCATGAGGAGTCGTGGAAGATCGCGTATCCGGCGCGAACCGAGGTTTTACGGTCTCCCAATGGACTCCAGGCAACGCCGATACGCGGCTCGAAGGCGGTGGTGTCCGTCGAGAGTCCCACCGTCGAGCCGCCATTCTTACCGCCGACCAGGAACTGGCCGGTTTGGAAATTGAAATTTGACTGGCGATTATGCTCTTCCGTGATAGGTGGGACGATGGCCCAGGCCAAACCGAGATTCACGGTAAGATTAGGCGATACCCGCCAGTCGTCCTCGACAAAGGGCCGGTAAAGCTTCCACCGCCGCCCGGTAGTGGGACCCTGAAAGGTCTGGTCATGCTGGGTGAAGACGGGCTTACCCATGAGAAGATCGCCCAAAGCATTGCCCGTAAAAGCAGGGACGAACACGAAGAACCCGTCCTGGAAGGCATTGGTAAGGACGTTCATCTGGTTGGCACGAATTTCTCCACCGACGGTGATATCGTGTTTGCCGCGAATCATGTCGAACGAGTCGGCGACGGAGAACACATTGGTCCCCCCTTGAAAGGGAGCGAAGCCACGATCGCCTAAGGCCCAGAATCCGCCACCCACGAGTGTAGTTGAGAGGCCGCAACTGACCCCGCCCGCCGCACACTGACCCTGGGGGTTGCAGTTGAGATTGGCATTTGGAATACCCAGTTTTTCCGCCTCGCACGAACCGCTGCCGAACGAAAGAATGTGGTTAAAGACGCGGTTAAAGCCGAAAGTCGCCTTGTTAACGCTGCTGGGCGAAAAAATGTGGGTCTCGGAGAGCACCGCATTGCGGCCGTGATCGGTGAGACTAGTGGAACTGGCGAAAGCGTTTTGGTCGGCAAACCCTGGCGACCCGCCCGGTTGGAATGCGGTGGCCTGATCATAACTGAAGCGTGCAAAGACTGAATCTTTGCTCGTCGGAGTCCAGTCCAGGCGGAAGTCAAACTCTCCTTCCTTGAGCTGCTTGGTTGGCGTGTTGACAAAGTCCTGCGAAAGAAGGTTCGGACCAAGGTTGTTGGCGGCGGGATACAAATTCGCCATCTTCACGCCGATGGGATTGAACAGGCTCGCGGGGATCTTGTTGCAGGGCGTTCCGCCGGTCTGCGTGCCGTCCGGATTAACGGGCTCGGGATTGCCGGCACCATCACAGGTGAAAGGAGGGCCACCGGGGAAGCCGCCATTGGCCGCCGGATTGGTGAGCTGAGGCTGCGTAAAATCCTTCCAGGTCTCGCTGAAGTCGCCGTTCAGCATCTTGGCTGTCGGCACCTGACCCACAAAAGTGATGCCTTGCCGCGTCTGCCTTCCCTGGTAGTCGCCAAAGAAGAACAGCTTGTTCTTCTTGATCGGGCCGCCGATCGAACCGCCATACTGGTTTTGAATGAACGCGCCGCGGGTCGGAGAGAAAAAGTTGCGCGCATTAAGGTCGGTATTGCGAAGGAACTCAAACAGGCTGCCGTGAATCTCGTTGGTTCCTGACTTGGTCGTGAGCAGCACGGTCGGCCCGCCGCGCGTGCCGTATTCCGCCGAATAGTTGTAGGTGAGGACCTTAAACTCCTGCAGCGCGTCGATATTGGGCAGAATCGCAATCCCGCCCGACGTCAGTTCGTTGTTGTCGACCCCATCGAGGAGGAAGTCTGTACTGTTGGGCCGCGATCCTCCAACCGACAGCGAGAAGGATCCGCGAATGGCGACTTCGCTCGAGGCGGCGCCGTTCGAGAAGCTGTTGGGATTGGTCTCTTGCGTGGTGCCGGGCGTGAGCGTTGCCAGTTGAACGAAGTCGCGGCCGTTCAAGGGAAGCTGAGCCACTTGCTGGGAGGTGATCACCTGGCCGAGTGAAGCGTTAGACGATTCCAACATGACGGCAGTCGCCGAGACTTCTACCGTCTGCTGCACGGTGGCCGGAACCAGCGTGAAGTCCACTTCCTGAGTCTGGTCGACTTGCAGCCGGATGTCCTTCTGCTCGACTGTTTGGAAGCCTTGCGCCGTCACCTGTATGGTGTAGGTCCCGATGGGCACCAGGTTTATCAAGTAGTGGCCCGTGTCATCGGTCTGGGTGTCGCGAGAAATACCGGTATCCTGAGAGGTGGCCTTGACCGCAGCTCCGGGCACCACAGAACCCGAGCGATCCTCCACGGTGCCGGACAGATTCCCAGTGGCTTGACCAAAAAGGGATGAGGCAACAAGAACAAACGCGAGGCAGGAAATCGCGATCAAAGTCGCTCGCTTACAACACATCTTGACCTCCGTTGGCTGCCGGTGCTTCCGGCGTGGCGTCCTATGCGCCGATGTTGGTGGATTCGAGACCCTTCTCGCCGACTAGCTGGTTCTTATATCGGAAGGCCTCGTCAAAGTCAAGGTTTTTGCGGCTGTTCTAAAGCATTGCTTCGTCGCTCGCGTAATTGAAACCATCTAATGTCGATTGGCGCCTGGTGTTTTCAGGTTCTCGAGCGTGCGGCGCTCCGCGGCGGCTTCCGCCTCCTGGCCGGTCGCCTTATAGACCTCCGCCAGCAGCCGGTGAGGCTCGGGCTGATCAGGACGCAAGTGGGCGGCCTCGTTCAGGTAACCGAGCGCACTGCTGTATTGCTTGCCCGCCAGGCTCTTCTCGGCGAGGCGAAGCGTGACTTCGTACAGTGAGTTGGCCGTCGCCGGGTCCTGCGGGTTGAGCTCGTGGGCGTGACGCAGCGCCCGGTAAGCGGGTTCTGCTTCGCCCAGCTTGTAAAGGACCACGCCGTAGAGCGCATTCAGCGGAAACAAATCCGGCCAGCGCTCGACCGCCTTGGCGAGAGGTTCGCGCGCCTCTGCATACCGGCCAAGCTGGAAGTAATCGAACGCCAGGTTGTACTGCATCTGGGGCGAGTTGGGACTCAGCTCGGCGGCGCGACGCAAAGGATCGAGCGCTTCCTCGAAGTTGCCGTGCTGACCGTAGAGGGTCCCGAGGATCGTCAGTTTCTCGGCGTCCTCAGGATCGAACAGTTGGGCGCAGACCGGGCGGGCGTCCTGGAGGGAACCGTGAGCGAGCTTCTCAGTGCAATCGACTCGCAGCCGGTCAACCTCGGCCTCGCGCTGGCGCAGCTCCTGGGAGCGTGTGAAAGCTTGCCGAGCTTCGTCCTTACGACCGGCTTCGGAATAGAGCGTCCCCAGCCGGTACTCGACCTCGGCGTCGCGTGGACTGAGTTCGGCTGCCCGGCGCAGCCACTTCTCCGCCGGCGCCAAATCGTGTTGCTTGAGGTAGGCGTATCCCAGGTAATAGGCCGTGTCCGGAAAGGGTGGCTTGGCCACGGCCTGATTGAGTTCCCGAACGGCCGCGTCGAGCTTGCCTTCCTGAAGGTCTAGCCGCCCGAGGTAATACTCGACGTTCGGATGATCGCCGACAGCTTGCCGCACCGCCTCGAACTCACGCCAGGATTCGTCCAGGCGATGCAGCTCGAAAAGCGACACGGCGAGCGGGAATCGCGCCTGCAGGATGAGGGTCGGGTCGAGCGCCAGCGCGGCCCGGAACTCGCGAGCCGCCGCGTCGTAGCGGTTGTTGCGGAGATTCTCGTAGCCCGCGCCCAAGTGGGCCTGCGCCGTGTCGCCAGACGCAACCCTTCCCGCTGGATTCCCAGGCCGGTCCTGAGCCACGGCCCGGCAGGTGACGAGCGCGAGCGCCAGCAGAAGAGCCGCCGGCTTTCGTGGAATGCGAGTCCGCTTTCCGAGGCTGATCTTCATGACTGAGAAACGCGCCGCAATTATACTATGAGGCTTTTTCGCGGCTGGAGGTCGTCGTGCATCGAACCAAGATCGCATCGCTCCTCGCGCTATTCTCCTGTGCTACTCTTGGCGCGGCTTCTCCAGGACAGAAGATGAAGGTCATCGTCGATCAGGATACCCGCGGCCCCGCCACTACCGACCTCCAGTCCATCCTCGTCTTCCTGCAATCTGAACAATTCGACGTGCTGGGCATCACCACGGTCACGGGCGATCAGTGGGTGGATGAAGAAACCGCGCATGCGCTGCGGCTCCTCGAAATCGCGGGACGCATCGACGTCCCGGTCATCAAAGGCGCGAAGTTTCCGCTCCTAAACTCGAAAGAGGAGTCGGAGCGCTGGGACGCGCTGTACGGCAGGATCGAGTACAAGGGCTGTTGGACGGATTGGAGTACTCGCCCGGCGGTGCCCGCGGCGTATGCCGGCGGCTATCACGACCCCGACGTGATCCCGCCGCTCCCCGAAGGCGAGCCGAAGCTCCAGGCGCGTCCCGGCACGGCCGCCCAATTCATCGTCGAGACGGTACGCAAGTATCCTGGTGAGGTGACGCTCTGGGCCGGTGGGCCGCTCACCAACATCGCGCTGGCGCTGCGCCTGGACCCGGAGGTCGCGACCCTCGCCCGGCAGTTGGTGCTGATGGGCAGCGGCATGTACTCCGACATCGGCGGCGTCAACACCATCGACGGGAGAAGGGAATTCAACTGGTGGTTCGATCCTGAAGCGGCGCGGATTGTGATGCGCTCGCCGTGGAAGAAGATCACCATTACGCCCGTCGACATCTCGGTGAAGGCGAGCTTGACTCCCCAGGTTCACGACGCCATCGCCCACGCGGATACGCCGGTGGCGCGCTATCTCACGCGGTTCTCGGGCCAGGGCTACATGTGGGATGAAATCTCGGCGGCGGCGCTGGCCGATCCTTCGGTCATCACCAGCACGCGGGAACTGTACGTGGATGTGGAGATCAACCACGGGCCGAGCTACGGCGAAACGCTGTTCTGGAGCAAGACAGCGCACGTGCCACCCTACGAGCGCCTGGCTGTGCAGTTCGATCTCGACAAGGCCAAATTCTATGACCTCTACGTCAAGCTGATGACCAAACCGCCCGCGCCGTCCAAGTTGGGCGGTTCAGTACGATGACCAGACACCTAGCGCCAAAGAAGATGACATGAGATAATAGAGTTTCCAAGTTGTGCTGAGTGATCCAATTTGCTGACTGTCGTCGGGTGCATGGGGAAAGCGGAAGCGGGTTCGAGCGAATATCGCATGCGGTGAGTACGTCGCTTTCGAACGGCGGCTACAGATGCACCCTGGTGGCAATCTGGCTGACAATCGGATCCCACAAGCTTGCTTCGCCCTACTCCCCTCGTACCCCCTCGATAACCCCGCGGTTCTAGCACTTCCAGCCAAGAAGGAGAGACGCTATGCAGCGCGCATCCCGCACGTTCCTCTTCTGCGCTTCTTATGGGTTCACTGCTCTACTTCTGCTGGCGACGATGGCCAGCGCGCAGTATAACGCCTCGGTTGACGGCACGGTGACCGATACATCCGGCGCGGCGGTCTCAGGCGCGACCGTTACGGTCACGAACCAGGACACCGGGCAGTCGCAAACGGTCACAACGAGCCTCGAAGGTTTCTACCACGTCTCAGCGCTTCCGCCCGGCCGGTATACGGTGACGGCCTCCTTCAGCGGCTTCAAGGAGGAAACCATCTAAGGATGTCGAGGTCACTGGCGAAACGGCGAAAGGAGTCAACATTACCCTGCAGCCGGGCGAGGTGAAAGAGACCGTGACCGTGACGGGGGAGACGGCGCCACAGATCCAGACGGAGAATGCGAACCTCACCACGACGCTCACGCAGCAGGAGATTCACGCTCTGCCGCAATACGGGCGCGATCCCTACGAGTTGGTACGCTTGACTCCGGGCGTCTTTGGGGACAGTTCCCGCCAGGCGAATGGGAACGCGAACCTCCTGCCGAATACCGCGGGACCCGGCGGTTCGAACGCTTCGATCTTTCAAACCGAGAACATGGTCCAGATTTCCGCCAACGGCCAGAGAATCTCGGACAACAACTTTACCCTCGACGGTGTGAGTGCGAACAGCCTGACCTGGGGCGGCGCTGCCGTGGTTACGCCCAACCAGGAATCCATCCAGGACATGAAGGTCATCACCTACGGTTACGACGCGCAGTACGGACGCAACTCCGGCGTCACCGTGCAGGTGATCTCGAAGAACGGCACCAATCGCTTTCACGGCAGTGGATTCTTCAAATATGACGACGCCGGCTTGAACGCCTATAACAAGTACAACGGCCAGAACGGCGGAGTCCCCAATCCCACCGTCCGAGTCCCCGACGCCACGCGGCAGTTCGGAGGGAGTCTGGGCGGGCCCGTCAAGAAGGACAAGCTGTTCTTCTTCTTCTCCTATGAAGGATTGCGCGACAACAAGAGTGACGTCGCCAACCAATGGATATTCACTCCCCAATTCATGCAATCCGTGACTGCGCAACGTGCCGGCGGCGTGACTGCGCAAATCTTCCAAAGCAAGGGCTTCCAGCCGCGCGTCATTCAAGTGCTCCCCGCTACTTGCAGCGTTGGCTTTTCTCCCAGCCTGTGCCAGGTGGCGGGTACGGGCTTGGACCTCGGGTCCATGGCGGGAGGACTCGGGACTTACGTCAACGACTTTAATACCTCCACCGGTGGAGGGTTCGATGGAATCCCCGACATCGAGTACGCCCAAGTGGCCGTTCCGAGCTTCACCCACGGGAACCAGTACAACGGCCGCATCGACTTCACCCCCACCAGCAAAGACACAATCGCGGTCAGTACTTATGTGACCAGCTTGAATAATCTCGCGGCGGACGCTTCCACCGGCAGCCAGCCGATGGCCGACGTGAACTTGCAACCCCTCAACTCGGTCACCACCCTGCTGTGGAACCGCATCATCAACCCTTCACTGCTCAACCAGGCGCGCGCCAACGTGACGCGCTTCGCCTTCAACCAGGTGCAATCCAACGCGGGCCAGGTGAACTGGGGGATCCCGCGTATCGAAGTGCAGGGGTTTCCTTTCGGACGAATGTTCATCGGGGCAATGCAATCGCCCAATGAGCCGGGCATTCAGGCTGAAAACACGATTGCGTTCAATGACACTTTGAACCAGGTGCATGGAAACAAGACCTTGAAGTATGGCGTGGACATCATCAAAGAACAGAGCAACAACAACCTGCTGGGAGCCGCTCGGCCCGATATCGTTTTCCAGTATCTGTGGAACCTGCCCAACGACGCCCCGATCTTCGAGGCCATCCAGGCCTCACCCGTCACCGGCGCTCCGACTTCCGCCCAGCGCTATTTCCGCACCAGCGACTACTCGCTGTTCTTCCAGTACGACTGGAAGGTGCGGTCCAACCTTACCGTGAACCTGGGAATGCGCTGGGAATACTACACGCCGCTGAATGAGAAGAACGGTGAGCTGAGCAATATCGTATTTCCCTCAGGTGGAGGATTGCAGGGCGCCAAGATCGCGCCAACGAGTCAGCTCTTCAACCCCGACCGAAACAACTTTGGTCCTCGGTTTGGCTTCGCCTACAGTCCCACCATGTTCCACAACAAACTGGTGGTTCGCGGGGGCTTTGGCATCTTTTACAACCGGCTGCCGGAGCAGGTCTTTGACAATACGCGCCAGAATCCGCCCTTTACCGCCGATTACGGCATCTGCTGCGGCACGTCGGGCAGCCCCTACGTCAACGGCCAGATTATCTACGCGCTGGGCTCCAGCAAATCGCCCGACAGTTATCCGGTCAATCCCAAACTAGCCACCGGCATCGATCCCAACACCGGCACGCCGCCGGGCGTCGGCGTGCAAGTGTATGGCGCCCTCCCCAACACACCGAATCCGTACATCGAAGAGGGGTCTTTGGGCTTCGAATACAGTCTTCCGCATGAATGGGTGGCGGCCGCCACCGGAGAGATCAGCGGCGGTCACAAAATTTCCCGGCTGCTGAACCTGAATTATCTGTACACGCAACCCACCTACCCGAATCCTCTTAATCCTGGTACGACCTACCAGCCGTTTTCGGGCGGCATCTTCGTCCTGATCCCTGACGTGAACAGCGCGTATGACGCATTGGACACGCGCCTCAGCCACCATTTCGCTCACGGCCTGTTTGCGCAGTTCGCGTATCGCTACAGCAAGAGCATCGACGAAAGCTCCTGGGAAGGACCCTGCTTCTGCACCAACGAGACGTACCCGCAGAGCCTGAAAGCGGAGCGCGGGCCCTCCGACTTTGACGTGACCCACTATTTCACGGCGGTCGCGGTCTACCAAGTGCCATGGCTCAAAGGCCGGCACGACTTGTTCGGCAAGGCGCTGGGCGGTTGGGAAGTCGACCCGATCTTCACCGCGCACTCCGGATTCCCCTGGACCCCCGTCGACGGCCAGTCGGTGGAGACGCCGGGCGGCCCGACGCTGGCGCCCACCCGTCCCGTGGAGTATTTCTGCTGCGCCCTGAGCGACCACTCGAACAGTGCCTTTATCAGGCCGGGCGGCAATTTTCCCAACGGTCCCCTCGCTTACTTCGATATTCAGCATTCCGGGCCGCCGGGAATCGGCCGCAACTCTTTCCGCGGACCGCATTACTTCGACACCGACTTGAGCTTCGCCAAGAACACCAGGCTGCCCGAGGCGCTGCACCTGGGTGAAGCCGCCAACCTCGAGCTGCGTGCCAACTTCTTCAACATCTTTAACCAAGTCAATCTGGCGCCTTTCGGGTTCAGCACCAACAGTACTTACATCGGCAGTCCTTGCACGCCTGTGGCGACCTGCACGCCCTCGCCCAACAGCAATTTTGGCCTGGCGTCGGCGGGGCTCGCCGGTCGCGTGATCGAATTCCAGGCACGGCTCAATTTCTGAGTTCACGCTTTCGACTACGCAGCGGCGGGTCGTTCTCGGGCCCGCCGCCGGCCGGGGCGATGCGCGCGCCGGGGCTCGAGCTGCTCAAATTCCTGGCCCGGAGGATCTCGACGACCATGGCAATTCGTGGCCTGCCAGGAAGACTGACGTTCATCGTGAGTCTGGCGATTCTCTGGATCTCGTTGGTCGCCCCGGCAGTACTCCATAGCCAGGTTTCCAGTCCAAGCTCCGAGACTGTCACCATCGACCTCGGTGCACCCTCACATCCTTTTCCCCACTACTGGGAACGAACCTTCGGCTCCGGGCGCGCCGTACTTTCGCTGCGGGACAGCTATCGCCGCGACCTGCGCGAGGTGAAGCAGGCGACCGGCTTCGAGTACGTCCGCTTTCACGGCATCCTGCTCGACGAAGTGGGCCTCTACAGCGAGGACTCGCCTGGGAATCCCGTCTACAATTTCTCCTACGTCGACCAGATCTATGACGGGCTGCTCGCTAACGGAGTGCGCCCTTACGTCGAGCTGAGTTTTATGCCCCAGGCGCTGCGTTCGACCGACGTGACGCAGGCGTTCTGGTATAAGCCGTATGTTTCGCCGCCCAAGAGCTGGCAACGTTGGGACGGCCTCATCGAACAATTGGCGCGGCACCTGGTCGAGCGCTACGGGCTGAGCGAGGTCGCACAATGGTACTTCGAGGTCTGGAACGAGCCTAATCTCGACTTTTGGGCCGGCAATCCCAGGCAGGAGACCTACTTCGAGCTTTACGATCACACGGTGCGTGCGCTCAAGCGCGCGAGTCCCTTGCTGCGCGTGGGCGGGCCCGCTACGGCGCAGGCGGCATGGGTTGCTGCCTTTATCGACCACTGCGTGGGTAACAACGTCCCGGCCGATTTCGTCTCAACCCACGTTTATGCCAACGATCGCTCCGAGGACGTATTCGGCAAGCACGAGGAGATCTCCCGCCGGGATATGGTGTGCGATGCCGTGAAGATGGTGCACGACCAGGTGAAGGCGTCCGCGCGGCCCGACCTGCCGATCGAGTGGTCGGAATACAACGCCAGCTACATGAACGAGCCGGACGTGACGGACTCGCTTTTTATGGGACCGTGGCTCGCCAACACCATTCGCGCCTGCGACGGGCTAGTGGACTCGCTGGCCTACTGGACGTTCTCCGATGTGTTCGAGGAGCAAGGAGTCGTTCGCCAGCCCTTTTACGGCGGCTTCGGACTGCTGGCGGCGTACGATCTGCCCAAACCTTCGTTTAATGCCTTCAAGCTGCTTCACGCGCTCGGCACCCGCCGGATTCCCGTGGACTCCGATTCCGTCCTGGCGACGGTCCGTGCCGACGGATCGCTCGCGATTGCAGTCTGGAATTACTCACCACCCGACCAGCCCGGACCTTCGGAGCAAGTCACTCTGGAGTTCAAGGGGATCAGAGGCAAGCAGGCAGCGTTCGTCGCGCGGCTCGACGCCGATCACGGATCCCTCCTCGCAACATACAAAAAAATGGGCAGTCCGAAGTATCCAACCGCACAGCAGCAGTGGGAACTGCGTCAAGCCGCTCAGCTCCCAGCGCCCGGGATCGTGCCGCTTGAGAGCGGCCGTGTGACGATCACGCTTCCGCCTTACGGGCTGGCGATAATCGAAACACGCTAGGATGTGCCAGGATTTGGCCTAGGATTTGATACATCGAAAGCCGGCCCGGGCCATGCCGCGTTGGGCGATGGTGCTGCGCATGAAGGTCTGCCAGACAAAGCCGGTGCGGATATTCTCAGCCATCAGCAGAGTGATCCCCATGTCGATTCCGATTGCGTCGGCATCGAACCATCCGGACAGCGGATTGAACGCGTCGACAAAACCGTAGCGCTTCCAGGCCTTGTCCCCATAGCGGCTCCGGATGGTTCGCAGGACGCGCAGCGTGTCGCTGGGCAGAAAGGGCAGGGAACCGCCCGGCGCCGACGGAACCACCGTGCCGTCGATCGGGCCTTCGGGCGGCGGTCCTCCCCACGCGACGTAGCCGTGGGCGGAGTCTGACGCGGTGATACCCCACAGGTCCTCGCTGTAATCAGGAAACTTCGAGTGCAGGCTCAGGCAAAACAGGCGGTGGGCGCGCGTGGCCGCGACGGAGTTCTCGAAGTAGTCCGCATAGCGGTCGCGCTTGCCGCGAAAATCGAACCAGGCGTGGGAGTATTGATTGACGAAGAGCGGCGCGGCCCCTTTGATATAGCGAATGCCCTGGTACTCGAACATCGGCCGGCGCCATGCATCCCACGTCGCGTCGGGCAGAGGGTACGTGGAGGAGCCTAGTCCCAGCAGGTAAAGCATCATCAGTTCGCTGTAGGTGTCCCAGCGGCTCTTCAGAAAACCGCTCTCGGGCTTCCAGCCCTGGGAGAGTGTCCCGCCGCCGTTGAGCATCCACCGCCAGTCGACGCGGTCGAAGATCCGCGCTGCATACCGCTGAATCTCCGCATCACGAAAATGCTCGGCGCAGGTGAGGACGCCGCACAGCAGGATGGCCGTGTCGATGGAAGATAGCTCGCACTTCCAGACCCGCGCGCCCGACTCGATGTCGATGAAGTGGTAGAAGAAGCCGCGCTCGTGCGGGAAGCTGTCAGATAGAAACTTGAGTGTGAGCAAGGCGCGGTCGCGCGCCTGAGAGCGGGAGACGAATCCTCGGTGGTCAGCAATCGAGAGCGCGGTGAGGCCAAAGCCTGTCGCGGCGATACTGCCCACCTGGCGCGAGTCGTCGCCGCCGGCAAGCGATCGGTCCTTCACCAGCCCAGTCCGCGGACTCGACTGCTCCCAGAAAAAGCGGAAACATGCCCGCTCGATCTCCTCGAGAAACGCTTCGTCCTCGCGGGAGATCTCGCCGGCTCGAGCCGATACGCTTCGCTCTGACGCCCTCTTGGGGGACTCGAGAGCTGTCACGACGGCCGGAATCATGCAGGAGACGCCGAGCTCCATCAGCCCGGCAAGCGCCGTACGCCGACCGAGATCAATTGGGTCTGACTCGTCAGGTCCAGCTCGATGCTTCATGCAGCTATCCCCCGGACGGGGCGTCGAGGCCCAGTCATCCTCTATCCTCTGCCTTCATCGTAACCTGAAGACACGTCGGCGCGGGCCTCGCTCCGAAGGGGATCGCGTAGAATCGCGACGGGAGAGTGCGGGAACCGGACACTGGAAGTTTGAGTCAGGAGGAAAGTTGAGGGCCCACTGGAAAGCGGGCCCTCGTATCGACACAACTGTTACATCCCCTTGCCGGTGGGCTTCTCCGCCGGCTTTTGGGCGGCCTTTTCGTTGGGCTGCTCCTTGGGAGGATTCAGCAGTTCATCGATGGCGGCTTTGAAATTTGTATAAGGCTGGGCGCCGCTGATGAACTTGGTGGCGTGGATCTTGTCCTGGTTGGGTTCGGTCACGCCCAGGAAAAACGCTGGCGTGCCCGTCACTCCGACCTTGGCGCCCGCCGCGAGTTCAGCGCGAATCTGGGCGGAGTCCTTATCGCTGGTCAAGCACGCCTGAAACTTGTCTACGTCGAGACCAGCGGCCTTGGCGTAGTCGGGCAGTTTCGCAGCGTCTAGCGCGCGCTGGTTCTGGAACAGCTTGTCGTGCATGTCCCAGTACTTGCCCTGTTCTCCCGCGCAACGCGCCGCCTCAGCAGCCTTGAAAGCGTTGGGATGGAGCTGCTCCAGCGGGAAGTCGTGGAACACGTACTTCACCTTGCCGGTCTTCACGTAATCAGTGACGATTTGCGGGAAGGTCTGCTGGAAGTTACGGCCACAGAACGGACACTGGTAATCCGAGAACTCGACCATCGTGACCTTGGCGTCCTTTTCACCCATGAACGGCTCGCCCTGGATGCTTAAGTCCGCGCCCTCGAACGGTTTAGGTTTCTTAGGCGTGATCAGATCCTTGATTGCCGTGATATCCTTCTGCATCGCGTCCTGGCCTGCCTTCAATTCTTCCACTTCCTTACGCAGGGCCTTGATATCCTCATCAGAGGATTGCGCCCAGCCGGCGGCAGGGCCCACGATCAGCCCAACCAGCACCAAAGTGATTGCAAACATTAGACTTCTTCGAATCATAGCTTTCATCCTACTCCCCCTGACATGATTTTGTTGATTCTAAAGCACTTCTTCGGTTCGTTCCTGCGATTCTCAATCTACTGATTCCTGGCGACAGGCTCGCCGCTCCCCCTTTGCCTGCCCTCATCTTGGACTCCCGATGCCCGGCGCCGCCTCAGGATTACCGCAGTCTCACGAGTCTCATTGGTCTCATTTCGACCCGTTTTGACCACATTGTTAGGGACCGGTATTTTACCACCGTTCGTCAAGCTACCGTCAGAAATTTCAGCCCATCAGTAGCGGCGGGGTTTAGCCCGCCACGTGGCGGCATGAAGCCGCCTCTACCTCACAAAAAAGCGCCCGCCGGTCCTCCCTGGAGGATGCGACCGGCGGGCTCCTAGATAAACCGGTTGAGAGAGAGGACCCTCACGGGTCCTCTCCGGGTTGAGGTCTACTTCTTGCCAGTCTTCTTCACGATGTAGGTACGGCTTCCGGAGCACGGAGGCGTCGTGTTGACGATTCCGTCGCCCTTCGCCGCCTGGCAATCAGCCGGCAGAGCCTTTTGGCCAGCCGCACCCGCCAGGATGCCATTGGGCTCCGTCGTGGTGTCGAACAAGGTGTTGAACTCGCTCACCAAGTTCTGGCACTCGACAACGGAGAAGTTGCCTTCTGTCGCTCCGGTCGCGCAGACTCCGCCCGAACCGCAGCAAACGCCGAGGTCGAGGCCGAGACCAGTGAGAGCGGCGTCGCAGCTCACACCGTCCAGATTGCTGACTTCAACGTTGAGTTCCGCCGCCATGCACTGGAAGATGAGGTTCTGCTGGAGAGGATCGATTCCCAAACGGTTCGAATCCTGACCGATCGAGCAGAGGTCCTCAAACGCCGTGCACGTCCCGGTGCCGTTATCGTTGATGTTGATGCCGCAGCTCTGGAGCGTCCCGCCGGCATCGGCGATCACCTCGTCGGTGACCGAGGAGTGTTGCGCCCAGTAGCCAGGTGTTCGGGTCTCGCAGCCGGGCGGTGCGAATTCGCAGGTATCCTGCCACTGGCCGACGACCGTCACTGGCACGCCGCCTGAAAGGACCGGACTGCCCGTCCCGTCATCGACGTTGCAAGTAACCACAGCCTGGTTGCAGGTATTAGACGTGAGCCCAGCGATTTCGCCCGTCCACGTCTGCTGGCCACCGTTCGTGACGCAACCGGTTGGTACGCCAGGTGACGTGCACTTCGGTGCAAGCTGATAGGCCGGCGGAGTTCCCGTTGCTGCCGGACTCAGAATGCTGCTTTCGTTGGTCCCACCCGTGAGTGTGTCGAGCGTAGCGCCGTTGGCCGAGCAGGCTCCCGTGGGGCTGCCGGTACCCGCGCCATTGGTGTCAACCACCGCACAATTGATGAGGTTGACGTTGCCGTTGTTGGTGGCCGTGATGCTGACGTCGTTATCGCCCGCAATCGTCGCGCCCTGTTGGCTGCAGGACTTCGTCACGCTGAGTCCCGGACCCTGGCAGACAAAGTCCGCTGAGTCGTGGGCCGTGACTTCACGGTTGGTAATAGTGTTGTTGGTGAGTGCGGCGCAGAGGCAATCGATCGACGCCGTATCCCCACCGGCCGCGTTTTCGTCGGTCGAGAGCGTCGCACTGCAGGTCAGGTTATGAACGACTGTAGTGGAAGCGCTCGTGGCGAACGTACTATCGCCGCCGAAGTCGGTCGGGCTGAGCGAGATGTCCGCGTTGGTCTCATACACTCCGCATTGGGTGGGAAGTCCACCTCCTACGGCTGGTACGCAGACGGTGCCCGTGTTGCAGTTGAGCGTGTCCGAGCCCGTGTTGGTGATCACGTAGTTGACTGTGATCGGGTCGGCAGCGCGAGGCGGGTTGGCAATCGCATTCAACCCGATGCAGTTCTGGCTCTGCGTTTGAGTCGTCTGTCCAGCGACGACCGGATCGCAACCAGCCGGCGTCGAATTGGTCGGCGGGTCGGTGCAGGTGACGTCAAACGTGCCAGTCGGGCAAGTGACTTGCTTGTCGATCGCGACCGAGCACGGTACGCAACTGAAGGTTGCGGTGTCCGGCGGAATGACCGGCGCCGAGGTACCCGCGCAACTGCAGGTTACGCTCGCCGTGTCGGGCTCGCTCACCGAGCCGCTGCAAACCTCGCTAGCGTCATTGGCATGAAGAGCAACCGAGTCGGAGTCAAACGTCGCCCCGGCTGCGAGGGGGGTCGTTACGGTTGGAGGTGTTAAGGCTCCATTGGTGTCGGCGATCGCGCAACTGCTAAGAGCTATGGTGCCGGTGTTCTTCAGTACGTAGCGCACCAGAACCGTGTCGCCCGTATACGCCTGGCAGCCGATGGTGCTCGCGTTGTTCGTGTCATCGACTGATTCCCCGCCCTGTGCGAGCGAGATATCGTGCCACGAGGCGCCGCCGTCGCAGGAAACCTGCTTATCCAGCAGGCCGCTGCAGACGTCGACGTTGAAGCCGTCGCTGCCGATACCACCGCCTGAGAGGCCGGTGTCGCACACCCCGGAGAAGCCCGCCGCTTGGGTAATGAAATCCGGCGAGCTATCGTTGCCGGGATTGTTGACCAGCACCGTCAGGTCTATGGTGCAAGTGCCGTTGTTGGCCAGCACCACGGGGGAGCTGGGTGTGAGGACTACATCGTTCGGACTCGCACTCGCCGTGTGCGCCGTGCTCCACGTTACCTGGACATTGCTAGCGTTCTTGCAGGTCGTGGCGCTGACGGTTGTTCCCCCGTCCCAGTTAATCGGGGTGTTGCTTTCCGGGCTGCAGGAAAGGAACGAGCCGCCATTGGCGCAGTCCAGATCGAAATCGAATTCGCTGACGGTCTCGGTGTTGGTTGTCCCCCCCGAGGCTGTCACGCCGATGGTGTATCGAATAACCACGGTGCTTCCAGCGAAGAATGGACCCGTCGACACAATCGCCGGGCTCAAACTGCCGCCGCAAGCGGAGCTAGCCGCTGCGTTCGGAACCGCAGCTACTGTAAGAAGCGCCAGCGCCACGAGCGCCGGCAACCACGTACATCCTTGCTTCACAACTTTTCTACACGTACCCATAATGTCCCCTCCTTGGATTCCGCCTTGGATTCCGAGTCACGTCCGCAGACGCGCTCTTACCGCTGGTCTTCATGTTGTCTCCTTGAATTCGTGCGTGCGGTGTGCCGGCGCTCCTCAGACCAACGTACGCGACCGAGTCAGTAGATGTGCAATTTTCGTTCGCGCGGCTCAATCCGGGCGTCGTCATACTTCGACGCCGCCACGACACACTCATTCCCCCGCCATCTCTTCTACGCTTCGGCGTCGTACGAAGCAAGCATTTTTGGCGCTTGCAAGCGACTTTTGGTATTTGCAAGATTGAACTGGGAATGGGAGTCCATTGCCGATAAATTACTCTTGAGGTAACGTGCATATTATTTTCATCAGGACCGGATTCCCCTCCTGTTTTCAGGAGGGGCCCAGGGGTGGTAATGGGTGATGAAGCATTCGCACCACCCCCTAACCCCCTTCTCATCCGAGGAGGGGACTTTTCTGGATTCCTCTCCTGTTTTTCAGGAGCGGGCCAGGGGTGGTAATGGGTGATGAAGCATTCGCACCACCCCCTAACCCCCTCCTCATCCGAGGAGGGGACTTTTCTGGATTCCTCTCCTGTTTTTCAGGAGCGGGCCAGGGGGTGGCAATGGGTGATGAGCATTCGCACCACTCCCTAACCCCCGAGGAGGGGACTTTTCCGGATTCCCCTCCTGTTTTCAGGAGGGGGGCCAGGGTGTGGTAATGGGTGATGAAGCATTCGCACCACCCCCTAACCCCCTCCTCATCCGAGGAGGGGACTTTTCTGGATTCCTCTCCTGTTTTTCAGGAGCGGGCCAGGGGGTGGTAATGGGTGATGAAGCATTCGCACCACCCCCTAACCCCCGAGGAGGGGACTTTTCCGGATTCCCCTCCTGTTTTCAGCAGGGGGCCAGGGGGTGGTAACGACTCCGGACTCCGAACTCCTGGCCACTAACCCCTGTTCCCTTTAAGTCTAACGCGAGCGGCACCCCGGAGGCGTCTGGCTAACTGCCGCGGCCTCCAAACCCTTTCCCTGAGCATTCAGCGCCCGCACGAGGCCGCTCCGAGCTCTCCCCATGCAAGGATCCATGGTCAAGGCGTGGCGGTAGGTCTCGACAGCCTGATCCAACTGTTGCAAGCGGCCGTAGGCCTCGCCAAGATACGTCAAGTTGTCAGGATTGGCGCCGCCCAGCGCGATGGAGCGTTGCAACTGCTCGAGCGCGCCAGGATTGTCCTGGACCAGCAGCAACGCTACGCCCAGGTCGGTGTGAAAGTCCGGTTTATCAGGTTCGAGCACGACGGCCCGCTGCAAATGTGGGACGGCTCCCGGCCCATCCCTCGTCATCATCAGCACGACTCCTAAATCGTTCTGAATGTCCGGGCTGTCGGGCTCGAGCGTGGCCGCGCGCTCGAAGTACTGCCGGGCGCTCCGAGGATCCTTCTTAGCCAGCAGCCTTCCCATCGTGGCGTAGGGATAGCTCTTGCGGGGTGACTTTTGGATGGCATCCGTCCATAGCGACGGCCCGTCCTGCCAGACGCGGTTCCGCGCAATGGTCAGCGCCGTCAAGACAATGAGAATCGCGCCCACCGCGGGCGCGAGCGCGCGGCGCGGCATCAAGGCGAGCAGCCCGGCAGCCGCGATAACAAGGCAGGTCGACGGGAAATAGACGCGGTGCTCAAACATCACGTCGCGCACTGGAACGATGCTCGAAGTGGGCGCGAGGAGAATAAAAAAGCCCAGTCCCCAGAACGCGAGCTGGTTCTGGCGCCACGCGAGGTACCCCAGCAGTCCGACGAGCGCGGCTAGAGTCAGTAGCGCCGGCAACGTCGAGGCAGGGGAGAGAAGACCATGCGAGAGGGGCACGTCGTGGTCCACATTCAAGCCCGTGGGAAACAGGAACAGCCGGATATACGCCCAGATGACGCGGGGCTCAGTAAGCGCAAATGTAAGCGCGGTCACACCCTTGACCCTGTATCCTATCGTGCGAAGTGGGGTAGGGCGACTCCAGACGTAGAGAGCATGCGCCATGGCCAGTCCCACAAGGCCCAGCATGGCCGCGTAGTAACCCACCAGGGGGCGCCGGCGCCGGTAAACCAGGTCATACAACAAAAGGAAGACCGGCAGGGCGATCGTCTCTTCTTTACACAGGAGCGATAACCCGAAAGCTCCCACGCTCCAGGCATATTGTTCCTTCAGGAACAGCAGGAAGGAAAGCAGGGCAAACAGCGTGGCCAGCGCCGTCGAGCGCTGGTAAACGTAACTCACCGCTTCGGTGTTGAGCGGATGCACGGCGTACAGGGCGGCGGCGACAAAGGCCGTGCCGGAGGACAAGTGGCGTCGGGCGACGAGCAGTAGCAGGGCGCAGTTGGCGGCGTGCAGCAGGATGTTCACCGCATGCCAGCTCGCAGGGTCGTGCCCGGCGTTGACGAGGAAATTCCAGTGGAAGGTGAGGAAGGTGAGGGGTCGAGCCTGGGTGAGCGCAAAGACTCCCCGGCCAAACCCTGAGCCGGTCACGGAAGAATCGCGGAAGATGTTCTCGTCGTCGTAGACCCACTTCCCGTCCAGCGAGTTCACATAGGCGAGCAGCACTAGCACAGCCAGCGCGCCGATCTGCCAGGGGAGGCGCTCTACCCAAGGGGTCTCGGGCGGCGGCGGTGGGGCTTTCGGCTGCGGCGCCTTTCGCGTGCGTTTCTTCGACATGCCAGGGGGACGTGATATTAGCCGCCGCTTTGCAGCGCGTCAAGGGGTGCTAGGTCGCCCCTGCAGGGCTACCTCAAGGCGGCGCAGCCTTACTGCAGCGAGCGCCCGATGGTCTCAAGTCGCTGAGCTTCTTCGGGAAGCAGATGACAGTTGACCGGAACTTCGCCTGCCGCGCGCGCCTCACGCTGCTTTCCTTGAAGGGCGAGGGTGCGCATTAGGTGCGCTCGCGCCTTGGCCATGCAGGGATCTGCTTGGAGAGCACGATGGAAGTAGTCGATGGCCTGATCGAACTGCCCTTGAAGCTGGTACACCATGCCCAGATTCGTCAGATAGTCTGGGGTTGGCCCACCCAGGGCGAGGGCGCGCCCGAAATGCTGGAGGGCCGCAGGGCCGTCCTTCGTAAACAGCGACGCGAGGCCCAAGTCAGTTTCGATACTGGGGTTGTCAGGTTCCAGGGCCCGGGCCCGCTCGAGATACTGTCGGGCGCGCGGCGGATCGTCGGTCGCCCACGCCCTTCCCAGGGCTGCATAGGCACGCGCTTTATTGGGTGATTTTAAGACGGCATCGCCCCATAGCGATTTCTTGTCTTGCCAAACGCGGTTTCGGGCAACGGTTGCTGCCAGCAAGCCTATGAGTATCGCGGTAACCGTCGGCACCAGCGCGCGCCGCGGCATCTGAGCCAGCAGGCCCGCCACCGCGATAACAAGGCAAGTCAGCGGGAAATAGACCCGGTGCTCGAACATGACATCGCGTACCGGAACGATGCTCGATGTGGGCGCGAGGAGAATGAAGAAGCTCAGCCCCCAGAACGCTGGTCGATGTCCACGCCACGCCAGCCAAGCGAGCACTCCGACGAGGGCCGCCAAGCCCAGCAATGCAGGCAGGGTCCAGGCAGGGGAGAAGAGGCCATGCGAGAGGGCTACATCGTGGTCGACGTTCTGCCTGATGGGCAGAAGAAACAGCCGGAGATACCTCCACACCACCCGCGGCTCGGTGAGGGCGAAGGACAGCGCCGGCACACCCTTGGTCCGGTATCCTATCGCCGGATCGCCGGGGTTGAGACTCCAGGCATGGAAAGCATGAGCCACGGCCAGTCCTAGAACTCCCAGCATGGCAGCGTAATAGCCCCAGCGAGGGCGGCGGCGCCGGTAAACCACGTCGTAAAGCAGAACGAATATGGGCAAGGCGATCGTCTCTTCCTTGCACAGCATGGACAATGCGAAAGCTCCGACGCTCCAGGCATACCGCTCTTTCAAGAACAGCAGAAAGGAAAGCAGGGCAAACAGCGTGGCCAGCGCCGTCGAGCGCTGGTAAACGTAACTCACCACCTCAGTGCTGAGCGGGTGAACGGCGTACAAGGCGGCGGCAATGAAGGCCGTGCCGGAGGAGAAGTGTCGCCGCGCAAGGAGCAAGAGCAGAGCGCAATTGGCGGCATGCAGCAGGATGTTCACCGCATGCCAGCTCACCGGGTTTTGACCGGCGGCGAGGTAATTCCAGTGGAACGTGAGGAAGGTGAGGGGTCGGGTCTGCGTGAGTAAGAAGATCCTCCAGCCAAAGCCCGGGCCGACCACCGAGGGATCGGTGGGAATGATAACGTCGTCATAGACCCACTGCCCGCCCAATGAGTTGGCATAGCCGAGCAGCACCAGCAACGCCAGCGCGCCCATCTGCCAGGGGAGTCGCTCGAACCAAGCGGTCTTGGGCGGCGGCGGTGGTGGCGCCGTTTGCTGGAGCGCCTTTCGCGTGCGTTTCTTCGCCATGTTGGGCTAGGAGGCGTGATGTTAGCCGGGGCTATGTAGCGAGTCAAGGCACATAGCGGTGAATCGGCGGGTTTAACCCGCCGTTTGGTGGCGGCATAAAGCCGCCTCTACCCCAACCCCCTAATCCCCGACCCCTAATCTGCCGATAGACCCCCTTTTGACGGTTCCCCCGCCCGGAGGGGCGCACCGTATAGGTTTACGGTAATGAGAGTCATAAATTTATCACTTGACACATATCGCGTAGTTGATATACACACTTGGTGAACTGATTGGATAGTTAGAACGTGTGGGCTGGTCGACGGAACAGGTCCCCACGTCGCAAAGAAAGGTAGACAAAACAGCAACTTCTGCTTCGCGTTGGGGGACGGGAAGCCGGAGACGACAAAACCCACGAGAGGCGAAAAACGATGAAAAAACTTGCGACGGTCGTGGCGCTCGTTGCAGTTTATACGACCTTGGCGGTAACTCAATTGCTAGCCCAGCAGACTCAGTTCTACCCCGACGTATTAAATGAGCTGAAGCACGACACCTCGCTCGCCATGCGGGACATCCACGCGGCCTCCCCCGATCAGGGCCCTCCACGCATCATCCAGCGGATGCTGACTCCCCATCGCATCAATCAAGGCCAATTCGACCCGGTCGTTCAGACCTCGGCGAGCTCGACAGTGACGTCCTATGGCGCGCTCAACGCCAACGGCGTCTCCTCCACCGGCTTATCACCCGCCGATGCCAACGGCGCGGCTGGGGCCACCCAGTACGTGCAATGGGTCAACGCCAATTACGCCGTTTTTGCCAAGGCCACCGGCGCCATGATCCTGGGGCCGGTTGCCGGAAATACGCTCTGGACCGGTTTCGGGGCTCCCTGCGAGACGACCAATGCCGGCGACCCTATCGCCCAGTATGACAAGGCGGCCAATCGCTGGCTGATGGCGCAACCGGTCTACGGGTCGCCTTACGTTTACTGCGTCGCCGTTTCGACCACGTCGGACGCCACGGGCAGCTACAACCGTTATGCCTTCTCCATGCCCTACATCCCCGACTACCCCAAGCTCGGGGTCTGGCCCGACGCCTATTACGGCTCCATCAACCTGTTTCAGGGTAACAGCTTCATGGGCGCCTATGCGTGCGCCTTTGACCGCAACGCCATGCTGGCGGGTAAAGCGGCGACGGCGCAGTGCTTTACCACCTCCACGTCGCAGGCGAGCCTCCTGCCTTCCGACCTGGACGGCTTGACCCCGCCGCCCGCGGGCTCACCCGACTACTTCGTGAATTTCGGCACCAATGCGCTCAACCTGTGGAAGTTCCATGTGGACTTCACGAACTCCGCCAACACCACTTTTACTGGTCCCACCAGCATTCCTGTCGCCCCCTTCAACGAAGCGTGCGGGACGGTCAACCTGAACGGTTGCATCCAGCAGCCGCTCTACCAGGGATACTTTCAGGAGCCCCTTGATTCCTTGGGCGACCGGCTGATGTACCGGCTGGCGTATCGCAACTTTGGCGACCACGAAGCTCTGGTGGTGAGCCACTCCGTAGACCCCGGCAACGGCACTTCGGCGATCCGCTGGTACGAACTGCGCAGCCCGCGCACCTCGCCCACGGTCTACCAGCAGGGCACCTACGCGCCCGACGCGAATTTCCGCTGGATGCCTTCCATCGCCATGGATCACGCCGGGGACATTGCCGTGGGCTATAGCGTCGCCTCGACGAGCCTGAACCCGTCCATCCGCTACGCCGGGCGGGTACCCACGGATCCCTTGGGAACGCTCGAAGCCGAGAACAGCATCTTCGAGGGATCGTTCGAGCAGATTAATAATGTCCGATGGGGCGACTATACCAGCATGTCGGTCGATCCGGTCGATGACTGCACCTTCTGGTATACCAACCAGCTCGCGACCGCTGATACGTCAACGAACTGGGGCACCCGCATCGCGTCCTTCAAGTTCCCCAACTGCGCCAGCGCGCCCAGCGCCGACTTCGGACTGACCGCCAGCCCCGCATCTCAGACGGTGACCCAGGGGAATGGTGCGAACTACAGTGTGAGCATCTCGCCGCTCAACGGCTTCACCGGATCGGTCAGCTTCTCGACCGGCGGCTTGCCGCTGGGCGTGACGGCGAGCTTCAATCCGACGGCGAGCGCGTCCTCGACCACGCTCACGCTGACCGCCGCGAGCTCGACGCCCACCGGCACGTATACGATTACGGTGAACGGCCTGAGCGGCTCGCTCAGCCATACGCTGAGCCTGACGCTGGTGGTGAACGCCGCGCCGCCGGGGGGCGATTTCTCGATTGCCGCGTCACCGGCGTCGCTTACGGTGAGTCGCGGATCGAACGGGTCCTATACCATCACCGTGACCGCTTTGAGCGGATTCACGGGGTCAGTCAGCCTGAGCGTGAGCGGATTGCCGGGCCGCACCAACGCCCGCTTTAGCCCGAGCACGATCGCGGGCTCCGGCGCGTCGACGCTGACGCTGGCTCCGAACAAGAAGGTGTCGCCGGGGACCTATCCGGTCACGATCACCGGGACCAGCGGCAGTCTGACGCATTCGGCGACCGTCAGCTTGACGATCAACTGAGTCCAGCCTTCATTCCCACCCCAAACGAACCACCTCGCATCGTGCGGGGTGGTTCCCACCTTTCGCAGCCGGGGAAATCCTAAGGTGTCATGCTGAGCGAAGTGAAGAGCCTGCCCTGAGCCTCGCGAAGGGATCTCACCTTGGCTTTCCAGAGCGAGATTCCTCGCTGCGCTCGGGAATGACACGGCGGTCGAGGCGTCAAACCTGAAAGGCGGCGAGCCAGGCAGGCAGGTATCGCTCGATGAGGCTTTCGAGCCAGGGCTTCATCGCGGGATTCTTGAGGGAGAGAAACAGGCAGCGCGGCGGCTGACAATAGGCATACTTGACCCAGGGCAGGGCCAGCGTTTCGGAGGCAAGTTGACGCGCCAAAGCCGTGCGTTCGGCATCTTCCAGGTTGATGGTATAGAGCGCCTGGAGGGGAGGCATCCCGAGGTCTTTGGCGGACCCGTTTGCGCCGTCGCGGCAGCGAGTCCCGGCAAACAGGCAGGACGCCTCGGCCGAGCTCAGCAGATGTACTTCGCGCAGGCGGAAGAAGCTGACCTGGTCGATACCCGGCAGCAAGGGATGTTCGCTCTCGGCGGAGTTCTTCTGCTTGGCGGACGGCCACACGTCAGTAATGTCGGCGTCCAAGGCGAGGACGAGCCGGTGTAATGTGTCGAGATTAAGGCGATAGAATCCCGTCTCCAGGCAGCCGAGCGAGCTGGGCGAGAGCCCCGCGGTGAGGGCGAGTTCTCGTTGGGTCCAGCCGCGGGCGAGGCGGAGTCTGCGAATCTGCTGCCGGACGTGAGTGTTGGTTGCACCGTCGGCAAGGCCTGTTATTCCTGGTCGACGCGATACGATGCGGGCCGCACCCAAGAGGATCCCCCTGACGCTGTTTGTACAGTAATTAGCGGATGCATTCTAAGCAAAGATCGAAGCTCGGTCAAGTAGCGTTAGAGCTAATACCCACACTGATTCGGTTGGTCGCCTGGGAACTTCTATCGAGTCCCGGAAGAACGCCGTCTCCATATACGGTCTTAGCGAACAACCAATTCTCCTACAATGGGTTAGCACACATAAACAGATCTGAGGACGACGAGCGGGCCGAGGTGTCAACCCTTGGGTTCAGGAGCGGGTGAGGACCGCCACGATGACGCCATGCGGCTCGTCGGTGGGGACGAAGACCTGGTTGGGATTGTCGAGGCCGAAGGGAGCGAGATCAACCAGGAGGCAGTGGCGATTGGGCAGGGACAGCTCGATGCGCTCGACGGCTGGAATCCGCTTGAGGACGGCTTCGCCCATGGCATAGAGCGTGTGTTGGACGCCGCGGCTGTCGTGCCCGGCGAACACTTCGAGCATCGTTTGGCGGGCGGTGCGCCACAGCGCGCCGTAATCGTGCGCGCCTCCGGCGTAGGTCCACTCGGCGGTCACCGCGGTCGCGAGCAGGCGGTCGCGAGTGTCCTTCAGGGTCGTGTACTCGTCCTGGAGGAAGTTTTCGAAGGCCGAGTGGGCCGTCTTGAGGACCTCGAGTCCAGCGATCCCGGCCTTGATGCCGGTCCCCGAGCGGTTCTGCTCGATCGCAGCGGTGCGCCACTCGTTCCCGGCCCGTACGAACGCGTGGTCGTGCTCCTGGCCGCCCATGCGGATTCGCGTCCAGGCGTTCTCGGAGATGGCGACGCGCACCCAACCTACATACGCGCTGCGGCGGAGGAAGTGGTCCGCCAGACGCGCGCCGAAGTCTTCGATCTCGCCCAGCGCCTGCTGTCGCGCCAGGGCGTAAACGGTATTCTTCATGGTGTCCGTCGGCAGGACCTTGCGGTTGTCGCCCTCAAGGTAAGCCGCGGCAAAATCGCCCGCGAACTGGATGTCGACCGTCAACTCCCGCAGTTCGTGGCGCGAACCCTGGCGCTCGACCTTCACGAGGCGCACGCGCGACTTCCCGTACTGGTTTTCGGACAGCACGACGGACATAGGTCAGCTACCTCGATAGCTGGTGAAGCTGAACGGTCCGAGCAGCAGAGGGATGTGGTAGTGCTGGCGCGGGTCGTCGACGCGAAACCGGATCACGACCTCGGGGAAAAACGGCGACCGCGCCGACGTCTCAAAGCGCAACTGGTAAAAACCGACCTCAAGGGCGTGGTCATCGGGGAGCAAGTTGCCGATGCGTCCGCTGGCGTCGGTGCGCCCCTCGGCGAGCTTCAGCCAGTCGCCCGAAGGACCTTGGCGTTCGAGCGTGACGGCGACGCCCGAGGCGGGTTGGCCGGTTGCGGTATCGAGGACGTGAGTGGTGATGGCGCTCATTCGCTCAGCAGCTTTCTCAGCCGCAGGCGCGCAATCTGGCGCTGCTCAGCGGCGGCGTTCTGCAGTTCGTCTTCAGCACGATTGTCAATCCGGCGGCGCAGGATGTCGAGCATCTCATCCGCGGTCTTCCCGGTTGCGCAGACGATGAACGTGTAGCCGAACTTTTCCAGGTACGAGCGGTTAAGCGCTTCGATTTCGCGCTGTGTATCGCTCCCCGCATGAGCGATGCCGGATTGCTCGTCGCGCGACCAGGCGCCGCCCGTCCGAGAGCCGATCGCGGGATGAGATGCAAACGACTCCAGCCAGTCGTCTCGCGAACAGCGATTCCAGGCAGCGTCAGCCGCGGTTTCGAGCGCCGAGGCTGAGGCGTGCGGCCGGCCCGCCGTCATCTCAGTTGCCCAGACTTTCGATCCGCCGCAGTTCAGGAAATCAGCGAACGCCTGGCGGCACGAGGCGGCGTTGAGCGAAGCCAGGTTGGCCTCAAGCCGGCCCTGCTCGCTCAGGCGGCCAAAGACGTGCAGCCGGCTCACACCCCCGTCCGGATAGATGTGGAAGCGAGCAAAGCGGACGGGACGAACCGCGGCGAGCGGGTCTGCCTGAAACACCTGTTGTGCGTCCGCCCGAAGCTTCGATTGCGGCACGACCTCGGTCCACGATCCCTCTTCGCCGGTTGGACTCCCGTCGAGCGAACAGGCGTCGGGATAGTTGCCTTTGAAATGTGAGGTATCCACCTCGACCCGCTCGATGACGCTTTCGGCCGCGAGCCGCAGAATCACCCAGTCATGACCGGGGCCGCGCCGCCGACGCGTCTCCCAACCGTCGCCCATATTCCGCGCCCGGCCGGGCATCAGCATGTTGCGCGGGTGGCCGTAGTGCCGGTCGCTCGAGTCGACGACGGTCGCGCCAAACTCGGCGGCTCCCAAGTCGATCTCGGGTCCCAGGCGCCGCCAGTCCGGCAGCGCTTCCCCATAAACGCGCAGGCGAGCCACTCCGCCGTCAGGGAAGATGTTGAGCCGCACGTGGGTGAATCGCTGCGAGCTCGCAACCTCGAAGGCGTTCAAGGCGTCCCCGCGTAACGGCGACTTGGGAATCACTTCCATCCAGTCCTCGACATCTTCGACGGGGGCGTTCGTCTCGGCGGTCGTCGCTTCGAGCGCCATCTTCTCCGGATAGTTTCCCGTGAAGAACCGCGTATCCACGACGACTCCGCGAATGATGCCGGGGATGCCGAGCCGAACAACCGCCCAATCATAGCCCGGAACGCGCCGCCGCTGCGACTCCCAACCGTCCATCCACTTGCCGTGGTCCGTGTACTTGTCGGGCACGAACACCGGGTCCGCGGCTTTGATCAGGTTCTCCTTCTCTGCGAAGAAGTCGTCGCTCGCGGCAAGTACGCACCCGCCGGCGCGTGCTCCGGCAAGATCGGGCAAATCAGTGATTGAACTAGAGCTCATGCCGCCTCAGGATTCGCCCCGACGCCGCATCTTCCGGCTGGACGTCGCGCCCTCGCAGGATCGTCTTGCGGACGACGCCCGAAAGCCTTCGGCCCGCGTAGGGCGTGAGTTTGTGCCGCTGGCGGAGGCGGCTCGTGTCGACCGTGAACGCCGCCTCGGGGTCCCAGATGACCAAGTCGGCGTCGAGTCCCACGGCGATCGAGCCTTTGCGACGCGCGAGCCCCGCGAATTCCGCCGGTCCAGACGACATCCAACGCGCGATGTCGCCGATTTGGGCGCCGCGCTGCCGCGCCGCCGTCCAGATCGCAGGCGGGCCGAGTTCGAGCGACGAGATCCCGCCCCAGGCTGAGAAAAAATCGCCGGTGGCTTGGCATTTCATCATCGGAGGACAAGGGGAGTGGTCGGAAACCACGAAGTCGATCTCGCTCTGACCTAGCGCGCTCCACAGCTCCTCCCGGTTGGCGCGCTCGCGGATGGGCGGAGCACACTTGAATTCCGTCGCACCGTCCGGAATCGCCTCTGCCTCGAACGCCAGATAGTGCGGGCAAGTCTCGACAGTGACGGGCACGCCCGTCGCACGCGCCGCTCGCAATTGCGGCAGTGAGCCGGACGAAGACAGGTGGACGACGTGAACGCGGCACCCTGTCTCGCGACTTAGCCGGATCAGCAGTTCGATGGCGGAGTCTTCGGCGCGGCACGGCCGCGACTCGAGATAACTCGCGTAGACGGTCTTCACCGGACCCGCCGCCCTGTCATTCTGAGGAGTCGAAGGCGACGAAGAATGTCGCTCGGTTCCGCTCTGATGGCCGCGTAGATTCTTCGCTGCGCTCAGAATGACATCCGGGGGAACGAGGTGTGCCGGGTCTTCGGCGTGTGCCAGCAAAACGCCGCCGCAGGCCGCAATCTCCGGCATGGCTTGGCGCAGATCGGATTCCGTGACGCGGGGGAAGTCATCGACGCCCGAAGGCGCGAGGAAGCATTTGAAGCCGAAACAGCCCGCCTCCCACAAGGGCCGAATCTCGCGCGCGTTGCCCGGGATCACTCCGCCCCAGAAGCCGACATCCACCCAGCACTGCTCGTGCGCAGCCGCTATTTTGGTTTCGAGCGCGCCGACCGAGACCGTCGTGGGGATACTGTTCAGCGGCATGTCGATCAAAGTCGTCACACCACCGGCCGCGGCAGCCTGCGTCGCCGTCACAAAACCTTCCCAATCGGCGCGCCCCGGCTCATTGATGTGGACGTGAGTATCGACCAGACCTGGCATGATGACCAGCTCGCCGTAGTTCTCGTCGACGCGCGCGTCGTAAGGTCCGACACGCGCAATCACTCCGTCGTGAACCTCGATCGATGCCGGACGCATGCCGCCGGGCAGCACGACACGACGGCTGCCGAGCGACCTCTCAGCATGACTTGCATCAGGCATGGAGAAACTCGTTCAGCAGATTCTGCGCCACGCGCAAGCGATACGCCGCCGTCGAGCGCATGTCATCGATGGGCGCGATTTCCGCGGCGAGCGCCGCCAGCGGGTCGCGGCTTTCGTGGACTGCGGCCTCAGTCTGCGAGCATCGCAACGGGACGGGCGCGACGCTGCCGAGCGCGATGCGAACTTCGCCCGTCGACGTATTCTTCAGGCCCGCGAAGCAGACCTTGGAAATCGCCTGCGCCTTGCGCGTGCCTACCTTGCGGTAGTAGTGGCGGAAGCCCGCTGTCGAGCGCGGCAGGCGGATGCGCGCCAGCAGTTCGTCGGGAGCGAGCTGCATGGTCTTGTACCCGGTGTGGAATTCGCGATATGCGAGCCAGCGCGAGCCGCGCGCCGACACCAACTCGACTTCGGCGTCGTACACCAGCAGCGCCGGAGGCGTGTCAGCCGCGGGCGAGGCGTTGACGATGTTGCCGCCTAGCGTGCCCCGATTCTGTGTGGCGACGCCGCCCGTCTCGGCTGCCGCAGCGGCCAGCAGCGGAAACTCGCGGCGCAAGGTTTCGTCGTGCAGCACATCCGTGTAGGTGGTCAGGCATCCGAGCGTGACTGAGTCCGAACTGACCACGGTGCCGCGCAACTCGGCGAGTCCCCAGATGCTCAGGAAGCGCCGATGCTCGAGCCTCCCCGCCTGCAGCAGCACCATCAGGTCGGTGCCGCCGGCGAAGGCCTGCCACTCGCCAGGCTCAGCCGCCATATGCTCGAGCGCCTCCCCGAGCGTTTGCGGCCGAACGAGTTCATAGGCGGGAATGTACGCTCTCACTGTGCGCGTCCTCCTGCCCGGCAGGCGCTCGCCACAGCTTCGAAGATGCGCAGGTAGCCGGTGCAGCGGCAGAGATTCCCGGCCAGGCCGTTGCGAATGTCGGCTTCAGAGGGCTGCGGGCTCGCGCGCAGCAGGCTCACTGCGGCCATAATCATTCCCGGCGTGCAGATGCCGCACTGGGCTCCGCCACATTCAACAAAGGCTTGCTGCACTCGGTCGAGTTCCTCGCCCGACGCAACGCCTTCGATCGTCGTAATCTCGGCGCCATCCGCTTGGACTGCGGGGACGAGACAACTGTTGGCGAGCCGGCCATCGAGCAGGATCGAGCAGGCCCCGCACTCTCCCTCGCCGCAACCTTCCTTGGTCCCGGTCATGCCGAGCTCCTCGCGGAGGACGTCGAGCAATCGCGCCATCGGCCAGACGGAGATGGCGCGAGGCTGTCCGTTCACGGTGAGGGCGATCGGCACCTTAGGCATTGACGCCTTCCATCACCGCCATCAGAACTTCCGGCGTGGCGGGAATCGAAACGATGCGGATTCCTGTCGCGTCCTCGATGGCGTTCACAATCGCGGGCGCTGGTCCATCGATGGGCAGTTCGCCGATGCCCTTGGCGCCCAGGGGTCCGTAAGCGTACGGCCGCTCTTCGAAGATGACCCGGATGGGCGGAATGTCGGCGGAGGTGGGGATCACGTAGTTGGTCATCTGGCTGTTGACCATGCGGCCGTCCTGCCAAACCACGTTTTCGTACAGGGCGTAGCCGATGCCCTGCGCGACGCCGCCTTCGATTTGCCCCGTTGCCAGCACGGGGTGAATCACGCAGCCCACTTCCTGTACGGCGACGAAGTCTTCGACGCGCGCTTCGTAAGTCAGCGTGTCAACGCTCACTTCGGCGACGTACACCGCCCACGCAAACGCGCCGTAAGCGTCACCTTGATACTTCTCATCGTCCCAGTGGATTCCCGGCGGCGCCTGATACTGGCTGTAAGATCGCAGCACTCCGTGTTGCGCGATATAGGCCGAGCACGCTCGCGAGAATTCCTCGGCCGAAGCGGCAGTCGAGAGCAAGCCCGACCCAACCAGCGTCTGCTTCAAGCCGAGCGCGGCTGATTCGACAAGTTTCCCAACCACCATGCAGGTGCGAGACGCTACGGTCGGCCCGCTGTTGGGGACGCGCGCCGTGTCCGGCTGCGCGACATCGACTTGCTCGTAAGGGATGCCGAGCGTCTGGGCCGCGATCTGGGCGAGTACGGTGTTGGTGCCCTGGCCGAACTCGGTGCTCGAGACGAGCAACTGGACGCGTCCTTCGCGCGTCGCCTCAACTCCGACCACCGACGCCAGGTATCGCTCTCCCGAGCCCGTGAATCCGGCGCCGTGGAAGAAGCATGCAAGACCCATGCCGCGCTTGACGCTGCGCCCGGGATTCTCCCGCGCGAACCGCGCCCTCTTCGCGTGGTAATCCGACTCGCGCAAGGCGCGATCGAGCAGCGCCGCCATATCGACGTCTTCGTGGATCACTTGTCCGGTTGCCGTGGTCTGGCCTTGCTGGATGAAGTTCCGCCGGCGAAACTCTTCCGGCGCGAGACCCACGGCCGCCGCCACGCGGTCCATGTGCCGCTCGAGAGCAAACAGGCTTTGCGGCGCGCCGAAGCCGCGGAATGCTCCGTGGGGCGGCGCATTGGTCGCGACCGCGCGGCTGGCGATCCTGATGTTGGGGCACTGGTACGGCCCGGCGGCGTGGATGGTGCCGCGCGAGAGGACAACGGACGAAAGCGTAGCATACGCGCCACCGTCGATGACGAAATCAATCTCCATGGCGAGCAGCTTGCCGTCCTTGGTGACCGCCGTCCGGAGGCGGGTGCGCGAGGGATGGCGCTTAGTCGTCGCCGCCATGTCCTCGGCGCGATCGTAGACGAGCTTGACCGGCCGTCCGGATTTCCACGCCAGGAGCGCCGCGTGCGCCGCAATCATCGACGGATACTCTTCCTTGCCGCCGAAGCCGCCACCCGTTTCGGTCTGGATCACCCGTACTTTGTCGTCGCCCAGACCGAATAGCTTGGTCAGGGCTTTGTGCACGTAGTAGGGACATTGCATCGAACCCCACACCGTCACGCCGCGCTCCGGGCTGGCGATCGAAGTCATCCCGTTGGTCTCGATGTAGAGCTGTTCCTGCGAGCCGGTCGAGTACTCTCCTTCAACGATGAAGTCAGCACGTGCCCACGCTGAATCGACGTCCCCCTTCTCCACGCGATATTGCTTGAAGACGTTGTCCTTGCCCCAGATGACGGCGCGTTGGGAGAGAGAATCGTCAATGGTGAAGGCGGCGGGCAGCGGTTCGACATCCACCGTGACCGCGCGGCGCGCCTCCTCGAGCAAGTAGCGGTCTGGATGCGCGAGGAGGAGAACCGGCTCCTCGGGATGGTTGACAACCGAGTCCACAAGACAAGGCTGGTCGTCGATGATCAGAGAAATGCAGTTCGCGCCGGGGATGTCCGAAGCCTTGACGATGGTGAACTCGTGCCAGGGAATGCCATCGCCGAAATGGATACCTTGGATGCGGCCGCGCGGCGCCGGACTGCGCACCGTGGTCCCGTAAATCATGCCCTCGAAACGGAGGTCATCGACGTAGCGCGCTTTTCCGATGACCTTATCGCGACCTTCTTTGCGCGGAACCGCTGTGCCGATCAGTGGATGCGTGATGCGCGTCGTCGACAGAAGGCTTGCCTCCCCCGGCTCCTCTCTCGCCTGCCTCGAGAATCCGCGAAGTAAAGAGCCGCCTGCGGGATTTTATACCACTGCTTGAAGCGCAGTGTCATCCACTACACGGCCGATACGCGCGTTGACGCTGCCCCGCCTGCGGCCTATACTGTCGCCCATTGTTTCATCCGGGCGGCGAATGGTGCTCGAGCGACTCTTCAAGCTGAGTGAAAACCAAACGACGGTCCGGCAGGAACTGGTGGGCGGACTGACCACGTTTATGACGATGGCCTACATCGTCGTTGTCAACCCGCGCATCCTTGCCGAAGCGGGTATGCCCGTCGAAGGCGTCCTGTTTGCGACGTGCCTCTCGGCGGCGGTCGCGACGCTGGTGATGGGCCTGTGGGCGAATTATCCTATCGCGCTCGCGCCCGGAATGTCGCTCAACGCCTACTTTACTTACTCGATTGTGCTGGGCCGAGGCGTGCCGTGGCCGACAGCGCTGGGCGTGGTGTTCTTCTCGGGTGCGCTCTTTCTGCTTCTCACCTTGACTCAAGTGCGCGAGAAGATCGTCAACGGCATTCCCGACTGCCTGAAACACAGCACGGCGGCGGGGATCGGATTGTTCATCGCCTTCGTCGGACTGCGCAATGCGAAGCTCGTGGTAGCCAGTCCGGCAACGTTCGTGACTCTGGGCAGCTTCTCCGAACCGCAAGTCGAGATCGCGACGCTGGGGCTGATTCTCACGGCGGTGCTCATGGCGCGGCGTATCAAGGGCGCCATCCTGCTCGGTATCTTCGCCACGACGGCGGCCGGTGTCTGGCGCGGGCTGGGCCAGTGGCCGAAGCACTGGGTGTCGCTGCCGCATCCGTCGGGCACCCTGTTCAAGCTCGATCTGGCGGGCGCCGTGCACCTCGGCTTGCTGGAAGTCATTTTTGCCTTCTTCTTTGTCGACCTGTTTGACAACGTGGGGACGCTGGTGGGCGTGTGCGAGCAAGGCGGATTCATGCGGGACGGAAACCTGCCGCGCGCCGGGCGCGCCTTGCTGGCTGACGCGGTGGGTACGATCTTCGGTTCGCTGACGGGGACGTCGACGGTGACCAGCTACATCGAAAGCGCCGCAGGAGTGGCGGCCGGAGCGCGCACTGGCCTCGGCAATCTCCTGGTTGCAGCGCTGTTTCTTGCCGCGCTTTTCCTATCGCCCGTCGTCAGCGCGATTCCCATTTATGCAACCGCTCCAGTGCTGATCCTCGTGGGCGCGCTGATGTGCCAGTCCATCGCGCGCGTCCAATGGCATGACTTCAGCGAAGCCTTTCCCGCCTTCATGACGCTGCTCGCGACGCCGCTCACCTTCAGCGTAGCGACGGGCCTGAGTCTGGGACTCATTGCTTACACACTGGTGAAGATCGGCGCGGGAAAGTATCGCGAAATCAGTCTGCTGATCTGGATCCTGACGATCCTCTTTCTCCTGCGCTACGCCTACCTCGCGGTCGCGTGAGCGTCCGCGGTCGCTCCCTCGAGGACTCCTGCGGTGGGCGACCTGGCGAAGCTTAGAACATGAAGCCAGCCTCCACTAGGCCGCGAGGCTGCGTCCGATTCAGGCCGCGTGGCCCGAACCCGTCCCCGGGCGTGATGTTTCGCGCCTGAACCAAGGAGAATTCTCCGCGGAGAAAAAATCCTTGGTCGACAAAAGTTGGAGTGAGGGTGAACGACGAAGCCGAGCTGCCCGGACCGTAGAGCAAGTTGACGGCGCGCTCGGCCAGATTCCCGGTGCTCGAGATGTACTCGGCGCGCCCCGCCACCGAGATATGGTGCTTGAAGTTGTACGTCAGCAAGAGCGCCTCTCCCCGCGTGGCGGCCCCATGCACGATGCCGATGTTCGCGTCGGTCCGCACGTCGGTGTATTGGAAGTACGGCTGCACGATCCAAGCGTTGTGGTTGTACGTGTAAATCACGTTATAGATTTGGCCGTCGTTCTGAACGGGCGTCGCGAGCGTCGCGAAGGCAGTGTGCCCGAGATTCCCGCCGCCCACGAACGCGATAGTGTTGGAAGCATTCACAGCGTAACTCACCGTGCCCGTTAGCCAAGTGTAGCGGTTCGAATAGAAGCCGTCGTTCCACGAAATAGACCCGCTCAGCCGGCCAATCGCGTCATTGACCTGCACGCCGCGATTGACCGCGTTTTCCTGGTTCCACAGAAGGCCGCGCTCAACGCTCATATTTTCGAAGTCGAAGGTGTATTCGGCGCCGAACAGTGTGGGCAGCGCACCAATCAGGATCGAGAAATTACCCTTGGGCTTGGGGGCCAACTTCAAGTAGCCTTGCGGAAAAACGCCGTAGAAGTCGCTCACCGTGTTCACGGTCGAGATGAAAGGCACGCCCAAGTCCGGTATGTTGTAAGCGCCTGCTTGCAGGTAAAATTGCCACCAGCCCGTGGTCTTCTGGATGAAGACCTGGCCATTACTCAGATCCCAGTGACTCGGCTGATCTCCGGGGACCCAGTTTTCCTGCACCAGGCCCATGCCGCTCACAACTCCTGTGAGGTCCAGCTTCCCCAACGGGCCGGCGTCGAAAGTGAGCGGCGACGGCGTCTGCAACGGCCCAGACATGGAAGGCATAGGCAGAGCTTGGGCCCTGGCGCGCGAGACGACCGGCGGAAGGATGCTGATAAAGCACCCGAGGAAAAGAAACCTCAATACGCCCCTGCGGCCACTGATGCCAGCCATCATCGACTCGCTCTCCCTTCAGTCCCCTTGCCAAAGCAACCCAGGTCTCTCGGCTGCTGTAAGCACGGTCGATAGTCCTGGGGAATCACTTCCTCGGATACATCCCGTCCAGGGCCAGATTGAGTTCCAGCACGTTGACGCGCGGCTCTCCGAGGAAACCCAGCGTGCGACTGTGAGTATGGGCGGTGATGAGCTGCCCGACTTGGTCGAGTGCGATGCCGCGAGCCTTGGCGACCCGCGACGCCTGCGCTTCGGCGGAAGCGGGACTGATGTCCGGATCGAGCCCGCTGGCCGACGCCGTCACCAGATCCGCGGGAAGCGGGCCGGTGTAGTCGGGGTTCTCCTTGCGGAACTGGTCGACGGAGGCCTTGACGCGGTCGATCAGTTTCTGGTTGGTGGGGCCGTAGTTCGAGGCGTTGGAGGCTGAGGCGTCGTAGCCGTCATTCCCGGCAGCGGAAGGTCGAGGATGGAAGTACTCGAGCTTTGAGAAATTCTGGCCAATCAAAGACGAGCCGATCACCTGGCCGTTGACCGTAATCAGACTGCCGTTGGCTCGCGAGGGAAAAATCAGTTGGCAGAGCACGGTGACCACGCCGGGATACACCAAGCCGGTAAGGATGGTGAAGAAAAGGGTGATTCTCAATGCCGTTCCCATCTGTCGCCACATTATGTTCTCCCTATGATGTTCGCCTTCAGGCCAGCTTGAGCCAAACCAGTAACTGGTCGATCAGCCAAATACCCGGAAACGGCGCGATGATGCCGCCGATGCCGTAGATCAGCAGGTTGCGCCGCAGCAGGCTGGCCGCGCCCACCGGGCGATACCTCACGCCGCGCAGGGCCAGCGGAACCAGCGCGATGATGATCAGCGCATTGAAAATCACCGCCGCCAGCACCGCGCTTTGCGGGGTGTGCAGGTGCATGATGTTCAGGTATTCGAGCGAAGGATAGGTGGCCATAAACATCGCCGGGATGATGGCGAAATACTTGGCGACGTCGTTGGCGATGGAGAATGTCGTGAGTGCGCCGCGCGTGATGAGCAACTGCTTGCCGATGGCCACGATCTCGAGCAGCTTCGTCGGGTTGCTGTCGAGGTCGACCATGTTGCCCGCCTCTTTGGCGGCCATCGTTCCGGTGTTCATGGCGACGCCCACGTCGGCCTGCGCCAGCGCCGGGGCGTCATTCGTGCCGTCTCCGGTCATCGCCACCAGGCGCCCCTGAGCCTGCTCGCGCTTGATGTAGTCCATTTTGTCCTTCGGAGTCGCCTGCGCCAGAAAGTCATCGACGCCCGCCTCGCCGGCGATGGCGGCGGCGGTCAGTGGATTGTCGCCGGTAATCATCACTGAGCGGATACCCATAACTCGCAACTGCCCGAGGCGCTCGCGCATGCCGCCCTTCACGATGTCCTTCAGGTGAATCAGGCCGAGCAGCCGTGCGCCGTCGGCGACGGCCAGCGGAGTGCCCCCCGTCCGTGAAATGCGGTCGGACATCTCGATGAAATTTGCGGGAATCTTGCCGCCCCGCTCCTGGACAAACTTCACGATGGCCTCCGTAGCCCCTTTGCGGAGGCTGCGGCCGTCGAGGTCCACTCCACTCATGCGCGTGTAGGCCGAGAACGGAACAAACCGAGCCTCCTGGTGGGACATCTCGCGCCCGCGCAGGCCGTGCTTCTCCTTGGCCAGCACGACGATCGAGCGGCCTTCGGGAGTCTCGTCCGCCAGACTCGATAGTTGCGCCGCATCCGCGAGGTCCGAGTCCGAGACACCTTCTACCGGGATGAACTCCACCGCCTGCCGATTGCCGAGGGTGATGGTGCCGGTCTTGTCGAGCAGCAGCGTGTTCACGTCTCCTGACGCTTCGACGGCCTTGCCGCTCATCGCCAGCACGTTGTGCTGCATGACGCGGTCCATGCCGGCGATGCCGATGGCGGAGAGCAGTCCGCCGATGGTGGTGGGAATCAGGCAGACGAGAAGAGAAACGAGCACGGCTACAGACGGAACCCTGCCTGCGCCGGCCGACGCAACACTGTAGACTGCGAAAGGCTGCAATGTCACGACCGCCAGCAGGAAGATCAGAGTCAGGCCGGCAATCAGGATGTTCAGAGCGATCTCGTTCGGAGTTTTCTGGCGCTCGGCGCCTTCCACCAGCGCAATCATGCGATCGAGGAACGTTTCGCCGGGATTGGAAGTGATCCTGACCTTGATCTGGTCGGACAAGACTTTGGTCCCGCCCGTCACCGCGCTGCGGTCGCCGCCCGACTCGCGGATCACCGGCGCGCTCTCACCCGTGATGACGGACTCATCGACGGTGGCGATGCCTTCGATCACCTCGCCGTCGCCGGGGATCAAGTCGCCTACGGCGCAGACCACGATGTCCCCGGCGCGCAGCTTGGAAGCCGGGATCGCCTCGCTCCTTCCCTCCGCCGTGATGCGCTTCCCCATGGCGTCCGTCTTGGTCTTACGCAGCGTGTCTGCCTGGGCTTTGCCGCGCGCCTCGGCCATGGCCTCCGCGAAATTGGCGAACAGCACGGTGAACCAGAGCCACAAGGCAATCTGCAGCGTGAATCCGATGCCAGTAGCCCCAGCCAGGATGTCGCGGACCAGGAAAACCGTGATCAACGCTGCCCCAACCTCCACGACGAACATGACGGGGTTCTTCGCCAACGTCACCGGGTTGAGCTTGGGAAAGGAGTCCTTGATCGCCCGCTTGACGATTTCCGGGTCAAACAGGGGGCGAGCTCGCACCAGCTTCTTGGGAAGCAGTGCCGTGCCATCGTCGATCTTCGGTCCCTCGGGCGTAGTCTGTATCGTCGGCATTCGGTCACTCCAGATAAGGAATAGCAGGATCAAAAAAGCTTGCCGCCATACATCAGGAAGTGCTCGACAATGGGACCCAGCGAAAGCGCCGGGAAGAAGGTCAGGGCGCCAATGATGACCACTACTCCTACCAGAAGGCCGACAAAGAGCGTGCCATGAGTGGGGAGCGTGCCACTGGTCGTGGGAACCTTCTTCTTGGCCGCCAAGCTCCCGGCGATGGCCAGGGCGGGAAGAATGAATCCGAATCGCCCAATCAACATGGCCAGGCCCTGGGTGAGGTTATACCAGGGCGTGTTAGCGCCGATCCCCGCGAAGGCGCTGCCATTGTTCTCCGAGGCGCTCGAATACGCGTACAGAAGTTCACTGAGACCGTGCGGGCCGGAGTTGTTAAGATTGGCGATGGGCGGCCCAGGCGGGTTCCAGTAACCATTCTTTGCCAACGGGACGACCGCGCTAATCGCTGTGAACGCGAGGATCGAGAAGGCGGTCACAATAATGGCAATCATCGCCATCTTGACTTCCTTCTGCTCGATTTTCTTTCCCAAATACTCGGGCGTCCTGCCCACCATGAGTCCGGCAATGAAAACCCCGACGATGGCGTACAGGAGCATGCCGTAGAGGCCCGAGCCGACTCCGCCAAAAATGACCTCGTCAGTTTGTATGTTGAACATCGGGATGAGACCGCCGAGCGGAGTATAGCTATCGTGCATGCTGTTCACGCTGCCATTGCTGGCGTCGGTTGTGGCGGTCGCCCACAAGGCCGAACTGGCGTGACCGAAGCGGACCTCCTTGCCTTCCATGTTGCCGCCTTGTTGCGTTCGAGTGGCCGCCGTCTCTACGCCTAACCGCGCAAGGATCGGGTTCCCAGCCTGCTCGGAGGGATAGCAGACAAGGACGGCCGCAAAGAACATGATCGCCATGGCCGCGAAAAGCGCCCAGCCTTGCCGCGTGTCACCCACCATCTTTCCGAAAGTGTAGGTAAGCCCCGACGAAATCGCGAGGATCGAAATCAGCTCGACGAAGTTTGTAAGCGGAGTCGGGTTCTCAAAGGGATGGGCCGAGTTGGTATTGAAGAAGCCTCCGCCATTCGTTCCCAGCATCTTGATGGATTCCTGGGATGCCACCGGCCCGACCGCAATGGTCTGGGTTGCTCCCTCCACCGTAGTCGCCTTCTGGTAGCTCCTCAGAGTTTGAGGGACACCCCGAAGGCAGAGAAAAAGCGCGAATGCCAGGGCGAGCGGCAGCAGCACGTAAACGGTACAGCGCGTCAGGTCCACCCAAAAGTTGCCGATGCTATTCGCCTGTTTCCGCGCGAAGCCTCGAATGAGTGCAATCGCCACGGCAATTCCGGCAGCGGCGGAAACGAAGTTCTGGGTGGTCAACGCCAGCATCTGGACGAAATAGCTGAGCGTTGTCTCACCACCGTAAGCCTGCCAGTTCGTGTTGGTCATAAAGCTGACCGCGGTGCCAAAGGCGAGGTCCGGGGTCATCGGCGTGGCGTTGCCCGGAGCATGGCCGGTGCTGAATCCCATAGGGTTGAGAGGCAAAAGACCCTGCAGACGCTGAATGGCGTATACGAACAGGAAGCTGATCACGCTGAAAGCGAGGATCGACGCGGCGTACTGCGTCCAACGCTGCTCGCTGTCTTCGCGAATGCCGCACAGCCGGTAGACGAGCCGCTCCAGCGGGCGCAATACCGGATGTAGGAACGTACGCTCCCCCTCGAAAACGTGCGCCATGAAAAGGCCCACGGGCTTGGTGAGTGCCAACAAGATCAGAAAGTACACAACGATATACAGGACGCCACTTGCCGTCATGCCAGCCTCCTCAGAAACGCTCCGGGCGCAACAGCGCGTAAATCAAGTAGCCGAACAGAAATAAAGCAGCGATGCCCGCGACGATATAGTCCACGATTGCAACCTCCTGACGCTTACAGCCGATCGGAAAGCTTGGTAAACGACCAGCAACCAGCGAAGAACAGCAGCACAACCAAAATGTAAAGTAAGTCCAACATCACTTCTAACCTCCGGGAGCGAAGAGTTTCCGGCATGCAACCGGCTTCGCGCTCACAGCCGCAAATATCCTCAGTCTGCTGAGCCGAGATAACCCATCGACATGCACGTCCGACGTCTCAGTGCATTCCGCCACCAGGGTGCGACAGCGCTCCTCGATGAAGGCTACGGATACCGGCGGATCATCGAGCGGCGGAACCCGGGCGATCTTGCTGGATGGCGTCATAGCGAAACCTTGGTTCAGCTTATGTCGTCCTTCATAAAGGAGGCGCAAGGAAGTCATAAGGAAGTTGTAAACGGATCGCCTTCGCGATCCGAGCAAAACCACGCTGATTCGCGTACTTTGGACTGGAAGCGGCGACGCGCCCAGCGCCAATTTCCCGTTGACATCCGACTCCATTGGCTGTAATCAGGTACGAAAGCGTTTGCGCGACCGTTGTGTGCGGGACATCGGCCGCTTAGGGGAACAGGCGCTGCACGTCCAGAGTGAGGAATTCGAATCATGGCAGGGCAAGGCATCGAGCGGCGAGAGATCCTGCGGGTGATGGCGCTGGCTGCCGCCGCCAGCCAGTTTCCGGGATTTCATCGCTGGGCTTTTGCCTGCGGACACGTTGGCGCCCCGCCGGGAGCAGCCAAGCCCGCGGCTTACACGCCGCAATTCTTTACGCCGGAGGAGTACTCGACCGTCGAGCGCCTGAGCGAATTGATCCTTCCGAGCGACGGTTCTCCGGGCGCTCGCGAAGCGGGCGTGAGCGAGTTCATCGACTTCCTGGTGGCGAGCGACCCCGGTATCCAGTACGGATTCCGCTACGGGCTTACCTGGCTCGACGCCCGAGCCGAAGAGCAATACGCGAAGCCCTTTCGCGGCTTGAACGCTGAGGACCAGACAGTCATCCTGAAGCGCCTCGCTTACAAAGACCAGCTTCGAGCCGGCGAGGAAGAGGGACGCAGGTTTTTCAACCTGATTCGCGAGTACGCGATCATGGGGTTTTACACTTCGCGTGTGGGGCTCGAGCAGATCGACTTTCCCGGCCTGAAGATTTATTCCGAATCACCGGGCTGCCCCCACGGCGATGATCCGGAGCACCTTCATCTGCCGCCGCCGAGGTATTGAATCGCGTTCACTACGGGTCTCTGTATCCCCCTCACCCCCGGACCCCTCCCCCGCAAGGGGGGAGGGGAGAGTAGGTCCGGGATTAGAGCCCTCTCCCCTCGCGGGAGAGGGTGGCGCGTTAGCGCCGGGTGAGGGGCGAGCACTGCTGGACTTGGTTCACGGCTCATAGTGCGGGCCACGACGCCGCTACCCTGGGCGGGCTGAATGGTTCATTGAACTTTACAGGCTGCAGGTCAGGTGCAATCGCAGAGATGAGCTTGCCAATCTACGACGTGATTGTGATAGGAACGGGAGCCGGTGGCGGCATGGCCATCAAGACCTTGTGTGAGGCCGGCCTCAAGGTGTGCGCCCTGAACTCCGGACGGCGCCTGGATCCGGCCAAGGATTTCCGCAATCACAAGCAAGCCTACGACCTCAAATACCGCGGGTTCGGCGATCCACGGAAGCGCGACCGCTACTATCACGTGGAGACCGAATACACTGAGGGCCTTTGGGAGCACGGGATCGCTTACACGACGGCGCCCGGCACTGAGTGGGAGTGGCCTCGCTGCCATGCCGTGGGCGGCAAGACGAATTTCTGGGGCCGTTCGGCGGCGCGCATGGGCGATATCGACTTCAAGGCCGCCAGCCGCGACGGCTTCGATGTCGACTGGCCGGTCGGCTATGAAGAGATCGCGCCTTACTACACCCGCGTCGAGAGGATGATCGGCGTCGCCAGCACCGTGCAGCATCGCCCCAGCAATCCCGACGGCGATTATTTGCCGCCCATGAAACTGCGCTGCCTGGATTACATCCTGCAAAAGGGATGCGAGAAGGTGGGCGTCCCTTATCTGCCGGACCGGCTGGCTCAACTCACCGTGCCGCACGAGGGTCACCCGGCCTGCCACTACTGCGGCAACTGCACCGAAGGATGCGACGTCGGCGCTTTCTTCTCGACGCCTTGGTTCTTCTTGCCGTTGGCGGAAAAGACCGGCAATCTCGAGTTGCGCACCAACGCTGTGGTCAGGAGCGTGCTGGCCGACGGGAACGGGCGCGCCAAGGGCGTCGCCTACGTCGAGCGCGGCACCAAACGAGAGGTGGAAGTCTACGGCAAGGCGGTGGTGGTTGCGGCCTCGTGTATCGAGAGCGCAAGGATCCTGCTCAATTCGAAGTCCGGGCGCTTCCCGAACGGTCTCGCCAACTCGAGCGGCCAGCTCGGCCGGAACTTGTGCGATCATCTTTACGGCACGACGGCTTACGGCTATTTGCCGCAACTGCTCGGTCAGCCCAGCTTTCCTGACAATGTTTCCAGCAGCCAGGTGGTGTGGATGCCGCGTTGGCAGAACCTGGAGAACCCGCGAGCGGAGAAATTCATTCGCGGCTACTCGATTTATCCCACCGGCGGCTGCGGCGAGTTTCCCTGGTATCACCGTCAGCTCGAAGGCTTCGGTTCCCAGCTTAAGCGTGACATCAAGCGCTACTATCCCACCCCCGCGTCGTTCTACTGCCAGATCCCGTCGCTCCCGAGTCCCACCAACTACGTCGATATCGACCCGGAGGTGAAGGACATCTATGGGATTCCCGCCGTCCGCGTCCACTTCCAGTGGGGACCGAATGAACTCCTGATGTGGGAGCACGCGCAAGAAGTCAGCCGCCAGGTCCTTGCTGCTTCGGGAGGCAAATTCTGGGGTGCGGGAGCTCGTCCGAATACGCCGGGCTTCAGCCTGCACGAAACCGGGACGTGTCGCATGGGCAACGATCCCAGGCGATTCGTCACCAACCGCTTCGGCCAAACGCACGACGTGCCGAATCTCTATGTGGGCGACGCGAGCGTCCTGCTCTCGTGTTCTGATAAGACGACGACGCTCTCGCTTCTGGCGTTCGCCCTGAGGGCGAGCGAACACCTCGTCGAGAACATGCGTCGAGGCGCGGCATGATGTGGCCATCCGTGGGAGGCTAGAGTGATGCTGAAACGATGGGCGGTTTACGCACTTCTTCTCGCGGTGTTCCAGGGCGGCGTCGCACTGGCTCAACCGGGAGCGCAAACTGAAGGCGGAGAGTGGAAGCAGCTCTTCAACGGCAAGGACCTGACCGGCTGGAAGCACGTCGGCGCCGGCGCCATGACGGTCGAGAACGGAATGATCAAAGCTCAGGGAGCGAAAAGCGGACTTGGCCTGCTTTATTGGGCCGGCGGCAAACTCGGCAACTGCGTAATCCGCGTGGTCTACCGAATGGAGCACACCAACGACAATTCGGGCGTCTTCATTCGCATTCCTCTCGAGCCGAAAGAGCCCTGGATGCCTGTCTATTACGGGTACGAAGTGCAGATCGACAATCATCCCGAAACGTCGGGCGAGGACGAGTATCACGTCACAGGCACCCTGTACTCGCTCACCAAGCCTCTGGCCTTTCCGGGCAAGCCGGGTCCGGAGTGGAACACTATGGACATCACCCTCGACGGCCCGCGGACCATCGTGGTCCTGAACGGCGCGAAGGTGACCGACTACACCGAGGGCCAGCCCACGCATCCCCGGAAATTCTCTTACGAACCCTACCCGGGTCGTCGCCCCAATGAAGGCTACATCGGCCTGCAGGACGAGACAGGCGACAACGTTGTCTACTTCAAGGAAGTCGCGGTCAAGCCGCTGAAGAAGTAGCGACGAAGACTCAGCCACACCTGCCGCGACGCAATACTGTTTTGAATTTCTATTATTCTGATTAACATTTCTTGTCTCACCGGGTCCGCTTTGGGCTTGACCCGCCTCCGTCGAGCGTGCTAGCCTAGTTTTTCACTTCAAAGAGAGAGCCTCCGAAGGGAAAAACGGTGTGTGGTGGGGCGTGCCGACAGCCTGATTCATGCGTCTCGGTCGCTCGCCGCCGGAGCGGGATCGCGTGGGGTGTGGGTCTCGGCCGCGAGAGAAAAAAGAGAGTTTATTTTGGGGTTCTGAGTCTATAAGTGATAGAAAACAAAGGAAGTCTCGAGGAACGAACTCAGGAACGAACTGTCCTAGGACTTCCGACCAGCGGTAATCTATTGAGAGCACGACAGTAATCGGTCCGGAACGAACCGGGACGAACCGGAACGAACTCCTCTCTGGATACAACTCATTGAAAGCGCAGGTCAATCCGGGAAGACCCGTCGAATCCCGCAAGCTCATCCCCTGGATGCGGCTCCGTGGTATGAGATAAGAATTAGCGCCGCGAACCTCGCACGCCTTGACGCAAGCAGGCAGGGAGGTACATAATAGGTTCGTAAGGGAAAGTGCAAGGGCAAGCAAAACCTAGTCCGATTGTCCACGGCTCGTTCCGCTTTCCGGTTGTCGAACGCTGCGTTGTTCGCGACCGCCCTCCCGTTCGCGCTCGCTGCCCTGGAACCAACTCTTCTGTGTCGAGGTGTGCGTCAGTATGACACGCCAGCGGCTATGGCAAATCAGGATGACCAGCCAGGGTCGTTGCATGAAGTGCGGGCGGCGGCGCGAGCACTATCGGGCCTACTGCGATTACTGCCAGCAGAAATCGAACGAGGCACAGCGTCGCAGACTGGGTCGAAGGCGCCGGTTCCCGACCCTGTTGACGGGTCGACGGCGCCCGCGCTAATCCAATCTCCACTTGCGCTTGCGTGCTTGATGCGTTTTCATAGAAGGATGAAAACGACTGGGAGTTTCTTTGTCCTTGCAACGCTGCTGTTGGCCGCGAGCGCTCGGTCGGGTGAAGACGCTTCGGGCGCGGGCAACTATCTGGTCTACGTTGGAACGTACACGCTGCGCGGCAGCCAAGGCATTTACGCTTACCGGTTCGATGCTCACACCGGCGAGCTGACGGCGCTCGGGTTGGCGGCGCAAACCACCAATCCCTCGTTCCTGGCCGTCGATCCCAACCGCCGATTCCTCTACGCCGTGAATGAGTTGTCGAATTACCACGGCGAGAAGACCGGAGCAGTCAGCGCCTTCGCGATCGACCGGCAGTCGGGCAAGTTGACCTTCTTGAACGACGTATCCTCGCACGGTGCGGGCCCATGTTATGTCTCGCTCGACAGGACGGGGAAGTATGTGCTCGTTGCGAACTACGATTCGGGCAGTGTTGCCGTATTCCCGCGAATGAAGGACGGCCGCTTGGGCCCGCCCTCAGCTTTTGTCCAACATCACGGTTCCAGCGTGAACCACGAGCGCCAGGAAGGACCGCACGCGCACTCGATCGAAGTGTCGCCTGACAATCGCTTTGCGCTCACCGCAGATCTCGGGCTCGACCACTTGCTGGTCTATCGTTTCAATCCGGCCAAGGGGACGCTCGCGCCCAACGATCCTCCATTCGCGCAAGTCGATCCGGGAGCCGGCCCGCGGCACTTTGCTTTCACGCCCAACGGACGCTTCGTGGATGTGGTCAGCGAAATGGGGTCGAGCGTTACGGCATTCTCCTATGACGCCGCGTCTGGCGTGCTGCACAAACTCCAGACGCTTTCGATGCTCCCAAAGGGATTTAAGGGCGAAAACGACGGCGCTGAAATCTACGTGCACCCCAACGGGAAGTTTGTCTATGCTTCGAATCGCGGGCGCGACAGTATCGCGGTGTTCGCGATCGACGCGGCCAAGGGGACGCTCACTCCGGTTGAAGACGTTCCGACGCAAGGAAAAACGCCGCGCCACTTTGCGATCGACCCGACGGGTTCGTATCTGTTCGCCGAGAACCAGGATTCGGACACCATTGTGGTCTTCCGCATCGATCCCGCGACGGGCCGCCTGACCGCGACGGGCCACGAGGTGCATGTCCCTTCGCCGGTCTGCCTGACATTTGTGGCGCAGTGAGAGCGGCGCAGCCTTGCCGAGCCAGTCAGTTGACTGTGGCGCCGGACTACGACGCCTCTGAGATCTTTATAAGCCATTTAGTGTATTGCAGTTAGACGTTACCTCGTAACCGCCGGCGTCGCACGTGCGTCTTCATCATTGGACGGCGCTTGATGCCAGCGTGGCAAGCATGCTGGCCGGGTGCGAGGTGCTCGATGGATCTCAAAGCGGTTTTTCGGGTGGCAATGGTGGCGCTGGCGCGCAACAAGATGCGCAGCGCGCTCACCATTCTCGGCATCATCATCGGAGTGGCGGCAGTCATTTGTACGGTAGCGATCGGTGAAGGCGCGTCCCGCCAAGTGCAGGAACAGATCAGCAATCTCGGGGATAATCTTCTGTTCATCTCGGCGGGCAGCGTCAACCGCGGCGGAGTGCAGATGGGCAGTTCAGCGACGAAGACGCTGACGGTCGGGGACGCGCAAGCGATTCGGCAGCAGATTGAACTTGTCAAGGCTATCTCACCCGGCACGGGCACTGCCGCCCAGGTTGTCTACCAGAACCAGAATTGGTTCACGCAGATTCGCGGCGTCTCGCCCGACTATCTCTCGATCCGGCGGTGGCCGGTGGCGGAGGGCAGTCTGTTCGCCGATCGTGATGTGGATACTGCGGCCAATGTCTGCCTCCTCGGGCGCACGGTGGTCGAGAACCTGTTTGGCAGCCAGGACCCGGTGGGCCAGACGATCCGCATCCGCGACCTGCCCTTTGTGGTGGCGGGCGTGCTGAGCCCGAAAGGGCAGTCGCCCTTCGGGCAGGACGAGGACGATACGGTCATCATGCCCTACACGACCGTGCAGAAGAAACTTGCTGGAACCGACTGGCTGCAATACATCATGTGCTCGGCGGTTTCCCAGAATGCTGTGGGCCCGGCGCAAGAGCAGATTGCCAGTCTGCTGCGCGAACGCCATCGCCTGCGTCCTGATGAGGACGACGACTTCATCATTCGCAGCGCTGACGCGCTCGCCGAAGCTCAGGCGCAGTCGAGCCGCGTCATGACGCTGCTGCTCGCCAGCATCGCTTCCGTTTCGCTGCTGGTAGGCGGTATCGGCATCATGAACATCATGCTGGTATCGGTCACCGAGCGGACGCGCGAAATCGGCGTGCGCATGGCGATCGGCGCGACCGAAGAAGACGTACAGATGCAGTTCCTGAGCGAGTCGCTGGTGCTGAGCCTGCTGGGCGGCGCGATCGGCGTGCTCATAGGTGTGATCGGCTCGAAGGTCGTCTCGAACATGCTGCACTGGCCCACCAGCATTCCGCTGGAGTCGATCCTCATCGCGGTGTTGTTCTCCGCCGCGGTGGGAATTTTCTTCGGCTACTATCCGGCGCGCAAAGCTGCGCACCTCGATCCCATCCAGGCGCTGCGCTACGAGTAGCGTGCCCTCCTGCTAGCTCGCCGTCGCTCAGGCCATCTACGTAGCTTCGATAGAAGTGGGTTAGCTGGCGGCAAAGCCGCTGAACCAACATCCGCTGGGCGCTTGCGTCGGCTGCGGCCTCGGTATATAAACCTCGCCTCGGACTTATCATTCCCGCAATCGAAGGAGGATTGTGAAGCCGCGTCGCACATCATGTCTACTCGTTTTGTTTCTCATTATTTTCTGGCATGCCGGGTTGTTACGCGCACAAGCCACGAGTCGATCGGTCGAGCTGACGCTCGAGCCGCCTGTCCAGCCCATCGCCGTCACCGCCTTCGAGCTCCAGCGCTATCTGATGCGGCGTATCCCGAAGCTGCCTCCCGCGACGAGCGCCAGCGAGTGGAAAGCTGAAGTCCAAAAGCTGCGGCGGCATATGCTCGAGGACATCGCGTATCACGGCTGGCCGCGTGAGTGGGTGGACGCCGCTCCCAAGTTCGAGGACGTGGGCGTCATCGAGACGGGCAAGGGATATCGGCTGCGCAAGCTGCGCTACGAAATCGTGCCGGGTTACGAGTCGACCGCCATTCTCTACGAGCCGGGTAGGCTGAGCGGGCGCGCGCCCGCCATCCTCAACGTTCACGGGCACGAGCCGCTGGGTAAAGCGGCGGAGTACAAGCAGAAGCGTTGCATCAATTTTGCCAAGCGCGGAATCCTGGCCTTGAGCCTCGAGTGGCCCGGCTTCGGTGAGCTGAATCAGCCTGAGAACGCGCATGACTACGGCGCGCATCTCGACCTGATAGGCGCGAACGCGCTGGGCTTCTTCTATCTCGCCATGCGGCGCGGACTCGACTACCTCGCGTCGCGGCCGGATGTCGATATCAAGCGGCTCGGCGTGACTGGACTCTCCGGTGGCGGCTGGCAGACCATCGTGCTGAGCGCGCTCGATGAGCGCGTGGCCGCGGCCGTCGAAGTGGCGGGTTTCGGCTCGCTCGAGTCCAACCTGACTCATCCTGTCGACACCGACGAGGTCGAGGAAGATCCGTCTGACTTCACGGACGGTGAGGACTACACCACGCTCACCGCCATGCGCGCCCCGCGCCCTACCCTGCTCATCCACAACGCGGAGGACAATTGCTGTTTTCGCGCCGCGCTGGTGAAGCCTTACACCTACGACCAGATCCGGCCATTTTTCCGGCTGCTGGGTGCGGAGGACGCGCTCGCCTTCCACGAGAACCGCGATCCCGGCACGCACAACTACCAGCTCGACAACCGCGAGCAGGCATACCGTTTCTTTACGCAGCACTTCGGACTGCCGGTTGCCACGAGTGAGATCCCAAGCGACGCGGAGATCAAGACTCTGCAGGAACTCACCGTGGGCCTGCCGGCCGGCAACTTGACGATTGCCGGTCTGGCCCGGAAGCTGGCGGCGGAGATCACACGTCCGGCGATACCTACGGACCAGGCAGCTCGCGAGATCTGGGTCGCGAGCGGACGCGAGCGGCTGCGATCTGTGCTACGTCTGAAGCCTGTCACGGTCGAAAACGCCTGGAGAATTTGGAACACCAAGAACAAGGGCGTCGAGACGCTTTCCTATCGCTTCGACTTCTCGGATGGCCTGAGCGCGACGGGGACTTGGCTGAAGGCGATTGCGGCGCCGCCCGACGCGCCCTCAACCATCGTGCTGAATGACAAAGGGAAAAAAGCCGCGGGTGATGTGGTCGCCGACCGCGTCAATCGTGGCGAGCAGGTGCTGGCGCTGGAACCGTTGTTCAATGGCGCGACCATCCCCCAACAACCCGATTCAACGGATTGGGAGATGCTGGTGGCGACAACGGGCGACCGTCCGCTGGGGCTCCAGGTGGCGCAGCTTCTGGCCGTGATTCAATGGATGCGCCCGAAAGCAGGCGGCGCGCCAGTGAGGATCGAGACCACGGGGATCCGAACTCAGGTCGTGGCGCTGGTCGCGGCGGCGCTTGAGCCTTCAGCGTTCTCGAGCGTCGTGAACCATCAGGGCATGCGGAGCTTGAGTTATCTGCTCGATACGCCTGTGCCATTTCGTACAGCACCCGAGCTCTTCTGCCTCGACTTCTACAAATACTTCGACGTGGACCGCCTGACAGCGATGGCCGCTCCCGTCAGCGTGACGACGACGGAGTACGTTGAGACGGCGCAGCAGAAGAAGCCGTCTGATTGAGCGAGAAGGCGAAGCGAGATCGGTTGAGGAGCGGCCTTAATCCTTGAACGAGCGGAGCGCCACGATCACATGAGATCGTGGCGCTCCCACGTGGTCCGGCCTTACCAGTACAGTTTCAGCGCGAATTGGATCTGACGCGGCGTGTTAGCGTTCTGAATCAGCCCGAAGTGCGGGTCGTCGGCCAGCAGGTCGTCGATCTGCGGGAACGTTGGATGATTGAATGCATTGAAAAACTCGGCGCGGAACTCAAGTTTGCGAAACTCCGACAGCGACCAGACCTTCATCAGAGATAAATCGGTGTCGAAGAAACGAGGGCCGAGAATGACGTTGCGGCCGGTGTTGCCAAACGTTCCCTCCGCCGGCAGCACGAAGCAGCTCGTATTGAACCAAGTCGTCGTGGTATGGGGAGCGCCCTGGTTGGGATTGCAGATCATGTCAGGCCGCGGATTGTTACTCCCTGAATTGGAGGGATCGAATGACACGAGAGGGGTGAACCAGTTGCCCGATTGGTAAGTCCAGATGCCGAACGTGCTCCACCCGCCGATCACAGCGTTGAGCGCGCGTCCCGTGTTAGACGCAAATGCGCGTCCGCGGCCGAATGGCAATTGGTATTCGTAGTAAGCAGTGAGCCGGTGCCGCGTGTCAAAATCGGCGTTGCCGTACTCCCAGAACTGGTGGTTGTAATCGCGGAAGAAGTTGTTGTTGGCGCTGCCCAGGTTGGAACTCGACTGAATGTCGAGCGCATGACTCCACGTATAGGCAACGTTCGCGCTGAGTCCGCGCGACAGGCGATGGCGCAGCGTTACCGCGAGGCCGTTGTAGTTGGAGTAGGCGTTGGAAAGCACGTCGAACGTCTCCGACTGCAAGACGGGAATGGGGCGCCGCGGCTGGATGGGGCTGTTCGGGTCAGCGCTCGGAGTGGCCTGGTTACCTACCGCGCCGTTGATCAAGTGCGTGCCTTTGTTGCCGGCGTAGGCGACCTCCAGGGATGTTGCCGCTCCCAGTTCGCGCTGCACTGCCAGGTTCCATGATTGGATGTAGGCATCGGCAAGATCGGGTTGCAGCCGGACGTAGAACACGCCGGTCGGATCGAAACCGGCGGTGATCGCGTTGGCCGGGAATCCATTGCCCAGCACGTTGACAATCGGGTTCACCTGGGTCGCGCTGATAGCGTTGAACTGAGCGTTGATGTAATAAGGCGGGTTGAACCCCGGGCTTGGATTGCTGTAGGTGCCAATCTCTTCCGCTTGCCAGAAGATTCCGTAGGCGCCGCGTACGACCGTTTTCGAACCGAGGCGGTAGGCGAAGCCAAGGCGAGGAGCCCAGTCGTTGTGCTGCGGGTCGTTGAGGTACTTGCCCTGCACCCTGACGGGGAAGGGAAATGTGGAAGGCAGCGTCACCGGCTTCGAGACGTGATAGATATTGTCAAAGCCCAGCGACGCTTGGGCGTTGTACTTCTCGAAGATGGGCGTGTGATACTCCCAGCGCAAGCCGAGATTCAGACTCAGGTGACTCGAGACCCGCCAGGTGTCACCCCAGAAGGCGCCGTAGTTGTCATGCTTGTAGTCGATGTTGTGGAAGCTGGCGAGTCCCGCGTTCACGGGCATGCCGATCAGGAAGTCCGCGAAGCCCGAGCCCGTAAACAGGCCGACGTAGTTGAACTCGCCACGACTGCCGCAAGGCTGGAGAATCGTAAACTCCGAGGGCCGTCCTTCAAACCCGATGTTCATCGAATGCGCGCCGCGCACCACATTCAAGACGTCGCGATAAGTGAACACGTTGGTGATCTCGATCGTCGGCTCGCACCCGCCCGAGCCAAGCTGTCGGACGTCCGAGAAGCCGAAGTTGGGCAGGCCGCCGTTGATTCCCGAAACAAATGGAATGCCGGGGATGCCCAACTGCTGAACGGCGTTGACGTTTGCCAGCAGTTCGACCTGATTCTCGTTCAGCCGGGCATAGCCGAAGCGAAAATCGTTGACGAGGGTGGGACTGAACACGTGGGTGATGCCGAGCGCCGCGCCCACCGTGCCCGTGGTAGTCGTGTTGCCGGTGGTCGCGCCATTCGTCGCTCCGATCGCGAGGCCCGGCAGCGTACCCGGATTAAGGAGATCGAGCTTGGAGTAGCTGACACGCGCGAAGATGGGTGTCGCCTGATTGACCTGATGATCCACGCGGACGTCGAACTGGTTGGTGCTGTTTGTCCGCAGTGGGTTGTAGGCAAACTGGTCGGTGCCCGGCACGTTGGGGTCCGGGAACAGTTGGGCGACTTTGAGCGCTACGGGGTCCATCTGACTCTGCGGAATCTGCTGACTGGGATAGGGCTGGCCAGTCGTCGGATCCACGATGGTGCCCAGAAAGCCGTCGCTGAAGTTGCCCAGTTTCTCCTGTGCGGTCGGAACGGTAGAGAGGAAAGACTCCGATTGGCGGATGCGTGTTCCTTCGTAGTCGCCGAAAAAGAAAGTGCGATCACGCACAATCGGGCCGCCGGCGGTAGCGCCAAACTGGTTCTGCTTGAAGGGGGGCGCGCCGTTCGAGACATAGTCGAAGAAATTCCGCGCGTCGAGTTTGTTGTTGCGGAGAAATTCCCAGGCGTCGCCGTGAAACTGGTTGGTGCCGGAGCGGATGGCGAGGTTCACGGCCGCTCCGCCGCCCCGTCCAAACTCCGGACCGTAGCCGCTGGTCTCGACCTTGAATTCGGCGATGGCGTCGGGAGGTGGCTTTACGATGAAGTCCGTGCCGTTGCGCAGGTCGGGCGAGAGATTGTTGTTGTCGATCCCGTCGAGCATGACGTTGTTGTCGTAGCTGCGGCCGCCATTCGAGGAAAATCCGCCGTTGTTCGCGTCGCGCGCGCCCGGCTCGTGGCTCGACGTTCCCGCCGAGAGGCTGGCCAGGTCCATGAAGTTCCGCCCGTTCAGCGGAAGGTTCACGACTTCCTGATGGTTGATGAGCTGGCCGAGCGTCGCGTCGTCGGTCTGAAGCGCGGGCGCCTGCCCGGTCACCACCACCTGCTGCTGGATGGAGCCGGGCACGAGCGTGATATCGCGGCGCAGCGTCTGGGCGACGTTGAGGGGCACGTCGTGCTCCACGTAGGTTTGAAAACCCTGCTTGGAGACTTCGATGTTGTAGCGATCGGCGGCCAGAAATGGAACCGAAAAGTCGCCGGTTGCGTTGGCCTCGGTGGTGCGTACCGTTCTTGTGGCCACACTGGTGATGACCACGTGTGCGCCGGGCACTACGGCGCCCGAAGAGTCATGTACAACTCCGGTGATGGTGCCCGATTCCACCTGCGCCCAAGCGGCGCCGGCCGCGCAGCAAAACAACATAACCATGCGAATCGTGCCCGCCACGGAGGCGCGAAGCGAATGCCTGTTCATCTGTTCCTCCTCGACGACTTCTTCGACGCGGGACTCAGCAACTCTTCTTGTCTGCTGGCTTCGTCCCGGTATGTTGGCGGCCAGAGTCTGAAACACCTTTCGAACTGGCCCGACTCTGTCCTCCAGGTCAGGTCGTAGGCACGCTGAAAGCCGCACTAGATTATTTTTAGTGGCCGTCGAAAGTCAATGTCCGCGCGAGTACGGGGGAAATCCCCTATACCCACTTGCGGGAAAGGCTGTAGCGTGCGACCAAGACTCGCGCGGGGCTGCGACGAGGCCGGCCTTGACTCAGGCTGGGAGCACTTTCAATGCGGAGTTGGGCGTCGCTGAAGAATTGGGCGGGTCCCGCGGCGCGCCTCACTCATATCGCAAGGCTACCATCGGATCCACTTTCATCGCGCGCCGCGCCGGAATGTAACACGCGAGAAGAGCGACGCCGGCCAACAGCAGAGCGACGCCGGCGAAAGTCACCGGATCGGCGGCGCTGACGTCGAAGAGTAACGATTTCATCGTGCGAGTGAGAGCTAAGGAACCGGCAAGCCCCAGGACGAGTCCGGCGGCGATTGTCCAGGAGCTATGACTGAGCACGAGCCGCAGCACGTCACCGGGCACGGCGCCCAGCGCCATCCGCACGCCGATCTCGCGCCTGCGCCGTGCGACCCAGTACGCCATCACGCCATAGATGCCCACCGCCGCCAGCAGGAGTGCGGCGCCGGCGAAGACGCCGATCAACATCAGGTTGAAGCGCCGCGTTTCGAGTGATGCCGAAAACACTTGCTCAAAAGTGTGCAGGCGCGGCACTTCGTCCGGGTCGAGTTCGCGGACAATCTTGCGGACGGCGGGTAGCACGCTGGCGGGTGGCGCACTGGCGCGCATCACCACCGTAAAGTCGCCTCCGGGTCGCAGCCGCTGGCGGTAATTGACGTAGACGGTCGGTTCGGGCGGCCGCTCAAGACTGCGGTCGCGTACATCGCCCACCACGCCTACCACGGTGAGCAGGCGAACGTCGCCATCCATATTGCCGAATTCAATCTTCTTGCCGATGGGATCCTGATTAGGCCAGGTGGCGCGCGCGAGTGACTGGTCGATGACGGCGACGTGTGGGGCATCCGCCGTATCGTGGGCGTCAAAAAGGCGGCCGCGCAGCAGGGGAATGCCAAGCGCCGTGAAGAAGCCCTCGCTCGCTACCTCGTAATCGGCCTCGCCGGTGGGTACAGCGTGCATGAGGCGTTCGAAATCGTCGAGCATGGTGATCGATGACTGCCGATCGAGCAGCAGGAACGTGCCATTACTCAAATCGCCAGCGAGCGGCAAGTCGCTCGAGCCGCCGACCTCTTGGACGCCGGGGATGGTGTGAAGGCGCTCGAAAAGCTTATCGACAAAGCCCGCCGCCTGAGCCCGGCCGGTGGGCGATAGGGCGAAACTATACGCCGTCAGTGTTGCCGCGGGGAGTTCGAGCTCGATCGTCAAGATGTTCTCGGTGCGGAAGCCCGGGTCGATCGAGAGCACTCGCAAAAGACTGCGGCCGAGCAGACCGGAGCCGGTGAGCAGCATCAGCGTTATCGCGAGCTGGCTGGCGACGAGGATGCGTCCAAGACGCTGGCTGTGCGGCGATACGGCATGGCCGCCGCTGTCTTCCGCGAGCGCCCTCTGCGGATCGGCGGAGGTGGCGCGCAAAGCAGTGAGAACGCCCAGTCCTGAAGCCACCAGGATCGAGACTGCAAGGGCGAAAAACAAAACCGGTAGATTCACGGAGACGTCTGTCAAGCGGGGTAAGTTGGGCGGAGCGAGCGCGATGAGTCCGCTGACGCCCCATCGCGCCGCGACGACGCCTAACACGCCGCCGGCCAGCGAGAGCAGCAATGACTCGGTGAGGAACTGGCGGACCAGGCGGCCGCGGTCGGCGCCCAGCGCGGCGCGGACTGCCAGTTCGCGTTCGCGTGCCGCGGCGCGCGCTAGCTCGAGATTTGCCACGTTCGCGCAACCGACCAGCAGCAGGAACCCGACCGCGCCGAGCAGGATGAGCAGCGCCGGGCGAACATCGCCTGTGAGGCGCTCGCGCAGCGGCGTTACGTCAACGTCCGTCATGTCGATGTCAGCGCCGAACTGCTGTTTCAGACGCCGGGCAATCACCGAGAGGTCGGCGCGGGCCTGCACGAGCGTCGCACCGTCGCGCACCCGCCCGAGCACGTGCCAATTGTGCGCCGTCCGGCTTGGCAGGTGCTCGAGTAGCTCTCGCGGAAACCAGAGATCCGTGCCGGTCGGAAAGCTGAACCCAGGTGGCAGCACACCGACGACCGAGAAGACGTACTCGCCCATCTTGAGCTTGAAACGCGACAGGTCGCGCGCCGCGCCGAGGCGCTCGCGCCAGTAGCCGTAGCTCGTGAGAGCCACGGGCGCGGCGCCTTCGTGCAGTTCGTCGGGGCTGAATCCGCGTCCGAGCACGGGCGCGACGCCCATGGCGCGAAAGAAATCGTGCGATACGAAGGCCACGCCGACGCGCGACGGCCCCGCGCTGTCGACCACGGTCGAGACGCCGTTGACGTCGTATTCGGCCAGGGCGGCTAGGCTGTGATTCGAAGCGCGCAGGTCATCGAAGTTCGGGTCGGTGAAGTTCATCGGGTGGCCGTCCGCGGCGCGTTCCGCCACGCTGATGATTTGCTGCGGCTTGGGATAAGGCAGTGGGCGCAGCAGCACCCCGTAGACCACGCTGAAGATCGCCGTCGTCGCTCCAATCGAAAGGGCGAGCGTCAGAACCGCCACGACGGTGAAGCCGGGATTTCTGGCCAGCATGCGCAGGCCGTAACGCACGTCTTGCCGGATGTCCGCGATCCTGCTCGTCCTCCTCGTTCCAGGAATGACCGGAGGCGGCGTCGCGGTCCGCCTGAGTTCGCGCACCAGCAGTTCGTGGTCCTGCATCTCGGCGAGCGTGGCGTTATAGGCTCGTGCCTCGGTCGCGCCGCCGACCAGCAACTCCTGATAGCGATCCTCGAGGTGCTGCGCCAGCTCCTCGACGATCTCCGCCTCGCGTGGGGGCGCGAGGGTCACGTCGGCCAAACGTCGGCTGATTTCCAGCTTCCAGTCACGCATGCTCTACTCCCGCCACGCGGTTGATCGCCTCGACGAACGCTCGCCAGCCGCGTCGCTGCGCGGCGAGAACAACGCGTCCGCGGGTGGTCAGCCGGTAATAGCGGCGGCGCCGCTGTCCGGCCTTCTCAACCCAGCGGCCGCGAATCCAGCCGCGCTCCTCGAGCCGGTAAAGAAGCGGGTAAAGCGAGGCCACGTGGAAGCGCAAGGCGCCGTCCGAGCGCTGCTCGATGAGTTTGCTGAGATCGTAGCCGTGCCGGGGCCGGGCCTCGATCAACGACAGAATCAGTAACTCGGCGCTGCCCTTCTTGAGCTCCCGGTCGATGATCCGCGAACTGACATGTAGCATAGCCATATATTGGTAAAACATGGCTCGTTTGTCAAGGCCATCAGCGAGACGGTGCGCGCTGCCGTCACTCCGGGGTTTCGCGGGCCGTCTGCGTTAAAATGGATCGACGCCGAGGGAGACGGGTGGGGACGCAGGTCAAGATTGTTAGCTTACTCCTGGTCGTGGCATGGCTGACGCCGGCCCAGCACGCTCTGTCCAGGGTCGATGCTTCCGCGTGGGACGCGCTCTTGAAACAATTCGTCGACGCGCGACATCGCGTCGACTATGCGCGCCTGAAACGCGAGGGCGGGGCAAGGATTAGCGAGTATGTGACGGAGCTCGGGCGTGGCGGTGAGCAGCCACTTTCACCCGACGAAAAGAAGGCGCTCCTCATCAATGCTTACAACGCCTTTACCATCGAGTGGGTGGTCGAGAATTATCCCGTCCCGAGCATCTGGGCGACGACGGCGCCGTTCACCGCGGCGCGCCACCGGCTGGGCGGCGAGGCGGTTTCGCTCGATGCTATCGAATCTGAGTTGCGCGCCATGGGAGACCCTCGCATTCATGCCGCGCTCGTCTGCGCCGCCCGCAGTTGTCCTCCTTTGCGGCGCGAGGCTTATGTGGCGAAGCGTCTGGACGCTCAGCTCGATGACAACGTCCGCGCCTGGCTGGCCGATTCCTCCTTGAATACCTTCGATCCCGAGCAAGCGCGGGCCGAGGTGAGCACCATTTTCAGGTGGTATGCCAAGGATTTTGACGCTTACCCTGGCGGGCTCGAGGGATTCCTGCGCCGCTATGCGCCCGCGGCGGTTGTCATGGCGCTTGGCCCGAGGAAGTTCGAGGTTCGCTTCAAGGAATACAACTGGGGATTAAACGATCAGTCGGAGCTTGGAAGCAACTACTCCAAGTGGCGCTTCGAGGTCGATTGGCTGCGCAACTGGCTCTCGGGGCTGATCCATCGTTAGTGTCGCGTGACATAAGATGAAGTGGCACGCCAGGTGTCATTCTGAGCGCAGCGAAGAATCTCTCGTTGCCTGTCGAAGCGATCCTTCGCTCCGCTCAGGATGACAAGTCGCGCGAGACGTGCCGCGTGGAGATGGAAACCAGGTCCGCCTTCTTGTCCATCAACACTTCACGATGAAAGGCGTCGCAGCCGATGCACAGGTTCTGGTAGACGCGCCCGCTGGGCAAGGTCACCTTCGATCTCGCGAGGAACTTCTCCACGCTCCAGCCGTGCTCGATGCCCATCCGCTCGGGATGGCCCATGGAGATCGCTTCATAGACAGGGTTGCCGACCAGGCGATCCAGGATGGCCTCGAGCTTGTCCTCGAGCAGATTGCCAATCGCGAGTTGGGTCTTCATGCAGCAGGGATATACATTGCCGTTCGGCTCGATAGAGACTTCGGAGCCGCTGTAGCGGTGCTGGAGAAAGTTCAGGCCGCCCGACCACGCGTTACAGAAATTGTCGGCCAGCGTCGCGCTCGACAGCTCATTGACCCAAGCCCGCCCGCGCGGCCAGATCTTTCCGATCCACGATTCCGGTGTCGCACCAAAAAAATTGAAGTAGCGCCGCCCTTCGTCCTTGCTGCCGTGTTCGGGTGGTGCGGGAAGCGGCTGCATGCCGCGCCCGAGAAACATCGAGGTCAGCTTCTGCTCGAGGGCCTGCCGTGCGGACTCCCGCTCGAGCCCGGCGTGGAAGGCGTCGATTCCTGAGACGGAGACCACATCCACGTGCCGGTCGAGCAGTTCATCCAGAATCTTCCCAGTCAGCACGTCGCCGGTGGTTTGCACGATGAGCTGGACGCCTCCCCGATCGCGGTACTTGGAGTGAAGCTGCTCGAGGGCCGGGTACAACACGGATTCACGAATCGGCTCGAGTAGAACCTCGCCACCCGCCAGAATGATGCGGCCCCGCTTCTCGCACAGGCTGTCTGCGATGTCGAGGTAGGTCATGCGGTCGGGAAAATTGCCGATGATACGGCGGAAGCTGGCGCGCGAGTCCGCCACCCCCTGCTCGAGCTCGGCGCCATGGTAGGGACGGAAGCGATCTTCGTAGCAGTGGGGACACTGCCGGTGGCACAGGAACGTCACCACGTAGTAGATGGATTCCATTTGATTTCAGCCGCCACAGTATAGCACTTCGCTAATTGGGGGGCGGGCCGCGCCAGCCGCCTTACATGGATTCCCGCCTTCGCGGGAAGGACTCTAGGGCTGAAGAGCCGCGGACCTCAAAGGTGCAGGTGCGCGCAAGCTTGCTCTGCGTCCTTTGCGAGCTCTGCGGTGAAACGATGCTAAAACGCCAGCTTCAAGGCGAACTGAATCAGACGCGGATCGCGCGCGCGCACCACCGTGCCGAAGGTCGCGCCATCCGAGATGTTGCCGTCCGGATTCACAAATTGCGTGTGGTTGAAGAGGTTAAAGAATTCGCCGCGGAACTGGAGTCGCGTGCGTTCACCCAGCGCCGTGTCCTTGAGCAGTGCGAAGTCAAACTGGTTGATCCCGGGTCCGCAGCAGACGGTGCGCGGCGAGTTTCCAATGACTCCGAGCTGAGCCGGCTCCACGAAGCTCGCGGGATCGAAAGCGTAGTGCCCCGGGCCGCGGGGATCGAGGGTGCGAAACGGCGCGACGATATCAGGTTCGCCCGCCGTGAGGAAAGCGAAGCTGTTCTGGAGTTCGAGGTCGGCGTTGGAAGTGATGCGGATCGGGAATCCGCTCTGAAACGTGGTGATGCCGGAGACCGACCAGCCATCGGCGAGCTTGCCTCGAGCGCCTTGCATCTTCGGCGTCGGCAATTTCCAAACGTAGCTGAACACCAGGCGGTGCCGCGCGTCGAATTGCGAGAGGGCGTAACCCTTGCTGAAATCGATAGGATTTATCGTGTCCTCGAAGCTCGATCCGTAGTCGAACGACTTGCTGAAGGTGTAGGCGGCGCGAAACTCGAGTCCATGGGAGGCGCGCTTCTCGGCGCTGATCTGGAGGGAATTATAATTGGAGTTGCCCATGTTGTCGGCGGGATACAAGCTGCCAAAAACCGGAAGGCCGTCGGCGGGACATCCCGCTCCCGTCGCCGGCTCACACGACGGCGAGGAGTACGGCCGCAGGCCGACGAGGGTAATCGCGGGATTGTTCGGGCCCGTGACCGAAGCGACGGAGCCGTAAGGCAGGTGCAGCGTGACGCCGGCCGGAATGGAATTCGCGGGAATGAAGAAACTCCGATCGGCGGCGAACGGCCCGCACGACTGTCCAGGAATCTGGTTCAAATCCAGGCAGGGCTGCGCGAGGCCGTAATTCAGGTCGTGGTTGATGTTCAGGTGGTGGCCTTCCGATCCCACGTAACCGATCTCCACCACCACGTCGCGGCCGAGTTGATGCTGGACCGTGAAGTTGTACTGCTCGGCGTATTGCGGATGCTGGTGGGGCAGTTGCTGGCCGAAGGCAAACGTCGGCCGGAAGATCGACCAGTCGACCGGCTCGAAACGCGGCGGACTGTTATTGACCGGGAACGGATTAATGGCGACCGAGCCATTTTGGAATTCAAACGGCGTGTCGAAAAGAATGCTCGAGAGAAAGGGAGCGGCGCCGAACGGTGGCGCCCCATTGAATTGCTTGTAAACCAACTGCTCGATGGGATTGTAGGAGATGCCGAAACCGGCGCGCAGGCTGGTGCGGCTCGCTCCACCCGGGCTCCACGCCAGGCCGACGCGCGGCGCGAATCCCCGGTAGTAGGTGTCGGTCAGTCCACTCGGGAGACCGCGGTCGCCAGGGTAGACAATTCCCGTCGGGAAGACGAATCCGCCCGGCGCTCCCGGATTGCAATTGGTCGCGCCGAGCTTCGCGATCAGCGGATCACCGGGCGCGAGCTGACAAGGGTAGATGCGCGTCGTCTGGCCCGGCCGGAAAGTCTCGATGCGGTCGTAGCGGTCGTGAAACGGCGGGGTCAGCTCCCAGCGCAGTCCGACGTTGAACGTCACGTTACTCTTGAACTTCCAACTGTCCTGAGCGTAGAGCGCCGTTGCGGTCGATCGCAGGTATTGCAGCGTGGGCGAGCCTTGAACGAAGTTGTCAGGCAGACCCAGTAGATAGTTGGGGATCACGTCGCTGAATCCCGGGTCGTTGGGGCCGCCGCCAAAGAAATAGAAGCCGCCGGTCACGCCGAAGAGCGCGAGTTGATTGAACTGATAGCGGCGGACGTCTCCGCCGAACTTCAGCGTGTGTTTGCCGACGACCTTACTCAAATTGTCCGACCACTGGAACGTGTTGCCCGCCTGAGGCACCTGACCCTGAATGTTGTTGCCGATGGTGAATCCGCCGCCCAGCGTGATGTAGGGGACGCCGCCGAGACTGGCGGGTATGCCAGGAGTGATGCCGAGGCGCGGGTCACTCGTGTCCGAGAAACACTCGGCCGCGGGGACCGTCCTGCAGGAATCCTGAACCAGGTTCGTGCGCTGCGGCGCATTCAGCTTCGACTGCCCCTCGCGATAGTACGCGATGCGAGCTTCGTTGACGGCGGTGGGGCTGATCAGCCAAGTGTGCGTCAGGCTCACCTGCTGGTCGCGGGTCGCAAACTGTCCTCCGAAATCCGGCAGGTTGGCGCCCGACGCCTGATAGGTGGAAAAGGGTAGGAATAAAAAGCTGTCGGCGAAATAGTAGTAGCCGGTGAGCTGCTGGCGGTCGCTAAAGTGATGGTCGATTCTCCCCGTGAACTGATCGACACGATCGCGTGAATCGGGCACGGCCTGGAACTGATCGGCGCCGACGTTAGGCCGCGGGACGAACTGGCCGAGCAGGTCGAACGCAGTCGCGTCGAAGCAAGGTTGCGGGATGAGGTTCTTGGGGAAAATCGCCGAGTACTTCCCACCGGCGATGATCGGCGCACCGCCTTCAGCCGCGACGGCGGCAGCGCAGCCGGGCCGCGCATTCAAAATTGAAGCGACGTTCGACTCGGTGAGTGTTCCCGAAAACGCCGGTCCCGCGGAGAAGTCACCGCTCCGCTCGGCAAGCGTGGGCACCGTAACCACATCCGAAGAAATTCCCTGCCGGATGCGGCGCCCTTCGTAGGAGGCAAAGAAGAACGTGCGATCCCTGCGCACCGGACCGCCCAGCGTCCCACCGAGCTGGTTCTGCTTGAAGTCGGGCCGCGCGGTGTCGAAGAAGCCGCGCGCGTTGAGTACCCGGTTGCGGAAGAATTCGTAGACGTCGCCATGAAACTGGTTGGTGCCGGACTTCGTGACCACATTGACGATCGATCCCGAGTTGCGCCCGTACTCGGCATCGAACGTGTTGGTGAGGACGCGGAACTCCTGGATAGTGTCGGGAGACGGCTGGACTCCCGCCAGATTCACGAACAGGTCGTTCGCGTCCGCGCCGTTCACCATGAAGTTGTTCGAGCGTCCGCGCCCGCCGTTGACCGAGACCGAGCCGGGCTGGTCGCTGCCGTAGAAAAGGTTCGCTCCGATTTCGGATTCCACGCCGGGCTGGAGTTGCAGCAACTGATAAGTGTCACGCGCGTTGAGCGGCAGGCCGGTGACGGCGCGCGCTGTCATCACCGCGCCCAGTTGCGTGTTGGTGGTCTCGACCAGCGGCGTGGACGCCTCCGTCGATACCACTTCGGTCAGCGTTCCCAACTGCAAGGGCACGTCGGCGACGACCACGTGGCCAAGCGTTACGTCGATATCGCGCTGCACGAAACGCTTGAACCCGGGCGCGGTGACGTCGAGTTCGTACAGGCCCACCGGCAGGGCCGGAAGCTCGTAGCCACCTTGCGGGCCGGTCGATGTGGACCGCGACACGTTGGTACCCTGCTGGACCGCGGTCACCGTGGCCCGCGGGACCACAGCTCCGGACGGATCCTTCACGGTGCCGCGCAACGTGCCGGTGGTTTGGGCGTCCGCGCAAAGCGCCGACAGCAACACGAGGAGCGGGCAGGACAAGCTTCGCCGTCTTTTCATGGTTCTTTCTTTCGATGCGCCTCGCTGACGTGGGATTCAGCACCCACGGCAAACGCCATGTCACCCGACCACTCGACGCAAGGCAGATTCCTAAGTGTACTTCAACCGGCGGTCGAAGCACACACGATCGTCGCACGCGTTAAGCTAGCGGCTCCGCCGCTCTGCGGTGAGGAACGCTGGGGGCGGGAATTCTGTTCCGCTCTCGCATCTTTGATTTATCATGATGGGTTTTTCACGGAGGTCCTCAGTGACTCGAGTTCATCGTCTTCTTAAGTGGGTGGCGCTCGCCGGCGTTTTCGCCTGCTGGCTCGCCGGACTGGCGCGCGCCCAGCAGTATCCCCAGAGTTTCTATCAGGAAATGCGCTGGCGAATGATCGGACCGCATCGCGGCGGGCGCACGCGGGCCGTGGCCGGCGTGCCCATTCAGCCCAATGTTTTCTACATCGGCGCGGTGGACGGCGGCTTGTGGAAATCCGAGGACTACGGCCGCACCTGGACGCCAATCTTCGACGCCGAGCCCACACAGTCGATCGGCGCTATCACCGTCGCTCCTTCCGACCCACGGATCGTCTACGTCGCGACCGGCGAAGGACTCCAGCGTCCTGACCTGTCGGTGGGCGACGGAATCTACAAGTCGACGGACGCGGGCAAAACGTGGACGCATCTCGGCCTCCGTGACGGCCAGCAGTTTCCCGCGCTCGCCGTCGACCCGCGCGATCCCAACCGCGTGTTCGCCGCCGCGCTCGGCCACCCCTACGGCCCCAACGCCGAGCGCGGCATCTTCCGTTCGACCGACGGCGGCGCGACCTGGCAGAAGGTGCTCGCGAAGGACGAGAACACCGGAGGCTCCGACGTCGAGATTGACCCGTCCAATTCTCAAGTGGTTTACGCGTCGCTCTGGAGGGCGCGCCAAGGTCCGTGGGAGGACAACAACTCGTACGGCGGAGTTGGCGGAGGCTTGTATAAGTCGACCGATGGCGGCGACACCTGGCACCCGCTTACCCAGGGACTGCCGAACAACCTCGTCCAGATCAACGTCGCGATCGCGCCCAGCCAGCCGAGCCGGCTTTACGCGACGGTCGCGACCACTGAGGTCGGCGATTACGCCTCGGGCGCGGGCCTCGGAATCTATCGCTCCGACGACGCTGGCGCGACGTGGCATCGCGCGACCACCGACGGGCGTCCGGCGGCTCGGATCGGCGGCGGCGACCTGCCCGTGCCCAAGGTGGATCCCAAGAATCCCGACGTGGTCTACAGCACCAGCATCGTGACCTGGCGATCCACGGACGGCGGCAAAACCTGGACGGGTCTGCGCGGCGCGCCCGGCGGCGACGACTACCAGAACATCTGGATCAATCCTAACAATGCCGACATTATTCTGCTCGTGAGCGACCAAGGCGCAATCGTCACCGTGAATGGCGGCGCCACCTGGAGTTCGTGGTACAACCAGCCGACGGCGCAGCTTTACCACGTCATCACCGACAACCGCTTTCCTTATTGGGTGTACGGCGGGCAGCAGGAGAGCGGCTCAGTCGGCATCGCGAGCCGCGGCAACGACGGCGCGATCACTTTCCGCGACTGGCATCCGGTGGGCGTGATCGAGTACGGCTACGTGGCGCCTGACCCGCTGCATCCTGACATTGTTTATGGGGCGGGCCGGAGTGAAGTCTCGAAGTTCAACTGGACGACGGGCCAGGTCGAGAAGGTGACGCCCATCCCGCTGCGCAGCCCCGCCTACCGCAGCGAGCGCACCCAGCCCATCATGTTTTCACCGATCGATCCTCACGTGCTCTACACCACCGCCAACGTGCTTTTCAAGACGACGGACGGCGGGCACTCCTGGGAGACCATCAGTCCCGACCTCGCGCGTCCTCACCCGGGGATTCCGCGCAGCCTCGGCAATCTTGCCGCCAAGGACGCGGCCGCTGACCAGCAGCGCGGCGCGATCTATGCTCTTGCGCCATCGTTCAAGAACATCAACACGATTTGGGCGGGCACCGACGATGGGTTTATCTGGGTGACGCGCGACGGCGGGAAGAACTGGAAGAACGTGACGCCGCCCGAGCTCACGCCTTGGAGCAAGGTGACGCAGATTTCCGCGTCGCACTTCGACGACGAGTCCGCCTACGCGTCCGTCAGCCGATTCCGCATCGACGATCTGCGCCCCTACATCTATCGCACGCACGACGGCGGCAAAACGTGGCGGCCGATTACAACCGGCCTACCCGCGGGCGCCCCTGTCGATACGGTGCGCGAGGATCCCGTCCGCAAGGGTTTGCTCTTTGCCGGCACGGAGACCGCCGTCTGGGTGTCGTTTGACGACGGCGACCACTGGCAGTCGCTTCAGCTTAACCTGCCGCACACCTCGATGCGCGACCTGTGGATCCACGGGAGCGACCTCATCGTCGCGACGCACGGCCGTTCGTTCTGGATCCTCGATGACATCACGCCGCTGCGCCAGTTGAGCGCCGCCGTCGAGCGTGCCGACGCAACGCTCTTCAAGCCCGAGCATGCGTACCGCGTGCGGCGCGACACCTATACCGATACGCCGCTCCCGCCCGATGAGCCGGCGGGTGAAAATCCTCCGGACGGCGCGATCCTCGACTACTTCCTGGCGCGCGCCGCCTCGGGTGTTGGTACACTCGAAATCCTCGACACGGAGGGCAAGCCGGTGCGCCGCTATACGAGCGCTGACCGGCCGGAGGTGAGCGAGGAGGATCTCGCGAAGACGGCAAACGTTCCGCTCTACTGGCTTCGGAAGCCCACGACGCTCTCGGCTGACGCCGGCATGCATCGCTGGGTCTGGGACCTGCACTACGCGGCCCCGGAATCGAACCGGCACCAGTATCCTATCGCCGCGATTCCTCACGCGACGCCGCGCCTGCCGCTCGGCCCGCGCGCCTTGCCGGGCGAGTATACGGTGCGGCTCACGGTGAACGGCCACACTTACACCGCGCCGCTCATCGTGCGGATGGACCCGCGCGTCAAGACGCCGCGCGCCGGGCTCGAGCAGCAATTCCAGATGCAATCGCGGCTCGCGGCCATCCTGACGCGCTCGACGGAAGCGGTCGAGCAAGGACGCTCGGTGCGCGAGCAGTTGCGAAAGCTCTCGGAACCGGCGAAGGGTCCGGCCGCCGACGCCGTTACAGCTTTCGACAAGAAGGTCGACGCACTCCTCGGAGCCCGCGTCCGCACGCTAGGCCCGCCAGCGCCGGAAGCCGCGCCGACGCTGCGCCGCGTGAATAGCCAGGCTTCGACGCTCTACACCGATGTTGACAGCGCCGATGCCGCGCCCACCGTTGCGCAGTCGACAGCCGCCGACGCCGTGGCGCACGACTTCTCGACCGTCATGGCGGCGTGGACCGATTTGCGGAACACTGACCTGCCGGCGCTCAATCGTCAACTCCAGGGCGCCGGCCTGCCGGAGGTTCGCCTGGAAGTGAAACCGCAGGCGGAGGAGTCCGAGGATTTGGAGTAGGGTGGCGGCACGAACGAGCTAGGCTTTGAGACTGACGATGCGTCTGACAACGAAGAACAGCGCCGCCACGCCAGTAGCGACCAGCGGCGTACTCAGGTCGACCACATATCCCCAGCCGAGATTCCGGCGGAGCAAGTGTGCTTTCCGCCCGCCGATTTCCAAGGCCTTCCAGCACCAAAGCGCGGCGATGAGCGCGATCAGCGCCATGTCCGTCCGCCGATGGGGAACGAAAATCCTTCTCAAACTTTCCATCTTACGCATATGATAACATACTCGGGAAAATACCCAGCTGCTCTTGTTGGGTTTGGGTGGCAGCCACTTTGCTGGTGCCTGTTGAACAAGGCAGTTTGCTTAATGGGTGCTTCCTCCTTACATCCGCAGGCGCGCGCCCTCCGGATCATAGAACGCCTGCTGCGTGATGTGGGCGCGAGCCAGGCGGCCGCCGCCGCGCACGTGGATCTCCGCCCCTTCCCGCGCTAGCTCGGGCGGTATCCAGGCCAGGCCCAGCGCTTTGCGATGCAGAGGAGAATACCGGGCGCTGGTGACTCTTCCCGCCAATTTGCCGTTCACCAGAACGGCCGCGCCGTCCTCCGGCAAGTGTTCTTCGTTCATCATGAAACCCGCCAGACTCTGGTGTGGTTCCTCGCCTGAGAGGCGGAGCAGCGCGGCGCGGCCAATAAAGTCCTCTTTGTCCAGCTTGGCCACCCAGCCCATTCCCGCCTCGAAAGGGTTGGTCAAGGCGTCGGTATCAACACCCACGATAACGTGTCGCTTTTCCAGTCGAAGCAGACGCTGGGCTTCCACGCCGAAGGGCCTTATATCGAAATCACGGCCTGCCTCGAGCAAAGCTCTCCACAAGTACGCGCCGGACTCCGCGGGAAAGTGAATCTCCCATCCAGTTTCGCCCACGAAGCTGATGCGCATGAGCAGGGCGTGGACTCCCCCCACTTCGCCAGGCTGGCACGCCATATAGGAGAACGCTTTAGTGTTCAGATCGCAACTCGTTAACTTGGCGAGAACGTCCCGGGCCTTCGGCCCCGCCAGACTCAGGGCCGCCAAGCCGCCGGTCAGGTTGGTGATGTGAACGTCCCAACCTGTGCCGATCAGCCACCACTCCAGCCACTGTTCGACAAATTCGAGGTTTCCGGTGGTGGTGGTAATAAAGTAGTGGTCGTCAGTCAGCCGGGAGACGGTCCCGTCATCGAGCATGATCCCGGCTTCATCGCAAAGGACGGCATAGCGCACGCGCCCGGGGCGAAGATCAGACCATCGTCCGGCGTAAACCTTATCCAAAAGTTTGCCGCTGTCCCGGCCCTTGATGTCGAGCTTACCCAGCGTGCTGACGTCGATCAGCCCCACGCGCTCACGAACAGCGCGGTATTCCTCTTCCACACACGCCTTTTCTTCGGAGCACTTAGGGGTCTTGTAGAAGCGGGGGCGTTTCCACTCTCCCATGTCCATCCACACCGCCTCGTGGGCGTCGTGCTCGTAATGCATGGGAGTGCGCCGGATGGGATGATGGCGCGCTCCGGCCAGAACGCCCAACGTTATTGACGGGTTGGGTGGCCGTGCCGTGGTGGTGCCCGTCTCACCCATGCTCCGCCGGGTCTCGTGAGCGCAGATGCCGATCGCAGACAACTGGCACATTCGTCCCTGGCAGGGCCCCATCGTCGCGGTAGTGTAGCGCTTCAAGGTTTCGATATGATCGAAGCCTTCGGCGATGGCATCCTGAAGGTCCTTCGAACTCACATCGGTGCACAGGCAAACGAACGTCCGTTTGCTCCCGGTGACCTCCGCGGGAGGCAGCGGCAAAGCTGCGACGAGAGGGGCCCCGGTTACGTCGCCGACCGCCGCAACGTTTGAAAGTAAATCGACAGGTATAAAGGCTCCCTTGCCGCTATCCCATTCGAGTCGCGCGCCCGCCTGAGTGAGAAGGCCTGCGTCGGGTACGCGATGACCGCAGACCACCACCAAGTCGCAACTGAAATGGTCGTTGTGCGTCCGGATGCCCGTGACTCGGCAGCGCCCGGTCGCAGTGAGCACGGATTCCGGCGGCACCGTAGCTGCAACTCGAATCCCTGCCTCGCCCAGATCAGCAAACACCTCGTCACTCCGCTGGCCGCTTCCGATCACCACCGCCACCTCGCCCGGCTTCACGGCGTGCAGACGAATCAGGCGCTCGACCGCGCTCGAAAGCATGATTCCTACCAGGTCGTTGTTCCGAAACAGCAGGGGCGTCTCGTAGGCGCCGGTCGCGATCACCACGCGCTGCGCCCTCAGGTGAATCAGTCGCTCGGCTGTCTTGGGATTTGGCTTGGGTTCGACGATCCCCAGCAGGTTTCCCTCGTAAAGACCGAAGCAATAGCAGTTCTGCAGCACCTCCACGTTGGGAAGCTTCTGAACCTGAGCGATAAGTTCGGCGGCCACGACGCCCGAGCCTCTTGAGTAGCGCAGGTGGCCGCCAAGAGCAGGCTGGTCATCGATCAGCATCACTTGGTCGCCGCGAGTTCCAAGCTCCACCGCTTTTTGCAAGCCTGCGGGACCGCCTCCGATAATCGCGACTTCCGCATGCCTGTAACTGTGTTCGTATTCGCCGGCATCCGCTCCCGGCGGTGGAGGCTCACCCAGCCCGGCAATCTTGCGAATGAATGGCTCGGCGGCGTGCCATGTACTGGGGTGGGTCATCGCCTTGTAATACCACCCCACCGGCATCAGCCAATCGAACTGCTGCGCGATCGAGAGCAGTCGTGTTCGAGCGAAGGATAGGCATTTTGGTACCGGACCCGCATTCCGGCGCACACTGACGTCATGCAGGCGCGCACATTGGGCACGCCGTCCACGTTCATCATGCAGTTGGGACATTTGCTGACAAGCACAGTAGGCCCCGAGGTCGGTGGTATTTGAAGCTGCGCGTAAAAATACGCCGCCCCGAACGATACAGAGCGGAAGCTACCGTATCGCCGGGGCGCGCTTGGACCGGCTTGCCGCAGTATTCGAACGTGAACGTGTCGGAGCGTTCGTCCAAGCTTACCTTTCAGGAAAAAATGTTTCCAGAACCTCGTTGATCACGGTGTTCCTCACCGCCTGCATCCACTGACGGCAGCCCGATCGGTGATACCACCATTCCTTCTGCACTCCAGCCTCGTTGGCCTTGGTGTAGGTGTAATGGACCGAGGCTGCTTCCGGCGCATCCTTCGCGGGGCGCTGTTTCACCTCGCCGCCAAAACGGAATTCGTAGACACTGCGATCGCCGCAATGAGGGCAACGCAATAGGAATGACACCGACAACGCCTTTCCCTATATTCCAAAGACCTTTCTTGTCCCGGTTAAGGGGATTCCACAAATCGCAGAAGCCTCCAACGAAAGAGCGGCCATGTCCTCCGGTTCGAGATCGTGAACGTCTGACTTGCCGCAAGCGCGCGCTAGCATTTGAATCTCCAGGGTCATCACTCGCAAGAAGCTGGCTACCCGCTCGGCGGCCGGTTCGATGTCCAGCCGCTGCATCAATTCCGGATCCTGGGTGGTAATGCCCACCGGACAACGTCCAGTATGGCAATGGTGGCAGTAGCCGGGTTCGGTACCCAGCCGGCGGTAGTCGGCAACATACAGCGCCTTGTTGCAGTTCAGCGCAATCAGCGCCGCGGTGCCAATATAGACGGCGTCGGCTCCCAGAGCCATGGCCTTGGCCGCGTCCACTCCGTCGCGAATGCCGCCGGCAATGATCAGTTGCACCTCGCCATACAGCCCGCAATCCTCCAGGGCCGCCCGCGGGCGCCCGAACAGGTGTTTTGAGAGTCTCAATTCCGAGGTCTTTGATCGAGCGCTCCAAGTCCTCCGAGAAGATGCCAGATCGGTCGTGGATCAACCAGCGATATCTGTGGTCGCTGGGAATTGCTTCTCGGAGTTGCTGCAGGGTCCACGATGAAGTCGGGTGGGGCGTCGCATTTACGTGTAAGAGTTTGCGACTCCCGACCCCCATCACCACGAAGACATAAAGGATGCGGAAACGAAGTGTCACGGCGACCACGAAATCACAAGCTACGATGGCTTGGGCATGGTTTCGCACAAGAGTCATCCAGCGCTGGGAGGACAGCCCCGATTCGGTTCTTGACCTTGGGGCCAGTGGGCGCGGACGGTTCGTGGCGAAACGGAGATGCCAAGTTTGAGGGCCAGTTGCGAGGCAACACGCGCTTCGCCCTAAGTTGGATTCTCCTGAACCATCTCCGCAATCAGGTCACGCAAGTGTCTGGGGATCCGAGGCCTGTCGCCTCGGGACTTCCCGACGCCAGAAAAACTGAAATGCCGGCGATGCCAACCGATGAACGTTTCCGGCTTTACGATCACCAGAGCGTTTCGTCAATTAGACCACCGCGCCCAGAACAGCACGGTGAGTCTGGCGGAATCAGTCAGTCTTTGGGGCTTGATGTTCCGTTCGCGGTAGAAGGCCAACTGTTTCCTGAGGAACACGTTCTCAGCGATCAAAGAGGCTCGGGAGCGCAAGGCGACCTTAGTAAGATGTCTTTCATGTCTTGATGAGAGTCGAGGCAGGCCGACGAGGTTTTTGCGCAGCACAACTGCCTCCCACCATGTCGTTCACCACGCGCGCCCGCCGTAGCGCCGATATCGGGTACGCCTTTGCCTCACCGCCCGCCTCAAGTCCCACGCTTGTGTCCCTCGGCCGCAGCCGGTCGTCGCGACTGAACGCGCCATTGGGTGCCGGACCCGCCATGCCCACAACTCCTTGATTGACGACCTTGTTCATGGCGGCCAGCCGGTCTGCGTATCCCGAGAGGGGCTTGAGCACTAGCGTCTCCGGATGTTGCATGCGCCATTCGTCCCAGGTGGTAAGCAGAAAGGGATAGAGCGCCAGATGAGTGCCCTTGAGCGGCCCGGAGAGGGCTTCGAGCGACGATTGCTGCCAGCGGCTCCCTGTTTCACGGTCCTTGAACACTTCATTGCCGCCGATCAAGCCGTTGGTATCGAACTCGAGTGCCTTGCCTTGCGCTGCGGCCCTGAACACGAGGGCCGTGTTGCAGTACGATCACTAGGTGACCGCGATGGGCCCGTCCGCCATCCGGTCTTGCACAACACCGTGCTGCGCCAGGATCGCCGCGGGATAAGCCTTGGCAGTCTTTCCATCAGTCACGCCGATCAGCAAGTCCTTGGGGGATAGAAAAGTCGCTTGTGAAGCTGAGATGAATTGCGGGTGATCGATGGTCACGTACGGCAGACGCGGTGTCTTCGCCTGCGCTGTAGCCGACGGCGCGAATGCGATCGCTATCGTGGCCACGAGCATGGCCATCAGCAAGATGACTAGCTTTGCTTGCCGCGGACCCTCAATAGCGTCCCTCACGCTCATATCCATTCCCGTTTGTTCCATTTCGGTTCGTGCGCGAATCATCTCTGAACACCTCGATGCGGCAAACTCTGAGGCGAGGACGCTCTCTGGCGTCTCTCGCTCAAGCTTACCTCACAGTCGCGAGAAGTTCAGCTTACCGAACCGCATGGTTCGCCGATCCGGCGGAGATCGTAGGCGTCTTTTGGGCGACTACGATCCGCCTCGCACGACATCAAGAGAGAGACGCTGGTATATACTTCCACCGCGGGTTGAACAGCGCAAGATGAAAGGAGCTAGATCGCTGAACGGAGCCCGCCGGAGTTGGAAGGCTATGATGACGAACGAATACGCGTTCGAGATGACCACCTCCGCCATCCGAGTGGGCGCCGGAGTGACGGGCGAAGTTGGCGCGGAGTTGGCGGATCTCGGCAAGCAACACGTCCTGGTCTTGACGGACCCCAATCTGCGCGCCCAGCCGCCCGTTGGAAGGGTGCTCGAATCCCTCGAAACTCACAAGATCCGGTTTTCGATCTTCGATCGCGTGCGTGGTGGAACCGACCGACGAATCATTCCTCGACGCGACCTCCGCCGCCCAAGCCGACGATTTCGACGCCTTCGTCGCGGTGGGCGGCGGTTCAACGATCGATACCGCGAAGGCTGCTAACCTCTACAGTTGTTATCCTGCGGATTTCCTCGATTACGTCAATCCGCCCATCGGGAAGGGCCGCCCCGTTCCAGGTCGCCTCAAGACGCTGATCGCGATTCCCACAACGGCCGGTACCGGCAGCGAAACAACCGGAGTGGCTATCTTTGATTTCGTCCGGATGCACGCCAAGACGGGGATCGCACATCGCCGCCTGAAACCCACGCTGGGCCTTATCGACCCGAAAAATACGCGGACGCTGCCGTCGGCGGTGGCCGCGTCAGCGGGACTCGACGTGTTGAGCCACGCGATCGAGTCCTACACCGCCCTGCCATTCGGACAGCGTCCACGGCCGGAGCGCCCGATTCTGCGGCCCACCTACCAAGGTTCCAACCCCATCAGCGACGTTTGGAGCCTGGAGGCGCTTGGGCTGGTTGCGACTTACCTGCGGCGGGCGGTGGCCGACCCGGCGGACGACGAGGCGCGGGCCTCCATGCTGCTGGCCGCCTCGTACGCCGGGATTGGGTTCGGCAATGCGGGCGTCCACTTGCCCCAAGGCCTGTCTTATCCCGTATCGGGTCTGGTGCGAAATTATAGAGCGCCGGGCTACGCGGTAGGACATCCGCTGATACCGCACGGGACTTCGGTCATCATCAATGCTCCGGCAGTCTATCGGTTCACGTCGTCGGCGCGTCCTGAGCGCCACCTTCGAGCCGCGGAGGTGCTCGGCGCCAAAGTAGACGACACGCGGCCGACAGACGCCGGAAAGATACTCGCGGATCAGATCATCAAGTTGATGCGTGATCTCGGGGTTCCCAGCGGGCTACGCGAGCTTGGTTATCAATCGGAGGACATCCCAGCACTCGTGGAAGGCACTCTACGGCAACACCGCGTAACCAAGCTCTCACCCCGCCCTGCTGGCCCGGAGGACCTGAGCCGGATTCTCGAAGAATCCATGATGATTTGGTAGGGATGGCTCCTATAACGCGATGCGGCGCACACAGAAGACACCTTGCTCATTTCTTCGAATCTCATATTCGGACTAACGCGCTGCGATCCTACCGGTAGGTCCAGTCGTCGATCCTCGTGAGGTCGAGTCCGTCGTCCAGCACGCCTAAAGTCACCACGGCAAAGGTGAAGACTGTAGTGTCGGGTTCAAGGTGGCCCCCAAAAGCTTTGTCAGCATTGGCCAGGGTAATGTGAGGATGCACTCTTCCGTCGATGACAAAGCCGCTCATGCCCGCGATGTCGGCGGCGGCGGTGGGATTCTTCACGAAGACATCCCTGGGAGGAAACTCGCGGTTCCCGACCTGGTGTACTTGATAATTCCGGACGGAACCGAACGCAGATAGAATGAGGGCGTTGCGAATCTTCTCTTGTTTGACCATCTTCTTCAGTCCGGCAAGCAAATCCGTGTTGTACTTGAAGCGGAGCACGACGATGCGCTGGAAGTGTCCAGTGAGCGCAAACACGTCAGGGACTTGATCGCTATTGGGCGGGGTGTCCTGCGCGGGATTTCCGGTTGAGGGGTCGACCGCGTGGCGAGTCTCTTGACCTGCCAGCGGTAGTGATGTGGAGAGAATCAAAACGATAATGAGCTTCTTCATGCAAGATCCTCCCCGGGCAGAGATTGGAACACAGTTGGAAGCACGATTGTACCTCGTAGCTCTAAGGAGAACTACCGGAGGCCGCATTACGAAGGCCGATGACGCGGCACGCTCTTCGCATCGACGGCCACAGCAAGCAATTGCCGCAATGCGCCGATGGACTATGAACACTTGCGCCTGCGGGCCGGCCGTACTCCGGCATGCACTTGTTGCGACTCTGATTGGCGCGTCTTGGGCCGTTCCGGCTTCCGCAGCGGTTCATGTGTGGGAGAAGCAGGAGCTCACTTTCACCTCCGCTGGTTCTTTCGCCCATCCCTACATGGATGTCGTGATTTGGGTGGACCTCACCGGACCCCGCTTCCACACGCGCGTCTATGGATTCTGGGACGGAGGCCGTACGTTTCGAGTGCGTCTGGTGGCCACCGAGCCCGGCCTATGGAAGTGGACCAGCGGATCGAATCCGCCGGATGCCGGTCTCGACGACAAAACGGGATCGTTTACTGCCGTGGATTGGAGCGAGAGGGAACTGCAGGAGAATCCGCTGCGCCGTGGATTCTTGCGAGCTACGGCGAACGGCCACGCCCTGGAAACGGCAGACGGTACGCCCTTCTTCGTCATAAGCGATACGTGGTGGGCCCGGGAACCAAGCGCTTCCGCTGGGACGACGATGACCGGGAACATCCCATAGGTCCCACTGCCGGATTCAAGAACTACGTGCGTTTTCGCAGGGCCCAGGGATATAACTGGATCAATATGATCGCAGCTTTTCCCAACTGGATGACGGACGGCGCTCCCTGGCATGTGGTGATGAACGACCCCGAGAAAACAACGGTGCGTTCCGCGTGGCTCGAGTTTGGCACGGACAGCGCCAAGAATATGGACAACGAGGGCGGCCGTCCTTTCCTGTTCCCCGGAAAAGTTCCGGGATACGCGAACATGTTCCCCGATGTCGACCGCATCAATCCCGAGTATTTCCGTTACTTCGATCGCAAGATCGACTATCTGAACCTGCAAGGATTCGTACCCTTCATTGAAGTGTCTCGCCGCGATGCCGGCATGTGCTGGAAAAAGTATTACCAGTGGCCCGATTCCTACGCCCGGTTCATCCAGTATATCTGGTCGCGGTACCAGGCCAACAACGTTGTCCTCAGCCCAATCCACCTCGACATCATCAGCGAAACCGTCGGTCCCCGGGAGTATACGGTGCGGAAGGAATCTGGGGCGCAGACATTGAACCGGCCGCTCCTATCAAGATGTGGGATGCCTTTCAGTGGGTCTCCGGAGCGCAGGTAACGTATCTGCGCGACTTCGCGTTGTCGATTGGCAGGCGTTATCAGGAATTGGAGCCGAACGTCGACCTGGTTTCACCTAACAAGGACCACAACTTGAAATCGTACGAAGGCTGGGCCTACTGCGCTCGCACGCCCGACAAAGAGGTCTTTCTGGCCTACTTCGAGAAGGGTGCGCCACGCGCGCAAATTCGCGGCGCCAAGCTGAACGGCGCGTACCGGGCGCAGTGGTTCGATCCGCGCAACAGTGGCTGGCAGAACGCGGGTACCGGCATCCTGCGCTCGAGCCAAATCGGAATTATTGAATCACCCGATTTCCCCGGGGACACCGATTGGGGACTGCGGTTGATATACGAAAATGCCCTGTCGCCACTCGTCTGAGGACCGCTCGTTGCCAGGGTGGCCAGGGTGTGCTCCATTCAACGATTTGTTCCTCTCGCGATGCGTGAGGTTTATCCTTCGTGGGCCGTGGGCTCGCAATACTCAGTTTTGTTGGCGCGCACCGGCCTCCTCACAACCGGTCGGGTTACTCACGACACCCCGGCGCCAAGAGGCATTTGACGCCTTCCGGGAAGCGTATATTAGCAAAGCAGAAGGCCGTCAGGCCTGAGTTAGTAATCGAGCGAAGAGGGCAGCATTCGCCCTTCGACTCCGCCTCTTCTTCACGCGCACTGCCAGCCTGGTCGGGATAAGTCTTTGCTGGCGCAGCGTTGCCGGATGGGTCGTCGGCTACTCGGAAGCTGGCCCACACCTTCCGCGCATGATCCCTGTCTTGTCGCCATGTGGCGAGTCATCTCGGATCGGCATCGCTTTTGGAGGAACGGCGAGGATCGATCGCCCCTTCGGCGTCAGCAGAGATCCATCCCCCCGATATCTGGTGGGAAGGGGATTCTTCAGCAACTGATTTTGGAGCCAGATTCCCTTGCATTCACAGGGGAAGTGTGAGAACCTTCCCTTGGTATACTAGGGGTGCGGATGGATACGGCCAAACTCGAATTTCTTCGCGGCACGCTGGATGTGCTCATCCTCAAGGCCCTGGTCTGGGGCCCGCTTCATGGTTACGCCATCACCAACCTCATCCGCCGGCAGAGCGACGATGCTCTCCTCCTCGAAGAGGGGACGCTTTATCCCGCCCTCCGGCGACTGGAAAATAAGGGACTGCTGGAAGCGGAGTGGGGACTCTCGGAGAATAATCGCAAAGCCAAGTTTTACCGGCTCACGCCCGAGGGCCGACGTCAACTCCGTCACGAAGTCAGGACCTGGGAGGCGTACGCTGCGGCCGTGGCCAAGGTGCTCGGCGCGACGCAGCCTCCGTTGCCGGAGGAGATCAGATGACGTCACCTCCTCGATGGCGGCGCTACGCCCGACTGTTCGGTCCCGACCCAGCCGCCGACGTGAAAGATGAGGTGCGCTTTCATCTCGAAGCCAAAATTGACGACCTCGTAACTCAAGGCTGGCGTCCCGAAGCCGCCCGCCTAGAAGCCGAGCGCCAGTTCGGCGACCTGCGCGCCCTGCAACAAATCGGCGCAAAGCATAGGAGAGAAAATGGAACGTCGCAAACGCCTCAAGGATTACTGGAATGACTCACTCCAGGACGCGCGCTATGCCTTCCGCACGCTCGGTCGCGATCCGGGTTTTGCCGCCGTCTCCATCGTCATCCTGGCTTTAGCCATCGGGGCCAACATTGCCGTCTTCAGCGTAGTCAACACGCTGCTCCTGCGCCCGTTGCCGTTCCCCGACTCGCACCAGCTCGTGTGGATCGCTCCCCCGCCGAGCGGTTGCGGCCTCTCTTGTGCCACGTACTCCGCCGACGCCTACGAAGAATTCCGCGCGCAAAGCCGCGCCTATCAGGACGTGACCGGATACTTTGCCTTTAGCACGCCCGACAATTTGCGCCTCACCGGCCTTGCTGAGCCCGAGCCGGCCACGAGCATCGAAGTCATCGGCAACTTCTTCCAGGTTCTCGGCGTGTCACCCGCCATGGGGCGCCTCTTCACGGCGGACGAGGTTCGCGGCGGCCCGCACCCGGTGGCGCTGCTGGCCAACGCCTACTGGCGGCGCCAGTTCGCGGCCGACCCCGCCATCATAGGCAAGGCCATCGAGCTGAACGGAACGCCAGTAACCGTAGTGGGTGTTTTGCCCGCCAGCTTCGACTTCGGCGCGGTGTTTTCTCCCGGCGCGAAAGTGGATCTCTTCACCCCGCTCGACTTGAATGAAGCGCGTGATTGGGGAAACATCGTCACCCTCCTTGGCCGCCTGAAGCCAGGTGTGACGGTGGCCCAGGCCCTCGACGATGCCCAACGCGTCGCACCCAACATGTATTTCAATGTGAAATATCCCGAGACGCTGGGCCGCTATAAAGGTGATCTCATTCCGGTGCCGCTGAAGGATTACGTAACGGGCAAGCTGCGCCGCTCGCTGATTGCGTTATGGTCCGCGGTGGGCGCGATTTTGCTCATCGCCGGCGTGAACCTCTCTAACCTACTCCTGGCTCGCGCCGCCGCGCGTGCCAAGGAGTTTGCCGTCCGTGGCGCACTCGGGGCGAGCCGCGGCCGCATGGTGCGTCAGCTGCTCATGGAAAGCCTCCTACTCTCCGGAGCGGGCGCGGCCGTGGGGCTCGGATTGGCCCTCATCCTGATCGTGTGGCTGGCGCACCAGGGATCATTGGCTCTGCCGCTCCTCAGCACCCTGCGTATCGACGGCCAGGCACTAGGCTGGACCGTTCTCATCGCCGTCTTCACTGCCGCAATCTTCGGCCTGCTTCCAGGGCTAAGAACGGCCAGCGGCAATCTCCAGGAAGCGCTTAAGGATTCCGGTCCGGGCGCAGGCCTTGGCCGCAGACACGAGCGCGTCCGCGCGGCCCTGGTCGTCTCTGAGGTTGCCCTGGCCTGCGTCCTTCTGGTAAGCGCCGGCCTGCTGCTGCGCAGCTTTCTCAAGGTGCTCGATGTCGACCTGGGCTTCCAGCCCGATCGCGCCGCCTCCATCAAGGTCGACTACGACGACAGCGCCCCATCCGGCGACGCTAGCGCGGCCAAGCGCGCCGCCATCTTCCAGCAGATTCTCGCCCGGGTGACCGCGCTGCCCGGCGTCGAAGCCGCCGGCATGGCAGACTTTCTTCCCCTCGGCCCCAACCGCGAATGGGACCAACCGGTTCCGCAGGGCCAGCAGGGCAAGGTCTTCGCCCCGGGCGAACTGCCGGACCCGCTCGTCTACGTGATTACACCGGGATTCATCCGTGCCATGGGCATTCGCCTGCACGGGCGCGATTTCACCTGGGCCGACGCCCCGCATGGCGAAAAGGTCGTCCTCATCAATGCCTCCGCCGCCCGCGTCTACTGGCCCGGTGAGGACGCTGTAGACAAGATCCTCATGCGCGGCACCGAGGCTGACCGCGTCGTCGGCGTTGTCGACGATATCCACGAGGAGACCGTAGAGGGCCCCGTAGGCGCGCAGATTTATTACCCGGTAACGCAGCAAAATCCGGCTGGCGCGCAACTCGTGATCCGCACCAGCCTGCCGCCCGCGACCCTCGCCGCGAGCGTCCTCCGCGCCCTGCGCGAGCTGAACCCCAGACAGCCGGCGGCAGAGTTCCGACCCATCCGGACCATTGTCGACCGCGCCTACTCCCCGCGGCGCTTCTTCATGCTGCTTGTAGCGGCATTCGCCGGCCTCGGCTTGCTGCTGGCCGCCCTCGGCATCTACGGTGTGATCTCCTACACGGTGACGCGGAAGACCCAGGAGATCGGAGTCCGCATGGCGTTGGGAGCGACCGCCGGGCTTGTCCGGCGCGAGGTCGTTCTCAGTACACTGCGCCTCGCTGTAGCCGGCATCGCAGTGGGAACGGCCGCATCCGTCATCTCAGTGCGTCTCATCGCGTCGCTCCTCTTCGCTACTTCGCCCTGGGACGTAACCACGTATGCGGGGATGATGCTGGCGCTCGTCGCGGTGGCACTGGTCTCCGGCTACATACCGGCGCGAAGAGCCTCTTCCATCGACCCCATGGCTGCTCTCCGCAGTCAGTAGCGGTCGTTCCTATGATGGTTCCTTGCGATGTATCTGATTGAGCTGCGAAGCTCAATCCGAGGAACAATGGATCTCAACCGTTGGCGAACAGGCTTTCGCACTACCGACCGGGCTCGGCGGCCCGAACGGCTTTCACGGCACATATGTCCTGCCCTGGTCGGCCAGCGTTTACCCATAAGCGTGAGAACAGTCCGACTCGCTATCCAAGGCGGATCCGGAATGAAAAACGCCCTGCTCGTTCTCTGGCGCCCCGGTCTTCGCCGCGCCGGCTTGTCGGGGAAGTTAGTTTTGTAAGCCAGGAATGGGTACTGGCGATAGGGCTGGCTCTTCGATGGAGGGAGGCCGCAACGCGCCGACTGGGGTAACAACGCAATCAATCGGGATATTTCTTCCGAATCTTCACCGTGCGGTCGAGCTCGTCGACAACCTGAAGAATCTTGAGCCGTAGATCGTTGTCGAGGGTGGCGCTATGCAAGTACCGATGCACCTCAGCCTGGGCCTCAGGTGACTGTTGCCCGTCGATGAACGCGCTCAGCCACCCCACAAGGAAGAAGATCTTGCGATTGCGCTTGATGGCCGGCAGGGCCTCGAGGACGGGCTTCAGATACGGCGCGGTAAGCTCGGATTGGTTCCAGTAATTAAAGGCAGGGAGGCTCTGCGCGATCCAGTCTTCCGGTCGGGAGCCATCGTGCAAATAATCGTCAAAGTACTTCCGCTTGGTCGCGGCGTCGGGCTGGGCGGCCGCCGCGGCATACGCGTACTCGGGGCCGTCGCCGTGAGGATCGAGTTCCCGTTCCGCGTTAAAGATGATCGGAGCGCGCGGATCTCCCAGCGCGATGAGCGCCGTGACCAGGCTCCAGCGATCGAGCGGTCGAAGCTTCACGCCCGGCACCGAAAGCTGGCCTCTCAAGATTGCCTCCAGCTTCGTGAGGCCTTGAGGCGTCTCCGCCAGGGCGCACAGGCCGCGGAACCAGGTGATGCGCATATCCTGGTCTGGATCGTGGACCATGCGCTCCGCCGCCATCGACTCGAACGCAGGAACAAGTTCATTCCGCGTCGCCGCGCTGACGTACCGGTGCAATGCGGTGGCCGTGCGTGAGAGGATGCTTTGCGTCAGCGACTGATCGGTTTCGGCCGGCAATCGGCGGCGAGCGAGCGCGAGGTAGGCGCGGGGGGAGAGCCGCTCCTGGCGCACGGCATCCCAGAGCGATCCCCACAAGAGCGTCTCCAGAAAGAGGTCGTGCACTTCCCCAAGTCGGCTCATCACGAAGTCGCGGCTGGTAGGATCAAGCAGGAAACGCCCGTAGGCGAAGTCCTCGTCGTTGGCAAACACGAAGGACGGGCAGGGCTTGCCCGTGGCCTCGGGCACTTCCGCTGCCATCTTGTCGAGTTCCACGCGCAGGCGGATGGGCGAGCCGTTCGTCTCATCGAGCCGAACCTCAGTCGTGATTGGCCAAATGTCGCGCGCGCCGAGCACGTCGTGCTGAGAGAGCGATAAGCGGTGTAGACGGCCTCCACTGCAGGACCACGCGATATCGACCTGCGGCATGCCGCGGTGCCGGATCCACATCTCGGCCCAGCGCTCGAGATTCCGGCCCGACACCGTCGCGAGAGCGTGCACCAGATCGCTCCACGTCGCGTTGGAATAGGCGTGATCCTTGAGATAGAGGCGCAGGCCATCGCGGAACTTCTCCGGGCCGAGCACAAACGCGAGTTGCTTGAGAACTGCTGGCGCCTTGGAGTAGACGATCGCGCCGTAGGCCGACTTGGCGTCTTTCAGATTAGGAATGTCCTGATAGATGGGCGTCGTACCCTCGGTGGAATCAATCTCGTAGGCCGCCGGCTTAATCGACTCGTAAAATCGCTTCCACACGTTTTCGTCCGGCTTCAAGGAGGCAAGCGTTTGGTAGGCCATGTACTGCGCAAAGCCTTCCTTCAGCCAGAGATCGTCGAACCAGTGCATGGTGGCGAGGTCGCCGAACCACTGATGGGTGAGCTCGTGCAGTACCAAGATGTCGCGGTGCAGCCGGTCGGTGTGGGTGGGCGCGGTACGAAAGAGCACCGACTGCTCGCGCAGAAACGTGGCGCCTGCGTGCTCCATGCCGCCGTAGGCAAGCTCGGGGATGAGCACCATGTCGTACTTGGGGAATGGGAACGGTCTCGCGAAATATTGCGAGAGATACTCGATGCCCTGGCCTCCGATCTGCTGCACTTCCGGCGCCTCGTGCTCGGCCTGCTCGAGCCTCGAGGCCCGCACATAAAGCCCGGGCAATCCCGGCGCCGCGCTCAGGCGGCGAAAGGGTCCGGCGGCGAAGGCGAACAGATACGTGCTGATAGGTAGCGTCTCGTGGAACACCGTCCGGCGCTGCCCGCTGCCCGTCGCCGACTCGGATTCGGGTGCAGTGTTCGAAATCACCGTCCAAGCGTCCGGTGCCGTCAGCTCCAAACGGAAGCGCCCCTTCAAGTCTGGCTGATCGAAACACGGAAACGCCATGCTGGCGTCCATGGGAACGAACAGCGTGTAGATGTATTCCGCATTGTCGTCATGATCCTTGTAACGGGTGATCGGTTTGCCGGCGGGTGCAACGTGCGCGACGAACTGCGCCCGCACCATGTTCTCGCCGGCGCGTAGCCGATCGGCAGGCAGCTCGAGGTGGCCGTTTTGATCCGTGGCGGCGACCGAGGCGCCGTTCACCTCGAGCGAGCTTACCGTGCCGTCGCGAAAATCGAGCAGGGCCGGTTCTACGGCGCGCAGCGTGAAGGTGAGTTCTTCGCTTCCGGCGGTGGTCTCGGCGTGCGGAACAAGAGTGAACGTGAGATGGTACCGGATGTTTGAGATTACGTGCGCCCGCTCGCGAGCCAGCTCACGTGGAATGCCCGCCGGCACCGTCGCCGCGACAGCGCTCGCAGCCGTGAGCAACAAAAGAGCAGCCCCCCAGAGTCCACGTGATGCGGTCATCGGCCGCCGTCGCCATCCGGTCGCTGGACTCGCGAGGGACTTTGCTGCGAATCTTTTGAAGGCGCTCGGCCAGTGATACTGACCGAACCCTCGCGGCCTTTGGTCACGAGAACATCGCGCGCACGTTTGCCTGTCGTCCGCCTGCACGGTGGAATCTTACTATGATCGCAGTCATTCTGCCGGCGTCGCACTCGTCAACAGCCGGCGATTGGTGGCGGGTCCCGCAGGCGCCGGAGATGTATAGTGTTCGTTGGCGAGAAAAGGGGCGCGGATACGCTCGGACACGTTTTCGCGAGCCTTCGGCTGCCCCACGTTCCCCGATATCGAAACTAAGGCACTCATGCAAAGACTCATTGCGATTGCAACTGTTCTACTGGCGCTCGCTTATCCAGCCTTGGCACAGGAAGGCTCCAGCAAACCGCAGCTCCGTACGCGGGCGCGCGACCTTGGCATCAAGATCGGCGGCTACGAGCCCGGCCCACTCAACGCCATCACCGACGTCGCCGGCGTGCGCGTCGGGCAGGTGACCGTCATCCAGGGCGAGAACGTTCGCACCGGCGTGACGGCCATCGTGCCGCACGAGGGCAACATGTTTCAGGACAAAGTGGCGGCGGCAGTGTACGTCTACAACGCCTTCGGAAAACTGGTTGGCTCAACTCAAGTCAACGAACTGGGTCAACTCGAGACGCCGATTCTGCTTACCAATACGCTCAGCGTTTGGGACGCAGCGGCTGCTCTGGTGGATTGGATGCTCGCGTTGCCCGGCAATCAGGAGGTGCGCTCTGTCAATCCCGTGGTGGGCGAGACCAACGACGGCTGGCTCGATGACATTCGCGGCCGCCATGTCAAGGCGAACGACGTGGTTCGCGCCTTGGAGAGCGCGCACGGCGGGCCCGTGGAGGAAGGCTCGGTGGGGGCGGGAACCGGGACCGTGGCACTAGGCTGGAAGGGCGGCATCGGCACGAGCTCCCGTCGGCTCTCGCCTGAGCGGGGTGAATTTACGGTTGGCGTGATCGTGCAATCGAACTTCGGCGGCCATTTTACGTTGGACGGTGTGCCGGTGTGGCGCGAACTCAGTGGCATGAAGCCCGACACGGTTGCCGGTGCCACGCCTCACGAGTCGTGCATGATGGTAGTGGCAACCGATGCGCCCCTCGAGTCGCGACAGCTTAGGCGGCTCGCCAAGCGTGCCATTCTCGGCCTCGCCCGGACAGGAAGCTTCGGCGAGAACGGGAGCGGTGATTACGTCATCGCGTTCTCCACCACCAGTCGATTCCCTGCCCAACACTCCACCGCAACGTCAGGCGGACCGAGTCGTCTGAGCGAAGATCAACTCTCACCGCTTTTCGAGGCCACGATCGAGGCGACCGAGGAGGCCATCGACGATTCCGTCTTAGGCGCGACCACGATCCGTGGCCGCGACGGCCACGTGGCGGAGGCGATCCCCATCGACAAGCTGCGCCAAGTGATGAAGAAATACGGAAGATAGGGCAAGTCGAATGTGAAGGAAATGATCAAGCCTGCCGAAACAGCCAGCTCGAGAGCAAAATCCGCCCGGCCCAAAGGCGCGGCCCAGTTGACGGCTGGGGGACTTTTGATTCCCAATCCGCTCGCGGTGGGATTCAGTCAAGTGATGTCAGGGGCGCGAAGAAGATTTCTTGCCAGGATCGGCGGCGGATACGGTAGGTAAACGTTGCGCCGTTGGAGTTCTAGCGTTGATCGCGGGTAATCGGCGTCCCGGCTCTCGTACACGTCCCGGCAAGGGCGGCGCTATTGCAGCTTGGCGTATTCGGCCTTAGCTTCCCTGAGAACAGCGATATCGGGGTCGGCGTTTTTCCAGAGGGCGAGGAAGTTCTGATAAGCCGTGCGGCTTTTGGGAGTTTCCCCCGCTAGAGCGCCTTGAAGGCAGCGACGAACCCGCGAACGCCCCAGTCTCCACCGGCAACGCCGGCGACGACCCTATCCTTGACGATCAACGGGGCCGCAGTCCCGCCGTAGTGCTGGGCCTCATCCGGCATCACCTGTTCCCAAACCAACTTGCCTGTCGTCCGGCTCAAGGCGATCAGGTGCGCATTGTCGGTCTCCATGAACACCTTGTCGCCCAGAATCGCTACGCCGCGATTCGTCCCGAGTGAAGCGTCGCCGACGATTCCCGGCGTGCGCTTGCGCGTGTACTCCCAAATCTCGCGCCCCG
>DASZAI010000010.1:0-20031 GCA_035945295.1 Terriglobia bacterium | reverse complement strand
CTCGAAATGGTCGTGAGCGCGCCGAGGCAGGTGCTTGGGCGCATCCAACTCGCCTTCGATCAACGCCTGGTTGATGATGATCTTGGCGGTAACATCACTTGGCTCTCAGGCTGGCCAACGCTCCTAGGACATCTGTGCCGACTCTGGCAAGTCCGGCACACTGCGGTATCAATGGCGAATGAGTTGTTGGCGTTAGCGCCCGATTCTCGAGGAGGAGGCTCGGGCGCGCCCGGCAGAGGCGAAGCGGCGTTCCGAGGCACGGGACAATGAATCGGAAACATGACCAGGAGTTATAACAGAACAGTGGCGAGAAGGCGGCTGACATGTTAACTGATTTTGTCCTGGCCAGAGTTTTGGCGAGCCACAGATCGTTCGCACGCCTGCGGGGGCGGCCGCTCTTGTTAGGAGATATCTGAGCGGCCTGCTGGCATCGCGATTGTTCGGCACTACTCGGAAGACTGCCGAACGGGCCCCCTGTGTGGATTTGGGTAGCCAGCAATTTAATCCAGGCCCAAGAGGAAGGTCGAAAAACTCATTGACCGAGATAGACTGGAGTATTTCAGGCGCGACTGATGCACTCGAGATCTATTCAGGCTCGCCCGACCCTTCGCGGAGCGCGATAATCCTGTCAGATTGAATCTTTGTCCACTTCTCTTCCAGCCCGTTCGGCCAATGAACAAGGACACCGTCAAAGAAAGGACTTGCCCCCAGACCAAAATGGACCCGAATGTCACTCGCACTCAAGTAACTCGAGTCCGTATGAACCCAGCGCCGCAACGGTTTCTGTCCCTGGCGCAAGACGGCGACACGAGCGCCAATCCCGAAGCGATTGGTCTTGGGCGCCTCGAGCTTGACCTCAAGCCAGTGGTTTCGCGAGTCCATCTGATTCCGCAACAACCGCACCGGCCCGTTGTTATTCGTAACAACGATGTCCATCCTGCCGTCATTGTCGATGTCCCCGAACGCCGCCCCACGGCTGACCCCCGGAAGCCTGAACGCCGGCCCGGCGATGTTTGAAGTCTCGCGAAAGCCTTTCCGGTCTCCTTGGTTGTGAAAGAGCTGGTTCGTCTGAGCGAAGGGAAACGGCCTCCCGCGCTGCGATTCCATCCGCGTGACGGCGCCATTGGCAATAAACAAATCCAGCCACCCATCGTTGTCGTAATCGAACCAGTTGGCGGCGAAACCGGTGAAGCCAAAAGTGGCTTGCGCCAAGCCGTACTGGGCGGTCATGTCGTCGAATTCCCCTTGGCCGTCATTGATGAAAAGGGTAGCGCCCTCACCGGTGAGGTTGGTTACCAGAATATCCAGGTTGCCGTCGTTATTGAGGTCCTCGACGGAGACGCCCATGCCCGCCTTCGGCAAGCCGTCGACGCTCGTAGCCACGCCCGCTTCCAGCGCCCCTTCGCGAAACGTTCCGTCTCCCTGGTTCAGCCACAGGCGATTCGGAGCCGTGTCATTGGCAACGAAGATGTCGGTCCGGCCGTCGCCGTTGAAGTCGGCGCAGACGACGCCCAGCGCGGGCCCATAGGACGATCCGATGCCCGAGGACTCGGTCGAGTCAGCAAATGTTCCGTTCCTCAGATTCCGAAAAAGGCGAGAAGGCACAGCCTGATAGGCGTTCGGTGTGCAGTAATCGAGTTCGCCGGTGGGGCTGTAGCATCGCTTGTTCCCCTGAACCGTGAAATCGACGTAATTGCCGACAAACAGATCGAGCCAACCGTCGCCGTCGTAATCGAGCCAGGCGGCGCAAGTGCTCCAGCGCACGTCGTCCACGCCGGCCTGGCGTGCGACGTCCGTGAAAGTTCCATCGCCGTTGTTGTGGTAAAGAACGTTGTGGCCGAAGTTCGTGACGTAGAGGTCCTGAAAGCCGTCGTTGTCGTAATCGCCGACCGCCACGCCCATCCCGTAGCCGACGTGACCCACGCCCGCCTGCTCCGTGACGTCGGTAAAGTGCAGCTTCCCTGTTTCCGCGAGGTCGTTGCGAAAAAGCCGGTTCCCGGGCTTCCACCCGCGAGGCGGAGGAAAACGCAGCTTGCCGCGGCTATCGAGGGTTGTTCCCTGGATCAGGTAGACATCGAGGTCGCCGTCGTTATCGTAGTCGAAGAGCGCAACCCCCGCACCCATGATCTCCGGCATGTAATACTCGCCCGTTGCGCCGTTGAAGTGATGAAAGTCGAGACCTGCTTCTGCGGCAACGTCACGGAAGAGATCTCTCTGCGGGGGATCATTCTTCGGCGGCTGCCGTTTCTGGAAAGGCAAAGCACTCCACGCGAGAGATGCCATGAGCACTTCGCGGCGTGTCACTCGATTCGCCTCCGTCGCTTTTGCCCTGTCAAGACGAATGACTGCCTCAGGGAATGCTCCTTCATTGTGCCTTCTCTTGCTGCTCCAGGGCGTAAAGGTCCTTGTCAATGCTGGCGAGAAGCTGGGACTGTTGCAGGGCGGCCGCCCGGTCCCGCGCCCGGCGAATGTAAGCCAGAGCGTTCTTCAAATCACCCTTGCGTCCATAGGCGATGCCGAGTGCATAAAGATAGCGCGGCGTGCTGTCATCTTCAGGAGTAATCGTCTCAAGAAGGTGACCGATCGCTGCATCGTATTTCTTCTCCTTCACGAGAAGGGTCGCGGCATTGAAGTGTGCCAGCCGGTAGTCCGGCTTGTTCTTGCTTGCTGCTTCATACTCTGCGAGCGCTTCCCGCATCCGGCCTTGCCTCTCGAGCAGGAGCCCCAGATTATTGTGAGCCTCAGCATAGAAGGGGTTGATGGCGAGCGCTTGCCGGAAGGCTTGTTCCGCAGCGGAGTCTTTCTTTTCCGAGATCAGGAGCACACCGTCGTCGTAATAGGCGTCGGCCCGATGCGGATTCAACCGCAAGGCCGCCTGGAAGTGCTGCTCGGCTCTTCCCGGCTCGCCTTGCCGCGCATAGAGCGAAATCAAGTTGATGTTGGCCTGCACGTTTTCCGGATCGATCTCGAGCGCCTTTTCCTGCTCGGCGATCGCCTCGGCGAGTTTCCCTTGTCTTTCCAGCCCGATGGCTCGCTCGAGGTGCGCCTCCGCACCAAGATTTAAGGCCTGGACTGCATCTCGGAGCGGATCCTCGAGCGGCGGTGTCACCGTACGATTCGCTTCGTAGGCGCGAAAGTGAAATTCGGCCTTTTCGGGATCCCCGAGTTTGCGGTAGGCCAGGGCCAGGGCGTATTGCGCGGCGCCGTAAGAAGGAAACAACTCACAGGCTCTGCGGTAGGATTCCACGGCAGCGGAGGTCTGGCCGCGCGCGGCTGCAACGCGGCCCATCCCATATAGGGCTTCCGCAGTAGCGGCATTGTCCCCATCGCCGGATTGAGGAACGCCTTTCAAGATGGCGCCGTAAATCCTGCCACTTTCGTCCAAATCTCCCGCGGCAAGCAGGCTAGCCGCCAACTCCAGGCGCGCCGGGAGGTAATCCGGCGCGAGGCGCAACGCTTCCCGCAAAATGGCGGCTGCTTGATCGTACTTTCCCTGGTGGACGCGGAGTGTTCCCAGATAGTAGGCCCATCGGAACGAGCGTGGGTCCAGGCGGCGCGCGCGTTCATAGCATACGGACGCCGATTCGTATTGCTGGTAGGCGTCGAGAACCATCCCGAGATTTCCGGCGGCGGCGGCGCTCCGAGGCTGGGCGAGCGCCCCGGCATACACTTGCTTGATCTGCCGGCGAATCGCGGGAAGAAAGCCGGACGTGTCGAGTGTGGGAAGCTCCGGCAGTTCCGCCGGCAGCGCCGCTAACGGAACGACCAAAACCATGGTGAGCGCAAGCAGGCGCGAACTCCAAGTCCGCATAGGATCATTTTAGAGTCGGAGCTTCCAGAATCAAAATGGGATTCTTGGACGGAGGACACCACAAGCCTCGGCCGCGCCAGAGAAAAAGGGACCGCCGGTCGAAGCGGTCCCTGATGTTGCAACTCCCGTGCGCTAGAAGCTCAGTCTCGCGCTGATCTCGATCTGCCTTTGGTCAAGTCCTTCCCGGGCCAGGCTGTTCGTCGAGGTGACTTGGCCGAACGAAGTGTTATTGCAAGTGAGAGCGGCACTGCTGTAGGTGCCACAACTGGAGTTCGGATTGTTGAAGTATGCGGTGTTGGTAAAGTTGATGGCTTGCGCGCGAACCTGGAAATTGAAACGCTCTGAGAGCTTGAAGTCGCGGGATAGTGCTGCATCCATGTTAAACAGGCCGGGACCATGGAACGGGTAAAACGGTGAGGTGCCAAAGCGTTGCGACTGCGCCTTAGTCCCTTGATTCGTGACTCCCGCGAAGGCTGTCGTGTCAAACCAAGTTGTGCCCGGCCCGACGTTCTTGGTAATTTTGACTGGACCCAAAATATCCGGCCGCTGGTTGTTGCCGGCAGCATTCAGGGAGGTGCCGTCAGCCGACACCTGGTCAACCAAGCCCGAGACGGCGGAGACCAGTCCGCTGACCTGCCAGCCGCCCAGAATCTTGGAGCCGACGCCAGAACTCAGCCAGTGCTTCCCCTTTCCGAACGGCGAGTCAGCGATGAAGATTGCCTCGAAGTTCTGCGGGCGATCGATGGGAGACAGGCCGCGATTCAATTGGTAGAAATCTATGGTCTGGATCAGCGCGGTGCTCTTTTCGTTCTCCACGCCCGCCTCACCGATCGTCTTCGACCACGTGTAGTTGAACTGAAGCTGGTAGCCTTGGGCGAAGCGGTGAGAGAGCGAGGCCTGAAGGGAGTCGTAATGGTTGTTGGTGAGCGGTGTGACGATTCCGGTACCTTGCGTCCGGCAACCAAGATTCGTGCTAGCGAAACCGTTCGGACAGTTCGCTGTATCTTTATTGGTTAAAGCTAAGTAACCGAACGGCAGGCTGGCGTTGCCTCCGCATTTGCCGGGGACGCAGCCAGCCGGCAAGATGGGACTACCCACGTTCAAGTTGAGAGTTCCGAGTTGCCGGATGGTTCTCGAGGCCACGTACCCAGCCTGCGCGAGCCAGCCCCCACCGAATTGTTTTTCCAAGGTGAAATTCCATGACTGGATATAGCCACGGTTGATGGAGTTGGGGGTGCTGGTCACGCCGACGTTCCCGGGCACGGGAAGCTCGGCTTGGGTCAGGTCGGGAGTCGCTGGAAGCGGAATGCCCAATGGGAGCGTCTGGCCGACGGGTGCATTGGCCTGGCCCACGGCATCGAGAGCTCCGGCGGCCAGGAAGGAGCTCGGAGCGCTGACGAAGAGCGGAATCAAAATGGGAAAGTTCGTGCGCAAGTTATCGACGAGGTTGTAGGGTTCGTACGTGATTCCATATCCGCCGCGAACCACGAAGGAGTTGGTGGCCCGGTAAGCGAGGCCGATGCGGGGGGCAAAGCTCCTCTTGCTCACCGTGACACCACAGTCCGTCGGATTGCCGCCGACTCCGCAGAGCATCATGTTATTGTTGGTGAAGTCAAAGCGTTCCAGCCCGCGGCTGCCACCGCGGGTGGGCAACGGGAAGTATTCCCAACGCAGGCCCAGCGTGGTGGTGAGCTTGCTGGTGGTTTGCCACTGATCGCCGAAGTAGAACCCATACTCGTGCGTGATGGTGTGGAAGAAATCGGGAACCTGAATGTTCTTGCCGTAAGCCGTGTCAACACCCAGGAGGAAGCTCGCGAAATTATTGTAACCGTTTGACGCCCTAGAGGTCGAGGTCAGACAGGTTGGGCCGGTCGCGCACTGCGTCGGACCCGTGCCGAATGAGAACCCTCCTTGCGGCCCGTAGGATGAGCCCGCTCCGTTCCATTCGGGTTGCTGCTGATTCAGGTGCTGGCCGATGATGTCGGCGCCGAAGCGAACCGTGTGCCTCCCTTTGACCCAACTGACGTTGCTGCCGTAGTGGAACTGAGGATCGTTGCGATAATACGGCATGAAGTTGTGTTGCGTGCCGAGGAGCGCAAAGGGCGATAAATTGCCCGACGTACCGCCGCCAATATCAAACTCCGGCCAACTTCCTTCAAAATTGCGCGTCCCGTTGGTTCCCGGGATGCCCAGCACCGTCAAGCCTTCGTTCGTCTTGATGTCAAGCTGCTGGGAGTTGGCCACCATCCGCGTCATGCCGAAAATCCAGTCCACGACGAAACTCGGCGTCGCGACATAGGTGCCGGTCACGCTGAAGCTGATCGTGTGCCCGTAAGCCGTCCCCTCGTTGCCAATAAAACCGCTGGCCTGGGGACCACCGATGCCGAAAATCTGGGGATTCAGGGTGTTGTATTTCGCCAACCCCAGATGGCCGTTCAGCCTGAACTTGTCGGTGGCGACCCAGTCGATCTTGGAGTCGCTGGTGAGGCGGTTGAAGGCCACGTCGGCCGCGCCGAGGTAGTTGTTATTCGGCACATTCTTGCTGGCGCTCGGAAGATTCGGCGCGGGCAGCAAAGACGTGGACACCATCTTGGCGGCGGTAGGGCTGATACGGCTGGTAGGAATCACATTGGTACAGTTGCCGGAGGCGTCGGCGGTGGCCGCGGTGCAGGCGGGATTAAAATTGGGTGAGGCTGAATTATCCGAGGCGACGAACGGCAATCGTCCCGTGCCGTCCGCGTTTCCCGTCGTCGGGTCGTAAACAATATCGGGATTGACCTGGCTCAGGTCCAGACCTCTCATGTCCCCGTTACGCATGGCCAGGCTGGGTACTGAGACATTGGTGGTCGCGTACTGGCGCTGGCGGGTCGCTTCCACGTTGGCGAAAAAGAAGAGCTTGTCCTTCTTAATCGGGCCGCCCACGCTCCCTCCGAACTGGTTGAAGATGTCTTTGGGGACCCGGCTGATATGGTTGTTGGGGTCGAAGAAACCCCGCGCCTCGAGTCCATTATCGTAATGGAACTCGTAAAGGTCGCCGTGAAACTGGTTGGTGCCGCTCTTGATGATGACGTTGATCGAAGAGCCTCCCGCCAACCCTTGGTCCGGATTATAAGTACTGGTTGCCACGTTCACCGTCTCGATGGCGTCGGAAGATGGAATGTAGGCGACGTTCTCCGGGACCCAGATATTGTACTGGCTCATGCCGTCAACGCGAACGTCGTTGCCATAGCTGCTGGCGCCGTTCACATTGAACTGCAGCGAGCGCGAAGGGTTGGTGGCAACGGAGTGGGCGCTGACGGGAGGATTGAATCCGGGAAGCGCCCGGAACAACTGTTCGAAGTTGTTGCCGGGGGGCACCGGCACGTCCTGAATGGTCGTCGCCGTGAGGTCATGGTGGACGTCCGAGCGATCGGTTTGAAGGACAGCCGCGGTGGCGGTCACCTCCACACTCTGGGTTACCGCGCCCAGTTGGAGAGTGGCGTCGACGCGCGTGACCGAATTAATGGCCACCCCGACGCCCGTCTGCGAGTAGGCCTTGAAGCCCTGGGCTGAAATCTTGACGAGGTAGGTTCCGGCAGCCAGCGTGGTAAGACTGTACTGGCCAGTCGGATCGGTAGTGGTCGATCGGGTCTGGCCTGTCTGGTCTTGAGTCACGGTGACGGTGGCGCCGGGCACCGCACTGCCCGACGGGTCCGCTACTTTGCCCACCAGCGATCCATAGAGGACTTGACCCACAGCGGACCGGGGCGCGAGCACGAGAAAACACCCCAGTATGAGCCCGGTAACATAGGCGATGCGAAGAGAAGGCGTGCCTTGCGGGGCGGCCAAAACTGTGCCTAACCTCATGACTTCCTCCCTTTCGATTGTTTACCCGACGCCCGACCAATGGGAACTGGTTCCAGACCCTAATCCAATCTTGGAGCCCTGTCAAGCCTTTTTCTGGTCTCTAAAAAGTCTTCCCTCGCACGTCCTGCCGACCGGAACTTCAGCTTCGGAGACCCCCCGTCAGTCCCCTCGAAATGGGAGGGGAAGCTCACGTCCCAAGCCCTGCGAATTTACCCCGAAACGCCGCCGAAGCGGCGTTGGTTGGGGATCGCCAGGTTGCTGCCCGCGCTTTCTTCGAGACTATCTAACATCCTTGTTATCCATATGATATGGTTGGTCCTTGGAAACAATACCGTGTTGAGCGACGACGAAGAGGAAGAGATGGATTGGTCCCAAAATATCCCCCGCGTTTTGGTGTGGTCGCTCTACTTTAATCCGAACGGGATTCGGGTTGGTATAAGCACGCGGGACGACAAAAGCCGGTTTCCGCCAGTGGCTTCCTTGTGATAAGCTGAGCCACGCGGTGGGTGAGGAAAAACCATTCCCCGCCTTGTAGTCGAAAGGAACAACCGGTGGGCGTCGAATTGGATCTGGTTCCAAAGTCGGTCACGATACGGGATGTGGCGAGCACGGCGGGCGTCGGTGTCGGCACGATATCGCGCGTCTTGAATTCCAATCCTCACGTGAGCCCCGATACCCGGAACCGCGTCCTGACAGCGATCCGCCGCCTGGGCTTTCGGCCCAACGCGCAGGCGCGGCGGATTCTCAAACGCCGGTCAGAGATGGTTTGTTTTCTCCTGAGCAATCGCGATTTCCTTCATCCTTTCCACGCGCGCATCCTTCAAGGCGTTGAAACCTATGCCAGCGCGGTCAAGCAATTCGTCGTTTTTGCGGCGCTCCACTACTCTCCGCAAACGCCACCCGATCGGATCGCTGTGCCTCCGGTACTTCAGGAGCGCGGACTGATTGACGGCCTCATTCTGGCGGGAACCATCTACCCGAATCTCATGCAGCGCATCGAGTCCATCCGCATGCCGTTTGTCGCCTTCAGCAACAACGTGGTTGGCCTCGAAGATCGGTTCCAGTTTGACGAGGTCGGGTTCGACGATTTTCACGGTGCAGAAGCAGCCACTCGCTATCTGATCCAAGAAGGACATCGCCGGATCGTCTTCGCGGGAGACGTCTCCCTGCCTTGGTTTCGACGTCGGCTCGGCGGTTATCAGTCCGCCATGCGCGATGCCAAACTAAAACCGGTCACCTTTGCGGCTCGGCAGACCGGCAGCTTTGGGGATTTAGGACAGAGAATCATGGACAAGATTCTCGCCCGCCGGCCCCTCCCCAGTGCCCTGGTCGCCGGAAACGACGAAATCGCCTACGGCGTCTGGCGTTCATTACGCCAAAGAGGTGTGCGCGTGCCGCACGACATCAGTCTGGTTGGCTTCGACGACCGGGATGAAGCCCTGTTGATGGATCCCCCGCTTACCACGGTCCGCGTTCACAAGGAAGAGATCGGCGAAACTTGCATGAAAATGCTGCTCGAGAGGCTCCATCATCCCCACATGGCCTTCAGCCGTCGGATCCTGCCCACCGAACTCGTGGTACGCGAAAGCGTCCGCCATATCGAAAGCCGATCGAAGCATACGGGGACGCCCTCTTGATTTGGCAAAGCAATTCCTGGATAGTCCAGACTGTCCGCTCATGCGGGCCGCTGGACGCTTTCCGGAATCGCATGCGGCTCGCGATAGCGGCAATCGCCGTCGCGCAGGAGTCGATTGGCTTCCTCGCCCCCGATGGATTCCTGCTTTTCCGGATCGAAATTGAGAGTTCGCCCATACGATGGGACGCATTGGCGAGGCGAACGTGTCCGGCTGAGACCCACCCCTTCCTCGTCGTGCTGTGAATACGGTGTTCAGTGGAGTGAAAGCACAGCGGAACGCCATAGTGCGAAAGAAGCGTCCAAAAGTCCGACTCGCGGCAACGTTATGGTTGTGAATAAACTCGCTGCAGCGTAACGCCCTTTAGGCATTTTTTCTTCTGAACCGACGCACTGCAGAAACAAAGGTGTGTGTTCGCTCGGCGCGGCAACGTCATGGTTTATTCCGGGAGAGTCTTACTTGAAGGACAACTCCTTCTGTGCTCCTACCGCGCCTGTAGTGGGAGAACCGGGGCTACGTGCCCATTGGTCAATTGAGTCGGAGGATCGAGCGCTACTCGGGAGGTTCGGCGGTCTGCGCCGGAGTGATGCGCCCGGTAACGGCGGAGCGAATATCCTGCAAACTTTGGCGAGCTTGCTCGTTGGCTTGTTTGTACGCCGCGAGCTCCCGGTCGGCGTCCTCGGTGCGTCCCGCGCGGCGATAGGCGAAAGCCAACTGGTAATGCGCGACGGGATTTTCAGCCTGCAAGCGCACTGCGGCCTCGAGCGGAGCGACCGCATCGGCCGTTCGCCCGGCTGACACGAGGGCTTTTCCGAGTCCGATGAAGGCGTCGGCAAACGTTGGGTCAAGCTTGCTGGCATGCGAGAAGTGCTCGATGGCCTCGGGAAAGTCACGGCGCTGGCGCGCCATCTCGTCCAGCACGTATTCCGCTGCGGCGTTGTTGGGATCGACTTTCAGCTCTCCTTCGAATTCGTGCTGCGCGTCGGCCATGGTGGTCGCCGTCTTGGGACGCGTCAGCAGAAGCCGCCCGATGCGGAAACGAATTCCCGCCAGACGCGGGTCGATCTGGAGCACGCGACGATACTCGGTCGCCGCCTCGTCCCATTTTTCCTGCGCTTCGAGTGCCTCGGCGTAAAGGAGGTGGACCTGATACGACGCCGGCGCATCCGTCAACAGCCTTTGCGAAGCGCGCGTCGACAAGTCGGAGTAAACGTGCACGGTCAGATAGAGCACTTCAGGGTCCTTGGGGAAATCGCGCCGCAGCAAGCGAAGGAAATCGAGCGCCTTGTCTTCCCTGTCGAGAGCCATCGCGCACTTCAACCCGTCCGCTTCGACGGTGCGCTTCAATTGCTGATCGGTGACGTGTGGCCCTTGCTTCGCCAACATGGGCAGGGCTTCCTGACACCGGCCGCTTTCAGCCAGACTCGCGCCCAGGTAGTCGCGTGCCGCAGTGAGCGGCGGCTGAAGCTTGAGAGCTTGTTCGAGAGGCCGGATGGCATCGAACGGCCGGTCAGAAGAATAGTATGCGACGCCCAGTTTGAAGTGATAATCCGCAACAGCGGGAGCTAGTTTCACGAGACGCTGGTAGTCTTGTACCGCAGCTTCGCTGTTCCCTTGACTGAGCGCTTTCTGGGCTTGACGGGCAAGCTCTGCGACTGCGGCCGATTGCGGCACCGCCAACGAATTGGCGGTACTCGGCGCCGGCTGAGCAGCGCCTCCCGGTACGGGTACGAATACCGCCAGGGTCACGGCCAGAATCTTGCCATTCAGCATCGCACTTTCCTCCTCGGTCCGCTCACCGCCGAACCCGCGAGCCAGCCTGATGAGCAGGCGTCGCCAACTCGAATCGCACTACGGGGTCACGACCCGTCCTGAACCCTCGTTCACGGTGATATACCTGTTAATAGACAGTCCGGTGAGCCGTTCGACGCGGCGGGAGGGCGGCGGCCACGCGACTTCGAGCCAGTCGACAGACTTGGCCTGCCCCAAGCCCAGGACGACCCGCGGGTCGTGGGACGAGCAAAAACTGCTCCCGCCCACTTTATATCGCGAACGGACGACGCTGCCCGAGGACCACTTGATGCGTGCCCCTACGGCGTCCCGGTTGCAATCGCGTCCGACCAGACGCACGCCCAGCCAGTTGTTCTTCGCCGCGGCCTGGTTCTTCAAGAGGAGAGGCGCGCCGCCGTTGATACCAATCAGGACGTCCAGCGCGCCATCGTTATCCAAATCACCGAGGGCGAGTCCCCGCGCCGCCCAATTCTGCTGGAAAGCGGTGCCGGCGTCCCGGCTGACATCAACGAAGCCATGCCCCGTGTTGCGGAAAAGAAGAAGAGGTTCGAGATAGGAATACGGGGAGATCTTTCCGATATCCGGGTCAGGGTGTCCGCTGCAGAAGATCAAGTCGAGGTTACCGTCGTTGTCGTAGTCAAGGAACTTGGTACCCCAGCCGCTTAGCGTCCGGGTGGCATCACCGATCGGCAGCCGGCTGGCCCAATCGGAAAATAGCTCGTGACCGTCATTGTGGTAGAGCGAAAACTGTTCACCGTTGAAGTTGGTAAGAACGAAGTCCAGTTTCCCGTCTTGGTCGAAATCCGCGGCGCCGACGCCCATGCCACCGCGCACCTGGCCTTCGTCGCTGCAGGCCACTCCGGCGCGCAAGCCGATCTCCTCCCACTTACCGGCGCCGCGATTGGCAAACAGCCAGTTGGGCAGCGTGTCGTTGGCGACAAACAGATCCATCCAGCCGTCGTTATTGAAGTCGGCGGCCACTACACCAAGCGCCTTGCCCTTCACCTGTCCAATCACCGTCTGATGGCCGACCTCGCTGAAACTTCCGTCACCGTTGTTGTGATAGAGCGAACAGGTCAGCGGCTTGAGCTGGGTTTCCAGGCAATAAAAAGTCTTCCCCTGAGCGTTAAAGCACTGATCGCGAGGGTCGGCCGAGTAATCGACATAGTGGCAGACGAACAAGTCGAGCCGGCCGTCGTTGTCATAGTCAAACCAAGTGGCCGAGGACGACCAACGGTTGTCTTCCAGTCCGGCCTTTTCGGTCACATCGGTGAAGGTTCCATCCCCGTTGTTGTGATAAAGGATATTGCGGCCGTAACCGGCCACCAGGAGGTCGGGAAAGCCGTCGCCATCATAGTCACCCACGGCGACCCCCATGCCGAAGTTTCCGCCTTGTACGCCCGCCGCCAGCGTAACATCGGTGAAGGTGCCGTCGCGATTGTTCCTGTAGAGAGCGTTCCGCGGCGGGTTGGCGGGTTTGAAGAAATCGCACGGACCGCTATTCATCAGGTAGATGTCCGTCCAGCCGTCATTGTCGAAATCAATGAAGCCGCAGCCGGGCCCGACGGTTTCCGGAGCATAATGTCCGCCTCGTCGAGCGTTGTCGTGTACCCACAGGATGCCGCTCTTTTCGGGAGGAACGAGGGTGAAGATGGCATCGGCTTGAAGTGCAGCTTCTAGACGGATCTCGCCGACTCGCGGGGCGATGAAGCCAAGCGCCGCGCCTACTAGAAGACTCCGCCGCGTCACGGGCAATGGTCTAACTCCACGGCTCGATTCTCCGCTCTGATGGGTGAGCCATATTTCATGCTAGCAAAGTCAGCGCGGACTTGGGTAGTGTCCCATCTATAATGGCGTCGGCGTTGTCAAGGGACACGCGTTCTTGGGCGCGTCGGGGGCGGCGTCAAGGGCGAGCGCAGCGAGTTCATCGCAGACCCTTGACGCCGCCGACGGCGCGCGTAAGCTCGAACCAGGACGAAGCCCAAACGTCTTACCTGGGCTTCGTCCTTAGCGGATTCTTTCTCCGCAGAATCTTTTCGGCTCATCCTGACCAAGGCTCGCCTTTTCGAATCCTGCGGTGGGCCGATCCCACCAGCCATCTATTCGGTCTGGTTACCAAGGACCATGATTCTGTTTTCAATCTCCCTGCCGAGTGCAGGGAGGCCAGGCGCCCAATCAATTTGTCGATAGGCTCGCGCCTACCTTAGGACACTTCGGGCTACCTGACATGCGAACCGGTGGCACTTCGGGTCTCGCCTGCCGGAGCGTCCAATACAAACGCACCGCCAATTGACGAGTCATGGCCACTTTGGCCACGTTGGTACCCCGCCGAAATTTCAAGCGTTGATATTTCCGTCGCAGTTGAGGATCGAACTGCGCAGCACTCTGCACCGCTTCCACCAGCAACCAGCGCATCATCTCATTCCCCTGTTTGCTGATATGCCCCAGCCGCTGATGCCCCCCGCTGGAGTGCTCGCTCGGATTCAGCCCAAGGTAACTCACTACCTTGCGGCTATTGGGGAAACGGTCCACCGGCCCCAGCGTCAGCACGAAGGCCAAAGCCGTGACCGGCCCCACGCCCTTCTGCTTCATCAGTTCGACGGCATCCGCTCGGCGCTCGGCTTCGGCTTGCACCGCGGCATCGAGTTCCTTGATCCGGGGATCCAGCCGATCCAGCAACTCCAGCAGTTCTTGACGCCGCCGGCTCGCCCATGGACTCAGCTCCAGCCCTTCCAGTTCCTGGCGCCCGCGCTCACTCCACAGTTTCCGCTTTCGGCATACCCCCTGGCTCATCGCCCAGTAGCACCTATCGCCACAAGAATGATCCAGCTTGCGGTCTTCATCTCTGCCTCCTATATGGTCACACCTTCGGCTTCTGGGGCATCGGCCAAACAGGGCGATGACCAGAGCCACCGATGCCAACCCTTGCGGTCAAGCGGTCAGAGCCTAGTTCCTGCGATGAGCCTCACGGTTTTCCTGCTGGCGCGAGCCGGCGCAGTTCGTCCGACCAGTTGAGCGTTGCACACAGGTAGAGAGCAACGATGAGCGCCGCAAAGCAAATTCTCAGGCGTTTCATGGTCATAATCCTTCTGTCATCTACGGACTATTGTACTCCTGTCGTTCGACTGTCGGCACAAAGGCCGAGGTCGGACTAGCGGCCCCGAAGATCCCGGTAGAGGGACAACGCAGACAGCTGTCACTGCAAGTAAAACCCCTCCAGAACAATCCAAAAACGTTGCCGCGCCGAGCGAGCACGCCTGTCCCGAGGAAGGAAGGGCCTAGAGCATTACGTTGCCGCGAGTCGGACTTTGGGCCGCTTCTTTCGCACATGGCATACATCTTTTCTCATCGTTTGCGCTATGATCCAAGGGGGCGCCCGAAACAGCTCCGCGCGAGGTCTGCTTGCCTTTGACTCGCAGGTTGACCGGGCGCTTCCAGTTGAAGTATTGTTGATTCCCACGGCCCAGGGATTCTTGGAGCAGTGCGTCATGCACAACTGCCGCCGAGTTTCACCTGGAATACTCACCCAACCGAAGGAGTGTTATGCCCCGGGAAATCGATCCGCTCAATAAGAAGCTGTACTGTTCGGTAACGACAATGCTAACGGTGACCGACGTGAAGGCAGCAGCGGCGTTTTATCAAAAGGCATTCGGCTTTGCCAAACGGGGAATCATGAATGGCCCTGACGGCAAGGCGATACATGCCGAGCTGACGCTCCGCGGTACGACATTGATGTTGGGGCCGGAAATTCCCCAGATGGGTTCCCGCAGTGCGAAAACAATCGGCGCCTCGCCGGCGACTTTGTACTTGCTGACGGAGAACGCAGACAAGGTTGTTGCAAAGGCGGCAAAGCTCGGGGCCGTGTCCAAGGGACCGGTGATGGATATGTTTTGGGGCGACCGCTGTGGCACCGTTGTCGATCCCGACGGTTACACCTGGATGGTTGCCACCCACGTTTCGGAACCCACGCCTCAGGAAATGAAAAAGAGGATGAAGGAGCAAATGGCCAGCCAACCGGTCGGCACTCCGAGTGGCTCCTGAGTGGGCGTCATTCAAGGTTCAGATCCCCAGGGAAACGGTCTTCCATACCCGAATTGGCTGACGCCTGACCCTACGTCCGTGCCGGCGGTATTCGCCCAGTTGTGCAGTGGCACGCTAGCACTGGCGGAGTGGGCACAGATTGTCCCACGAGCGTTCACAGCGCCGAACGATCATAGAACCATCGGCAGAACCAATCCGTAGTCGCGAGGCGGAGCCTCGAATGCCTGGATGGCGGCGTCCAGACGTTGTCGACACCCACCATGCCCGGAGCGACGTTTGGAAATCCTGGCGATGGTCGGACCTGAAGGTCCGAGCCATAGTCATGCAGACAGCAACTTGTCTGTGAGCCGGCATGCGCTGTCACTCGGAACCTCTAAGCCCTTGCATGCCAGGTCCATCGATTACATGCTACTTAGAACCGCGATGGTATTGGCAGCGTGTCGGTGTCTACTCGTCCGCTGTCGGACATTCCATCGGACGGGGCTCAGGCGATCGCCAACGTGAAGTGAGACTTTGGTTCCGCTCGGCGAGTCTCGCGCTCTATAGTTGGCTGAGTGACATGGAAGTGACTCAGGGTATCACGGTGCCGGACTACACGCCCCAAGCGCCGATGAGCGGACTTCGGTGCTCCCAGCGCCGCTTCCCCAGGCCAGGCTGACCGCTGGCGCTGCCGAAGCGGAAGCCTATCGTGCGGCGCTCGAAGAACTCAGCGACCACGAAGTGCTGAGTCGAGAGCTGCGCAGAGTTGAGCAGTCCGTGAGCCAAGAACCCGTCGTCTTGGGTGGAAGCGGCAGAGGGAGTGTCTTTGCCGACCTCGCACGAAATTTGCGTTATGGGTTCCGAATGCTGGCAAAGAGACCCGGGTTTACGGCAGTTGCCGTGCTCACTCTCGCGCTGGGCATCGGCCCGAACACCGCCGTATTCACGATCGTCAACACGTTTCTCCTGAATCCTCTTCCGCTTGAAGACGCCTCACATCTGGCAGCGGTCAACACCGCATTGGTGCAGAAGACTTCGGAGTCAACCGACGTTCGCCCCATTTCATACCTCAATCTCAAGGATTACCGGGAGAAAAACCACGTCTTTGGCAGCCTCGCGGGATACGCGTCTCCGATCGCTCTTACGATGTCAGCAGGCCCCGAATCGCACCGTGTGTTTGCGGAGGTCGTCACCGGCAATTATTTCGAGACGCTGGGAATCCGCCCGCAGATAGGCCGATTCTTCTCGCCGGGTGAAGACACTACGCCTGGCGCGCACCCGGTCGTTGTACTTAGATACGCGGCATGGCAGGGTCGCTTCGGCGGTGCATCGGACATTCTCGGTCGAACCATCAAGCTGAATAACTTCGCCTTCACGATCATCGGCGTGGCTCCCAAGGGTTTTATGGGTGTTAATGCCGTCTTCGGTCCGGACATGTGGGTGCCGTCGACGATGGCTGAGCAGGTCCTGCCCGCGCGGCAGCACGATGCCTTGAGTGACCGCGCCATGAACATTTTCAATGGTGCCGGTCGGCTCAAGCCCGGCATTTCGCTCCCCCAGGCGCAAGCCGATTTGAAGACAGTTGCCGGCGCTCTCGAAAAAGAGTACCCGGACGCAAACCAGGGTCAGACAGTCACACTGCGGCCGCTCACCGAAGCCGCGGTGGGCACCAGCCAGAGGCAGGGCGTCGCGTTCGGAGGCGCCTTGCTCACGACGCTCGTTGCGCTGGTACTCCTGATTTCGTGTTCGAATGTAGCCAACTTGCTCCTGGCACGGGCCGCCGCTCGCCGGCAAGAGATTGCGGTACGCATCGCGCTGGGCGCCGGCCGCATCCGCTTGATCCGTCAATTGTTGACAGAAAGCCTTCTGCTGGGATTCTTGAGTGGCATTCTCGGGTTTTTTTTCGGCTATGAAGGATGCCGGCTTCTGTGGTCGTTCCGCCCGGCGGAATTTGCACTGAATCTTGCTGAGCCTCATCTTAACGCGAATGTCTTCTTATTCGCGCTTGTTGTGGCGATCTTGACCGGCCTGATTTTCGGAATCGTGCCCGCGCTGCGCTCTTCGCGCATTTCCGTCGTGGAAGCGATCAAGGAAGAGACGCACACGGCGGGCCGCAGCCGCAGGCGCGTGACGCTTGCGAACACGCTCTTGGTCGGGCAGGTCGCTATCTCTCTCGTCTTGTTGGTCACCACCGCACTGTTTCTCCGGAGCGTCCAGAGCGAATACACCATCAATCCCGGTTTCCAAACCAAGAATCTCGCAATTTTCCTGCTGTATCCCGGCCAGCAGGGCTACGGACGCACCGGAACTGAACGGTTTTACCGAGACGCGCGTGATCGCCTCGCGACTATTCCGGGAGTTGTTTCCGTCTCCTGGGGCTCCAACCTGCCGTTATGGGGCCAGTCCGAAGCTGGCGTTGTGATTGAAGGCCAAGCGCAACAAAAGAAATCCGAAGCAGTTTCGGCCGTCGTAGATACGATCGACCTCGACTATTTCTCCGTGATGGGCATTCGAATGCGCAAGGGCCGAGATTTCACCGAAGATGATCGCGAAGGCGCGGCCCAGGTTGCAATTGTTAATAACACGATGGCGAGCCGCTACTGGCCCGACCGGGATCCCATCGGCCGACGCCTTCAGGTACCCGGCCAGAAGGAACTTCGCCGGATCGTCGGTGTGGTCAAGACGGCAGACTATCAGTCTCTCGGCGAAGCGCCACAGTCTTGTATCTATCTTCCTCTTCGGCAGAACTATCCAAGACTCGATGGTCCTCTACGTGAGGACGGAGCGCGATCCCCTAGAAACAATCACCGCTTTGCAGGGGGAAATCCGGAACATCGATCCCACGTTGCCAATCGACGACATTCGGACCGGAAGTAAAATAATCGATCAGGCGCTTTGGAGCGCGAAAATTGGAGTCGCGCTTCTTGGCGTATTCGGCTCCCTGGCTCTCGGCCTGGCTTCCGTCGGACTCTACGGAATCATTGTGTATTCCGTCAATCAGCGCCGGAGGGAAATAGGTATCCGCGTGGCGCTCGGTGCGAGTCAGGCGAGCGTCCTCCGCCTGATTCTTCGCCAGGGAATGGCGCTCGTCATCAGCGGTGTGGCGCTTGGCTTGGGCCTCTCGATTCTGGTCGGTCGTGCTCTGTCGAGTGTCGCTTTATGGGGTCGGTGCGAGCGACCCGCTGAGTCTCGCCGGGGCTTCGCTGGTTCTTCTCTTCGTGGCAATGGTAGCGTGTTATCTGCCGGCATACCGCGCGAGCCGTCTCGACCCTTTGGTCGCGCTGCGCGAGAGCTGAAAGGTACGCGCCCGGCGCGCGACCAAGGTCGATCCCATGGTGGCGCTGCGGTACCGGTAAACCCATGCCCTTAATCTCTGGCCATGGGCGAGGCATTCTTCTGTCAGCGTCAGCACTGGCAGCCGTCAGGGGGCTGCCAGTCGAGGGCGTAGAATTGCCTCCATGCCGATGTCGCGCAAAACTAATGGCTGAACCGGCTGGTACGCCAATCAGACCGCCTGCGTAAGGACCGATCTCATCTTGCTGCGGCTTTGCGTTATCGGTTTTGCCAGCGCTGAGGATGGGGATATCGGGGGGCGTCTCTCGACACCGCGAAGAAACCCTGTTAGCTGCTGCTGAAGACGTGGGACCGCGTCACTGCGCGGGGGCGCTGGTATCGTGCAGCAGCACGACAGTCAAGTCTCCTTCCTGAAAGATGCCCATTAATGCGTTGGTTCTACAAGATAGCCCTTCGACTCCGGTCACTCTTTCGGAAAAGCCGCGTCGAGCAGGAGCCGACCTTTCGCCACAATTGGTAATAAGGACCGATGTCCACCGGGGTCTGTCAGGCCGAGCAACACCTGCTCCATCCAAAGCGCCCCTTGAAGTCAGAGTTTCGGTCTGATGCTCCAGCCCGCCAAATTTGCAAACACCCAGACAAGCAGGTGTATAGTTGCCATACCAGAACGACAAAAGGGAAATTTGAGAAAAAGTTGATTGCCATCTCGTCCATTTGGTGAGAATGAGGAGGGGCAGGTTCATGATGACGCGAGGCGATGCTGCTTTAACTGTTTTCGGTGCCTTCGTTCTTATCGCATTGGGAATGCCCGCTTGCACATCCCGTACAGGGGTCAAAAGGCCCGTAGCCGTAGACCCAGGGGTGCGCGGTGGGCCGGCGGGCGCTGGCAATCCCTTCAGCAACCTCACCGCAGACGAAAACACCTTTTTTCAAGACGGGTCCACAAGATTCGCAGATGTCGAGACAGTGCAGGGAGGCAACAACACCGGGCTCGGGCCGCGTTTCAACTCCAATCAGTGCCTGTCTTGCCATTCACAGCCAGCCCCTGGCGGAACGAGCCCCGCGCAGAACCCTTTGATCGCCGTCGCTACGCTCAACGGGGCAAAGAACGTTGTGCCCTGGTTCATCACGCCGGACGGCCCGGTGAGGGAGGCACGCTTTAAGCGCAACCCCGACGGAACCAACGACGGCCAGGTGCATGCTATCTTTGTCATCAGCGGCCGCAGTGACGCGACGGGCTGCAATATTGGCCAACCCGACTTCCTGCCGGCTGGAAACCCGCACACCGGCCAGGGCGGAAATCCGAACGTCAGCTTCCGCATCCCGACCCCGGTCTTTGGCGCTGGACTCATTGAAGCGATTCCCGACTCGGCGATTCTCGCCAGTACGCAGGCCAACGCATCCGAGAAGCGGGCGATGGGCATTTCCGGTCACCCCAACGCTCACCTGAGCGGCGCTGAGAACCACAGCGCAAACGACGGGACCATTACCCGTTTCGGATGGAAGGCGCAGAACAAGTCCCTGCTCATGTTCGCGGCCGAAGCCTACAACGTCGAGATGGGAATCTCGAATCAATTGTTCCCCCAAGAGCGCGACGAGACTCCGAGCTGTCTGTTCACCGCCACGCCGAACGAC
>DASZAI010000009.1:0-45993 GCA_035945295.1 Terriglobia bacterium | reverse complement strand
TCGTGACGGCGGGCACGCTGTCAAGGGTCGAGATGAACGCCCTGCGGGCGCCCTTGACAGCGTGCCCCGCCGCCCGCGGTGTTGTGCGCTCATTTTCGTATTGACAGATGCCAGCGTCGTCATAGAGGGAATGACCTGTTGTTTCGAAAGGAATCCGACTCCAAATGACACCAGTACCCCAGCGCGGGGGACGGCGAAAAGGGCTTGACAAGAGGATAGTCTATACTGTAATTTCTGTCATGACAGAAATTAGAGAAACGTTATGATCACCCTTACACCGGTCATGCGGAAGTTCATCCTCCACTGGGGGGAGATGGGGACGCGCTGGGGCGTCAATCGTACGGTCGCCCAGGTGCACGCCCTGCTCTACCTCGCGCCGGAGCCGCTCAACGCCGAGGAGATCGCCAAGGCGCTTTCGGTCGCGCGCTCCAACGTCTCGACCAGCCTGCGCGAGCTCGAGGCCTGGGGAATCGTGCGCGCCGTGCACCGCCTGGGCGACCGGCGCGAGCACTACGAGTCGATGAAGGACGTCTGGGAGATGGCCCGCGTCATCGGCGACGAGCGCAAGCGGCGCGAGATCGATCCCACGCTCGCCGTCCTCCGCGAGTGCCTCGCCGAACTCGACCGCGCGAAGCCAGGCGACCCCGCCCTGCGTCAGCGTGTGGCCGATATGCTTAACTTCGTCGAGGCGCTCACGTCGCTCTACGAGGACGTCCGCCGCCTGCCTCCGAGCGCCGTCCGCGGGCTGCTCAAGACCAGCGGCAAGGTGAGTAAGCTGCTAGGGCGCGGCGCCTCGGCTAAGGAGCGCGTGTGAACACGATGCTCTGGGCGGACAGGTTATCCAGCGGCTGCGGGCACCATACAAGGAGGCAACCATGAAGCTCCGGCTCTCGGACCTGTGGCGGTGGGACGGAACGATCACGCGCGGCCCCTACGCGGTGATCGGGCTCCTCGGCTTTGCCCTGAAGCACAACCTCGACCGCTTCGTGGCGATGCTCGTGTTCCACCGGCCCTGGGGCCTGTTCAATTATTGGATTCCGCCAACCCGCGCGCTGCGGATCACCTCGCTGCCCCGCGCCGACCAGACTTTCCTGGCCACCATGCTGGCGACGGCCCTCCCGTTCATCTGGGTAGGAGTCGTACTGACGCTGCGGCGCCTGCGCGACGCCGGACTGCCTCCCGGGCTGGTGGTGGTGTTTTTTCTGCCGGTGGTCAACCTGGTCTTCTTTGCCCTGCTTTCGGTCATGCCTACGCGTCTGCCCAAAGGATTCGAGGAGCTCGAGAGCGGCGGACGCATGCGCGCCTTCCTCGATCGCGCCATTCCCGAGAGCGAGTTGGCAAGTGCCGCGCTGGCCGTCCTGCTCACCGTCACCTTTGGGGTTGCGGCCACGATACTCAGTACGGCAGGCCTTTCACGCTACGGCTGGAGTCTCTTTGTCGCGCTGCCGTTTGTCCTGGGGCTCGGCTCGGTCCTCATCTACGGTTATCACCGCCCGCGCGGCTATACGAGTTGTCTCGCGGTTGCTGCTATCTCGATTCTGCTGCTCGGTTTTGGACTTCTCGCGGTGGCGATCGAGGGAGCCATCTGCCTGGCGATGGCCGCTCCGCTCGCGCTGGTGATTGCATCGATCGGCGCGTCCATCGGCTACGTCATCCAGCGGCGCCCGCAAACGATGCATCCTGCGCCGAGCATGATGCTGGTTCTGCTGCTGTCGGTACCGGGTTTGATGGGGGTGGAGCACGCCGCCCCACCCGAGCCGCCGGTCTTCGCCGTCCGCTCCTCGATCGAGATCGCCGCGCCACCCGAGGAGGTCTGGCGCCAAGTGGTATCGTTCGCGGAGATTCCGCCGCCGGAGGACCCCCTATTCCGCCTGGGCATCGCCTACCCCACGCGCGCCACCATCGAGGGCCGCGGCGTAGGCGCCGTCCGCCACTGCGTCTTCTCGACCGGCGCGTTCGTCGAGCCCATCGAAGTCTGGGACGAGCCGCATCTGCTCAGATTTAGCGTCGCGGCGAATCCGCCGCCCATGCAGGAATGGACTCCCTACAAAGAGATCCACCCGCCGCACCTCCACGGCTTCCTGGTCTCGCGCCAGGGCCAATTCCTGCTGACGCCGCTTGCCGGCAATCGCACGCGCCTCGAGGGTACGACGTGGTACCAGCACCACTTATGGCCTGCCGACTATTGGCAGCTCTGGTCGGATACCGTCATCCACCACATCCATCTGCGCGTCCTGCGACACATCAAGCGCCAGGCGGAGCGGTCTCGCGCGGAGCAACAAGCCCACTCGGCGTTCGACTCTGTCTTGCAGCCAGCATTGCGAGCCACGAACGCCCAACCGTGACCGGCCGAGGATTGACCATGAAGATCGCCATCACTGGCGGAACAGGATTCGTGGGACGCCACCTCGCCCGCGCGCTTTCGGCGGGCGGTCACGAGGTGGTTCTCATCGCGCGCGGCATCGATCGTCGTGACGAAAGCACCCGGCACCTCGCTGGCGTGAGCCTCGTCCCGGTCGGGACCGGTGACCAAGCCGGCCTCGTCCGCGCCTTCACCGGCTGCGATGCTGTGGCCCATTGTGCGGGGATCAACCGCGAGCTTGGCCTTCAGACTTACCAGCAAGTTCACGTCGAAGGGACGCGCAACGTGGTCAGCGCGGCGAAAGAGGCCGGTGTGAAGAAGTTGCTCATGCTCAGCTTTCTCCGCGCGCGGCCTAGCTGCGGCTCGGGATATCACGAATCGAAGTGGGCCGCCGAAGAAATCGTGCGGGCCTCCGGGCTGGACTACACGGTGCTCAAGGCCGGGATGATTTACGGGCGGGGCGATCACATGCTAGACCACCTCAGTCACGCGCTGCACACCTTTCCAGTGTTCGCTTCGGTGGGCCTGAACGACACGCAGATCCGGCCACTGGCAGTTGAAGACGTCGTCCGGGTCATCCAGGCGGCCCTGGACGGACGGCTCTCGCGCCAGACGGTCGCCGTGACCGGACCCGAGCAGATGACCCTCAGCGAAGCGGCGCGACGCGTGGCGCGCGTGATCGGCACGCACGCGCTCATCATCCGCCTGCCGGTGTTTGTTCACTGCGCGCTCGCGTGGTGCTTTGAGCGAACGATGAAGATTCCGCTCGTCGCGCTCGCGCAGGTACGCATCCTGGCGGAGGGCGTGGTCGAGCCGCAGCCGCCTTGCGACTCGCTGCCTGATGACTTGCTGCCCGAGACGCGCTTTACCGAGCAGCAGATTCGCGCCGGCCTGCCCGAAGCTCGGCCGTTCGGCTTGAGAGACCTTCGCGGGTTCGCCTGAAAGGAGGGCCGTACCATGAACATCACGCAGATTTTCCTCGCCGGCGCCGGAACAACCGTCGCCGTATCGTTCGCAGCCGTCGTCTATCTCCGTCCGCATCTCAAGAGAGTCCTCGTGGACCTCTGTGGCACCGAGGACCGTGCCGGCTTTTGGACAGCGTTCTCTAACGTGACGCTGATCCTGATGCCGCTCATTTTCGCCATGCAATATCGTCCTGAAACTGGCCCTGCAACCAGCGCCGCCCTCGAAGTGGGCACCGAGCTCAAATGGGCCTTGATGGGACTCGTCGCGTCGGTGTTGGCGCTCGGACTCGTGCTGAGTATGTTCATCCCGCGCCGGGCAAACCAGGCAGTGAACACTCGCTCTACGTAGCCCATGCAGGACACTCGCAACCTGAACGTCGTGACGGGGGCCTTCGGATACACAGGGCGGTACATCACCCAACGGCTGCTGGTCGAAGGAGAAGAAGTCCGCACGCTGACCGGCCATCCTGGACGCATCAACCCGTTTCAGGATCGCGTGAGCGTTGCGCTGCTCAATTTCGGCGATCCCGCCGAGCTGACCGCGAGCCTGCGCGGTGCGGCCACGCTTTACAACACGTATTGGGTGCGATTTCCGCGCCGTCACGTCAGCCATGAGCGGGCGGTCGAGAATACCCGGGCGCTGGTCAACGCGGCGCGAGGGGCCGGAGTCCGGCGCATCGTGCACATCAGCATCGCGAATCCTTCCCCGGACTCTCCGCTATCCTATTTCCGCGGCAAGGCGGCGGCCGAGCGGGCGGTCGTTGAGTCGGGCGTCTCCTACGCAATCGTCCGCCCGACGCTCCTCTTCGGCGGTGACGACATTCTCATCAGCAATATTGCCTGGCTGCTGCGACGCTTTCCGGTCTTTGCCGTGCCCGGCTCGGGAGAATACCGCGTGCAACCCGTCTCCGTGGAAGACGTGGCGGCAATCGCCGTGGACGCCGGTCGCGCGGAGGAGAACGTCGTCCTCGACGCGGTCGGCCCGGAGATCTACACGTTCAATGACTTGGTCGGTCTGCTCGTTCGCGCCGTCGGGAGCCGAGCCAGGATCATCCACGTCCCGGCAAGCCTGGCCTACCTCTGCACGAAGCCCCTCGGATGGCTGGTCGGCGATGTGGTCCTGACGCGGGAAGAGATCGACGGGCTGATGGCGGACCTGCTGGTGTCACGCGAGGCTCCGAGGGGGCGCACGCGCTTGAGCGAGTGGTTACGCGGGAACGCGGGCCATCTCGGCGCCCGTTACGCCTCCGAACTTGACCGGCACTATGGCAGTTAGGTTTCAAGATTCAGCCTTACGGAATGCCTCCCACCCCGCGGAACTTTTTGGCTCACCTTCTCGTATCTATGGACACGTGCGGGAGGTGACGAGACTATGACAAGAGGATTGTCCGTATTGAGGGTGCGCCAACTGACCCTCGTCGTATTACTTCTGGCGGCGACGGCAGTGGCCGCGTCGGCGGAGGATCGCTGGCTGCACATCAAGGTGGACGACTCGGGCGGTGATAACGAAATGGTGCGAGTCAACGTTCCGCTGTCGCTGGCGGAGAAGGTGCTGCCCTGCGTCCACGCTGAGAATTTCGACGGCGGCAAAGTGAGGATCCAGGGCAATCTCAACGACGTCGATCTGCGCCAGCTCGTGGAGGCGATTCGCGACGCGGGCGATAATGAATTCGTAACCGTCCGCGATCGCCACGAGGACGTGCGCATCGCCAAGGCCGGGGGCAACCTGCTCATCAAGGTCCGCGAAAAGGACGGCGAGTCGAAGCGCGAGCAATCGACCGTGGACATCAAGGTACCCTTCACGGTGGTCCAGGCGCTCCTCTCTGCGGGCAAGGACGAGTTGGATGTCGCAGCGGCCATTCGCGCTCTACGGACCCAAGGCAACACGGAGCTTGTGACCGTCAACGACAAGACGGAGTCGGTGAGGATCTGGGTGGACTCACGTAGCGCGTCAGAGTAGCGAGGGATTTCCCATGGCATCAAGAACACGAGTCATCTTTCAGCGCATCCTGCTTGGCGTGCTCGGTGCGGTGCTGCTGCTGGGACTGGTGGTCTACAGCGAAGGTGCGGTCACTGTTTACGTGCACGATAAACCGCAGGGCACGCGGATCTGGCTGCCGATACCTGCGCTCCTGGTCGATGCCGGCCTCAGTTTTGTACCCGACCGCGATCTCCGTGAGGCCGAGCGCCAGATTGGGCCGTGGCTGCCTGCGATCCAGGCCGCCAGCGCTGAACTCGCGCGCTGTCCCGACGCGACGTTGGTCGAGGTCAAGGACTCGCACGAGCACGTCCTCATCTCGAAGTACGGAGATACGTTGCGCATCGATGTAGAGGACGAGACCGATACCGTTCACATCGCCCTGCCTGTCGGCCTGGTGAATTCGCTAGCTCATCAACTCGAAGCGGCGGGCGGTCCGGCGTGATCGCCGAGGACGCTTGCCGTACCCCAGTGTCGTCGGCGAGAGGGCTCGATCGCGGCAGGGAACCCCGGAGCGGAGGACGATTGAGCGTGTGTCGCGACGCCCAATTGTGCGGGAGGATACGGCCCTCCGCCCCTGGGGGTACATCGACTTGCGCAGCCACCCTGGCCGCGCAAGAAACTTTCTTTCCCGCTTCGTTCTGATTGGATGCCTGCCTGGCCTTGAGAGTTTGCCCATCTGTTGCTCCAGCACGGGCAAAGAACGACGTAGGTTGGCGCGTTGCGTGTTATTAGCCGCGCGGCTATTGAGCCCCAGCCGCAAAGCGTGTAAGATGCCGCCTTCCTTTCGATTCGACTCACTGCCATGGAGGTGCTTATGGGTTCCCCAACAACATCCCCCGCAGTCGACCACGACAAGATGCTGAACTTTGCTTTCAAGGTAGTCGGCGACCTTGCCGCCGCCATGTCCGGCCCCCTCATCTACATCGGTGACCGCATGGGACTGTTCAAGGCGCTGGCTGACGGCGCTCCGGTCACGAGCCACGAACTCGCCGAGAAGCTCGGTTTGAAGGAGCGCTACGTTCGTGAGTGGGCATCAGCGATGGTCGCCGCCGAGTATCTCTCCTACGATCCCAAGACGCGGAGATTTTCGATGTCGCCCGAGCAGGCCATGGTGCTGGCCAACGAAACCAGTCCGGTGTTCACGGGCGGCCTGAGTCAGATGATCCCCGACCACTATCGCGTGATGCCCCGGGTGATGGAAGTGTTCCGCAAGGGCGGCGGCGTGCGGTATAGCGAGTATTCGGAAGACACATTCGTGGGCACGGAACGCCTTTTCCGGCCCGGCTATCGCAATTTCATGGCTCAGACGTGGTTCCCTGCCATGCCCGATGTCCTCAAGAAGCTCGAAGAAGGCGCGAAGGTGGCGGACGTGGGCTGCGGGCGAGGAGCGGCGCTGCTCGAGATCGCACCCAAGTTCCCGAAGTCCCGGTTCTTCGGCTACGACAACTTCGGACCGCTGATCGAATACGCCCAAGAGAACGCCAGGAAAAACGGGCTCACGGACCGCCTGACTTACGAGTTGCGTACTTCGATCGACCTGCCGCAAAGCGGAGATTTCGACCTCGTCATGACCTGCGACTGCCTGCATGACATGGTAACGCCCGAGGGATGCGCGCGCTCCATCCGCGGCGCGCTCAAGCCGGACGGCACCTGGTTCTGCATCGAACCCCGGGTCGCCGACCACCTCGAGGACAACATCAATCCGCTGGGCAAGCTCTTCTATTCCGTCAGCACGTTGCAATGCATGACCTGTTCGCTGGCGCACAACGGCGCCGGCTACGGAGCGGGGATGGGAGAAGCGAACGTCCGCCGGGTGTCCCAACTTGCCGGGTTTACGCGTTTCCGCAAGCTCCCCATCGACAACCCGTTCAACCAGTTTTTCGAAATACGGCTCTAGTCTGCAACTTTCCGCATTCCGCAGTAGCGCGGCCATCCGGCTCCTGACGCCGGGTGGTCGCGCGTTCCTGATACCAAAGGAGTCTCCGAGGAATCCCGACCCGCCTGGGAAACATCCAAGTTCCCGAGGGGGTTCTGTTTGCGAAAAGGACAAATACTGGCTGGCTGCTGCGCCTTCCTGCTGATTGCCTTGCCGACTTGTTCGGCGCAGGAACTCATCACTCTGCACGTCAAAGCGCCGGAGTTCCCGTCGGCCGAACCGATCCTGGCGCAACCGACTGCCGGTAACGTGCCCATCGCCCCGGCGCAGGGTGCGGGGTCGAGACCCGCAACCGCCGGCGCTCCGAACGAGAGTCCCAACCTTCCCGCGGCCGGCGCTTCCGTTGTGACCTGGATCGACTCCGCTCCTTTGACCATGCAGCGGCTGCGCGGCAAGGTAGTGATGATCGATTTCTGGGAGTACACCTGCATCAATTGCATTCGCACTTTCGCCGACAACAAGAAGTGGCACGAGCGCTATCACAAGTATGGATTCGAGATCATCGGGGTGCACGATCCCGAGTTTGATGTCGCCTACCCCGTCGAGCACGTGCGCGCCGCCGTCAAACGTTTCGGCCTGCCTTATCCCGTGGTGGTCGATGACAACTTTGAGATCTGGAAGTCGTACCACAATTCCACCTGGCCCAACCGCTTCCTCATCGACGCGAACGGCTTCATCCGCTTCGACCGGCCGGGTGAGGGGGCGGACAGCGCCTTCGAACACGCCATCCAGGAGTTGCTCGTTGAAGCGCACCCCGGCTTGAAGTTTCCCGCGAGCTACAAAATTCCTCCCGATGAAAATGTTTTCGCCGAGAGCTGCGGCAGCCCGACGCCGGAGATGTACGTGGGCAACTGGTACGGCCGCGGCATCCTATCGAATCTGGAGGGCTATCACGAAGGGAAGACGCTCGAGTATGAGCTTCCCGGGTCGGTCGATGACGGGCGCGTGGCGGTAGCGGGCCGCTGGGAGACGGATAAGAATGGCATGATCTATCGCGGCAAAAGCAAGGGCGTCTCGACTGACCAGCTCGAGATGCGCTATCACGCGCGCGAACTCTATGCCGTCCTGAACGTCGAGCACGGCCACCCGGAGCGCCTCTATATCAAGCAGGACGGCAAGGATTTGACCGTCAAGGATAAAGGCGTGGACGTCGCGATCGACCCCAGCGGACACTCCTACCTCGAAGTTCGCGAACCCCGCATGTACTATCTGGTGCAAAACCCCGCTTTCGGAAGCCACCTCGTCCAGTTGTTTCCCACCCGCTCCGGCGTCACGATCAATTCCTTCACCTTCGGCAACAGTTGCCAGACGGATTTTCCCCACCTTTGATGTTCTGCCGTTGGCTTGCCCGGTGGGCTACAATCTTGATTCCCTTGCCGCCGCAGTCGAGGGGTGACCACTGCGCTTCTCGGATCAAGTCAGGATGATGACCACCGAGCGCTCAAAACCGCTCTTCATCGGCACACCGTGCGTTATCGTGCTGTTGAGCGTCGTGGCCGTCACCTCTCAAGGCTCCCGCCGGGAGCACGGTCCGCCCATGCCCAGGATCCCGACCGTCATATCGGAATTCGTCTTCACTGACGCGCCTTTCAAGGAGTGCCACGCATCGACGCTGGTCGAACTGCCGGACGGCGACTTGCTGGCGGCGTGGTTCGGCGGCAAACGCGAGGGAGACCCGAGCGTCGCGATTTGGGGTGCAAGGCGCAGGCAGGGCACGTGGTCTCCGCCTGAAGTGTGGGCACGCGAGCCTGGCGTCCCCTGCTGGAATCCCGTACTGTTCCGCGACCGGCACGATGGAATCTGGCTGTTCTACAAGTACGGACCGAGTCCGCGCGCGTGGCACAGCGCCTGTCGCACGTCGACCGACGGGATTACCTGGAGCACGCCCACGTATCTTCCTGGCGGGCTTCCGGGTGGACTGGCGGACTCTGAGATTCTGGGCCCCATCAAGAACAAGCCCATCCTTCTCTCGAATGGCGACGTCCTCGCCGGAAGCTCCGTCGAGACTTCCACCTCGTGGCAGTGCTGGGTGGAAATCAGCGGCGACGATTGCCGTACTTGGAGAAAGTACGGACCGATCGCTGTACCAGGCACTGTGCCGGGCGTTCCCTACGGAATCATCCAACCCACCGTGTGGGAGACTGCACCGGGTAAGTTGAAGATGCTGACGCGCTCGACCGAGCGGATCGGCGCGATCTGCACCGCGTCTTCTGAAGATAGCGGTCATACCTGGACGCCCGCCCGCCCGACTTCCCTCCCCAACCCCAACAGCGGGATCGACGCCGTCAAGATGAAGGATGGGACGGTGGCGCTCGTCTACAATCACACGCGCTCGGGACGCACGCCGCTCAACATCGCCTTCTCGCGCGACGATGGCTCGACTTGGAGCTTGCCCTATGTACTCGAAGACGAGCCGGGCGAATATTCTTATCCCGCCGTCATCCAGACGCGCGACGGGCTGCTCCACATCACCTATACCTGGCGGCGACGCCGCATCAAGCACGTAGTCATCGATCCTCACGCCGTGGCGAGCCGCGAGTAGGGGAGTATTGCTCGAGCCCGTTACGGGCGCAGACGGTGAACGGTTGTTGACGCGCCCTTCATCTTAACGGAAATCGCGCCTTCCTGGCCCGTCCGGAAGACCTGCGTGCCGGCGTTCTTCAAAACGTCGATCATCGGCGCGAGTGGTCTTATCGGATCAATGCGGTCGGCAGTCACAATCACAATTTGGGGCGCGATACGAGTCACGAACTCCGCACTCGAGGATGACCGGGCGCTCTGGCGCGAAACCTCGAGAACCCGGCTGGGCGGCAGGGCTCCAGAGCTCGCCAACTGCTGCTCTGCTTGCTCGCCGAGGTCGCCGGCTAGAAGCACGCTTGCCTCGCCCGTCGAGATGCGCAGCACAAGAGAATCTTCGTTCGGTGCGCGGTGTTTTGAAGTTCGGTGCCGCATGCCGACGTCGACAGATTGGCCCTCAGTGCCAACTGGCAAGAGTGCCTGGACCAAAGCATTCCCCAATCGAACCTGCTCGCCGCCCGCCAGTTCGCGCTCGGGGATGCCTCGATCCCGCATGCGATCGAGCAGCGCCTCATACGCCGGACTCGGGTCGCGTACCACGCTGGAAGGCCCGTGCCAGAATTCTCCGATGCGGAAGTTGGCGACGACTGCATCGAATCCGCCCAGACGGCCCTCCCGCGTGCTCGGCGCGACGAGCACATCGATCCTCTCGATTCCCCGCGACCACAGGTAAGGCGACACGAGGTCCTCGCCTGGATCCCACCGCCGCCGGGCTGGCGCGCCCCCGCGAAGCCACGTGCCAGGGACAGCGCGTCCGCCGCCCGCGCCCACCAGCAGGGTGGTGCGGTCGGGGAGAACCACGAGCGACGCCTCACCATCGCCGCAATCGAGTACGGTTAGTTCGAGCTCGCCCGTCGGAAGCTGCGGGCGGAAGGGGTGCAGCGAGATGAGCGCGGCAAATGCCGCCGACGCGGCAAGCGCGATCCAGAAGCTCCGGCGGTGGCGGCCGAGCGCGCCCGCAGCCAGAGTGACCGAAATGGCAAAAGCCCATGCAACCCATGCGGGCGGCGACGGGACGCGGTACGAAAGCCAATGAGGCAGGTGAGGCAAGTCGGTCAGAGCAAACAGCGCCTTCATCATGACATCAAGTATCCGCGCCGGCCATCGCGCGAGCCCGACGGATACGCTGCCCAGCGCCACCGTGGGCATCGCCACCGCCAGTAGCACCGTCATCACCGGGACCGCAAGCGCGTTCAACCCGATTCCGGCGTAGCTCACCCGGTGGAACGTCTCGGCCATCGGAAGCAACAGACCCAGTTGAAGCACCATTGAAAAGAGCACCATGTTTGCGGTCCAAAGAGCGAGGCGCGGACCCATGGTGACGATCCGGCGAGCAATGCCGGGATGCTGCTCGAGGAACGCCCATCGGCTCCGGAGAAACTGGATCATGGCGCGCAAGTCCAGACGAAATTGGGCTTGGCGAGGACTGAGGCTCGGGTCGAGGTCCACTGCGTCGAGCTGCCATAGTGCGCGCCGATAAGGTTCCGTGGTGCGCTCGAGGATCGGTACCGCGAGTCCCGCGATCAGCAGCGCCGCGGCAAAGGAAAGCTCGAAGCCTGAATCGAGCAGCCATGCGGGCCGCTCGAGCAACAAGACCAGCGCCGCGAGACCAATGGCATTCAAGGCGGGCTGGCTGCGATAGAGGATGCGAGCCACGAGGTACGCGGCGATCATGAGCGTGGCACGCAGGGTCGGTGCGCGCTGCTCGACCACGAGCGCGAAGCCAGCGAGGAACAACAAGGTGATGGCCGAACGCCAGGTCATTCCCAGGCCGAATTGCCGCAGCAGAATCTCGAGCAGCATCGCGAGCAAGCCAACGTGCAAGCCGGCGATCACCAGCAGGTGGTAAAGGCCAACCTTGCGAAAGCTTTCGATGGTGTCCGAATCGAGCGACGATCGGTCACCGAGCAGGATGGCCTTGAGCACGGCGCCGTCACGTCCCTCGGGCAGCCAGGGTGGATACAGCCGATCGATCGTCGCGAGCAGCCGCGCGCGCGTGCGGTCTGCAACGCGGGGCAAAACGGCGAGTGACAAGAGGCGGGTTTGGCCGTCCGACGTCAGCTTCTCGACGAGAAGCGGGCTTTTGATAGTGCCGAGCCAGTAGACATCCTCGATCGAGGAGAGCCACTTGCGGAAGTCAAAGCTGCCCGGGTTTCGATAAACCTTGGGCAGCTCGAGGCGGACGGGAGCGCGAATCAAGTCACCGTACTGTAACTCGAGCGCCTCGGCGGCGGCCTCGGCGGCGGAGTCGTGCGGCACTTCCATTCGCAAGCGGATTCTTCCCGTGACACTCAGGATGCGAGCGGGAACGGCGGCGCTTCCTGGAATTTCGAGTTTGGTCGCGTCAACGTCAAACTGCATGCCAAACGGCGAATGTTGCGGCGACGACAAAAGCCGGCCTTCAAGACGCACGGGTGGGGCGAAATCGATTCCCCACGAATCGAGATGACGGACGTGGTTCGGCGGAAAGCGGTACTCGAAAAGCCGCGCGCCCGTAGCTCCGGCGAACACGAATCCCATGAGGGCGAGCGGCCCCGCGATCCGCAGCCACTTGGCGCGGAGAGCGATCAAGCCCGCCAACATGCAAACTCCGCCCAGCGCCAAGAGAACTGGGATGACCGCGACGAGGTCTGCCGCGCCGGATTTCGGATGCAAGGCATGCCCCTGCGAGGCCAGGAGAATACCCAGCGCGAAGCATCCCGCGAGAGCCAGAAGTGTACTCTGCATATATTGATGCAGAGTATATTCCCGTTCCAGGATATATGAAAGATGTTCAGCCGAGCGGACTGAGCCGGGCGAGCGATTCGATGTGGAAGGTCTGCGGGAAGAAGTCAAACATTTCGACGGAATCCAAACGGTAGCCACTCCCGATGAGATACGCCAAATCGCGAGCCAGGGTCGGCGGATGGCAGCTCACGTAATGAACCCGCTGGGGCCGGAGAGCAGCCAGCAGCTTCAGCGTGGGGAAGCCCACGCCGGCGCGCGGCGGGTCAAGTACCACGAGATCCGGCCCGGCCTGGGCGAAGCGCCGCAGGAAGTCAAAAACCGGCTGCGTTACGGCCCGGACATTGGGGAACGCGCGCGCGTTCGTGGCGAGGTCGTGGGCGGACTGCGCGTTCGCCTCCACGGCGATCACCTGCTCGAATCGTCCGGCGAGGGGAAGGGTCAGGAGTCCGACGCCGGCGAAGAGGTCCAAGGCCAGGCGAGCCTTTGGCAGGTCCCCCAATCCACCACTCGTCACACTCCTCACGAGCTCCGTCAGCAGGAATCGCGATGCCTGGAAGAACGACCCATGACTCACTTGATAGCTGAAGTGGCCGACGGCATAGGTCAGCGCCGGCTTGCCGAAGACGCGCAGCGACCTGCCGCGTTCGATCCCGACCGAGGTCACTCCCGGCAAGAGGTCGAGACACCTTTTGCCCAACTCCTCAGATTTTGGGTCATCGAGGGCGCGCGAACCGCCAGGCTGGGCGCGCAGAGTAATACTGACCTCCTCGTCCCGAGCGTCGGCGAGCAGTTCGATCTCGCTGAAGGGCGCGAGATGCTCGGACCACTCCGCGCCGCGCAACTCGTGGAGTGTGGCGTTGAGTCTGGGCGAAACGATCAAGCAACTCTCGACAGGCAGCAGGCGGTGTGACCCGGCTTCGAAAAAGCCCAGTTCAACTCCGCCGTCCGCTTGAAGCGCCAGCTTGAATTGCGCCTGATTACGATAGTTCCAGGGATGCGCCGTGTGGGTGAGGATTTCACCGTCCCACGCGATTCCCCCAATGCGGCGCAGAGTCTCGCGCAGGATTTCCCTTTTAGCATCCGTCTGGCGCTCAGAGTGGAGGTGCTGATACTGGCATCCGCCGCAGCACCCGAAATACGGGCAAGGCGGATCAACGCGCTCCGCAGCCGCTTCGAGAACCTGCAGCGGGCGAGCATGGACCACGCCCTTGGCGGTCCGCACCTCTTCCACCTCGAGGCGCTCTCCTGGCAGCGCACCCGTAACCAGAACGGTGCGGCCCTGATAATGTCCCAGGGCTTCGCCTCCGTAGACGAGCTTCTGAGGAGTGAACTCAAACATCGTGGTCACGGCTCTGTCGTGGTCGAATCGACCGTCCCTCCGGATGTCTCGACTGCGCTCTCACTTCTTTTTCGGCTGGGGTGCGCGGCGGACGTCGTCGATCAGCGTCGAAAATGCGTTGTACATGGCATTGTGGCGCTGGAGGGGGAGAGAATCTCCGCCTTCCACTCCGGAGTCAACCAGCGGGTTGTCGAGCGGCCAGGCCTCCACCTTGTAGAGCAACCGCGAGGACGATGCATCCGAAATCTCCAGCACGGCTTTCGTGCGGTACTCGCTGTCCGGAGGATTCAGGGGATCGGCCGGCGTACTCACTTCGACCGAGCCGTTGCGAAGCAAAGGAAACTCGAGCTTCACGATGGCATCCGGCTCCGCGTCACGGCAGTCCCGATAGAGTTTCCATGGGAGCTTGGTCAGCAGCTTCTTCGGCTTGCTCTCGGTTTCGATGAAACCCTGAACGGTGTAGGCGTCGTTGCCGGACAACTGACTGCTGTCAATGCAGTAGCTCGTGATCTTCGCGAACGCCGCCGGGTTGGGGATCTCCCCGGTCGGCTTCTTTTCCTTCGCCGCGAGCGACAGCGCGGCAAGAAGGATGGAAACAAACACCCGACGGATTATCACGCGCATCGCCCACCCCCTTGACGGCTCGCAACCGGCAGGTCACATGTAAAACAGGCTCAGTCGCGGGACGCCGTAGTGTTCGAATAAACGCTTCTTTAGGAACTGACGCCCGAGCAACTCAATCTGCGGAGCCGTCATGTTCCGGCGATAGGACATCATCCCGCGCTCACCTTCCTGACGAATCTCCGCCACCAGCTCGACCGAGGCAGCGCGCGTCACCGACGCCGTCAACTTGTCCTCCAAGGCGGTGAGGATATTCTCGAGCGGCTGCAAGTCCGTCACCGGCTGAGGCACATCGAGGGCAAGGCGCTGAAGCGCGGCGGCCGCCTCCGCAAAATCACTGGCCAGCGACGATCCCCCGTTCTCCTGGGCGCGACTCGCAGCCTTTTCCAGACTCTCGGCGTTGTGTCGGAGATATTTAACGATCTCCTCGGCGGTGAACGACGGTTCCGCAATCCGCGGCTTCCCTCCTCCGCCGGCCGAACACCCCTCGGCCTGCGCAGTCTTTATCGCGTCGGCGGCACGCATGACTTCCTGCGTGCAATAGCCGAGACCATTGATCTTCTGAAAGCGCCGCGGACGCCTGGCGTACTTCTGAAAGGTCTGCTTGATGCCGGCTTCCACGGCCTCAAGGGGAATGCCGGCCTCTTTCCACGACTCGATCAGCGCCCAGTCGAGCGGCGACAGCAGGGTTGGCGTACCGCGGCACCTCTGGTAGCACTCCTCGATTTCGGTGAAGTAATTGAAATAATTCTCCGGTCCTCCCGAGCCACGGTCGGGGATTCGAGTGCCGCCGCTTTCCGGCGCCGCGCCCTCGTGCCTATCTTCTGCCGGGGAGATTCCGCTCATAAATGATTCTCAATCCTTCAAGTGTCAGCGAAGAGTCAACGGGAGGCTTGTATTTCGAAGCGGCGGCGACGAGCGAAGCCTGGCCACCCGTCGCGATCACTTTCGTCTGGTTGCCAAGCTCTTGCGAGAGCCGGTCGAGGATGCCGTCCACGAGTCCCACTGCGCCGTAGAAGAGTCCGGATTGCATGCTGCCGACGGTGTTGGTTCCGATGACGTGCTGCGGCTCGCGGATCTCGACGCGCTGCAAGCGGGCCGCGTGCTCGAAAAGCGCATCGGAGGAAATGCCGATCCCCGGCGCGATCACGCCGCCCAGGTACTCGCCCTTCTCCGAGACCACGTCGAAAGTAATCGCCGTGCCGAAGTCCACGATGACGCACGGGCCGCCGTATTTCTCGAAAGCCGCCACGCTGTTGGCGATGCGGTCCGCGCCCACGTCCTGCGGATTGTCGTAGTGGATGGCGATACCGGTCCTCGTGCCGGGGCCGAGAAACAACGCCTTGAGGCGGAAATATTTCTCCGCCATCTCTTCCAGCAGCGAGTTCAGCGGCGGGACCACACTCGCAATCATGATTCCGGAAATCTCGTCGGCGCGAATACCGTCGAGGTTGAAGAGATTGCGGATCAGGATGCCGTACTCGTCGGCGGTCTGGGATCGGTTGGTCGTCAAGCGCCACTGCGCCTTGAGCGTCTTGCCGTGAAACACCCCGAGTACGGTGTTGGTGTTGCCGACGTCGATCACCAGGAGCTTGATGCCGGTGTTTTCCATTAGGAAGCTTGTAGCGTTAGCTTTCAGCTCTTAGCAGTCAGCACGACGCATTCTCTCGCTGAGAGCTGAAGGCTGACCGCTCCGAATCATTTTACTTCGGTTATCTCGCCTGAGACCAATGCTTCCTCGCTGCCATCCTCACGGCGGATTCGCAATGCGCCGGTCGGCTCGAGACCGAGCGTCGTGGCCAGGAATCCGCCGGAGTTCGTGAGTACTCGAATCTGCCTTCCCTCGGCGTAGGTCGACGCCGCGGCCCAGCGGCGCGCGATGGCGGCGCTACCCTCAGCGAGCATCAGGCGATAGTGGCGATCCAGCTCTTTGAGCAGCGCAACAAAGATCTGGGCGCGCGAGTAGACCCTGCCGCCGGCCATCCGGAGCGACGTGGCGATGCTCTCGAGCTCCGCCAGCATCTGCTGATGGTTAACATTGATGCCGATGCCGATGACCACGACGTGGACGCGGTCGACCTCGGCGCTCATCTCAGTGAGGATCCCGCAGACCTTCTTGCCATCGACCAGCAGATCGTTCGGCCAGCGGATGTCGACGCGCAGGCCGGTGGTTGCGGTCACCGCCGCGTGCGCCGCGACGCCGGCCATCAGCGTGAGCATCGGGGCGGCAGCGGGTGGAAGCGGCGGACGCAGAATCACCGAGGCGTAAATGCCCGCTGACTTCTCCGAGTACCAGGTTCGGCCGAGGCGCCCGCGTCCTGCCGTCTGTTCTTCTGCCACTACCACTGTCCCGTGCGATGTATTCCTCCGGTCGGCCGACGCCAACGCCATCGCGGCGTCGTTGGTCGAGTCGATCTTGAAATAGTGGATGATCCTGTGGCCGATTTCGATGTCGCCCAGCTCAGGCCTGATCAGGCTGGGTACCAGGACGTCCGGGAGCTTGCGAAGCTGGTAACCGCTTGAGGGATGGCCGCGGATCTCGACTCCCAGAGCGCGCAGCTTCTCGATCCAGGTCCAGACCGTGGCTCGCGTCACCCCGATCTCGGAGGCGATCTTCGGACCGGGCACCACGACGGTGGCGTTCGTCGCCAGCAGGTGAATGAGCTTATCGATCCGGCGGTCAGTGGATCGGAGCATAGAGGTGGGTAATCAAGACGCAGCTCGGCGCGCCTCACGCCGGCGGCGGACCCAGCCGTTCAATCGACTCTAGCAATTTGCGGTGCTGCTGGGTGAGTTCCGCGTGACGCTGCCGGGCGCCGCGTACCACGTCTTCGGGCGCGCGGCTCAGGAACGCGTCGTTGCCCAATTGCTTCTCGAGCGGGCCAAGCTGCTGCTCCAGTCTCTGCTTCTCGCGTTCGAGCCGCAATCGCTCGGCTTCGGCGTCAACCCGCTCCTCGTGGAGCAGCCGCAGCGCAGTGTCCTGGTTGACCTGGCGGACGCCCGCGACCTCGGCCTCCAGCCGCTCGCGCGTAAAGTTCAAGGCCCGAAGCCCAGCCAACCGGAGGATAGTCTCCTGGTGGGCGCGAAAGAGCTCGAGGGTACGGGGATCGTCGCTCGCCACCTGCGCGCTCGGCTTCTCCGTCTGAAGGCCCATCTCGGCCTTGGCATTGCGCGCCGCCACAATCAAGTCGCGAACCTGGTTGAATTGGCCTTCGGAAACCGGGTCCGACGCGCGTTCGGTCGCCGTCCGAAACGCCGTGACGGAGATTGAGGGCTCGGGTCCGGCGCGCGGAGCCCGATGCCAGAGCTCTTCGGTAATGAACGGCATGAACGGATGCAGCAGACGCAGCGCCGCCTGAAAAATCCGTGTCAGGTTGATCCACGCCGGCGGCACTTTGTTCCCTTCCGGAGTCCGCGTAATCTCCGGCTTCACCCATTCCAGATACCAGTCGCAGAACTCGTGCCAAAAGAAGTGATAAATGGTGTAAGCCGCCTCGTGGAAGCGATAGCCGGCCAGAGCCTCGTCCATCTGGCAGGTCACGGTGTAGAGCCGCGAATAGATCCAGCGATCGGCGAGCGCCAGGTGCTCGGGCGCGGCGACCGGTTCGACGCCCAAGCCCGGAATAGGCTGCAGCGAGGCGAGCTGCTCGCGCATCGGCTCCGGCAGCTTCTCGAGGTTCATCAGGATGAATCGGGCCGCGTTCCAGATCTTGTTGGCGAAGGCGCGGTAGGACTCGACCTTGTCTTTCGAGAAGGCGATGTCCGTGCCCGGCGGCGCGCTGATGGCCAGCGCGAAGCGCACCGCGTCCGTACCGTATTTCTCGGTCACCTCGAGCGGGTCGAGTACGTTGCCCTTGGTCTTCGACATCTTCTGCCGCTCCGCGTCACGAAGGAGCGCATGGATGTAGAGCTCGCGAAAAGGCACATCGTGCATGAATTTGAGGCCCATCATGATCATGCGCGCGCCCCAGAAAAACAGGATGTCGAAGCCCATGATCATCACGTCGTTCGGATAGAAGCGAGCGAGGTCGGCGGTCGCCTCGGGCCAGCCGAGGGTGGCAAACGGCCAGAGCGCCGAGCTGAACCAGGTATCGAGCGTATCCGTCTCGGCCCGCAGCGCCGCACCCTTGCACTTCGGGCAGGCGATCGGCGTTCCGCGCGCGACGATTACTTCACTGCAGGCATCGCAGTGCCAGGCGGGAATGCGATGTCCCCACCAGAGTTGACGCGACACACACCAGTCGTAGATCCTGCCCATCCAGTCGAGGTAGACCTTGCGGTAGTTATCGGGCAGGATGCGGATGCGGCCTTCCTCGACTACGCGGATCGCGGGTTCCGAGAGCGGGCGCATCTTCATGAACCACTGCGTGGACAGCAGCGGCTCGACAATCGTGCGGCATCGCTGGCAGGTGCCAACGCTCAGTTGATAGTCCTCGGTTTTTTCGAGCAGCCCTTGATCCGCGAGATCCTTGAGCACCGCCTCGCGCGCCTTGTAACGATCGAGCCCTTGGTAAGGCCCGGCTTCGGCGGTCATGCGCGCCTGTTCGTCGATCACCTCGATGCGCGGGAGGTTGTGGCGCTCGCCGATGGCGAAGTCGTTTGGGTCGTGCGCTGGCGTGACTTTCACCGCTCCCGTGCCGAGTTTCGGATCAACGAAGCTATCGGCAATCACGGGGAGTACACGTCCGAGCAGTGGCAGAACCACCCTGCGGCCGACCGCCGCCCGGTACCGCTCGTCCAACGGATTGACCGCGACCGCGGTGTCACCGAGCATCGTCTCCGGCCGCGTGGTCGCGACGCTGATGTAACCCGAGCCGTCTTCGCAGGGGTAACGGATGGTCCACAAGTGGCCCGGCCGATCCTCGTGGATGACCTCGAGGTCGGAGACGGCGGTGCCGCAGCGCGGACACCAGTTCACCATGTACTTGCCGCGATAGATCAATCCTTCTTCGTAGAGCCGGACGAAAACCTCGACCACCGCGCGCACGTAGGCGGGGTCCATGGTGAAGCGCTCGCGCGTCCAATCAACTGAAGCGCCCAGCCGTTCCATCTGGCGGCGGATGGTCCCACCGTTTTCTTCCTTCCACTTCCAACAGCGCTCGAGGAACTTCTCTCGTCCCATCTTGAGGCGCTCGGATTGCCCCACTCGTCTCCAGTCACTCTTCGTCGCTTTCGGATCATCCTTCAATGCCTCGCGACCCAACTCCTGCTCGACGATCATCTGCGTGGCGATAGCGGCGTGGTCGGTGCCGGGCAGCCAGAGGACGTCCTCGCCATGCATGCGGCGCCAGCGGATGATGATGTCGATTTCCGTGTGTTCGAGCATGTGGCCCATGTGGAGCGAGCCTGTGATGTTGGGAGGCGGAATCACCAGGCAAAAACGCGGGCGCGCCACGTTGTCAGACGGGCGATAGAGCTTTTGCTCGATCCATCCGCGCGCCCAGCGCGGCTCGATCGACTCGGGAGAATAGACTTTGGGGATTTCAGCTTCCAAGCGCGACTTCTCCTGATGCTTTCGGAGGATGCTTCAGAATCAATCTACTATAGCGTCCGCGCGAGAAACCAGTCAAACATACCTTCGCCGGGTCGCGTTGCGTAATTGAAATAGTGGCACATCAGACTGCCTGCGAAAGGGGACGCCTTCAGGCGTGCCGAAACGTGTCGGGAGAAAAATGCGGCTTTAGCCGCCGACGTACTTAGTTGTCATGGAGAGGGACCTCTGCCGGAAACGACTGAAGTCGTGCCCTTCCACCGGCCGCCCGATGGAAATCAGAAGGGCAGGAGTTTCTTGAGAAACGATTTCTTTTTCTTCTTCTTAACCGGGGGATCCGGGTCAGGGGACGGATTGCTGGGCGCAGAACCTGTGGACGACGGTGAGTTCGGCGCGCTCTGGGTCGTATCGGCGCCCGTGGGCTTGGTATCCACAGCCTTGCCGCTGTTCAGAGCGGCGTCACCGACCGGCTGCACGGAAATCGAAGCGCCGCCCGGAGTGGGTTGCGTCGGAGTGGTCGCCGCCGCCTCGATGGGAGCGGGCTTCGGGCCCAACACGACCGGGCCATGGCGCGTCGCGCTGACGTCCGGCGCGCTCGACATCACGCCACCGAACTTTGCCAGAAGGTCGCGATGCGGACGGCGCAATGCTTTATCGGCTTCGGCCCTGGCAAGGACAGCTTTGGTGGGCTGGGGAACCGGCTGGTGCATCGCGGTGAGCCGATCCTTGGCGTCGTCAACGCGGTCGCTGAGCGGATACTCGGTGAGAATCCGGTCATACGCCACGACAGCCTTGCCGGATTGCTTCATGTGCTCGTAGCTCTGCGCCAGATACCACAGAGCATCGTCCGTCCGGCTGAAATCAGGATAGCTCTCGGCAATCTCCTGGAAACGTCCTTTCGCCGCCGGCCACGCGCCTCTCGCGTAGTAGAACTGGGCAATCTTGAAGTCGCTCTCTCCCAGGACTTCCTGGACCTCGCGCAGGCGCGCCTTGACGACCGGCATCACCCGACTATCAGGGTACTTCAGCAGGAACTCCTTGAACTCCGCTTCGGCCAGCAGCGCCTCCTGGCGGTCGCGGTCGGGTTTACCCATCAGGCGGAAGTGGGCCATGCCGACGCGATATTGGGCTTCCGGGGCTTCGGGCGCCGTGGGAAAGAACGTGATGAAGTCCTTGTATTCGAGTTCGGCCTCGGTCAGACCCGATACGCCGCCTTCCTTGTAATAGGAGTCCGCGATGGCGAGCTTCGCCTTCGCCAGATACTCGCTGTCAGGATAAGTGTTCATCATGGTCTGAAGGGTCAGCCTGCCGACGTCGTAGCGCCCGTGGGTGATTTCGTTGGTGGCCTTCTCGAACAGGATCTTGTCCGGCTGGTCCCCCGGGTTCACGGGCCCCGCCAGGTCCTTGTTGCGATGGCGATGCAAGACGAAACAGCCAGGTAGAAACACGACCGCCAGCGCGGCCAGCGACAAAGTAGCTGCAAAACGCTTCGCATATCTATTGTTCATGAGATCTTTCAGTTCCTTGCTCCCGGCGGCATCGGCGCTTCCGCCGTTCTCATTTCCGGCCTGCTTTTTCAGACCCTGGATTTCTGGCACACTTCCGACGCCAGCCGAATCATCTCTCGAAGCCGAGCTTTGGGATTCTCGTTATGAAAGATGGCGGATCCGGCCACCAGGATGTCCGCGCCGGCGCGAATCAGTTCTTCGAGATTCTCGAAACTCACGCCGCCTTCCACCTGAATCGCGAAATCCAGCCGCCGATCCTCACGTAACTGGGCCGCCCGGCGAACCTTGGTCGTCGCCCACGGAATGAACCGATCGTCCACGCCCTGGTCCGCCGAAAGGATCGTCAGGAAATCGGCGTCCGCCAGCGCGTCCGCCACCGAATCCACCGGCGTAGTAGTATTCAGCGCCATGCCTGCCTTGGCCCGCCGAGCCCGAATAGACTCCAGCACGCTGTGCCAGCGCGGCGTGGATTCCGGGTGGACTGAAACGCGGTCCGCTCCCGCCTTGATAAATTCGTCGGCAAACCGCTCCGGAAGCTCAATCGCCAGCCGCACGTCCAGAATCAGGTCAGTCGCCTGCCTAAGACGCGCGATCACGGGCTGGCCCACCGAAACGTCGGGAGTAAAATGCCCATCCATCACGTCGATATGGACCATCGACGCGCCTGCCGACTTGACGATTTCGAGCGCTTCACCCAGCCGCGCGAAATTCGCTGACAGTAACGCAGGCGCTATCCGAACCATACGTCGGCCATATCAAAGCGAGCCGTTTTCCCGGTCAAAAGCAGTTTTCCCACTCGCCGACCACGGGCTGCAATTTAGAGTAACATAGATTTACTGGATGTTCAGCAGGCGAACCTGAAAAATCAGCGTGGAATTGGGAGGGATTACTCTTGGATAACCTTTCTCGCCGTACGCCAAGGTTGGGGGAACGATGAGCTTCCGTTTACCACCGACGTGCATCGTCGCCACACCCTCGTCCCAGCCCTTGATCACCTGACCGCGCCCCAGGACAAAGTGGAAGGGCTGCTTGCCCTCCGAACTGTCGAACACCTTGCCGTTCGTAAACGTGCCCGTATAGTGGACCAGCACCGTGTCACCATCTTTAGGCATGGGTCCTTTGCCGACGACCAAGTCGATGTATTTGAGTCCGGAGGGGGTGGTAACCATCTTCGAGGCCGGCGCCGCCGCGTGCGTCGTTGCCTTATGAGCCGCTGGCGTCTTAGGCTTCGAGGTCTGGGCGAGAAGCACGCCCACCGAGGACGCTGCTACCAGCATAACTAATACGACGATCGTTTTTCTCATGTTCTTCCTTTCCAGATTTTATTGCTGATTGCAAAATATAATGAGGATTACTAGCTGTAGCGGCGCTCGAAGCCTGCTCGCCGCGGCGAGAGCGCCGAAGACGGCTGTCGCAGACCGTCGCTGCAGTATTGATGACTTCCCGAGTCACTTCTTAAACAGATCTTCGAAAGCCTTGCGGGGATCATTCGCCGCCGACCGGGAATACCCCGGCGACGTCTGGCGTTCGACGGTCGTCCGCGGGGCGTAAAACGTGCACGCGTTCTTCGCGTCCTTCTTGGCGATGCGCTGCGGAATGGGCTGGGTACATTCAAAGCGCGCCGAGGTGTCGAAATGGACGCACTGCTTGCAGCTATGCAACTCGAAACCGCAGCGTGAGCACTTGCCGTTGGGATCGAAGTCCGCAGGCAGGATGGTGCCGCATCCCGCGCAGCGCACTACGGCATGCGTCCCCGGCATCTGGGGTGTCTTCGGGCCGAAGGTCTCGGGCCTTGGGCCTGGCCGCTGCCCGGTCTGGCGTGGCTCCCGGCCGCGATCATCCTGATATCCGCGTTGGCGATACTTCCTGTCGCCCATGGTCACTCCATCTCCGGCTCATGCCTTCAGCCACAGATTAACCGGCACCTCGCCGGGTTTCTTGGGCTTGTAGGGCCAAGTGATCTTCTTGCCTGTGCCCGCCGACTCGTAGGCCGCGTAGATGATCTCGAGCGTCGTGCGGCCGTCCTCCCCCGTCTCTTGCGGCGTCTCATTGTCCAGGATGCACCGGATAAAGTGGCGCATCTCATGCGGGAAGCCGTAGATGTGGGTCTCCTCAAACACCGTGAAAGTCCAACCCTTCGTCTCGCCCGCCTTCTCCACGGCGTAGCCGTATCCTTTCGAGCTGTAGGTCTCCATCGAACTGCCATGCAGCAAGTCGCAGTAGACGACACCCTCGGTACCGTAAAGCTCGATGCGGTCGTCCATGCCGCCCTGCTTCGCCCAACTATCCTCGATTACCGCGATACGGCCCCCCTCGAATTCGAGGACCACCACGGAGTTGTCCTCACCCTTGGTGCGCCCCGTATGCAGGACGCGCTGGCAATGGGCCACGACGCTCTTGGGCTTCGGCTTGCCGTACATCCAGCGGGCCCACTCGATCCCGTGGCAGCCCATGTCCATGATGGAGCCGCCGCCGGAGCGTCGCACGTCGTAGAACCAGTCGGAGTGCGGCCCGGAGTGCTTCTCCCCCTGCTTCACCATGTAGAGCTTCCCCACCGCACCCTCTTCCACCAGCCTTTTCGCTCTCACGTATTTGGGCGAGAAACAGATGGTCTCAGCATACATCAGCTTGACCTTGTCTTTCTTGCAGGCGGCGATCATGGCGTCCGCGTCCTCGAGAGTATGCGCGATGGGCTTCTCGAGGATGACGTGTTTGCCGGCCTGAGCTGCCGCCGTCACCACTTCACGATGGCGATCGTTGGGGATGCCCACGACAACCACGTCAACGTCGTTGCGGTCGATTAATTTCCGGTAGTCTGTCGCGACGGCGGGAATCTTCCACTTTCGCGCAAAGGCCTCTACGTGACCCTTGTTGGGCGAGCACGCGGCTACGATCACCGCCTCCGGCACCTCTTCAAACGCTTCGGCGTGGATGTTGGATGAGAACGCGGAGCCGATAATCCCCACTCGGACCTGTTCCATAGGTCGTCTCCCGGCGTGAGCTTCGGGTGCTGATTCGCTTACGGTCGAAGCTGCCTGTGTTACTCGTTGCTGACCTCGGATCGCACGTAACGGTGGAAGGAACTCGAGAGTCTCTGCTGCTCACCGGCGGCGGCTCTTCCGGCCGGGGCGGTCGCGTCGATCGCCTGACGAAAATCCCCTGGCGGGTTGAGGCCGGTCTGAAGGCATGAACCTGCAGGGGCCGGAACCGCCGCTATTTCTTCTTTTCGTTCTTCTCGCTGTTCAGGGAGCGGATGTACTTCACCATCGCCTGGATCTCGTCCTCCTTCAACTTGTCCTTGAAGGGCGGCATGGGAGTACCCTTCTTACCGTTTTCGATGGTCTCTTGAATCTGCTTGTCGGTGACGCTCGCCTGAATCTTGGGGTCGGTAAAATCAGGAGTCTTGATGGCCGCAAACCCCTTGCCGTCCGGGCCATGGCACATCGCGCACTTCTGCTTGAAGATGGCGGCGCCATCCGGCTGATCCGCAGCCTGGCCCACCGCGGCAAGCAAGATTACGCCCAGCGCGAGCCAGAGAACCTTCGAAGCGGTCTCGAAATAGGACTTCATAAGATAGGGGACTCCTCCATTGTAGTCTCGGGCCTGGTTCCCTCCCGGCCCACTAGGTTTGATGCTCGGGATGCGTGCACGCTCCCGGAAATTCTTCATGGTAATCGCCGCCACCGTACTGAAGCTCTCGCACCATCCCCGGCTGCGACGTGTAGTAGCCGTAGAGGGTCCAGTCCTTGATTTCCTGGAAGAAGCGCACACCTGGCTGGTCCTCCGGCGACTTGTTTTCGGAGTCCGCCAGAGGGGTCAGCAGCGCCGTCTGCTGCTCGGCTCTCAGCTCCACGAAAGGCTCGCCGTGCGCCTTCAGGCTGCGGCCATCGAGCCACGCCAGCCCTTGGATGAAACTCTTCTGCTTGTCGGCATCCTCATCATTCAGCATCAGGTCGATGAAACGGTTCACGAGCGCCGCCTTCGCTCCCGGCGTGTCCGTCTCAGGGATAATCAGCTCGCTCAGTGCGATCACGCTTTCGTTCTGATGCGGGTCGAAGAAAAGGGGTTTCCAGTTGGGGTCCGGTTGAACCCCGGCCACTGCAGCGGTTTCCTCGGCTCCGTGCAGGTGGGCGGCAGCCCGGGCCATCGCCGGCGTCACTCCTCCGGCCTGCCCGAGAATGGGAAACGCCGTCATCGCGCCCGCGCCCACCGCCATCTTCCTGAGTGCGTCGCGGCGGCCTCGGTCAGTAGACTCCTCAGACTTTGACATCGATCCCTTCCTCTTAGGGGAAAACTAGAAGGACTGCTTCTAAAGACCGCATGGTAACCTGTGGCCGCCTCAAAAATCAAGGTGAAGTGACGAGTTTGAAGTGACGATTTGACTTTCATTCGCGAATACCATAGCGTGTTAACGCGTCTACGCACAAAATCCCAACAGACTCCGCGTTGAGTGGATGGTCACGTGTCACCGACGCGCAGAACGCGGTCGTCAAGGAGAACAAGCATGGCCCATTATCTGTGGCAGATTGCATATTCAGCGGACGGCTGGGCGGCCCTGGTGAAGAACCCACAGAACCGCATCGAAGCCATTCGTCCGGCAGTGGAAAAACTCGGCGGCAAGATCGAAAGCGGCTGGTTCTCATTTGGGGAATACGACATCGTCTCGATCGTTCAGTTTCCTGACAACGTGAATGCCGCCGCCTTCGCCATCGCGGTGGCAGCCGCCGGCTCCGTAAAGTCGTTCAAGACGACGCCGCTGCTCTCGGTGGCCGAGGGCGTCGAGGCGTTGAAGAAAGCTTCAGGCTCAGGATACAAGCGGGCGACTTAGTCCGGCGGATTTAGTCAAGGTCGATGTCGCGCGTGGGTGGCGCAACTGGCTCGTCCTTGGCTTTAGACAGAGCTTCCTCGAACTTCCTCTCCAGCAGCCGCGACCTCACTCGCTCGTCTTCCGCGCTCTGGCGGAAGTGGGCCTCGCGACGCGCTGCTTCCTTCTGAAGCAGTTCGCCAGCCTGCTCGAGGGCAGGAGCCTGCGAACGCCTGGGCGGCGCTTCGTGCGCGATAATCTTGCCGAGCTCGGTGTCGACTTTCAGTCGAGCGCCACAGCAAGGACACACGATCTCGAGGCGGGTGCCGCATTGCGAACTCATAGCCTCACCGTGGCTCGAGATTGCCGCCCTTCGAGCCATTTTACACACCAGGGCCAAGCTACACCGGGGGAACGGCCCATGTCAATTTGCCGAAGCCAGTAACAAGAATGTCCGTTACTGCTACCGAACGACGAGGTGACTCATGGAGACGGTGGAGAAGACGATCAACACTCGCCGAGTGATGCTGGGAGGGTTGGCGGGCGGGGTCGTATGGAGCATCTGGACGATCGCGGTCAACCTCGGCATTTTGATGTCCAAGTACACGGCCGCCGGACAAGCCGGCTTGATTCTCCAGCAGCCTCGCTATTCCCTCTTCGTGGCCTACTGGATCATCACCATGTTTCTGCTCTCCTACGTCGTCGCGTGGCTCTACGCTTCGGCGCGGGCGACGCGCGGCGCGGGGCCGGGTACGGCGCTCAAAATCGGATTGCTCGTGGGCTTCGCCGCTGGCTTCCCCATGAACCTTACTCTCGCCGCCTGGTCGCCGGTCGGCCGCGTGCTCCCGTTGTGGTGGATGATTGACCTGTGGGTGGGCGCCGTGCTCGCGTCACTGGTCGCAGGATGGGTGTACAAGGATTAGCCGTGGTCAGCGGCTACGGCTGGCGTCTACCTTCCTTCATACCATCGCGTGTCCGATGAAACTCTCGAGCACGCTCACCGGCGCCTTCTCGGGCAGGACGAGCGCGTCCCGCGGGACAATCAAGGTCTGCTCGAGCGCGAATTGCCCGGAGAGCACCGCGTGCGCCACCATGTCGGTGAAGACCATCCAGGTCGAGTTGGGCGGGAACTCCCAGCGCGCTTTCGCGCACGTTTCCTGGAACTCGTGGTTCTCCTTGAGGAAGTGGTGGAAGCGCAGCATGAACTTGTCGTAAGGGGAAGGATCGGCGACCGGCAGATGGAGCGCACGCGCGGCGCGCACCAGTCCGCCGCGCAGTCCGCTCGTCTCGAGTCCCGTGCGAAGTTCAGCGGATCCGCCGGGGCCAAGGAAGCGTTCGGCGAGTCCGTCAAAAGTCTCCGTGGTCAGCCAGACTCGCGGCTGCGTGGGGTTAATGTTAGTGAAGATGCGCAGGATGCGATCGCCGTGGGTCGGGCGCGTGGGAAACGAATCCACATGCAGCAGGTCGTTGCGCGCGCGCAGGCGAATCTGCCTGCCCTGTTCTTCCTGCGGCCGGAAGCTCGCAAAGTCCAGCTTCCAGTTCGTCGCGTACGCCGGCAGCAAGCGGGCGACGAATTGAGTGGCGCGCTCGGAGTAGGTTCTCATAATGGTGCGCAGGCGGTCCTGCTCTTCGCGGTGGCTGGTGACGAAACCCGTGAGGCGATCCTGCTTCGGACGATAGGCGACGTTCTTGTGGTAGGCCGCGCCACTTTGCCGCTGGCTCAGCAGGAACTGGCGGTTTCCCTCGGAGAAATCAAAGGGAGTCTTGGAGAAGAAAAGGATATTCCCCTGCTCCAACTGCTCGCAAAACGCGCGGCCCCGATCCTCTCTTCCGAGCGCGGCGAGCTCACTTGACGGATCGTCGACTTGAACAATTTTGGTCATGAGCGTGACATCACTCCGCCACCGAGAACTGCAGCTTGTTCGCCGCCCGGTCGATTCGGTCAAGCCGCACTCTGATCCGGTCGCCCAGCCGATAGGCGCGTTTCGAGCGCTCACCGACCACGGCGCGCAGCCGCTCGCGGTAGACGTAGCGGTCGTCCTCGAAGCTGTCAAGCGGGACGAAGCCTTCGACAAACATGTCCGTCAATTCGACGAAGAAGCCGTATTTCGCCACGCTGATGACCAGCGCCTCAAACTCGTCGCCCAAGCGTTCCGCCATAAACGACACCTTCTTCCACTCCATCAACTCGCGCTCGGCGTCCGCAGCGCGGCGTTCCGCTTCCGACGTTTCAAGCGCGAGCAGCCGAAGCTCGGCCAGCTCGACGAGGGCGCCGCCCGGGAGAACCACCGGTTGACTGGCGGCTGGGCTGTGACCCCTCCGCTGCGTTTTGGCTGACCGGCGAGCCGAGAGCGGCGCCCTTCGCCGTTCACCATCGGGCTCGTCTTCCTCCACTCGCACTCGCGCGCTTCCCCCCTCCTTCGCGAGCACGGCCTTGAGGATGCGGTGGACGATCAAGTCTGGATAGCGGCGGATGGGCGACGTGAAATGCGTGTAAGTGGGCGAGGCGAGCGCGAAGTGGCCGGTGTTGTCTTCCGAGTAGCGCGCCTGCTTGAGCGAACGCAGCATCAGGTACGACAAGATGCGTTCTTCCGGCTTTCCCGCAATGCGCTGGGTCAGCCGCTGGTAGTGCCGCGACGTGATCTCCAGGTCCTCGGCGCCCACGCGTTCGGTAAAGCGCGGATAACGCTCGCGCTCATCTCGGAAGCGCACGCGGGCGCGCCGCGCGGCAGGCAGTTGAACGCCCAGCGAGTATCCGAATGTGGCGGCGATCTCCTCGAACTCCAGCACCTTCTTCGGGTCGGGCTTTTCGTGGATGCGATAGAGCGCGTCGGCTGCGCGCCGCTCGAGGTATTGCGCCACCGCTTCATTGGCCATCAGCATGAACTCCTCGATGATACGGTGCGCGATGTTGCGCTCGGAGCGGGTGACGCCGATCATGCGGCCGTACTCATCAAACTCGATCTCGGGCTCGGGCAAGTCAAAGTCGATCGAGCCGCGGGTGTCCCGCCGCCGGTTGAGGAGGCGCGCGAGCTGTTCCATCAGCCTGAAATGTTCCGCCTGCGCCTGGTAGCGCTCGAGCGCTGCCGCGTCCCCGCTCAGCACCGCGTTTACGGCCGTGTAAGTCATGCGCTCCGCGCTGCGGATGATGCCGGGCGCGAGCGTCGTATCGACCACCCGGCCCTCAGGATCGATCTCCATCTGGACAGACATTACAAGCCGGTCGACGTGGGGATTGAGGCTGCAAATACCGTTCGAGAGCTCGAGCGGCAGCATGGGAACGGCGCGGTCGGGAAAGTAGACGGAGGTGCCGCGCAGGCGCGCTTCGCGGTCGAGCCCCGCGCCCGGGCGCACGTAATGCGCCACATCGGCAATGTGCACTTGAAGGATAAAGTTTCCGTCGACCAGGCGTTCGACGTGGACGGCATCGTCAAAGTCTTTCGCCGTCTCACCATCAATGGTCACGATAGGGAGCGAGCGGAAATCGCGACGGCCTTCGCGCTCGGGCTCGGAGATGAACTGCGGCGCGGCCTCCGCCTCGGCGAGCACTTCCGGTGGAAACCGGTGCGGCAGGTGGAACTTGCGAATGATGATCTCGACGTCGACGCCAAACTCCTCGCGCCGCCCGAGGATCTCGATCACGCGGGCGCATGCCGGCAAAGCCGGCCCGGGAAACTCCGTGATCTCGACATCGACGATCATGCCCTCCAGCTCGCGCGCGCTCCGGTGGGGCGCGGACCGTCCGCCGCGCCGCTTCCCTTCCGACTCCCCCCCAAACTGGCGCTGCCCCGCCGCGGGCCGCTCATCGGAAGGCCATTCCTGACCACGTGGGATGACGATTTCGACTGCGATACGCTGATCGTAAGGCAGGACGTAGTTCGAGCGCGGCCCGCAATGAAACTCACCTACCACGGTCTTCTGCGCGCGCTCGTTCACCGTGATCACTCGCCCCTCGAGGCGCGATTCGTCGTTCCCGCCCCGCCCCGGCCGGATGCGGACGATCTGTACCTCGACGCGGTCGCCGTGCATCGCCGAGCCGATGCCGCCCGGTGGGACGAAGATGTCCTGATCCGTCCCTTCCACCGGCTGGTCCGTAACGACGAACCCATAGCCGTCGCGGTGGCGAATGAGCCTTCCGGTCGCCGTACTACGTCCCGCGGATGAAATCGTCCGGCCGGGCCGCGTCTCGTGTGGGCGCCGCGGAAGCGCCTCTGCTGCGGGACGTCCGTCAGAGGGCAGCGCGAAATGGTTCTTCTTCAAGTAAACGATCTTGTGGCGACGTGAAAGGTCCTTGAGAATCTGTTTTAGTTCGCGCGCCTGGCTCGAGCGCAGGCCCAGCTCCAGAACCAGTTCGCGCAACCGAAAGGTCTTACCAGGATGCTGTTCAAGGATTCGCAGGATTTCAGTCGACGAGGGAAGCTCGCGCATTGCGGCCAGTTTGCTACCGTATGGGAATCCGGGCGGAAGCACTCCCCGTGCGTTCCCAAGGGAAGGCTTGAAATGGTGCCGAAGAGAGGACTCGAACCTCCACACCCTGACGGGTACTACACCCTGAATGTAGCGCGTCTGCCAATTCCGCCACTTCGGCAAATACGGTTAACGCGCTATTGTACAACGACTTTCGCACTTCGCTCAACCTGTGCTCCGCCCATCTCGATAACTGCGGTGCTAGTTCTGGTGTCACTTCGATTCTCTTCGATTGCCTGCTTCTGACCCCACCCGTCCAGCCGACGGATGGCCGCCAACTGGTGCGAAGGCGCGAGGTGCGCGTAGCGGCAAGTCATGGCAATCGTCTTGTGCCCCATCAATTCCTGCACGTCCCGCAAACCTACGCCGGCCATCACGAGACGGCTCGCAAAGGTATGCCGGAGGTCATGCCACCGAAAACTAGAGAGGCCCGCTAGGTTGCGGGCGGAGGCAAACCATTCCCTGGGCGTCTTGAGTGCGTGGCCCTGGCTGTAGCCGTGACCGCCTTTTCCTAAGACCATCACTCTTCCTGCGCCATTCCCGCGCTCCCGAAGCCCAAGCAGCGCGCGGAGGGCTGTATCGTCCAACGGGATGTAGCGGATGCCGCCGTGCTTGCTACGCGGAATCGTCAACTGGAGTCTTTCGAGGTCTACACAATCCCACGTGAGGCTGTATTGCTCCGAGCGGCGCATGCCGGTGTGGAGCGCTAACTCGAAGGCCGGCAGCTCGTAAGGATAACGAGACGCAATGATCGCGCGCAGCTTGGTTTCCTCATCGGCGGTGAGCCAGCGGATGCGGCCGTTGTCTACACGCCGCCGGTGGACCAAGCGGGCAGGATTAACCGATACCTTGTCGTTCTCGATTCCCAGCCGGTAGGCGAGGGAGACAAAGGCTTTGTAACGGTTGAAGCTCGCCGGAGCCCATCCGCGTTCGCGCGCCACGCGGCCCAGTTCGCGCTCGATCTCCTGCGGCGTAAGGCTATCGGCCTGGCGGTTGCCGAACAATTCGAGCCATAGCGGGGCGCGATAATCGACCTTTTCCGTGCCGTAAACCACCAAGATTGTTTCGTTCCGGTGATGCTCGCGAGCATAAGCGACCGCATCCCCACACAACTCGCGGAATAACACGACACGCCTTCGGAGGGTCTCCGGGAGCTTCCTTCCCTGCAGGGCTTCCGTCTTCCGCTTGTGGTAGAGGGTGTTTGCCGCACCTTTCGTGCCTGCCTTCTCCCGCCGGATGCGGCCTGTCGCATCCGCGTACCGAATCCACCAAACATCGGAGCCGGGGGTTTTCTCGAAGACTCCCTTTTGCCTTGGGACCTCTTTCCTGTGCGCTGCCTTCCCCATTGTAAGAACTGGAGTTTCAGTCTTCATTTGCGTCATGGCTTTCTCCCTTTCTCCGCCATCGGTGGCGTAAGTTCTCTTTTATTCACAGCACGTGTCAGCCAGTTCGGAGTGACTTTAATTCGTTTTGCAACCCAACGTTTCCATTCGCCTCTCGACTGCCTGCGTTCCCATTCGGCACATGCCTCTTGCGCACGCGCCAGTTTATCCCGCCGCTCCTTCTTCCAACGGCGCTTTGTCCCTTCGATAGCAGCGCGGTAACTGCCACAACGGCGCGGTCGCGGACAGCATTTCTGGCCGGGTCGCCCGAAGAAATAGCGGTTGCATCGCAGGCACTGTCCGAGTCTGTTCAGAGCGGGATGACACATAAGATCAATGAAAAGCTTGACTGCTCCGTTCCGGGCACGCACGACGGGTCTATCTTTTCCGAGTGGGAAACGTGCCACAGAATACTGGCCAATCGGCCCAAAAACCCCGAACGAGTCCGATGAGTAAATGAAAGTTAGTGGATTGCGACGAAGGAATGATTCGATTGTCCGTTCCACATCCGGGTGCCTTTGAAAAAATGCAGCTCTATTGCCTTCCGACTCGCGCCACTTTTTCACGAGGTCCTGCAGTGTGCGGACGAAAACGCCCTGCCCCTTGCGGTAAATGGCGTCTGGCGGGATGCAGTATTCAGGTTCGCGCTCTTTGCGTGCAAGCGCCTCGTTCCGGAGTTGAATCCAGTATGGATGAAAGGTGTAGATACCCACACTCCCGTCCGGCTGTTCCAGACGGCGGGGCTCTGAAATCGCATTTGGCGAGAATTCCCACTCGCCGTTAAGGGCGTTAATTGCCTCCGCGAAAGGACGCGGCGCCTTCATGCAAAGTTCTTATAGCTCAAACTCTGATAATGCGCAAGTAAATTCTGTTGACCTTTCTCGCGGCTGCACTACCCTGAGCGTATGGACACGCAAACCAACAAGCTCGCAGTTGATATCCGCGAGGCGGCGGCGATGCTCAGTGTTTCCCCTCGCACCATTCAAAACTATCTTCACGCCAAGGTGCTGCCGGGCCGGAAGATCGGTCGCCGCACGGTCATTACGATCCGTGCGCTCGAAGCTTTCTTACGAGCTGACCGCCAGTTGCCCGCACAGGAAGAGCGGCGGGCTGCAAACCAGCCGAAGGACGGCAGCGGCAGATGAACGAGCGCAGGCGGCACATCGCTTGTGTTTTCATCCCCACATAAGAGATGGACAATGAGCTATCAGTGCGCATCTCAGGTGTCTCCGATCCAGCGAGTGCTTGGCCGCCTCAGGCGGGTCCTACGCTCCGGCGCCGGATTCTCCGCGGCCTGTCCTGGCCACGACGATGGCAGGAACAGCCTTTTCGTAACGGAAGGCAAAGACGGCCGCGTGTTACTCCATTGCTTTGCTGGCTGCACCTTTGAACAGATTGTAAAAGGTTTGGGCCTGACCGAGGCGGACATGTTCCAATCGAGGCGAAAAGGGGGAGGGGGGCTCCCCCACTCCCCCAGACGAACTGCAAGACTGCAAGAGCCCCAAGGCCTGACGCTGGCCCACTACGCAGCGGCCAAGAAACTGCCGGTGAGCTTCCTTAAGAGCCTTGGGCTGACCGACATTTACTTCGACGGCAGACCGGCAGTGCGGATTCCTTACCTGGGTGTCGAGGGTTTTGACGCTGCCGTCCAGTTCCGTCTCTCGATGGACGGAGAAGACCGATTCCGGTGGAAAACAGGATCGAAGCCCTGTCTGTACGGCCTTTGGAAGCTCGAAGAGGCTAGGGCGGCTGGATACATCTGCTTGGTGGAAGGCTCTAGTGATTCTCATACCCTCTGGCAACACGGTATTCCCGCCTTGGGTCTGCCCGGCGCCACAACGTGGAGGGAGGAGTGGTCAAATCATCTGCGGGGCATCGAAACCATCTACGTGATGATCGAGCCCGACAAGGGCGGTGAGGCCGTCAAGCGATGGCTCAGCAGTTCGGAGATCCGGCATCGGGCTCGCCTCGTTACCCTTGTTGGCGCGAAGGATCCGTCTGCAATGTACTTATCCGACCCTGAGGGGTTCAAAGGAAAATGGGTGGCAGCCTTGGCCAGCTCCGTGCCCTGGCACAAGGTCGAGCGTGCCGAAGAGATCGCACGGGCTAAAGCACTGTGGGCACAGTGTGAGAGTCTGGCCGTGCAGCCGAACATTCTGGACCTGTTCGAAGCTGCTCTGAGCCGAATCTTCGTGGTCGGCGAGCGCCGCACAGCAAGACTTATGTACCTCGCACTAACCAGTCGGTTTCTAGATCGTCCAGTCTCGATTGCGACGAAAGGCCCTTCTGGTTGCGGCAAATCCTACCTTGCAGAGAAAGTGCTCATTTTTTTCCCTCAGAGCGCCTATCACGTCCTGACTGCGATGTCCGAGAAGGCGCTCGCATACTCGAGTGAGCCTCTGAAGCACCGTTTCGTCGTCATCCTTGAAGCCACAGGCTTGCAGGGGGAGTGGGTTAGCTACTTTGTGCGCTCCCTGCTGAGTGAGGACCGCATCTGTTATGAGACCGTCGAAAAGACAAAGGATGGGCTGAGGCCACGGCGGATTGAGCGCGAAGGCCCGACTGGTCTTATTACGACCACGACCGCGGTCAGCCTCCATCCTGAAAACGAGACCCGATTCTTCTCCGTTGAAGTGGATGACTCGCCAGACCAAACTCGCAAGGTGCTCAAGGCCGCGGCGGAAAGGATCAACCAGGACGACACCGCGATTGGTGACGAAGAAATCGGCAGGTTCCTTGCCTTTCAAGAGTGGCTCGCCGCAGCCAATCACCGTGTCGTGATCCCGTACGCCTCGGCCTTAGCTGAGCAAATTCCACCCGTTGCTGTCCGGCTACGGCGCGACTTCAAGGCCATCCTGAGCTTGATTCAGGCACATGCCATCGTTCACCAGGCAAGCCGAAAGCAGGACGACCGCGGCAGGATTATTGCGACGTTCGAGGACTACAGAGCTGTAAGGGACATAGTGAGTGACATCGTATCCGACGGCGTGCAGCTCACGACCTCTCAGGCTACGCGGCAAACCGTGGAGGCGGTCAGGGAAGCCAATGAGCGGGGGTCCCGGTGCGAGGAGGACGGAGCGTCCGTCAAGGAAGTCGCTGACAGCCTTAAGCTAGATGTCTCAACCGCGTCTCGCCGTGTCAAGGTCTGCCTGAAGAACGGTTACCTGAGGAACCTCGAAAGTAGGCGAGGGCGCCCCTACAAGCTTGTCGTGGGCGACTCATTGCCCGGCGAAATGCTGCTTTTGCCAGACGCTGAGTCGCTCGCCAGGTGTTGCAGTGTTGCAGCAAGTCCGGAGGACGGAGCCCCCCCTCCCCCCTCGCGTGAACCACCCGGGCCGGACGGTGTCAGCCCCGAGATCGAGGAGGAGTTGTGACAGGAGTCTTGCAGGCCATCGCCAGCTTCAAGGCCGCCGGTGGCAAGGTCTGGCTGCAGGGTGGCCAAGTCAAGGTGCGCTACCCGCAGGGTCAGCAACTGGCCTTTGCACCGGTTTTGCAACACCTTCGCGCCCACCGCGACGAGGTCGTCAACCTTCTTCGACAGCGAGAGGAGTCATGGCCGCCAGCCAGTCTCGAGGCTGAACGAAAATTCGGACATGCGGCGGCGCGTCTGTATCCTTTCCTGGGCAAGCAGGTTCGAACGCCGCGGGGTTCGGGGCAGTTGGTGCAGGTTTTCACAGACCGCGTCGCCATGCTGCTGGACGGCGCGGATCAGCTGTCGTTCTTCGCGCCGGATGATATTTGCCCACCGCAAGTGATGTGAGCCGGATCGGCGGAGAGAACGGAAATTCGACGGGAAGCGGCTGGAGTCGACCCTGGCGGGCGTGGATCTATCGAAATGCGAGGCGAGTCGTTCGGAGGGTGGCGATCAGGACGTGGCCGTATCGGTGCCGTTGCCCAGGACCTGTTTCCACATGTGCCTGCCATGCCGGCATCGGTGAGCGCACGGCGTGCCGAGCGCACGGACGGACCCTATGCTAGCGGCGCGACATCGCCTTAATTCTTCAAGCAGAGCGCAGCCTTTAGGACTGAGATGGGGCAACTAGCCTGAACGGCAGACAGTACCGAGAATACTCTGTGCCCCGACCCCTATCGGTTAAAGTGGTTCCTCGGCAGGCCCGCCTCTGCCTCCGCGGTCGCATTTCCCTCGTATCTCCGTCTTTCCGTTCCATGCTCTGTGGGAAGGTCCAGCACTGACAACTCGACTGGACCTTGAATTCGGAGGCGCTCGGTTGTACCTTACCGACCGCGCAAACTGAAGATGGAAATTCTGCCTAGATTGACAACAGCGGTTGCCAGCCAGTTTGGGCGTTGTGGGTCAGCTTGTTATCTATCTCTAAACTATCTCTGTAAGAGAAAGCAGGAGGGGAAGCCGATGACGAAGAAGAGTTTCAATTCACCTGACGAGACCCGCAGTTTTCCCAAGGGAAAGGTTGAACTGGTCAGCGTGGGCAGTCTCAAGTTTGGGCGCGCTACGCTCGAACCCGGCTGGAAATGGTCAGTCGATGTCAAACCGATCGCGAAGACCAAGAGTTGTGAGGCCCCCCATACCCAATACCATGTTTCGGGCCGCTTGCGCGTGAGAATGGATGACGGCACAGAAGCCGAGTATGGCCCTGGCGATGTTGGACACCTTCCGCCCGGACACGATGCCTGGGTGGTCGGAAACGAACCTGTGGTCCTGATTGACGTGACCGGCATGGGCGAGTACGCCAAGCAGTCCTGAAATCAGGGGCGCGGAGGCACGCGCGCTTTGCTGAGCCAGGGGCGAACCGTGACTACCTGCGGCTCCCACGGCCTTTGGTAGTGCGGTCTTAGCGCACGATGGGATTCACTCGTCCTCAGCGTGATGGCAGCCAACGTGCCCGTCAAGCAGACTCAGATAGTGCATGGCTTTCCCGCACACGGGGCAATTCACACGCTGCGTTCTCTGATAGGCCCACTATCCACAGAGCACGGCCACAATTGCCACCGAAGCCCCGGCTACCATATCCAGCGGGAATGGGAACCTGTAAAAATGCCTCTTTCTGGCAACCATATCAACCAGACCGTAGACGGCGGCAAACACAAATAGCGAGAGAATTAAGCAAGGCGGCTTATAATCACTACCGTGATTACGGATGATGTATTCGCCGCGTTTCTAAAATGTCCGACTAAAAGTTACTTGGAGAATTCGGGATGCCCAGGCGTCTTGAGCGAGTTCATTGACTGGAACCTTCAGCGTGAGCGGCGTTATCGCGCGGAGTGCCAAGCGCGATGGGACTCAGAATGTGAATCACTTGAATCGCTGACCAGTTTGCCGCTGATCGAGACGCTGAAGAGTCAGAGATATCCTTTGTTGATCAATTCCGTTGTTCAAGTTGACGGGTTCCGATCCAGCATTGACGCATTGGAACAGATATGCCTCGGCGCTAGGAGAAAACGTCAGCAATACATTCCAATTCGGATGATCCCGAGAGAAAAACTGACAAGAGAGGACAAATGCCTGCTTGCGTTCGATGCGCTAACCCTATCAAGGGCAGTGGGCAAGGTGCCTGAATTTGGAAAAATTGTCCATGGCAACGACTTCCGCATGCTCCGAGTCAAATTCGACAGCTTAATGAGGATCACACGTTCCATGGTAGACAAGCTTGTCAGTCAACAAGCATCCGACAAACCGCCAGAGCCGGTTCTAAATAAGCATTGCCCCGAGTGCAAGTTCCGCCTACGTTGTCGGAAGGTCGCTGAGGCGCGGAATGATCTTAGCCTTCTCTCCAAAATGAGTGCGGCCGAACGAGAGAGGCTGCGAAACAAGGGGATTTTCTCCGTTCGCCAACTATCGTACACGTTCAAGCCACGGCGCAGGCCGAAGCATCTTTCTTTCATTCCAGACAACTATTCACACGCGCTAAAAGCGCTGGCCATTCGCGAACAGAAGATTCACGTAACAGGAGCGCCTCAACTGGAAGCACAGGGAACAAGAATATTTCTGGATGTTGAAGGGATTCCAGACCACGATTGTTGCTACTTGATCGGCGTCCGAATCAGAAGCGGGGAATCCTGCACCCAACATTCATTTTGGGCCGATCAGACCTCTGGGGAAAAAGTAATTTGCGCTTCATTGATCGAAGTCCTCGCTAAGCACGAGGGCGCACAACTGATTTGTTACGGAAGTTATGAAAAATCATTCCTGAGAAGAATGATGAAATTGTATCCAGAGCTTTTCGCAGGGTCTCCTGGCTTCGATAGTCTCATCGAAAGGGCGACCAATGTTTTGCAGACGATCTATGCGCACATTTACTTTCCGACTTATTCAAACGGTTTGAAAGAGATCGCCACCTATTTGGGGTTTCGATGGTCGCATGACAATGCGTCTGCGCTTGATTCGATCGTGTGGAGATTACGATGGGAGATGTCCAAAGACCAGGAGCTCAAGGAACGGTTGATTACGTACAACTCGGACGATTGCGCAGCTCTCGAACTCGTGTTCAACACGATCATTAGGCTGCAAGCGGGAGGTGACCTTAACGGGGCATCGAACTCCTTCGTGGAAGTCGAATCCCTCAAGGATCTGGATTCCCTGAAGTATAGGAAAAACATTTTTGAGCTGCCCGATTTGGAGTACATCAACGGCGCAGCTTATTGGAATTACCAGCGGAGCAAGATTTATCTGAGAACAACCAGGCGGCTTAAGCACTTGAACCGGCCAACCGCTTCTACGTCGTCTGTGCGATTCCCTTTCAACAAGATTGTCGTGGATAGCTCTCCCTTACCAGCGAAGTGTCCGAGATGCGGGGGCGAGAAAATCCACAGATACGGATGGTTGAGCAATCGAGTGTGGGACCTCAAATTCAGCACAAGAGGGATCAAACGATGGATTGTAAAGTTTTGTCACCCACGACTTTGTTGCGCGTCCTGCAGGTCGACCTTTTCTCCCTCGAAACGGCATTCGCCAGATGGAAAGTACGGTCCCGGCTTTATGGCTTACCTGTTATACAATCTCATCGACGTTCAGATATCTCAGGCTGCCGTTGCGCGCACGCTTAATCAGTTCTTCGGCTTTAGGTTCAGACGGGCCAATATCCGTTTCGTGAAATCTAGGGCTGCCCTCTATTACGAAAAGGCATATCGGCAAATTCTTGACCGACTTGCGCACGGCAAGCTAATCCATGTGGACGAGACCAAAATCAGACTCCAGGGTCGAGAGGCGTTCGTGTGGGTGTTCGCGAGCTTCGAGGACGTGGCATATGTTTATAGCGATACGCGAGAAGCGGCTACCCCCCAAAAGATGTTGGGTGACTTTCGCGGAGTTATGGTAACGGATTTCTATTCAGCCTACGATTCCATCGAGTGTCGTCAACAAAAGTGTTTGATTCACCTGATTCGTGACCTCAACGATGACCTTCGCCGGAACCCATTCAATGCTGAAATTCAGGGCCTTGTCAAATCGTTTGCGGTGTTGCTCAGACCAATGATTGAAACTATTGATCGGTACGGGCTGAAGGTGCGCTATTTGCGAAAATATCTCAGATCGGTTGGTCGTTTCTACAAACTCCTCGCTCAATGTGACTATCAAACGGAGCTAGCTGTGAAGTATCGAAAACGCTTCGAGAAGAATCGAACATCGCTTTTCCACATTCCTCGAACTTGACGGAGTGCCGTGGAACAACAACAACGCCGAACATGCAATTAAGGCATTAGCGGAGCTCCGAAACGTCATCGGAGGGACGAGCTCGCCAAAAGGAATTCAGGAATATCTGGTCCTATTGAGCATCTGTCAGACTTGCAAGTACAGAGGGATCAACTTCTTTGACTTTGTGCGTTCAGGCGAGCCGGAAATTGAGCGCTTTGCGAGCCCGAAATCATAGTGCCCGGCTCTTGGCTGGGCATTGTCGCGGAAGAACTCAAGCACTGATTATCCGGAACTTGAGGCAATCCCGGCAATTTGGTAGAGTAAGAGAAGCAAAGGCCCGACTGCCCATCGGGCCTGCTGGACCAGCAAAAACGACCGCCTAGCCCACGCGCTTCCGTGGTACTGCAACAGACGGTAACACGGAGGTATGCGTCGTGTCCACAACTCCAGACGACTCACCAGCTAGGGGCGAAACAGCAGCGAAGTCTCCAGGCTCACCCGAGGAGCCGTCCGGGATTGGGCGTGCGATGAGCCACGATAAGCCGACGCGCAAGCCCTGGGGCGAGGCCCGGAAGAGCCCGTCGCGCCTACCGCGGAGCACCCAAACTCGGGTCGTTGTGGCCAGCGCGGCCGGCAGGTCTCAGCGCGAAATCAGCCGCGAACTTGGCTTGTCGCGAAACACCGTAGCTCGGGTTCTCTCTCAAACGGAGCACCAGGAAGTGCTGGGTCTGTTTCGCGACCAATTGCTTGACCTGGTGCCGGAATCGTTGCGCGTGGCCAAGCGTCGGCTACGCCAGAATTCAGAGAAGATGGCTATTGAGGTACTAAAAGGAACCCAGGTCATGGTTGCTAGGACAGAGCAAGATGTGCATCATCGGATCAATGATTTCGAGGGATGGACAGATGAGCAGCTTGAGCACTACCTCACCACCGGGGAGCGACCCCAGACCATCCCAGTTCAGCCCAAAGGAACGGCCTAGCAGGGCAGAACTGGAAAGGATGGGGCGGGCCAGGATCGAGTTGGAGCACCGGCGCGCGATTCGTCGCTGCCTCGATCGGAGTGCCGACCCACCTGGGCCGCTTTACTGGCTTCAGAATCACACCAAAACCTTCGATGAGCACTGGCAAAAGAAAGGCACGCAGCCCTATGCGAGGTTCCCGGACAAGCCGTACATGCCGCGGCTCTTCAACCTTTTCCTCACCTCCGAACGCCTGTTCATCCCGAAGTCTCGCGAGATGATGCTAACCTGGGCGGTAGTAGGATACGGCGTCTGGAAGTGTCAGTTTTTCCCCCGCACCCGAGTGATAATCCAGGCGCAGAAGGAAGAAAAGGTGATCGACCTGGTTTCGGGAAGGGGCAACCCGGGTTATGCGCGCACATTGTATGAACAGCAGGAAGCTTTCCTTAAGGACAGATGCCCTCTGGTGAAGCCCTCTCAGGACATGGCGGGTGATATGCTCGCCTGGGCTAATGGCTCGACTCTCCACGGCGTAGCCCGCGGGGGAGACCAAGTCAGACAGTATCATCCAACAATTGTCGTGTTTGATGAGGCCGCGCACTTGGATGACTTCGCAGAAGCCTATGGAGCAAGCCACCTTGTCGCTGGTCAGATTATCGCGGTCTCGAGCGCTGCGCCAAATTGGTTCGGCGAAATCTGCGAGGAAGCCTTTGACCGTTGAGCGGACCGGCTAGCTGCCGGTCTGTTTACTCAGTGGCAGAGGGTGCTCGACGGGGACGCTCCTGAGGCTACATAAGACGCGCCCCTCGGGGTTTCTGCACCGAGTGCCGTAACGCAACCCCCGCGGCATGGAGGCTCGCGTTGCTACGTTTCTTTTGGTTCGCTCGGTTCTGTGCCAGCCGCTCGTGCGGGGTTGACCCATTGGTCTGGCCAATTTAGACTGCGTGCCTTCTCGAAGTCGTCCGCTTCCATAATATGTATGTCTGTGGTCCTATCGATTTGATCGAGGTCGATCTCCCCCTGCTCGCCCGGTGGGCACGCACTTGAATAAGCGGCAACCCAACACGTATGCATCCCGGTCCGGTTAAGGATCTGAGTGTAAATGGATATTCCTGACCACGTGTACCTGAAGTACTCGAAGTCGAACGGCTCATATCTGATCTTCTCCATCCTCGCTTTCGCAAGAAGCCTCCTCAGCAACGCCCGCTCGGTGCGTGATCTGTCTCCGGTTGGCACTTTGAGTCCGGAGGAGAGAGCGAGTAATTCTGTTGGCGCGAGCCTCCCGACTGCGCCGTCGATTACTTGCTTTATGGTCTCAAGGTAGACTGGCCAGATGAGCGAGCGTTCTTGCTGCACTTGTTCTTTGATCTCTTCCCATGCATCGTCAGAGTCATCGCCCGACAGCGCTCCCGGGACGGCACGAAGCTCCGCAACGATGGAGGCGAGCAATGCTCTGCTATTCGAGGTCTTGCCAGCCGAAGCAGTGACAGGTCTATTCGGAACCGGCCGCTGGTCAATGGAAGGCTCTTTCTTGGTTGAGTGATCCGCAATCTGATCCCACGCATAATCGAGATGTGCCGTTGTGACTTCAGGTCCCATGTCAACTTGAACAATCTCGCACCATTCGTCCTTTTTGTTGACGCCTTCACCATAGTAGTATTTGCCGACCCACAGAAGAGCGTCCATGACCGCCTTCGGTAGAGTCGGCGTTGGCGCGTTGCCCTTGTGTCCGGCCGCCTCGCCAGTCGTGCGAATATCTTGCCGCTGGACCTTGCCTAATCTCCCGGCCTGCTGCCGGCGAATCACCTCGAAGCGGCCAGGTCTTACAGTGTTCGTTGATCGGCAGGTGATCATGCTGATCCGCACGACTTCGCCGATGGCCTCATTGCCCTCCGTCCAATCTTCATGAACGAGGTACGGACCTGACTGAAGCTTGAGCAGTCGCTCGTAAGCCTCCCACCCTGATGGGAAGCGCGTCTCCAACTTCTTGCAGATTACTTTGGTATAGAACTGCGCAAGACCTTCTGTGATCGCCAGATTGGCGGCGGCGAAGTTCTCCGTTGCCCATCTCCCGCCGTCGATATCCCGACCCAGGTGTGTGTAAGCGTGAGTGAGTTCGTGCGTCGCCACGACTACGGTCAGCGCTTCCACTGAGACCCCAAGTACTCCTGACAGGAATCCGATCACCATCCAGTACAAGCGCACTTCCGGAAGACGGAAGAAGTATGCTCCCAGCACATCCTCTTGAATCGCCCTGATTCTCTCAATGAAGTACGGGATTCGTAAGCGTCTAAGCAGGAAGTAAAGAAAGGCTTCAACATGGCGGACTTCTTCGTATTCGGCAGGGCAAGGCTCGGCGCCAAGCCAGTTCTTGATCCATCCAAACTCTCGTCGAAGAAACGCTAACGCGCGCACTCCCTCGTGCAGCACGGCTCGGTTCAACAATAACGTCCAAGTATCCTCATCAAAACGTTCAACGACCTTAGCGAACGATTCTGGAAAGCCATCTTCAATCCGGACAGGCACCGCCTGGGCGTCATCCCCGACGGTGAGACGAAGGCCCGTCTCGTTTCGCAAGTGGTCGCGCAGGATGTTGTTCCATTGTTTGAATGCCCGCTCCACACGCGCCTTCAGTTCGGGTTCATGCTTTTTCAGAAACTCCGCGAAATGGCGCTCCAGCGGTGATGGACTCCGCTGTGCAGCGCGGAGAGCCTCAGATTGCCCCACTGCATAATAGCGACCGGCATGTCCGAATGAACGGGAGTCCCTCGGTGGGGCGCCTCGTTCGGTGTCAATGGGAGGCTGACCAGGCATGGATCATCACCCTCAAGGGTTAACGAGATGATACTCATAGTCCGTGGACACATCAACACCAAACCTGGGAAATATTGGCCAGCCCGATGGAGGACATTCGCGCTCGCTTTGGCAAATCTGTTCGCCACCGACGACACAAGCTCGGAGTGTCTCAAGAGGAGTTTGCCGATCTCTGCGGACTAGACCGTACGTACATCGGGGGAATCGAACGGGGGGAGCGCAACGTCGGGCTGGTCAACATCGAGAGGATTGCCAAAGCCTTTAAGGTCTCGCTATCAGAGTTGTTTCGGGAGATTTAGAGCGTGAGCGCAAGCGGGGCACGGACGACTTCTCTGGTTGCCTGGACGTGGATCGAACTCCAAGAATTTGCCCGCCTGTACGGCAAGCCGCTGAACTTCTTCGTCAGTCTGAGACTCATGGCGCGAGTCTGGGTGAAGCCTACCTTGCTTTGCGAGGGGACGGGTAGGGACCGGGCGCGGCACGCGCTGAAGCACTCTGGCTTCGGCACCTGGTCGGCGGCAGCGTCAACTCCATCGGCAGCACGATGCAGTGCGCGGTGTGGGCTCGCAGGCTGGCTCAATGGCGATTTTAATGTCCAAATCGCGAGAGTTTGATCGTTACAACCTGCCGCTTAGGAGATTACGGGATCGTGGCCTTTCCCGTCGCCGAAGCGCACGCACGAGATCGGCATCCGCATGGCACCGAGCCGCCTCCCGCCCGCTGCGATGCCAGTGAGCCACGCAGCTTTCGGCGTGATTCACGGGCAGGGCGCGAGCCTCGCCGCGTCGAACGTCCAACACTCCATTGACCTCCGAGAGTGGTATATTTGGACCGATCTCAGGTGCTTCATGCCAAGCGAGGAACAAACACGCCCACCCGAGACTTTGACACTGAAAATGGAGCCGCAGATCGTCAAGCTGGCCGAGCCGTATCCCCTCGACCGGTTGCTGGCACCCTCCTCAGACGTGGTATGGAGGTCGGTGCCCGTTGGACCCACTACCGCTAAACGAATCGGCACGGCAGGGCTGACGCTGGCGCCCCAAGTTGCGGGTCACACATTTTCAGCGCTTGAAACGCCCGGCGTGAAGGAAGCGCTTAAGAGCTTCGCGGACATCGAGTTACCTGACCTGGAGGGAGAGGCCGAAGACATCCAGGTGATTTTCTCGACCGCCAAAGTCCTTTCTGAATTGACTTCGCCAAGCCAGAAACCCACATTTCAGAAGTGGATCTTCTATCCCAAACAGCTTCTTCCTATCATCAATGCTGTAGTCGAACTGGTGGGACGTTCGCATCCGGCGCTGCAGAACCTGAAGCCAGGCCTCGGCGCGGTTGCTTTCATAATCAAAACGACGGAAGGCGTTTACGCCATCGTCTGTGAGCTGAAAAAGGAAAAGCCCCCTAAATCATTTTGATGGGAGGACGCCGCCCGCTGCGCCGGTTTGCAAACACCCAGACAAGCAGGTGTATGGTTGCCATACCAGAATGACAAAAACGGAAATTTGAGAAAAAGTCGATTGCCATCTCGTCCATTTGGTGAGAACGAGGAGGGACAGGCTCATGATTACGCGAGGCGATGCTGCTTTAACTGTTTTCGGTGCCTTCGTTCTCATCGCATTGGGAATGCCCGCTTGCACATCCCGTACAGGGGTCAAAAGGCCCGTAGCCGCAGACCCAGGGGTGCGTGGTGGGCCGGCGGGCGCTGGCAATCCCTTCAGCAACCTCACCGCGGACGAAAACACCTTTTTTCAAGACGGGTCCACAAGATTCGCAGATGTCGAGACAGTGCAGGGAGGCAACAACACCGGGCTCGGGCCCCGTTTCAACTCCAATCAGTGCTTGTCTTGCCATTCACAGCCAGTCCCTGGCGGAACGAGCCCCGCGCAGAACCCTTTGATCGCCGTCGCTACGCTCAACGGGGCAAAGAACGTTATGCCCTGGTTCATCACGCCGGACGGCCCGGTGAGGGAGGCACGCTTTAAGCGCAACCCCGACGGAACCAACGACGGCCAGGTGCATGCTCTCTTTGTCATCAGCGGCCGCAGTGACGCGCCGGGCTGCAATATTGCCCAACCCGACTTCCTGCCGGCTGGAAACCCGCACACCGGCGAGGGCGGAAATCCGAACGTCAGCTTCCGCATCCCGACCCCGGTCTTTGGCGCTGGACTCATTGAAGCGATTCCCGACTCGGCGATTCTCGCCAGTGCGCAGGCCAACACATCCGAGAAGCGGGCGATGGGCATTTCCGGTCATCCCAACGCTCACCTGAGCGGCGCTGAGAACCACAGCGCAAACGACGGGACCATTACCCGCTTCGGATGGAAGGCGCAGAACAAGTCCCTGCTCATGTTCGCGGCCGAAGCCTACAACGTCGAGATGGGAATCTCGAATCAATTGTTCCCCCAAGAGCGCGACGAGACTCCGAGCTGTCTGTTCACCGCCACGCCGAACGAC
>DASZAI010000008.1:0-97091 GCA_035945295.1 Terriglobia bacterium | reverse complement strand
CCGATGAGTTCCGAACTGCCCCGCTCTGGGGCGTCGGACAACGGGTCTTCTTCCTCCACGACGGACGCACAAGTAATCTAGTGGAGGCCGTGGAAGACCACCAGAGCCCAGGAAGCGAAGCCAACAAGGTCATCGAACGCTGCAATGGGCTGACCACCCAAGACCAGCAGGATCTCATCAATTTCCTTCGGTCGCTCTAACTGCCCGCACCAAGGATTGCAATGGTGCAGATAGTGCTGTCGCAACTGATATGTCAGCGCCGGTTTAAGAGGGAGCCAGTCAGCAGAAAAGTTAGCTTTCGGGCGCACTAAGCGTGTGCGGGAAGTGCAGTTAGGCATGTTCAAGTGGCTGATCATCGTGATCCCAGAATATACCCATCCGCAGGCTGCGGGGCAAAGCGAGGTGGCCAGCGTGCATGCAACGACTCACGTTTGAAATTGCTCCGCATCCCCGTTCCCGCGGCGATTGGTTGCTGAAACCGAGCCGAGGCGCACCCTTCGGCCTCTGGTATCGGGACCGCGACCACGCCATTAGCTACGCCGAATGAGACTCCCCTACTTCTGATCGGCACGGAACACGTCTTCGAGGCCCGGCGGACTCGGGAGGAGAAATCGGTCGACATGGGCACCCCGAATCGAGAATCGAGGCTGAATTTGTATTATTCTTTCTACGTGATGCGCTGGAAGTTTGCCGCGAATGTCGCGAAGATGGCCGCACTCGCTCTGCTACTATTCGCCGCGGCCCCGCTCGCGAAGGAGTGGAAAGTCGATCCTACCTGGCTGCATCGCTACGTTCCTGAGGTTGCCGAGAAGACCTCAGACGTCACGACCGACTCCTGCCACAGCCAGCCGATCTTCGGCGAAGGCGACCCGGAAGCCGGGATTCTTCGGAGTGTTGCTCGCTTTGGTGAGGTGACGGTGGACGCCGGCGGCGAGTGCAAGGTGGTCCGCTACGAGCGTCAGGAGGAGATCTATTTCGTTCTCAAGGGCTCTGGAACCCTCCACTACGGCCCCGAGCAAGCTCCGATGCGCAAGAACGACTTCACGTACCTACCCCCTGGCGTCAGCCACACGCTCTCGAATCCTGCGCAGGAACCCCTCCGCGTCGTAGTGATGGGCGTCAAGATTCCCGCTGATGTGGCCATTCAGCCGGCGGTGCCGAAGCCCGCCATCGCCAATCTCGACCAAGTGAAGGAACAGACCGTCGAAGGCCATCCCGTCTCGGTTCAATATAAGCTGCTCATTGGACCCCGCACGGGCACCCGCGATCTGATCAACGCCACGTACGTGGTTATAGATACTTTCTTAATGGACTTCGCGCCCGGGGGCACGAACTTCCCGCATCACCATCTGACCGCGGAAGAGATTTACCTGGTGCTGGACGGCGAGGGAAGCATGGTGGCGGGAGGCGGCATGGACGGGACGGAAGGGCGCCATGCGGCGAGAGCGGGCGATGCCTATTATTTTCGCCCCAATTGCACGGTCGGCTTCTATAACTCGGACCGGCCGGGCGCCAAGGCTCACATTCTTGCCCTGCGTTCGCGCGTGCCGCTTCCCAAGCGGGCCGATTAGTACCGAGAAAACCGGGAGAGAATATGTCACCGTCATTCGGTCGCCGCCGATTCATCAAATGGGTTTCCGCCGCCCCGCTTCTGGCGCAGATTGCGGCGCGCGACTTCTACATGAAGGCGGCCGGCGCGGTCGGCAAAGACGCTGGCGATCACGTTTATCGGCGGCTGGGCGTGAAAACGGTCATCAATTGCCGGGGTACTTGGACGTACCTCAGCGGCTCGCTCGAGCTGCCCGAAGTGCGCGCCGCTCAGGTCGAGGCGGCGCGGTACTTCGTGAACATCATGGAGCTTCAGCACGCAGTCGGACGGCGTCTAGCCGAACTGACCGGAGCGGAGTCCGGCATGGTAACTTCGGGTGCGGCGGCAGCGATGGCCTCGGCCACCGCAGCCTGTATCGCCGGCAGCGACCCAGCCAAGATCTGGCAGCTTCCCGACACGACGGGGCTGAAGCACGAAGTGGTTATGGTGGGAGGAAGGAGCGCCTTTGACAGCGCCATTCGGCTGGCCGGGGGCAAGCTGGTGCTGGTGTATTCTCCCGAAGAGCTCGACCAGGCGATCAGCGACGGCACCGCCATGGTCTACACGACGCACCTCGGCGAGCGGCTCGAGCGCGAGCGCCAGATTGCCACTGCGCACCGGGTTCCCCTGCTGCTCGACGATGCGGCCGGTATTCCCCCGATCGACAACATCCGGCTCTATGCGCAGATGGGCATCGACCTCTATACCTTCAGCGGAGGCAAGGGACTCTGCGGGCCGCAGTGCAGCGGCCTGCTCCTGGGGCGCAAGGATCTCATTGAAGCGGCGCTGCTCAACACCAACCCGTGGGAAGGCGCCGTATGCCGTCCGATGAAGGTGGGAAAGGAAGAGATGGTCGGATGCATGGCTGCCGTCGAGGCTTGGCTGAAGATGGACTCCAAGACACTCTACCGGGAGTGGAACGATCGCATCGAGCGCATCGAAAAAATCGTCAGCACGGTTCCCGGAGTCAGAACCAGCATCCACATTCCTGAGGACGGCAATCGGTATCCTACGCTCACCGTCGCTTGGGACCAGGAGAAATGGGGGTTCACCGTGGCCGACTGCGTGAGTCAATTGCGCGAGGGTGATCCGGTGATCGAAGTGCTTGGCCCAGATAATCCCAGCCTCGTCTCCGCAGTTCACGAAGGGAATCCTGCACCAAAACAGCGGCAGGCCAGGAGGCATGAGGACGGGCTGCAAATGGTCTCCATGACCATCCAGCCCGGCGAAGAAATCACCGTGGGCCGGCGCTTGCGCCGGTTGCTGCACGCCGCGCAGAAGCGTGCGGGATCGAGTTGAACGCACTCTCGATCGGTTCAAGTGCCTGTGGCCCTTGGCAGCTCTCCCGAAGGGCCTACAGTACTCCACCGTAAGTCTTGCCCTTCCGGACTCATTGACCGGGGGCTCCACGGCCTCTCTCTGACCCGTGTGGTGAGCCGCGACGCTTGCCCAAAAACCTCCTCCACACGGCCCTGTGTAAGGTGTAGAGGATATTGGGCGGCAGTCACCGTTGCGAGGCCGCCCAGAAACACCAGTTTCTGGGCACACAATGTCACTCCGAGCTGCGGTCGATTCCTCCGACTCTTCCGATCAGTTCGACCTCTGACCTACTGCTTTTTTCGTGCCGAACCATACCGCTTGGACTATAGTGACCTGTCCGCCGCCGGTTCTTTGATTCCAGCGTCCGGGCCTTCGGCCCGCATCTACGGCATCTGTCAGGCGATCTCTGGGAGCTTATAAATCATGCCTCTTTCGAGCGTGCCGAACAACAGGCGGTCGGGCGTTGGTGAGTGTGCTCCTGGTGGAGATGACCAAGAGGATGATCCGCAAGTTTCTGGAACTCGAACTTCAGCTCCGTACTCGTCCAAAATCATCAAAGCTGGAGCCTTGATCGGGGACACGAAAACGCTGCTTTCCCATTGGGATGTCGATGCTTCGGTGGACAAGAACATCAGCCGGGTGCAGCGGGATAACGTTTTTGGGAAGGCGTCCCGTTCTCGGGTCAAGGACATCTTGGCGATCTTCCGGCAGCGCTACCTCACCGAAGAAGCGGTCACGAAAGCACTCGTCACCCTCGTCCGAGGAAAGTTCCCGACTGCCGCCCTGGAACGGTTGCTGTATTTCCACTCCGCTTGTGCAGACCAATTGCTTCACGATGCCGTCACTGAGATTCTTCTTCCAATGCAGGCACGAGGCTTGGTGGACATCAACGTGCGAGAATTCGAGCACCCCTTGGCGAAGTGGGTCGATGAAGGGAAAACGCAGGGCCGTTGGTCCGCACCCACGATCACCCGAATTGCCCAAGGATTGCTCTCGGCTCTTCGGGACTTCGGGGTGCTCCAAGGGGCAGTCAAGAAAAAAATCGCTCCTACCTACTTTCCCATCGAGTCGTTTGCCTATGTCGTGTTTTATCTTAAACAGCACCAACCATCAGGAGCGAAACTGATCGGGTTGCCAGACTGGAAGCTGTTCTTTTTGTCGAGGGAGGGAGTGGAGCGATCGCTGTTTGAAGCCCACCAGCGTGAGTTGCTGGAGTACCACGTTGCTGGCAGCGTCACCCGGTTGACCTTCCCCGCTGAAACCCTTGAGGAGTATGCGCATGTCCTCGTTCAAAGATAGCCTCGCTCCTTTGGAAAGCGACCTGAAGGCCGTGCCGCCCAGGATCAACGTCTACCATGATCTGCCCTTTGCGATCATGCGCTACGACCCGGGCGATGAATGGGAGCTTCGGCGGGAGATCAAGTTGCTGGCCACTCGCCTGGATGCTGTCGGTAAGGCGGTTCACATCATCCCGATGTCGGAACTCCTCTGGTCGGCCTTAGAGAAGGTTCATCAAAAGGACCATGACGAAGGTTTTGAGGCCGTCATCGAATTGGAAAAAGAGCGAGGCTTTGTTGAGGCCCAGCAGCAGGTGACCACGTACTTGTCAAGCAAGGTCTGGATTCCGCTGTGGGATTTGCTCGCAGAGCGACTCGCCTCAATCCGGCCTCAGAATTCGGTCGTCTTCCTGACACGTGTGGCAGCGATGTCGCCAGGGATTTTCCACATGTCGATGCTCCTCGACAAGATGCAGGGCAAAACCAGGGTGACAACGGTCCTGTTCTATCCTGGCTCCATCGAAGGCACGACGGGCCTGCGTTTCATGGACTTGAAAGACCGGGAGGCACTGGGCAACTATCGAGTCAAAATCTACGGTTGAGGCAAGGGTAACCAAATGACGACAATTGGCGATCTGCTGACACGTGATCTCAGCCGCAAGATCGAGGAGATCATCCAAGTCGATCAGGCGGACGAGCAGTCGGTCTATGATGAAATCACGGAATATGTCGCCACCGACAGTATCCGTGACCAGTACCACGATCTCCTCAAAGCCGTCGCTGAGGCTCCCAGTGATCCTCACGAGAGCGTGGGCGTCTGGGTGTCGGGCTTCTTCGGGTCCGGCAAGAGTTCGTTTGCCAAGAACCTCGGCTACGCATTGGAAAACCGCACGGTTCTCGGCAGCAAATTCGCCGATCTCTTCAAGCAACAACTGGGCGATACCCGCACCGGCGACCTGCTCGACTTCATTAACGCCAACACGCCGACCGAGGTCATCCTCTTTGAAGTGGCGAAGAGGCCGACACACGGAAGGTCACGCAGCGAATTGCCGAGTTGATGTACACCGTCCTCTTACGTGAGCTTGGGTACTCGGAAGACTTTGACATTGCAGAACTGGAGATCGAGCTCGAAGCTGAAGGCAAACTGCCGGAGTTCATCGCCACCTGCAAGACTCTGCTGAACAAAGACTGGGAAACAGTCCGGGCGGGGGCGCAGAAATTGTCCCGTGCGAGCGCCATTCTGCATCAGCTTGATCCGAAGCTCTATCCTTCTGCGGATTCGTGGGCACACTCCCAACGCAATCGGGACGCATCGATCTCCGTCAGCAAGGTCGTCATGCGCACGTTCGACCTCTGGGGACGCCGCCGTAAGGGCAAAGCCCTTGCCTTCATCATTGATGAGGTAGGCCAGCACGTCGCACGCAGCGGTGACAAGATCGAAGACCTCCGGGCGACCATCGAAGAGTTCGGCAAGGTCGGCAAGAACCTGCTCAAGGAGCGCAAGATCAAGGCTCCTTGCTGGATCGTGGTCACGTCCCAAGAAAAGCTGGATGAAGTGGTCGCCGCCATTGATTCCAAGCGGGTCGAACTCGCCAAATTGCAGGACCGCTTCCGCTACCGTGTAGACCTCGCCCCCTCCGACATCCGGGAAGTGGCCACGAAGCGTGTTTTGGCGAAGAAACCCGAAGCCGAGAAGCTGCTGAAGAGACTCTTCTCCGAGAACCAGGGCCAGTTGAACGCTGCGCTACGGCTCGAACGCACAACCCGTCGCACCGACATCAACGAAAGCGATTTCATCCACTTTTATCCCTACCCGCCACATTACATCGACCTCTGTATCGGGATCATGTCGGGCATCCGGCTTCAGCCGGGCGCTCCACGGCATTACGGGGGCAGCAACCGTACGATCATCAAGCAGGCGTACGAGATGCTGGTGTCGGACCGTACGGCATTCGCCAAGAAGCCCGTTGGGGCGCTTGTGACGCTCGACAAGGTGTACGAGTTGGTGGAGGGCAACCTCTCGAACGAGAAACGCACCGACCTTTACCAAATTGCCGAGCGATTCAAGAACGATCCCGAAGATCACGGTTGGGCATTGCGGGTGGCCAAGGCCATCTGCCTCCTGGAATTCATTCGTGATTTGCCCCGCACGGAGGCCAATCTCACCGCTGTGCTGGTCGATGAAGTAGGCAAGGCAACGCCCCTGAGCGAAGTTCAAGCTGCCGTAAAGCGCCTGAATGCCGCCCAGTTCATTCGCAACACCGAGGAAGGCTGGAAGCTCCAGACCGCCCAAGAAAAGAACTGGGAAACCGAACGCCGGGGCCATCTGGAACCGAAGCCCCGTGAACGGAATGAACTCGTACGCACCGCACTCCAGCAAATATTTGATGAGCCGGAATTCAAAACCTTCCGGTATCAGAACCGCTCGTTCCGCATTGGCATCAGCGTCGATGGCACGGGCATTGGCGATGAGGGCGAACTTCCCCTGAACCTGTGCGTGGCCGAAGATGCCGACGAGCTTGTCAAACGGATTGAGGAAATCCGCACCGAAAGCCAGAAGAAGTCCCACGAGAACGACCTCTACTGGCTCTTCTGCCTGACGCCCGAGACCGATGAATTAGTCGGCCAGCTTCACGCTTCACGAAAGATGGTGGACAAGTACAGCCAACTCAGCGCCCAACAGAAGATCAGCCCCGACGAGGCAACTTGTCTTCAGGATGAAAAGAACTCCAAGAACGGCTACGAAACCCGGTTGCGGGACAAGCTGACCGATTCGATGGAACGTGGAACGGGCATGTTCCGGGGCGTGCAGAAAGATGCATCCGCCTTGGGCAAGGGCTTGGGCGAAATCCTGAAGAAACTGTTCGGGCAGGTCGTGCCTGATCTGTACCCGAAGTTGCAAATGGGTTCTCGGCCCTTGAAGGGCGACGAGGCCGAGCACATTCTCAAGGCGGCTGACCTCAAGGCGCTGCCTAACGTCTTTTACGTCGGCGATTATGGGCTGGGCCTGGTCGTCAAGGATGGCCCCAAGAACATAATCAACACGAACGCCGATGTCGCCAAGGAAGTACTCGATTACCTCAAGAGCGAACACAGCTACGGCAACAAAGACAGCCGCATGGGCAAAGCGCTGGAAAAGCGATTCGGCGGCACGCCATATGGTTGGGAACGTGACATGCTGCGGCTGATCCTCGCAACCTTGTTTCGGGCCGGGGAGATCGAAGTCACCTACCAAGGGAACCTCTTCCACACCTACCAGGACCCGGCATCTCGCACGCCCTTCACTAATAACCCGGCGTTCCGGTCGTCGCTCTTCTCGCCCCGGCAATCGGTCGGCCTCAAGACGCTCACCCAAGCGGTGCAGCAACTGGAAAGCCTGACCGGCGAAGAAGTCGATGTCGAAGAAGGAGCCATCGCCACGGCGTTCAAGAAGGTGGCTGCGGAGGAACTCGAAAAGCTGTACCCGCTGAAAGCCACCGCCGAAGCCCACCAGCTTCCGATCCTGCCGTTGTTGTCGGAATTCCAACAAACCCTCGTGGGCATACAGTCGGCCGCCTCCGACGACTGCGTGCGCATCCTCACCGAGAGCGGGCCCCAATTTGCCGAGACCAGAGACAAAGTCCGAAAGATGCGGGAATCGCTGGACGCCAAAGCCATTGCGCTTTTGAGGCAGTCCCGATTAGCAACCGGGCAAGTCTGGGAGCGGTTTGCGTCCCATTGCCCATCGCCTGAAATCGCTGCCAGCGTGGAGGAGCTGAAAACTCTACTGGGTTCCGAGCAGTTCATCGACTCCTGGGATGCCATTGCCCAACTCACCAAGGCTGTGCTGGATGCCTACAAGCACGCCTACCTCGATCTATTTGAACGACGGAAGGAGGCGTACGAATCGGCCATCGAGGAGATCAAGAACCGCTCCGAATGGGGGCCGCTGGAAGCAACGAATCCGGGAACAGCTTCTTCATTGTTATCGCCGCTGCTGGGACGAGTTGGCACTGATGAGGACAAGGATGCCGTGGCCAAGGGTACATCGCTGGGCAAAGCCAGCCTGACCGAGATGGAGTCCGATCTCTGTGCTGTGGAAGGGTTGAAGTCATCGGTCTTGGTCAAGCTGCAAGAACTTTCGATGGGCGGCGAGAAGAAAGCGCCCGTGCGAAAGGTCCGAGTTTCGGAGTTCTTCAATCGCCCCATTCAGACGCAAGCGGAACTCGACAAGGCCCTCGAACTCATCCGGGATTCGCTTCAGAAGTGCATCGATGAAGGCGCAATCATCATTCTGGAGTGAGCGATGCTCAGTCCCCGACAAATTTTCGAAGACAACATCCGGCCAGCAGACCTGCTCCTGAAGGTCTTCCGGTTGCTGGAGCATGACGCACCGAATACCGAGGAAGCGCTACTTCGTTCACTTCGGGGACTTGTGAAAGCCGAAAAAGACGAGAGCCTGCTGGTCATCTCCAACAGCATCTTCCTCGGTCTGATACGAGAGTTGGCCGAGGTTCCGCCGTCAGCGATCAAACGGAGTGCCTTGTGCAATTTGCTGCGACAGGCCGTTGTTACCGCCAGCACTGCGCTGGAAACGTACCTGCCGGTCCTCCTGCGGGAAAACCTCCCTGAAGTAATACGAATCCGAGGACGGGACTTCGTCCCAAAGAAGGACGAGGAGGTCAAGAACCAGTTCAAGACTTTGACGTTCGCTCTTGATGAGGTCGTTCGCACCTTGGTTGACCCTGATCCGTTATTTGTGGCCAACAAGATGATTAGCAGCCTGGACTTCAGCTATCTCAGCGGCAAACGGGGCATCCACGTCACCGGCGTGCTGCTCGCCCTGGACAACCCATGGGGCCTCATCGCCGAGCAACTCGGTCGGGGAGAAGAAGAAATCAAGAAGACACTCGACGCCACGATGAAACGTCGCAACGACATTGTGCATCGGGCTGACCGTTCGCAGGACGACCCCGCTGGCCATGCCCAGGCAATTGGCTATCCGTGGGCGAAGCAGGCCGTCGAGACGATTCGGGTTGTTTGCCTTGCGCTGGATGATCTTGTGACGGGTCGGCTCAAGGAATTGAGGCAACAGGCGGCGGCATCGCAACCGCAGGGGACGGGGTGAAATGGACCAGGAGATTCGCAACAAGCTCCGCAACGTAGTGACGCAGTGCCGAAAGCTGCTCGAAGACTCCGTTTCACAGGAGCTTGAGGGAAAGTACGTCATCTTCGCCAGGAAGGATCAGGTCACCGCCGATCCGAACGCCAAGATGACCCACTTGACGGAAGAGGAGCAGGCGGCACGAAAGGATATTCTCGATCACTTTGGCCACATCAAGGTCCGTGGCTTCAAGCCGAAGGAAGCGCTCGACCAGTTGGTGCGGGAAATCGCTTTCACGCATTTGAACCGGCTCTGCGTCTACAAGATGATGGAGGCACGGGAAGTCTACAGCGGCGGGCAAAAGTTCCGTGAGGCGGTAAGCCGGGGCATCAACTCCAACGGCGTGAAGTTCTATTTGGCGGATAACACCGAAGAAGAGCGTTGGTTCAATACCGGCCATCAGGATATCGCCTACCGCCATTTTCTCGACTGGCTGGGAGGGTTGCTCTCCGAGGAAATCGGCGTGTTGTTCAACCCTAACGACCCGGCCAACCGCCTCTATCCTCGGCAGAAGACGCTTGATGAAGTGCTGGAACTGCTCAACGGCGGCGGCATCAAAGCCGAGGAAAACGAGTTGCGGGAGGAATGGCCGAAGATTTGGTCGCAGGACGAAACCATCGGCTGGGTCTACCAGTATTTCACACCGAAGGAACTGCGGGATCAGGCCCGCAAGGACAGCCAAGCTCCTCGCAATTCGTACGAACTGGCTTTCCGCAACCAGTTCTTCACGCCCCGCTACGTGGTGGAATTTCTGACGGACAACACGCTGGGCCGCATCTGGTACGAAATGCGGAAGGGCGACACCAAGCTCAAAGGTCAATGCAGATACATGGTCCGTCGCCCAACCGAGATTTTCCTGAAGGAAGGGGAACAGCCGCCGAAGGACGCTGCCCAGGAGCGGGACGATCTGGCGCAGGAAGAACTGCTCAAACTCCCTGTCCACATCCCTCACCGTCCCAAGGAGGACCCACGGGAATTGAAGATTCTCGACCCGGCGTGCGGTAGCGCCCACTTCTTGCTGTATTGCTTTAACCTGCTCCTGACGATTTACGAGGAAGCCTACGCCGACCCCGACCTCGGCCCGGCGCTTCAAAAGGATTACCCGAAGCTGGAGGACATGCAACGGGATGTCCCCCGCTTGATCCTCGCCGACAACCTGCACGGCATCGATATCGATCTGCGTGCCACCCAGATTGCGGCCCTTGCCCTGTGGCTCCGTTGCCAGCGGGCCTATCAGGAAATGGGCTTGAAGAAGGAGCGGCCTAAGATCAAACGGTCGAACATCGTCTGCGCCGAGCCAATGCCTGGCGAAGAACAGATGCTCAAGGAGTTTGTCGGCCAACTTGAACCAAAGCTCCTTGGGCAAGTGGTTGAGGTCGTCTTCGACACGATGAAATTGGCCGGGGAAGCCGGTTCGCTGCTCAAGATCGAAGACGAGATTCGAGATGCTGTGGCCGCAGCCAAGAAACAGTGGGTCCGGGAAATGACCCAAGCCACAGATCGCACGGGCCAGCCGCTCTTGTTCACGCAGGCAGCGCTGGATCGAATTGCTGGAAAGCCGGAGCAGGCCTCCCTCTTCGATCTGTCCGACATAACCGATGCACAGTTCTTCGAGCAGGCCGAAGCAAAGGTGATCGAGGCTCTTCGCCAGTATGCCGAGAAGACCCAGAATGGTCGCCAGCTTCAAAGACGGCTCTTCGCCGAGGACGCCGTCCGAGGCTTCGCCTTTGTGGACCTCTGCCAGCAGCGGTACGATGTGGTACTGATGAACCCGCCGTTTGGTGAATCTAGCCTATCAGCAAAACGACTTATTGAGGCACACTATCCCAAATCTAAGAATGACCTTTTTGCCGTGTTCATCGAGCGGGGTCTTAAATTGCTTCATCGGGGCGGTTCTCTTGGAGCAATTACATCACGCACCGGATTCTTTCTCTCGTCATTCCAGCAATGGCGAGAGGGGGTTCTCTTGAGCCAAGCCACACCTGCTGTGTTCTGCGACCTCGGCTGCGGAGTGCTCGACACTGCCATGGTCGAGACCGCAGCATACTGTATTGAGGCTCGTTACGTTGAGCGTCCCATGTCTTTCTTGCGTTTGTTGCGAGCAGGAGATAAGGAGATGGCGCTCCAGATAGCGACCGCTGCTTTACATGGAAGCGTTCCATCAGCAGATGTGTTCCATGTGAAGCCGTCCGCATTCGAGCAAGTGCCAGAGTCACCATTTGCCTATTGGGCTACCGCACGAGTGTTACGCCTGTTTCGTGAATTGCCGCCGTTCGATGACGAATCTAGCGGACGTGCTACTCGCTGCGGGCTAGGCACTCTTGACGACTTTCGATTCCTTCGCCTTTGCTGGGAGGTGTGCCAGAAAAGCATTCCGACGATTTGGAAGCCATATTATCACGGAGGGGTTTACAGCCCGATTTTCGATCTATTTCCTCTTCTCGTCCGATGGGGTAATAGCGGAAGCGAGATCAAGAGCTTCGTTGAGGCAAAGGTCGGCAGTGCGAGCCGAAAGGTGCAAGGAGAAGACCACTATTTCCGACCGGGTTTCCTCTTTCCAAGGAGGACCCGAGCGTTCTCTCCGAAGGCTATGCCTGCGGGCGGAATCTTCAGTACGGCTGGGCAAGCTGGATTCTCGCCTACAGAGGACTTGAAATGGACTCTGGGGCTACTTTCATCGAAGGCGTGCAATCACTTGATCTCCCTTTCACAAGGCACAACACCTCAAGACCAAGGAGGGACCAATCCTCAGTACGAGGTTGGCCTCATTAAGCGGCTTCCGTGGCCAAATCCGCCTGAGGCGATTAGGAGGGAGCTTTCTAGTCTTGTCGATGAAATTTATCACGAGAAGGCAACCTGGGCCGCAACGTCCGAGACAAGCCATCTTTTTGTGACACCGGCCCTGAGACCTGAATTGCCGTCCATCAGAAATGCTATCTCTGTCGCAGTGGCGGATGCTGACGCTTCGCAGCGGCGGGTGTCAAAGCGGCAACGGCGTATTGATCAGATTGCTTATGAGCTTTACGGGATCACTGTGGACGATCTTCCCGACGCATCGTCGGAAAGTTCCGAAGCAGATGAGGAGATAGCCGAAGAAGACAAGGCGGGCACCGACCCTCAATCCGATGCGAGCGGGATTACGTATACCAAGTCGCTCGTCTCGTATGAAGTTGGCTGTGTATTTGGCCGATGGGATGTTCGCTACTCAATCGGGGAGATGCAGAAGCCTCGGTTGCTCGATCCGTTCGCCCCGTTACCGATTTGCTCGCCCGGAACGCTTCAATGTCCAAACGGGTTCCCTAGCTCCGAAGCACCGGCACACTATCCGCTCCCAATCAACTGGGACGGGATTCTCAGTGATGACCCAGAAAACTCTGAGGACTTGGTTCGTTGTGTGCGACAGGTTATCGAAATCGTCTGGAAGAACCGAGCGGACCAAATCGAGAAGGAGGCCTCCCAAATCCTCGGCGTGAAGGAGCTGCGTGAATACTTCCGCAAGCCCGGCAGAGGTGGCTTCTGGGACGATCACGTTTCCCGCTACTCCAAGGGCCGCCGAAAGGCCCCGATCTACTGGCTGCTTCAATCTTCAAAAAAGAACTATGCCCTGTGGCTTTACTACCACCGACTCGACAAGGACCTGCTCTTCAAGGCCTTGGTTAACTACGTCGAACCGAAGATTCGCCTGGAGAATAGCCGTTTCGAAACGCTTCGCAGCCAGAAGGCCACAGCGGGTGAATCGGGCAAAGAAGCTAAGCGGCTCGCCAAGGAAGTCGAACGTCAGGAAGACTTCCTCTCCGAACTGCGAGATTTCGCCGAAAAACTGGAGCGAGCAGCAAACCTGAATTTTGGCGATAAGGACAAACTCAAGTCAGATGTCCGGTACGACCCCGACCTCAACGATGGCGTCGTCCTGAACATCGCCCCGCTCCACGAACTCGTCCCGTGGAAAGAGGCTAATAGCTACTGGGAAGAACTCCTCGAAGGCAAGTACGAGTGGTCGTCCATCGGCAAGCAGCTTCGCCAGAAAGGATTGGTGAAGTAATGGGTGTCGTCACCGAAACTCTCGTTCAACTAATCGCCAAGCAGGTCGATGAGAAGGGGCTGGTCATTTGGTACGACCCGGAGCAAGCCTACGGTGCTGCGGCTGCGGAGCTTTTCCTTCCGAACACGACCGTCGCCCGGTACGATGGCAGCTTTTTCAAGTTGCGAAAAGAGGTCGATCACCTCCTCAACGATACCCAACCACCTCGGTTGGTCGTGTACGTGCCGATTGAGCGAACTGAGACAAATAGCGCCCTCATCGAACTTGATTGCGCCGGGGTGATCATGCAACCCCGACAGCAGCCGCCCGCCTGCAATACCCGGCTGTCGGTCGTGGTTCGCAATTCACTGAAACCGATTCTGGGCGAAGATCAAGTTGCCGAAATCGAACGGCAGGTGGAGTCGGGCAAGCTGTCGCTGGCCGATCTGGACTCCCTGGCCGACAAAGGAAAAGACATATCGACCGGCGTGTTGACGCTGATCTTCGGCTCGGCCAACCCGCAAGAAGTCGCCTTGCCATTCCTCCACAGCGACCAGTACGACGAGGAAATCGGCAAGAAGGAAGCCGAGAGGGAACTGCGTCGCCTGCTAGAAGTCAGCTTCGACATCGAACTCCCCACCGGCGAGACCCTGTCAAAATGGCGGGTCAGGCTGGGACGGCACGTCTTGGTGACTGATTTGTTCGCTGCCCTCAAGAAGCAAGTGCCATCTTCGCTCTCGTCTGTCCCAGTGGCCAAGAGCACGGGCGGCATCGACGCCTCCGTGAGACTGGCCCGCACATGGCGAAACAGCCGGGACGTGCGGGACAGCTACGTGGCCGTCGCCAACAAGGTCGAAAAAGAACTTGGCCTTCAAAAGCTTGAATTGCCTGTGGAGCCGCTCAAGGAAGACGAAACTTTCTTGTGCGTCGAGCGGGCCTTGTTGGCGCATGTGGAAAACGGACTGCTCGAGGCGGCGGCGCCAGCCTTGAGGGAGCTCGCCGAGTATCGCCGGTCCCGATTCTGGGCCGATGTGATTCCGGCGATCCAGGCCAGGTGGGCGTTGGTCTGCTCTGCTGCGGACGTTTTGATTGAAGCCGATCGGGTTGGCAAGGCGCTCAAGACGGCACCGGCCACAGTCCCTGCTCTCGTTAGAGCGTACGCCGAAGGTGACGAGCCGTGGTGCTTGCTCGACACGCACCACCGGAACATGGAGAGCCGCAAGTACAACTTCGAGTTCGCCTCCGATAAAGAGCATCACGAACTGGAAAAACTCATCACGAAGGCCGAGCAACGCTACACCGAAGTCGGCTCTGAGTTGGCCAAGACCTTCATCACCCATTTCCAGAAAGCCAAGCATCCGGTCAAAGCGCTGCTGCGCCAGCGGGACATTTTCGAGAGGCAGGTAAAACCGCTCCTAGCTGAAGGCAAGGTTGCCTACGTATGGGTGGATGCCCTTCGATTCGAGATGGCTCGTGAGTTGTGCCGGTTGCTCAAGGACGACTTCGAGTTGGAAATTCAGCCCGCCATCGGCATGGTGCCCACGATCACCGAAATCGGCATGGCGGCGTTATTGCCGAAGGCTCACGAGTCCAGCAAAGTGGTGGCGGTTGGAGGCGGCAGACTGGCGCTGGAGACCGGTGGCAGGGTCATCAAGGACCGCAAGGATCGGGTGGCATTCCTAAAGGAGAATGCGGGAGTGGCGGTCTTCGATGCGAAGCTGGAAGACCTGCTCCCCAAGCCGACCAAGAAGGTCAAGGAAGGCATCCAGAACGCCGAGTTGGTCCTGATCACGTCGCAGGAGATAGATGAACTATGCGAGGCCGACAACATCGCCCAGGCCCGGCTTCAGATCGACAGTGTCCTGAGCCAGTTGCGGCGAGGCGTGAGGGTACTGGCCGATCACGGCGTCACCGAGATCGTGCTGGTGGCGGACCACGGCCATCTGTTTGCTGACGAGATCGGGGAGGACATGAAAATCGAATCCCCGGGAGGCAAGGTGGAAGACCTGCATCGGCGGGTATGGATAGGAGTTGGGGGGAATTCGGACCGGTCATATCTGCGGACCTCGCTGGCCTCGTTGGGGGTGGACAGCGACTTCGACATTGCGACACCCTGGACTTTCGCCGCATTCAAAACGAAAGGCGGCGGGCGGGCTTATTTTCACGGCGGTCTGTCCCCTCAAGAACTGATAGTGCCGGTGGTCGTCATGCACTCTGCGGTGAAAGCTCCTGTCCCCTCGACGGGCATTCAATGGACGCTGACGCCTGGCACGCCGAAACTGACGACGAGATTCTTTTCCGTGCAGATTGCTGGCGGCGAGTGCGAGTCGAGCCTTTTCGAACTTGAACCGCCCAAGGTGCGGATCGAACTTCGGGCCAACAAGAGGTGCATTTCCCGCCCCGTGAGCGCCTCCTACGGATTCGAGGATGCGACGGGCGAGGTGAAGCTGAGGGTTACGGAGAGCGACAAGAAACGAATCGAACCGAACACGGTCACCGTGATGCTGACCGAGGAGATTTCCCAGAAGACGGTGGGAGTCTACCTTCTCGATGCCACCACGGGCGCAGAACTGGCGGCTCCGCTGACGGTCGATGTCGCCATTTCGATGTGAGGATGAGCTATGCCTGAACTAGACCGAAAAGCGGCTTCCGTGTTTGCGGGAAAAGTGGTTCGCAAGGACCTAGTTCGCAAAGTCAAGGTGGGTGCCAACGTCCCGATTTTCGTCCTGGAGTATCTGCTGGGGAAATATTGCGCCACAGATGACCCAACGGCCATCGATGCCGGGCTGAAGGTGGTCAACAACACGCTATCCTCGAACTTCGTCCGCCCCGACGAAGCCAACAAGGCACAGTCGATGGTAAAGGATAAGGGAAAACACACCTTCATCGACAAGGTGCAGGTTCGATACATTTCCGAGGACGATAAATATTGGGCTGAACTCAAGAATTTTGGTCATAAGTATGTCCACATCCCTGAACACTTCATGCGGGAATACGACCGCTTGCTGATGGGCGGGATTTGGGCGCAACTAGACATTCGTCATAATTACGACGAAGACCAGAAGGGCAAGCGCAGCCCATTCTGGATTGCCGACCTGAAACCGATTCAAGTTGCGACATTCGATCTTGAGGAGTACCGGGCCTGCCGTAGTCAATTCGCCACTGATGAATGGATCGACCTGCTTCTGCGCACCATCGGTCTCGAACCGTCTTATTTTAGTCGCCGCCAGAAACTGCATTACTTGGTGCGGCTGATACCGCTGGCCGAGGCCAATTACAATCTGGTGGAGCTTGGCCCCCGTGAGACAGGGAAGAGCTACGGCTACCAGGAATTGTCACCGTACACCATCCTGCTCACCGGGCCAACGACCGTGGCGAATCTGTTCTTCAACATGGCCAGCGGGAAAATTGGCCTAGTCGGAATCTGGGATGCCATTGGCTTCGATGAGGTAGCCGACCTCCAAAAAATGCCCAAGGAAGTCGTGACGACGCTCAAGACCTACTGCGAGTCAGGGACATTCGCCCGTGGGAAGGACTCCATGTCGGGCATGGCCTCTATCGCCATGTTCGGAAACACCAACCGGCCGGTCGATGTGATGGTGCGGTCGTCGCACCTGTTCATCCCGATGCCCGACGTGATCCGGGAGGATATGGCATTCCTCGACCGCATTCACTTCTACATACCCGGCTGGGAATTGCCAAAGATGAAGGTGGATTTCTTCACCCAGCACTACGGCTTCGTGGTGGATTACCTGGCAGAGGCCCTGCGAGAGTTAAGGAAGCACACTTTCACGGAACTCCTCGACCGGAATTTTTCGCTGGGAATGCACCTGAAATCACGTGATGTCAAGGCAGTGAGGAAAACCGTGTCGGGATTGGTCAAACTGATCTACCCGAACGGAGAACTCTCCAAGGAGGAGTTGGCCGAACTCGTCGAGTTGGCCCTGGAAGGCCGTCGGCGGGTGAAGGAGCAACTCAAAAAGATGGGTTCCTTCGAGTTTCATCAGACGTCGTTTTCGCTCATCGACAACGAAACACGAGAAGAGAAATTCGTCGGCGTCCCCGAACAGGGTGGGAGGGACATGGTTTCCCTCGACCCTCTGGCCGCAGGATCGGTGTATACCGCTTCCGTGGACGATCACAGCAAGGTCGGTTTGTATCGTCTTGAAGTCGGGTGCTCGCCCGGTACCGGCAAGCTCAAGATCGCTGGTGGGGTCGAGGGGCCGATGCGGGAGTCGATCACCCGAGCCTTCGCATATCTGATGGGGCAGAAGGTCAAGATGGGTTTAGGCCAGCAGGTTGACACGACCGATTTCCATGTTGAAGCCATCGACCTACTCAGCAATCACGTCCCTTGCGAAGCCGGAATTGCCTTGGTCGTCGCCGTCTACTCGGCACTAAAGAGAATGCCGGTCCAAGCAGCCCTTGTCATTCTGGGCGACCTGAGTATCCAGGGGAACATCAAGCCGATGCGGTCTCTGGCCGAGCCGTTGCAGATAGCGATGGACAACGGCGCACGAAAGGCCCTGATCCCACTGGAAAACAAAAGGAACTTTCTCGAAGTCTCCGGCGACATTGTGGAGCGGGTTGACCCCGTTTTCTTCTCCGATCCGATGACGGCGGCGATGAAGGCGTTGGGCATGACGTGAGCGGAAGCGACAAGAGCAGCTCAAAAGACATCCCCCCTGACGTAAACATCTCGCAAACTGCTTCGTGGCAAGCCGCAGGCTTAATCCTGTCGGACGCGACCCCCTGCGTCCTCTCGGTGGGTGCCCAAAATCATCTGATTGTGGGCTGAGCAATCCGCGCAAGCTAGCATCGCAGGATCAAGGACTTGCGGTGTGCAATTGAGTGAGGTTTTTGGGCAGGTCGCTCATAGCACGATTCGGGCACGATTCTCTCCGGATGCATCGTGAACGGACCGAAATGGCCACGTCTTGCGCAGCTGATTCATCGGCTGGGCGACAAGGCAGGAATCTGTTTCCCAGATACCGTTTCGGGCCAGTTTCCGAGTGACCACTCGGGAGCTGCTCGTCTGGAACGTCACTTAGCAACAGCATTGCCCAGCATTGCCCACGTTTGCGAGAATACGGCAGGGGAGCACCTCTCTCTAGGCTTCAGCCCTGAGTCGGAGGGAACAGACTGTTTGTGTATAAAGTGGCAAGCACATCATCCACTGGACCAGGAGGAGGCCATTTTGAAGGCCAGGTGGGCGCGTCCTACCTGCTGGCGATGTTGGTGGGCGCGGAACCCCGTGGATTGCCGGGGACGACCACCGACCGCGTCGCCTTCCAAAGAGCCACCGAAGGGCATCCGCTTGACGACGTGATTGTTTACGCGCACGACGCGCTGGGCAAGGCCGCGACGCTGGAGGTTCAGGTCAAGAAGGGCATCACGTTCGCGCCGGGCGACAAGATCTTCCGCCAAGTCGTTGGTCAGATCGTGGAAGCGTCCCGCAAGCCGGACTTCCTCACCACCCGCTACGAACTCGGTATCGCAATTTCACGCACGTCCCACAATATCGACGGCGCGTATCAGGACGTCTTGACCTGGGCGAGGCAGATCGGAGATTCGGCTACGTTCATGAATCGCATCGATCGCCCCGGCTCGGCCAACAAGAGGATGCGCAGCTTCGTTGAGACTTTCCGCGCACATCTCAAGGACGCTGGTGCCCCGCATGACGACGAAACGGTCTGGCAGCTCCTTCGCAGGATGGACATTCTGGTTTTCGACTTTACTGCGACAGGCTCCGCCTTCGAGGAACTCGCCAAGGAGCGTGCTGCGCGAGCGCTTCATCCCGAAGACACATCGCGTGCCGGAAATTTCTGGGATGAGCTCGTGGAGCTCGCGATCGAGATCGCCAAGGCGGGCGGCGATCGCAACCGTGACGCATTGAAAACCGAACTTGCGCAGAAGAAGTTTCGGCTTGCCGAGGATCGTCACAATCTGCCCGCGCTCGCGGCATTGGCTGAAGCGTCCCGCAACGCCCTCGCTGACATCGATGATCGCATTGCCGGTGCGGTGCTGACGCGGCACGAACGCGTCGCTTCCGTGCATGACGCTCTCGACCAGGGGCGCTATCTGGAAATACGAGGGGATGCGGGCGTCGGAAAGTCGGTCGTGTTGAGGCACTTCGCGGAACAGGTTTCCGCTGAAGCGCGGATTATTGCCTTGAGTCCGAGCCGCACAGTGGCCAAAGGCTGGACCGTCATGTGTTCGGTTCTAAATTTCGACGGCACCGCTCGAGAGTTACTGTCAGATTTGGCCGCGAGCGGGGGCGCGTTACTTTTCATTGACAGCCTGGACTTCTACGGAGAAGACGAGCGCCGTACGGTTATTGATCTCGTGCGCGAGGCTGCCAAGGTTCCAGGTATATCGGTGATCGCCACGGCCCGCCGCGACTTCGGCGTTGCCGAGCCGAATTGGTTGCCTCCGGACGCGCTGGACGCATTGGGACGCGCGGAGCCGGTCGTGATCGGGGAACTGAGCGACGACGAGACGGGGGAATTACGGAACGCCGCTCCTCAACTGACCGCCCTGTTGAGCGATACTCACCCCGCGCGCCCGGTCGCACGAAACCTGTTTCGTCTCTCCCGCCTCGCCAACCGGCCGTCGGAAGCGCCGATACCCCACACCGAAGTCGAAATGGCCGAGCAGTGGTGGCAATCCGCCGATGGAAAGAAAGACCATGGCCACCGCGAGCGTTCGCGTGTTCTCATGGCACTCGCGGAACAGGCTCTCTCCAGGGTTGAACACCTGAGCGTTAGTGGTCTCGCGGCAGCTGCTGTCGACGCCTTGGTGGTGGCAACCGAAACCTTGCGTGACCTCGGAAACGACCGCGTGACATTCCGCCACGATGTTCTGCGTGAATGGGCGATCGCCAACCTTCTTTTTGCCGATCCAGCCCTCGTGGCTCGATTGCCGCTCGATCGCCCGGCGCCCGCCGATCTGGCTAGGGGCGTGGAGCTTGCCGCCCGTCTTGCTATCGAACGCACCGGGAGCGCAGAGGCGTGGCGTCAATTCCTCACCACGCTCAGCAAAGAAGGCGTCAATGACTCCTGGCGGCGGGCTGTGTTGCTGGCTCTCGTTCGGTCGGAGGTCGCCGGTGAAATGCTGAGCAAGGCGTCGTCTTACCTTCTTGCCGATCAGGGAAAACTGTTGGGAGAACTCATTCGGATCGTCATGGCTGTCGATAGCGAGCCAGCCACGAAGTACTACGCCGGAATGGGCCTTAACCCGCGATCCATACCCGCCGGTATCAACATTCCGAGCGGCCCCACCTGGCTCAGGCTCATAATCTGGCTCCTAAAGCTTGGCTCTAATGTGCCGCCGCCCGTGATTCCCGATGTTGTAGCGCTGTACACCAACTGGTCGATGGTCCTTGGCGGGAAAGATCCCTGCACACCGCACATCGTCCGGTGGTTTTATCAGTGGCTGACCGAGATTGCCAAGCCGTCTGACGGCGAGAGACCGCGGCGGCCCTTCAATGGCGAGCTCTCCGGGCAAGTCGGCAAACTCGCAGAAGATCTCAGGACCAGTTTCCTGCTGGTGTGCAACCATGCGCCGGAGCTTGCGGTTGCCTATCTTCAATCTCTGAAGGAACACCCCTACACGCATCGCGTGCGGGAGGAGATTCTGAAATTCCGCGGCGCTCTGGCGCAAGCAGCGCCGAAGGAGCTTGCCGAGCTTACGGCTGAGCTGTTGATACCGAAAAAAGAGGAAGACGACGAAGACAGACGCAGTCCGTTCCGGGAACCGTTCGGCCATGCCAATCTTAACTTCGTACCGGCGTCGCCCGCTCAAGGCCCGTTCCTCGAACTCCTGGTTTACGCCCCTGAACACGGCCTTCCGCTTGTTCGCCGGCTCGTCGATCACGCGATCCATTTCCATACGGGCGGGCGCGACTTCGGCGAAAACGCGATGACGATCGTCTTCTCCGATGGAAGCAAGGTCGTATTTCCCTGGTACAGGACATATAGCTGGTCGCGGGACTTGGGATCAGGGCCGGCCGCGCTGGCCTCCGCGCTCATGGCACTTGAAGCCTGGTCCCACAGCCGCATAGAGGCTGGAGAACCCATGGACAAGGTCATCGCGGACGTGATCGGCCCACCGAACCCGCCAGCGGCCTATCTGCTCGTCATTGTCGATTTGCTGTTGTCCCATTGGCCGAAGTCAAGCGTCGCGGCGGTACCGTTCCTCGCCTGTCCCGAGCTGCTCTGTCTCGATCGTCAAAGGACCGGAGCCGACAACATCGAATTCCCGGACATTTTCGGTCTTAAAGGACTTCAGAAGGAACCGGTTGGGCTTGCGAGCATAGACAGCCTGAAGGCGAGGCCCTCGCGGCGCATCACCCTCGACCAACTGCTCGGTTATTACGCGCAGGAGGAGTTCAAAGAACAGCGCGCGACGTTAGCCGAGTTGCTGCGCCGTGCGGCTGAAAGATTGGGGGCGCCCAAGCCGGAATCGGACTTGGGAGACCCGGAGTTTATGGTGGTTCACGCGCTGAACCAGATCAACCCCGATAATTGGAGGAAAACGACGGTTCAAGGCGCCGATGGACCCATAGAGCGTTGGGAATACGTTTCGCCGACGGCGGAGAGCGAACATCTCAAGCCATTGCAGGATGCTTCGCGCGAGCGCCATGCTAACGCCAACATGCAGCAGGCGATCAGGATTGCCCTGAACAATCCCGCCCGCTCTTCGCAGGCCTTCGCGGCTGCCGCCGTCAAATGGGCGCGGGAAGTGAAGGATAAGCCGTGCGAAAACGAAACTGAACAGTGGATGCGTGAAGAGGCGGTCGTCACAGCGGCAGCGATCGCCGCCCGCGATGGCGGCCCGGAGCTCATTGCCGAGATTGGCGACTGGATTCGCAAGACGTTCGAGCAGGCGTTCAAAGGCAAGACCGATCCGGTCCACAGATTTCGCGCGGGCCTCCAGTTCAACCCGATAGCAATCGCGTTCGTGGGCACCGTGCTGCTTCTCAGAACCCGTTTCGCAATGGAAGATGTGCGCACGCTCCTCGAAGCTGCCGTGGACGACAATCCTGCCGCTGCGCAGGGTTTCGTATATGTCGCGGCGGCGCTGGCTTCAATCGACGAACGCCTCCCGCGCGCCGTCCTTCGCTGCGCTTTTGCCGCGTGTCCGCGGCCGCACCGCGATTGGGGCGTTTCGGAAGAGAACTATGCCGCACGCGTGGCCGCGCGTCGCAAGGAAGTGGGAAGTGCCATTGGAGCGGAGCTGGCATGGCTGAACGGTGAACGGGACGAACCCGGCTGGCCGCCTTTCGAAAGGGAGCCCGCTCATCCCAGGCACCACTTCGGCCGACGGTGGGAGCGGGTCGGGGAGCACGAGGATACGAAGCCTGAACTTTACACCGATCACCAGGCCGCCGCATTGTGGCTGGGGAACGCAGCGAAGATTTTTGACGTGGTGAAGAGACCGTGGCTGCGCGATGTCGTCAAGGCTTACTCGGCCTGGACCAGCGTTGCGAACGGATCGGAGCTGGATGAAGGCGAAGACGCGGATAGGACGCCGCATGAATGGAACGAGGCCTACTTCAAGTTGCTCGCGCACTGCCTGCCCGGATTGACGACCGCGCAAATTGATGAAGTCTCTCTCGGCCCGTTCTTTGGGCTGCCGGACGATGCGTTCCTTGACGTCATGACAATCTTTCTGCACAGCGTAGACGCCGTCTACTTCTCAGATCTTGGCCTACAAAAGGCCCAGGCCGTGCATGTTCGGACCGTGCTCGCGAGCAAGCTGATGGAAACAAGGCAGTGGACATGGCAGAGCCGTGACCGCTCCACGTCGATCAGCACTCGGCTCGGTCCGGCGATCGCGGTCATTTTCTTCAATGAATATGCGACCTTCGTGCCCGCGAAGTGCTACCTGCTTGAAAAGGGAATCGACCGCCTGGGTCCCTTTTTGCCTGTCCTCGGCGAAGTGGTGCAGCGGGGTACATTTCTATTCGTCGCGGTGACCCTGCTTAATCTTCTCGAAGTCTCGCCGAGGCCCGAGCACCTGCCTCTGATCGTCACGGCGGGCAAGCTTTGGTTCGCCGCCCATCCAGACGGCAAGGAGTTCTGGATTGAACATTCGATCGGCCGCCGCCTTTGTTCTGTGATCGAGGCGATTGTGGCTCTTGACCCGAAAGCGTTCGCCCAGGACCAGACCGCCAGAAGGGAAATCGAAGGCTTGCTGCCTGGTCTCATTCGTCTCGGCGTTGCCGAAGCCCATCACCTGGAAGAAGCGCTGCGTCGAAATCAATGACGACACCCTCCGCGGCCGCGGGGCGGCTAGTACCGGTGTTCTCAAGATTGTGGTTGGATAACGGCGCACTCTTCCAATACGCGGTTATGAAAGAGTGGCCGACAATTTGAGCGCTGAAGAGTTTGGGAGAAGTTTGGGAAAAGATTTCAAGCCATACGCGCGGGTATAATACCTCCCCCGGCAGACGGCAGAGCGCTATAGAAGCGGGGTTAGGCAGTTGAACAAGATGACTGCTTGGGTAGGCGAAAGGTTGTGATGATGAAGGAATACGCGTTCGAGATGGCCACGTCTGCCATCCGAGTCGGTTGCGGGGTGACAGACGAGGTGGGTCCGGAACTGGCGGACCTCGGGAAGCGCCACGTTCTGGTCTTGACGGATCCTAATCTGCGCGCCCTGCCACCGGTTGTCAGGGTGCTCGAATCCCTGGAGAGGCACCAGATCCGTTTTTCGATGTTCGATCGCGTCCGCGTGGAGCCCACCGACGAATCCTTCCGCGACGCTGCCTCCGCTGCTCAAGCCGACGATTTCGACGCGTTCGTCGCTGTGGGAGGCGGTTCGACTATCGATACCGCTAAGGCCGCCGACCTTTACAGTTGTTATCCGGCGGATTTTCTCGACTACGTCAATTCACCCATAGGGAAGGGCCTGCCTGTCCCTGGTCCCCTCAAGCCTCTGATCGCGATTCCCACGACGGCCGGCACCGGCAGTGAAACAACCGGAGTGGCCATTTTTGATTTCGTCCGCATGCACGCCAAGACGGGGATCGCGCATCGACGCCTGAAGCCGATGTTGGGCCTCATCGACCCAGAGAACACACGCACGTTGCCAGCAGAAGTGGCCGCCTCGGCGGGGCTCGACGTGTTAAGCCACGCGATCGAGTCCTACACGGCTGTTCCATTCGGACAGCGTCCGCGTCCGGAGCGTCCAATTCTGCGGCCCGCCTACCAAGGCTCCAACCCCATTAGCGACGTTTGGAGTCTGGAGGCTCTGCGGCTAGTCGCCGTTTACCTTCGGCGAGCGGTCGCGGACGCGGCTGACGACGAGGCGCGCACCTCCATGCTGCTGGCCGCTTCTTACGCCGGGATCGGATTCGGTAATGCCGGCGTCCACTTGCCCCATGGCCTGTCCTATCCAGTATCGGGCCTGGTGCGAAGCTATCGAGCGCCAGGCTATTCTGTGGAACATCCCCTGATACCGCACGGGATTTCGGTCATCGTCAATGCGCCGGCGGTCTATCGGTTCACGGCGTCGGCGTGTCCCGACCGTCATCTTCGCGCGGCGGAGGTGCTGGGCGCGAAGGTTAACGGTGCGCAGCCGGCAGATGCGGGAAAGATTCTCGCGGATCAGATCATCGGGTTGATGCGTGATCTCAGGGTTCCCAGCGGGCTGCGCGAACTCGGCTATCAATCGGAAGATATCCCAGCGCTCGTGGAAGGCACGCTGCCGCAACATCGGGTGACCAAGCTCTCGCCCCGCCCTGCCGAGCCGGATGACCTCAGTCGGATTCTCGAGGAATCCATGCTGATCTGGTAGACAATGGCTTGTTGACTTCGGCCAATTGCAGCGCGCACGGCCACTGGCACCGCCCGAGCTAGACGAGAGTTGACGAGCGGAAAGACTCATTGAGCTCACAGGATGAACTACGGCAAAGAATGTCCTGGAGGAACGCGCGGGGTCATAGTTTGAAGGATTTTGAGGAGGTTGCGATGCCATCGAAACCGTCGCCAGCGTGTAATGCTCAAATCCTGATGACCGGTATCGCGATGGGTGAATCGCCCCGATGGCACGAGAACCGTCTTTGGTTCTCGGATTGGGGCGCTCGGGAGATTGTGGCGGTCGATCTCGATGCCAACAGCGAGATTGCAGTTCGGGTTCCCTTTCAGCTTCCATTTTGCATCGATTGGCTACCTGACGGGCGGCTGCTCGTTGTTTCAGGACGCGAGGGGCGTCTGCTCCGCAGGGAGCGCGATGGATCACTGGTGACCCATGCCGACTTACGCGGCCCCGCTGGCATGGGATGGAATGAGATCGTCGTGGACGGTCGCGGGCATGCCTATATCAACGGCGGCTCGGGAATCGTTCTGCTGACGCCTGATGGCTCCGTTCGACAGGTAGCGGATAGCCTCGCCTTCCCGAATGGCATGGCGATCACGCCCGACAACCTGGTGTTGATCATCGCCGAGTCGTACGGCAAGAAGCTCAGTGCTTTCGACATTGCGGCGGATGGCAGTCTATCCAACCGGCGCGTGTGGGCCGACCTCGGCGACGGAGTCCCTGACGGCATCTGCATCGATGCAGAGGGTGCCGTATGGTATGCCGACTGTCCCCAATAAGCGCTGCGTGCGCGTCCACGAAGGCGGTGAGGAGCTGCAGACCGTGACGGTCGACCGGGGCTGTTTCGCGTGCATGCTCGGCGGTCTGGAGAAAAAAACGTTGTTCATCATCGCCACCGAGTGGCGCGGCATGGACAAAATTACCGAAGTGGCGCAAGCCCGCACCGGACAGGTGCTCACCTTCGAGGCGCCCTCGCCCCACGCCGGCTGGCCCTAGAAACCAATCATTTGCCGATTGGCGCTTTTGAGCAAGTGGCGAGAGAACTTCGGTCTCGCTTCCTGATCCTGAAGCAGTTTAAGGGACTTCCTGCTGAGGCGAGGCACACCGCTGCCCTGTCGGCGCTGCCCAAGACATATATTCCACTCGTGGAGAGCCAGAAATCAGCGACCCGCGGAAATAGGGATTTTGGGCAAGCTGCTAAAGGCACGCTGTGCCGTCCCCCGCGTCAAGCCTGTCTCACGGCAGATCGTGGCCCACGAGCGTCCCTGGGCGCGCAGGGCGGCGATTCTGGCCGCGTCCACGGCGACCCGTGGCCGTCCGAGCTTTCGGCCTTTCGCCTTGGCGTTCCTGATGCCGGCGCGGACCCGCTCGCAGATCAGGCTGCGCTCGAGCTCTGCGACGGCGCCAAGGACCGTAAAGACCATCTTGCCGGTGGGCGTGCTGGTGTCCACCTGCTCTGAGAGGGAAGCGAAGTCAATCCCGAGAGCCTTGAAGGTTTCGAGCGCCCTGAGCAGGTGGGAGACAGACCGGGCGAAGCGGTCGAACTTCCAGACCGCCACCGCATCAAAGCGCCTTCGGTGGGCGTCGGCCATGAGCTTGTCGAGCTCTGGCCGTGATTCCTTGCATCCAGAAACACCGTTGTCAACGTAGCAGGCAGCGATTTCCCAGCCGCGACGCTGGCAGTATTCCTCAAGCTCGCGTGTCTGCATTGCGGGGTCCTGCCCGTTGTGGGCGGTGCTGACTCTCGCGTAGATTGCGACCCTCGTGGGGCCTGGTTGTGTGGAAAATGTAGCCGGGTGTATCTTCGGAGCAGCCATATTCAACCTCCCTACAGGTTGGGTGTGGTCAGGCAGCCGTTGAAGTTAGCGCTTCAGCGGTTGCCGCTTTTCTTTTGGGTCTTCTTGCGCCCCCTACCTTTGCGATAGTTGGCGGCCTTGTACTTGTGGACTCGATCCACGTCACGGTCAGTCCAGATGCGCACTTCAACGCCACCCTGCCTAACCCTTCGTGGCTCCGGCACCTTGCCATCAAGAAGCCAGCGTTGCAGTGTAACCTTGTGAACGCCGACGGCCCGAGCCACTTGAACCGTGGATAGTGTCCTCACGTCACTATCACCGATAGCATATTTCTCTTGATTCTGTCAAGGGATTTGTGCCAGAATTCCTAATTGGAAGGAAAGGCCCGGTCGCGGCGGGACCGAGGTGACGCCCAATTGAGTACCTCGACGAGGATAAGCTGGGAACCTGCCTCAAAGCAGCCAACCTAGCCCACTGGACAATGAGCCCGAATGGATTGATTAAGCGCCAAGGTCGACCATGGCGGTCAATCCGTATGTAGGGGAGTTCTTTTTGAAGAATAGTTGACGCTTTATGGGTGACCAAAAGGACATAGACCTTCGTTCTGCAATCAACGCTGTCTCGGACGTGGTGCAGAATCGCCCGCGCCCCCTGCGGCAGCTTGATCAAATCTACATGAAGACCGGCGACATGGTGCTTCAGAGCGAACTTGTGGCACGGTGGGCAGATGGCAAGCGGCTCGCCTTCATCGGAGATGGGGATGCCATTGGCGTGTGTGTGGCTTACCTGCACAAGCGCGGAATCGTCAACAATGGGCCTTCTGAGATTGTTGTGTTCGATTTCGATGAAAGAATCTGTGGCGCCGTTACGCGGTTCGCTGACAAGGAAGGGCTGGAACAACTAAGCGCCGAGCTATACAATTGCTTGGACCCTTTCACTTATGGCACACGGTTCGACTGCTTTTACACTAATCCTCCCTGGGGCGCGAGCAACGACGGTAAAAGCGTCAACGTCTTCGTTCAGCGTGGGATGGAGGCCACGGCATACGCAGGTGAGGGTATGGTGGTCATCGCGGATGATAACGAATTGGAATGGCCAAAGCGTGTGCTTGCAAATGTTCAGAAGTTCGTCGTAGGGTCAGGGTTTTTTGTTCAAAAGATGATGTTTCAGCTGCACGAGTATCATCTCGATGACGCACCGAGCCTTCGTTCTTCCAATCTGATTATTAAAGCTTTGCCCGGGAATCATGCACCTGGACCAAGCGTAGCAATTTCGGATTCTGGGCGGTTAGCACACTTTTACGGTCGTGACAATCCGCCCCGAGTCAGATATGTTCGAGAGAAAAAGCGGCTGGATTACGGCAGAGCTCACGATGACGAGTACTCATTCGAACCATGGGAGTAGGAAGAATGCCTTTCATACTTAAACCAGGTCAAGGAATACTGTATATGAAGGTTGGCACCCATGCTCAGGAGTCTCTCGCGGATATTATTGCTCGCAAGACGAAGGAGATAGAGGATGCGGGTTTCAGTTTTTGGGGCTATGGCGGCAACACATGCCACCCGGAGACAATGGTGCAGCCATTCGCACGGTGCTATGAGCAGCGGGGGGGTCTGATTTACCTTTGCATGCAACCGATGGAATCCAAGCATTTCGCCGAGCCAATTCGCGCGGAGGAGTTCTCGGTTGACGGTGTGAGCTGGGAAAAGATACATCCCGCAATTAATGTTCGTGGCTCCCGCTATGCATTGGCCATTAAGAATTTGCGGGTGGAGGAGTTTGATCTCCCTCTAGCCAAGACCAGGGTGGCCTTGGGCAACAGCATGGGGCTCGACGGAAGCAGGTACATCAGTGGCAGGGTCGACAAGGCGTGCCTAGAGGTCACTGAACAGACCGACCCTGCCGCAGCAGGATCGGAGCCGCGAGTTCGGATAGGCCTTATGGCCGAACTCGTAAGGCCATACGCTGTGTACGTCCGCAACTAGCCGTTCAAGGGGCGAGGACTCGGCCGGCTTGTTGACGCAGATGGTTAATGTAGCTTTGCAAGCACTCTAGAAGGGTCTCGTGGTCTGCAGGCTGGCTCTTACAACTACAACAAATCGAAAGTACCTTGTCGATTTCAGGCTCAGCGCAAACGGCCAGACATAGCGCAGCGTAACCATGTCGTGCAACTGCGGTAGCAAATACCTGTTCCAGGCATTTGACTCTGCCACCTATGTGCGTGAGTCTCGAATCAGCATCAAGCAGCTTTTCGATGGCAGTGACTGCTCTCTTATCGCCTGTTAGTAGCAAGGGTAAAGCCCGCTTGACGAGGATTGCGCATAACTGGCTTTCACCACCATCGAGATTGACCCCCAGTTCTTGAGCTGTCAGTTCCAGGTCAGCTGCCATCCTCTGTTCGTCATCCGCGGGTTCCAACGCCTCGGTCTTGCTCAGGAACGTGAGAAGAATTCCCAGGGCTACTGCACGATCTCGCCTCACATTGGCCGTTTCGATCCTCTTAGGCACGACAAAGCGTGCTGAACCAAGCACCCCGACTACGTCGTCGGCCGAACAGATCGTCGAGATTAGTTCGCCCAGTAGTCCGTAGCAGGCTCCCTTGAGAAGGATGTCGTTATCGATGACGGCTTTCATGCCGCACCGACCTCTCCTAGTACAGTCTTGAGATAGGCCCTGGCGTCATCGGGGATGAGATCCAGAGCGAGCTGACTCAACGCAAGTTTGTTGACTTCGGCCCAGACTGGCTGGGGCTTTGCATAGATTCGTTGCAGTGCTGCGTTTGCCGTCGCCCAGTCTTGAGTTGAATAGCCAAAACAGAGTGCCAACGTGCCTGGTTCAATCGCGAGCCGTGACGATGCTTCGATTGCAACACGAGCGAGCTCTGGTGCATTGTACGCTGACCAAGGCAGCACCTTGGGTTCGGGCAATCCCGTGAGGAGTTCCAGAGCAAATCGATCCGCGGCGACCTCCTCTGGGTCGCCGTCAGGTACGGCAAGCTCTACATCATCGAGGTCCACCACAACTGGCTCCCGTGACAGGTGCCCGAGTCCAATGTGTGCAAGCTCATGTGCGAGGTAGAACGCGACATGGGGCGGGTACATTGAATCCTTTCCCAGCATGATCGCGTTCCGTTCACCGATGCGCACTGCCATTGCGGACATTCGCTTTCGTTCGCTTGGGAAGATCCGCAAATGGATCGTCGGGATACCTAAAGACCAGCACACAGCAAGTAAGTCCAGTAGCCGAACGTAGGGTTGATTACGGAGGATCGCAATGCGTAAGCCGGTTGAGCTCCAGTCGGTGCCAAGGGTCGAACCAGTCGTGGCGGCGATGAGATATCTGCCCAAGGCCGTTCCGAACGACGTGATTGCGGCCAGCTCTTGCGGCCCCTCACCGGAGAGGTGTTTGAATCGCGCCTCGTCCGTCCAAATGAAGCGCGGCTCCTCCTCATCGTCGAGCAGTGAATGTGGGTCGAGCCCGAGCTTGCGAGCGAGGGAGAACCGTAGCTCTGTCTGCGCGGAGGCGGACGCATCGGCGGCATCGCTCCACCACGCGGGCCACGCTGCTTCAATTGCGGACTCACTCAGGCCGACTTTTCTTAGGCGTCGCCTGAGTCGATCCGAGTTGTCCTTCAAGCTGCCCTCCTCCCCCCGGAGTCACCACGGGGCGCAGACCCTCTAAAGCATCGATCACGCTTGCAACGGCAGCTGCATGGGCGTCCGAACCATCCCAGATTCGATTGAACGCCGCGAGCACTTGCTTTATACCACTTCTTTCCTTGTCCGAACGACCCACGGGCGGTTCGGTAATTCTCGCATAAGTGAATAAATTGTGGCGGGCTCGGCCGTAGTGTTTGGGGGTCCTTCTCAGTGCCCGTGAAACTGTTGATTGGCTTACGTTAGCTTGCCTGGCCAATTGTACCTGATTGAGGCCCCGTTTAGCCATAAACTCCCGAAGTTGGACAGATTCATCTTGCATAAAAGTGAATGATACTGCATACTCGGGCGGTCAAGAAAGGGCAAACGGTGAACCTGCCAGAGTGCTTTTGTTGGAGTCGCTTCGGCACCGAAGCAGGCCAATTTATCGATCAGATTGTCAACCGGAAAGAGCAAGAGCGCCTCGCGAACGATGGCATGTTCCTTTGGGGCATTGGAAATGCGATTGGGCCTTCAATGAGGGAACTCCTGCATCGCACTCAGACCCCTGAAGCATTCTTCAGTCCGATAAAGTCGGCCCCCCGCCCAGAGGATGTAGCACCGCCAGCAGTGGTCGCTTGGACTACCGCTGAAACCCTCGAAGGGGACTCATTTTCGCTGCCTGGCTGTTCGTTGGTGACCAGTAGGTATGACCCTCTCGCACCAAAGACGACACATTACGCGCTCGTTTGCTTTAGCGACAGTCCCTTATGTGTGTCGCGAGCGAAAGAGAAAATCAGCCTGAAGGGGCTTCGCAATCTGTTAACTGGCCGCCCGGTCGGATCGTCCCAGGTCACAGCCGTTGTACAGCTCACAGAAGCTGCTGGTCTGGTCGAAACGCCAGCGTATGACATCGCCCTTCGCGCAAGGCTGATATATCCCTACTTCCTCCGGCTCCGAGACCCTCTACCGTTGTCGGACTCAGACCGTCATGTTGACTTTGCGCTGGTTGTCCGCCAGGTCTGGAAACAGCGAAGATTCAGCCGAAATCCAGCAGGATCTTGCGACTAGCGTTTCCCGAAGCACGAGAACACGAACAAGCTTCGAACCGCAAACGGGCCAGCGAAGGTTCTGGCAATCAACTCGCCTCAGGGAGAGGCCCACAGAAGCTCCGCATCGAGAGCGCCCTGAAAGGTTTCGAGCGCGGCCAGGTTTCCCAGCCACCCCGCGCTCGGGATAATTCTCATGTGGAAATGCCCCGCCAGCCCGCCAGGACCGAATCCTACGCACGTCGCAGCACCTCATTGGCCCTTCCCTTAAGGTCATTTAGCACGGAAATCTGGTGTCAGTTCTGGTGTCAGTTCGTTTGGTTTCCTGGTGCGCTATCGTGCGCGAGGGTGCGAAGGGCAACTTCGGCCGAACCCGCATGAACACTGGCGATTTCGCAGTGCTGCGTTCTGGTGCAGCAGCGTGCAGGCGCCGAAAATCACACCCTGAATGTAGCGCGTCTGCCAATTCCGCCACTTCGGCACGTCGGAGTTAAGGCGTTATTGTACAACGAGTTTTGCACTTCTCTCAACCTCTGCTCTGTCCGCCTGGAAAAACGGCGCCGCTTCCGTTGCCCCTCATCGACTGTGGGGAGGCGCGGGCTCTGCGGACACAACCTCGAGGTGGAGTTCCGACATTTCATCCGTGGTGCCCTCACCCCAGGTGACTCGTTTCGGTGGGTGATTCGGATTACGGGGATTGCCGGACGAATTGTCGTACGTCCATTGGACGTCGATTCGCGTTCCTTTGGATAAGCGGACCGGCGAGACGTAGCGATACTGTTCCTGCCAGTTGAAGTCCCAATGACGAATCCAGATCAGCGGAACCACTTGGCCATCGGGCAAGGTGGCTGTAGCCTTCACTTCCTTGCCCAGAAAATGGGCGTGCGGAATAATGCCGATGGCGTCGACGTCTTCGGCGATATAGGCGTACGACTTGACCGTGTAATTCGAGGCTCCGGGAGGAATGTCGAGATCCATCGTACCGACGGGAATGTCGAATGGAATACGTTCGGGCCGCCGCTTCGAGCAATACAGACCGATCTCGAACTGCACCGTCGCCGGCTGGTTGGCCGGGTGAAAGTGGACTTGGACCACCAGGCCCGACCCTTTTCTCAGGCCCTTCCCGATGCCTTCCGGCCACGGTCGGGGCACGGCGCCAGGCGTCCAGAAGCCAAGGTATCCCGGAACGGGAAACCCGAATCCTCCGAAACATGAATAGCCTGATGGAGAAGTTCCCAACACTCTCTGTGCCGCTCCGTACGTGTCCTCCACGATGATGGCATGATGCACCACGCGGCGGTTCCCGGGACGAAATTCGTAAGCCGAGATGTATTTGTCTTCGCTGAGGCCGAGCGGAAGGACGAAGCACCGGTACACGTCATTGCCCGCGGGCACCGTAAAAGGCTCGGGTAACTTGACGACCAGGTCCGGCTCACCGAGGGACCAGGCGTTGCTGAAATGTGGGGCGGGTGTTAAGTCCTTGGGGTCACCTTCCACCAGACCCTGCTCAATCCAGCGTTTGACGGTGCGGATCTCGTCGTCGCTAAGCCGGCGGCTTCCGACAAAGTTTCCGTAGCCCGGCTCCGGCTTCCACGGGGGCATGACACGATCCTCAACGGCCTTGCCGATGACTCCAGCTCGTTGGCGGACGTCGGCGTAGTTCAAAAGGGGAAAAGGCGCGACTTGTCCGGGACGATGGCAGGACGAGCAGTGTTTGAAGATAATCGGTGCGACGTCCTTGTTGAACGTCAGGGTCTGCCCTCGCTGAGCGTCGCCTGTAGTGACACCCGCACGACCGAAGACGGGTAAGGCCGTAGACGTAAGAACAGCCGTGGCGACCAGCCAATGGATCGGTTTCATGCGATCACAGCTATCATCCCTGGTCTCGTGAGATGCGCGTGACCTTCAGTCTACCACCGCCGGCTGGTGTCACCCGTCCATTAGCCGAAGGCAGTCCGGATGCCCCCCGGGCACACAGCATCTCTGATAAAGCTCCGGCTGAGGGGCCTCGGATCAGGTGGGTATATAAAAACGAGGAGCCCGCGAATGCGAGCTCCTCGAGGTCGGAAAGGCACTGGCGGCAGTTCTTAGAACTCGATGCGCAGCCCGAACTGCCATTCCCGCATGTTGGCGTTCCCCAGGATATCCGTGATCCTGCCGGCAGTTCCGCAGTCGACGCAACTATCCGGATTAGCCAAGTTGACGTGGTTAAAGCTGTTGTAGGATTCCGCGCGAAGCTGAGCCGTGATCTTTTCGCTGATATGGAAGTTCTTGAAGAGCGAGAGATCAGCATTAAAGAAGCGCGGACCCCATAGCGAGTCGACGCCCGCGTTGCCGAACGTGCCGACTGCCGGACGAATCCAAGGACCACTCGTGCAGCCGGGGTCGGAGGGGCATGTGCCGCCCGGAGTGCTAGGCGCGAGCGTGTGCGTGGCAATCTGGTACCAGTAGCCGGCAATCGCAGGATTTCCGGAGCGCGTACCGGCGCCGACACTTCCTTTCAGAATCGGATAGCCCTCTCCGGTATCACGATCCTGGCCGGCGTTCGCGTAGCCGGGAGTGAAGGGCGAACCACTCATGGCGGTCCAGGAGCCGTTGAACTGCCATCCTCCAAACGCCAAGTCAGCTAGTCGCGAGGCATTGCTCATGTACTTCTGACCCTTGCCGAACGGCAGCGTGATCACGTTGGTGATCGTCAGCACGTGGTGCCGTTGGAAATCCGAGGGTCCGTAAGTGGTAGCGGCATCGTAGATGAAGTAGCCATTACCGTCATACTGGTTGGCGTGCGCGAAGGTGTAAGTGGCTGATACCTGGTATCCCTGGGCGAAGCGTTTGTCCAACTTGGCTTGCAACGACTCGTAGTTGTTGCTGGCGTCATTGCCGTAGTAGTTTAAGCCCTGCGTCCAGCCGAAGCGCGAGTAGTACGGCTTGCGCGCGTTAGTTGATAAGCCCTGGGCGAATCCGACGATGGTGGCGGTGTTGCTGTCGTAGTTGGGTCCGTCGCCCGCGAACTCGTGAGTGCCCTTGTTCGCGACGTACGCAACCTCGGCGGACAGGCTGTTCGAGAAAGCGTGCTGCAAGCTCACGTTCCAAGCGTCCACTGTCAGCAGGCGCATGTTCTTGGGGTGAATGTGCGGGCTGATACCATCTGGAAGGAGCGGTTGACCGGTGGCACCGAGGCACTGAGTGCCGTTGACTGTAGTGGCCGTCGTCAGAGTGATGGCGTTACAGTTGTTTTGCAGGATGGTGCTGGGATCAAGGGGGGTGGGGCCTTCTGCCAGCGTAAAAGCGTCGGAGTAGTTGGCAGGCGCGTTCAGATTCTGGTTGGCCAGAACGGGGACGTTCTGGGTCACGGTGTGGCCGAAGATGGATCCGAACGTGCCGATGTCAAACGAACGCCCATATCCCATGCGTAGCACGGTCGTAGGCTTGATCTGGTAGGCAACCCCGAGGCGCGGAGCGAAGTTCGTAAAACTGTTCCCCACGTTCCCGTTGAGCCCGATGCCTTTGGCGCCCGCCACCCAGACCTCGCCGGTGTCGGCTTGCACCCAACCACCTTTGCCGGAGCCGTTGACGGTTTGCGGGAAGTAAATCTCCCAGCGCATCCCATAGTTCACTGTAAGCTTGGGAGTGACGCGATAGGTGTCCTGGCCGTAGAAGAAGAAGCGCTTCTGCCGTTCGGCGGCCGTGGTTACATTGCTGACGTAGCGCGAGAAGGAGGTAACGTCGCCAAGCAGATAGGTTGCCAGTCCCAGTCCCGCGCCGTTCGGGCCTTCCGTGAAGTTGTTGCTGAAATAGATCTCGCCCGAACGATGACTGTCGCTAGGGACGCGCAGGTTCATGGCGTAGCGGATGTCGGCGCCGAACTTGAGGGTGTGATTGCCCCGGATATTCGTCCAATTGTTCACAAACTGGAATTGCTGCTCCTGCTCATTGAGCGGGCAGTTGCACTGGTTGGCGCCTAGGCTGTAGCCCCAGTCGAGGTTCTGGCTTCCCTGAACGTTCTGAAGCTGGAAGTGCGGCATGCCGGAGGTGTAGTAGTTGTCGAGGTTGAGGCCAGGGATACCCGCATCCTTGGCGGGGCTGGTGCCGAGACCGTTCGGGTTCACAAACACGCGGTAGCGCATAAACCCAAACCGGAAGTCGGTAAGCCAGGTTGGATTGACAGTGTAGTCAAAGCCGTAGGCGATGCTTTGATTGCGGACGCTGGAGGCTCCGGCGAAGCCGCCCACGCTGGGGTCGACATTGAATGCCGGGCCGCCGACCTCGGTACCGAAAAGCCCGGGGCCTTGGCGGGAAAACCGCTGGAAGCTATAGCGGCCGAGCATGTGCAGTTTCTCGCTGGCATAGTAGTCGCCCCGGACGTCGTAGCCGTCGCTGTTGAATGTCTGACTGCCCGAGGCAAAATAGTTGTTGGCGAGAGGATCGCTCGGGTTGGAGTTGGGCATCGGAATATTCGCCAGCATCTTGGCCGCCGCCAACGCAGCCGGCGTCTGCAGGTCGCCGGCGGGAATCACGTTCCCTGGGAATTGCTGGCGCGGGCAGTTCGCGGCGGTACAGGGTATGATGTTGCCGTTGGCGTCGAACGGGTTATAGATGTTGTGACTGCTGCCGGCTATGGTACTCATATCTCCGGCCCGCTCGGCCATCGTCGGTACCCAGGTTTGTCCTGAGCCCCCGAGCGCGCGTCGTGTACCCTGAAAGTCGCCGAAAATAAAGGCTTTATCTTTCTTGATAGGTCCGCCCAGCGATCCACCGAACTGGTTCCAGACGCTATGCGGAACGTCAGCCACACCGCCGCACGCGGCGCCGCACTGCGTGAAGGGCTCGCGCGCGCTGGTCGCGTTGGTGCGATTGAACTCGAAGCCGTCACCGTGCCACTGGTTGGTTCCGGACTTGGTCTGACTGGTCACCACGCCGGCAGTGGCCTCACCGAACTCGGCGTCGTAGTCTTGGGTCGTCATCTTGGCTTCGGTGACCGAATCCAGATTCGGGTTAATGACGATGATCCCCAGGATCGGGTCCTGATTATCGGTGCCATCGAGCTGGTAGGAAGTGCCGCTGAAATGCTGCCCGTTCACCATGATTTGAATGGCGCCCTGCGGGTTCTCGCTGGCGGCGTGCTGCCATCCGAGCCGCTGAGTGCCCGGAGTCAACAGTTCGAAGGCAGTGAAATTACGGTTGAAAATAGGCAGGTCTTCAACTTGTTTGGTGCTGAATGAGGTAGCCACGTCGGTTTTTTCGGTCTTGAGCAGGGGTACCGCGGCCGTTACCTCGACCGTTTGGGTCACCTGGCCCAGTTGCAGGGTGACGTTCACCTGGACGCTTGCATCGACGTTCACCTGCACGTTCTTCTGCAGGGACGCCTCAAAACCCTGCGCCTCGACCTTGACGTCGTAGACACCGACGATCAGGTGTTGCTGTTCGTAGTACCCAGACTCATTGGTGGTCGTGTTATAACTCACGCCTTTGTTGACGTCGGTGATCGTCACCTTGGCGTTCGGAACAGCGGCGCCGCTAGAGTCCGTTACGGTTCCGATGATGCTGCCGTACACCGCCTGGCCGAGTAATCTGCCGGCGGGGTAAGCCAGCGCCATAAGAAGCAGTCCAATGACCACTAGTCCTCTTCTACACATGGCTCTGCGCTCCCTCCTAAAAATGTTACCCGACGCTCATCGTTCTTGGTTTACTCTGAGATGGAAACACCCCACCTCGACTCTGCGAAAGCTTAACCTGGGTTTCGGCAGCACCGCGGTGAGGATAGAACACCTGTCAATTCCGCGAGGCCGAGCCCCCAAAACCCTCAGTGTTATAGTCGAAAAAGGCTCGAGCCTGGCCCCCTGTAGCAACCGGCCGAGCTGATTTGAAGGAGACTACCCAATCCCGACGCGGCATAGGATGCATGATTCGTGATTGTCCTGTCAAGCAAAATCCTGGGCCGCTGCAAGTGACCCAGTACGGACTTGAGACCAGCATTGTCGCGGCAGAGCGCGGCGTTCCGGCACACCATTCCCGCTGAGGTTCTGTGGCTTGGAGTGTATGATGTCGGGGAAGGACTGGAGTCAGCCGAGCGTGTCGAGGAGCGGTTCCTCTACGGTGCCATACCGATGGCCGTCTGACCGCGACCGACGAGGAAGAGATGACAAGGCGCCAATTACTCAAGACGATGGGAGCAGCGATCGGCTTCAGTGCAGCGCCCGAGCGTCGCGGCCTTTGGCCCCGGAACCTTGCTCTGGCTGATTCCCCAGGCGGGCGCCCTCTCGCCGGGACCGGCCCGTCCTTCAACTCGCCCATCGCGTCAGGTTCTCCCTTCAATGTAAAGCTGATCGACGTTGCCGCGCCGGCAGGCCTGAAGTCCGTCTGCGTTTCGGGCGATCCTGACACCAAGCGCTGGATCGTCGAGACCACAGGCTGCGGCATCGCTTTCTTTGATTACGACCAGGATGGCTGGCCCGACATCTTCCAGGTCAGCGCTACGACGCTGGAAGGCTTTCCCCACGGCAAATCGCCGAGGTGCCATTTGTACCATAACAATCGCGATGGGACATTCACCGATGTGACTGCGAAGGCGGGGTTGACGCGCACCGGTTGGGGTCAAGGAGTCTGCATCGGAGATTACGACAACGACGGCTGGGACGACCTCTTCGTCACCTACTGGGGTCAGAACGCCCTTTATCACAACAACGGTGATGGCACCTTCACTGACGTGACGGAGAAGGCCTGCCTCACTCAACACGGCCCGCGCCCTCGCTGGAACAACGGATGTTGTTTTGTGGATTACGACAAAGACGGCCACCTTGACCTCTTTGTGGCCAATTACGTTGATCTCGATCTCGCGCACACGCCCACGGCAGGCTCCGGCAAATACTGCTTCTGGAAAGGAGTCCCGGTCATGTGTGGTCCGCGCGGACTCCCCGCTTCCAGCAACCTGCTCTATCACAACAACGGCGACGGAACCTTCACGGATGTCGCCGAGAAATCCGGGATTCGGAAGACTCCGGGCTACTACGCCTTCACCGCCTTGAGCGGGGATTTTGACAACGACGGCTGGCCGGACATCTACGTGGCTTGCGATTCCACGCCCAGCATCCTCTATCACAACAATCACGATGGAACCTTCACGGACATCGCCATTCCCGCCGGCTGCGCCTTCAACGCAGACGGCCGCGAGCAGGCGGGAATGGGTGCCGCCGCGGGCGACTACAATTGCGACGGCTGGCTGGACATCTATAAGACCAATTTCTCGGACGACACCTGCAGTCTGTACCGCAACAACGGCGACGGCACTTTCACTGACGCCACCTTTGCGGCGGGACTGGGATTCAACACGCGTTACCTGGGCTGGGGCTGCGGCTTCGCAGACCTCGATAACGACGGCTGGCTTGATGTTTTCGCGGCTCACGGGCACGTCTATCCCGAAGTGGAACGAGCCGGCGTCAACGTGCCCTACAGGGAGCCCAAGGTCGTCTATCGCAACCTGCGCGACGGCCGCTTCGAAGACGTGTCAGACCGCGCCGGCTCGGGCGTTGCTGTGCTGCGCTCATCGCGAGGCGTGGCGTTCGGGGACTTCGACAACGACGGCGACGTCGACATCGTGATCAACAACGTCAACGATTCGCCGACTCTGCTCCGCAACAACGTCGATGGCAAGAACCGATGGCTCAAAGTCAAGACGGTCGGAACACGCTCCAACCGCACCGGTCTCGGAGCGCGTGTCAAAGTGGTGACCGGCGAGCACGTCCAGATCGACGAGGTCCGCAGCGGCGGCAGCTACATCTCCCAGAACGATCTGCGGCTTCATTTTGGTATGGGTTCGGCCGCCAAAGCGGACCGGGTAGAGATTCACTGGCCGAGCGGCCTGGTGGATCGGCTGAAAGATGTCGAGACCAACCAGGTGGTGTGGGTCAAGGAGGGGCAGGGTTTACTCAGAACGGAGCGATTTCCGCCGCGCGCTTCGTAAAGACGAGTGCCCCTTCTCTACTGGGCGCCGAGGCGCGCCGCCAGCGCTTCCGGCAGAGCGTGCAGAAACTCGAGAAAGACCGCGTTGGTCCATCCGAATCCGATGACGTTCTGATGGTAGCCCGCCTCGACCGCGGTTTCTGATGAGCGTGTGACCACGTTGTACTTTTCGCGGATTGTCCCATCGCGGCGAAAGTTATCGAGGATCATCGCGAGGAAATTGTACGCAATGCGATTCGCGTCATCGTTGTATTCATAGCGGCGCAGTCCCTCGACGGCGATGATTTGAGTCGGTGCCCAGCCATACGGGTAGTCCCACTGCCCCTTGCTTTCCGTCTGGCTCATCGCCACGCCACCGGGCTGCTCGAAGAGCTTGATATTTTTCTCCACCGCCCGGGCCTGTTCCGCAGAGGCCGCCCCCACCCACAACGGATAGAACGTAGTGATGAAGACGTACGAAGACTGTGTGCCGTGCTCGAAGTCGTAATCGAAGTAAAGGCCTCGCTCGCCGTTCCAGAAGTACTTATTGACGAGCGCACGGCGCTTGACGGCTCGTTCGCTCCACTCCTTCAATTCCTGATTGCGGCCGAGCACCGCGCTAATCCGCTCGAGGTCCTTTTCCACCTTGTACAGCAAACTGTTCAGGCAAACCGGCGCATAGTGATGCGTACTCCCGCTGTAGGGCCCGAAACGGAAGGCGACATCGAACCCCGACTCGCGCATGCTGCGGTCGCCCTTGTAGTAGTCGGGCGAAAGGCCGAGCTTCTCGACCGGGTCGCAATGATTGGATTCGTCGTCACACATGTTGAGAGAGAAGACAGGTCCCATCAAGGTCGACATTGGCTGTCCAGCCGCGGGCGGTGTCAGATAATTCCATCGGGCATCAGGATGGGCCAGCAGATAACTCGCCACCCGTCGGTAGAAACCAGGATCGTCGGCCATTTCGGGCACTGGACCATCGCCAAAATCGTAGTAGCGCGCAAGCCCGGTGTTGCCCGCCAAGTGTGGGTCGTGAATCCACAAATTGTAGTCTTTGACCGCGTAGGGGTACGCCCTGGCCAGCCAGGCCAGGGCAGCTCGCTCATCCTGCCCTGAAGCTTTCTCAGCTTCGTAAACGGCGAGGATCATCGAGGTAAGAAAGGGCGGCTGCGAACGTGTCAGATAGTAGGTGCGGTTGGCGTTCAGGACTCCGCCATAATGGTCGAGCTCGAAGAAGAAGTTTTCCACCATGCCGCGCGCCAGTTCAACCTTACCCGCGCGCAGCAGTCCGCGGATGATGAAGTAACTGTCCCATCCGTACATTTCGTTGAATCGCCCGCCCGGCACGACGTATGGGTTTTCGAGGTAGAGCAATCCGGGAAGGAGAATGCTGCTGGCGTCAATCTGCCCTAGCTTTTCAATAGTCCTCGGCAAGTGCTCGACGCGCACCGAGCAGCTTCTTCGCATCTGTTCTACAGCTTCCGGAACTGGAAAGTTAGCGGGGAGATACAGCACGGACTTCTCGGGCGCTTTGGGATCGACCACGCTTTTGCAGTCCGTCATCGAGCGAGTGAGGGAAGTCCATCCGGTGGAGATGTACTCGAGAATGTCGTGGAGGTCCCGTGATTGATGCGCAGGCTGCGCGGACTGTGCTGCCGATGCCCGAGGCCTAGCGAGGGCGTTCGCGCGATGCGCCCCCGCCGCCGGCGACACCAGCGAGAGGCCGAGTAGAGCCGCCGTGGCTAGAGCGCGTATTTGCCTCAGAGTCAGCATCGCATCACTTCTCCTGGTCGCTCAGCGGAATCGTCAATTCTTGCCGGACGTAAACACCGATCGGTCCGTTGAAGGTAACCCGCAACTGCGGGTCTTGACCGACAGCTCGGCGCAGCCTGCCGCCCGCGGGCTCGCCAATCCGTCGCCCGCTCCTTATCGACAAAACATATTCCCGCCCGCCAAGGCCTTCCAGTGTCAAACGCAGCGCGCTGTCGTCCGCACGGGAGTGGAGGATCCGCACACCTTCACTCGTCGCGCCCGGTTGAAGCGCCTCAGGGTCAACGTAGACATCCGTTCCTCCCGTGCCGGTCAGCGCGACCTCAGTCTTCGCAACCGGGTTTTCGATCACGACCTGCACCTGCTCGGCGTCGCCCGCACGGATCAGATCGAACTTCGCGGCGCGACCGTTGACCGTGACCGACTTGATCTTCGCGTCGAGCGGCCATGCGGGTGTGATGATCAACCGGTTCAGCCTACCGCCGCTGTCCGCGCCCGTCTCTCCGTCTTCGCGCCGTACGACGGAGATATGCTCCTTGACTAGGCCATCTGAGGAGAAACGCATGCGCGTGAGCGCCAGGTCATAACGCGCGCCGCCCGCTCGGACGTTCGAGACCGACACGCGATCCCAGTCGGCTGGCAATTGCGGCGCGAAACGGAGCGTCCTGCCCCCGTCCGAGACTTCGAGACCCAGCAAGCCTCGCAGGGTGGCCGCGGCGACCATGGCTTCCGACCATACCTGATGATGCGACGAGCGCCCGAACGGCGCGTCGAAATCTCCGGAGAGCAACTCGGTGACGTAACCCAGCGCGTTCGCAAAGGTGAGCGAAGCATTGGCCATCAACGCCTGAAAGCCCACGTGTGGACGGCTGTAAGTGTAAGCCGCGACGCCCGCCCAACCGGTGAAGAGCGGCCACACCGAACCGTAGTGGTAGGCGAGCGGGTCGTAGAGAAGGCTCTTGTCAGAAATAATTCGGAGGCCCCAATCTGTGGCCAGGTGGGCGTCGCCGAAATGATCGATCTCGGATTGCGCACGGCCGTCCTCGAGTTCGTGCCACCAGAGCGGGACGGCCGGCAAGACAGTATCCTCGTCAATCAGATGCGCCTTGCTGAGTTCATTGAGGCGCGCCTGGCGGGCGGCGCGATTTGGCCCGGGCTCCGCGACAGCAGGAGTCGAGCGGGGCAGGGCAGTCGCGAAAGCGTAGAACCCGCGATCCGGCAGCCAGTAGGTCTTCTCGACCGCGGAGCGCGTGCGTTCCGCGTTAGTGCGCGCCTCCGCGGCCAGCGTCGAGTCCTTCATCTGCTCGGCCAGCTCGACGATACCGAGCGAGGCTTCGATCCACAGGCCCTCGAGATAGATCTCCTCATGCGCAGGATAGAGCGCGCCGCCTTCCACCCAGCCGTGACCGACATTCGTGTTCTCGATCAGTCCGTTACCGTCGCGATCAGTGGCGGCGCTGAAGCGGTAAGCGCGGACGATCGATTCCCAGTTGGCGCGGATGAAATCAAGATCACCGGAGGCGCGCCAGTAGTCGGCGTGGGCGATAACGTACAGCGGAGTCGCGTCAGCGCTGGCCCAGGGATAGGGATAGTCGGTGAACCAGTGAACAAGCGAGGCGCTCTGTGAGATCTCGTGAGGAATCTTGCCGTCGGCGCGCTGGAACTTTTTCAGGAAATCGAGCGCCTCGCGCGTCGCCGCAAAATCGCCGTACGAAGTGATCGCGAGCGAGGTCCAGAGCGCGTCGCGTCCGAAGAACCAGGCAAAGCCAGGCCGCTCGCTGTCCCCCGACGTGCGGAACCCGGCAAGAACGCCCGTGCCGAGGAAGGGATTGGTGGCAATGCCCTTGTCGACGCCGACTTTGGCCCACGCGAACGCCGTGTTGAGTCGTTCGTCCGGAGTGACGACGTTGACGGTCTCGTTCTGCAGGCGCTCGTAATAGCGCACGTTGTTTTCGTAGAGCTGTTGCGCCCGGTGAAGCAGCTTCTCATAAGTTGCCTTTGCTTGATTCCGTCCGTTGACGCTCCCAGCGATGATGATAGGAATGAATTCGGTCTTCGCAGTTTCGAGTGGCGCTTTGACCACGAATCGAACTGGCACGTCGCGCGGCTCTTCCTGATAGGGCATCAGCGCAATGTCCTCAGCGGCGGGCGAGCCGATCATCCCAACGAAGCGGCGGGTCTCCTCGGTGAGAAAGTAGGCGTGCTCACGCTCATCCCAGTCCACGTTGGGCGTCATCAGACCGGCCGGCCATTCGAGCTTGAGCTGCGGCCGAAACGAGCCCGTAATCGTCATGGGCAAGACGGACTGGACGCCGAGGAGCATCACGATGCCAGGCTCTTCGATCGGAGCGAAGATGATCTGGCGTACAGTGAACGCCGCGTGGGAGTAGGTGAAGACGGTCGCCTCGGGGCGCGCGGTAATGCTGACCTGAACCTCGCGGCCGGGAATGTCCAGCGGATACCCCTCGAGGCGGAACGCCAGGTTGAAGTCATTGAGGATTTTCAGGGGATACACCCAAGCTTCGAGCGGCCGGTTCTCGTATCCGAAGATCGCCGACTTGCGGCCCACTACGTCGAAGAACGATCCGGCCTGAGTTCGCCGCATGAGCTCGAGGCCGCTCTTCGACAAGACGAACTTCGGCAAGCCGGCCGGCGGCGGAATCTGGGCTATCGCTTCGCAGGCGCCGAGGGCGCAGAGCACGCCGAGAGCGAGCGAATATCCGCGGACTCGAAGAATCCAACGCTGCTTCATGCCGGGAATCAATGTCGCACAGTTTCAACGGCGACAATGAGGGTCACATGTTAGCGATGTTCCGCGGCCGGTTCAATCCTCACCGCTTAGGTAGTGTCCTGGGACACTACCCCCCTTAGGGCTTGGCGCGGGGCGGCTTGAGGTGGGAATCGAGCTGCTCGGCCTTGGCAAATTCGGCGGAGGACTCGGCCAAGTCGCCTTTCTGGCGCAGGGCCAGGCCGAGCTGGTAGTGCGCGGGAGCGAAGTTGGGGGCGAGCTTCAAGGCGGCGCGGAATTGCCGGATGCCGCCCTCCAGGTCGCCCTGGCGCACTTGCTGTGCACCGGTATTAGTGGCGAGGGTCGCGGCCTGGACGTTCATTCGCTCCTGGTTCAGCGTCTCGGCCGTCTTGAATTCCTGGCCGGCTCGCTCATTATCGCCCTGCTGCTTGAGGACCATGCCGAGCGCCTGATGCGCACCCGCATCCTGGGGATCGAGCTGCAACGCCGTCTTGAGCTCGGCAAGCGCCGCCGGGAGCTCACCCTTCTGCCGCAGCACCGAGCCGAGGATGTAGTGAGCCTGTTGGTAGTCGGGCTTGATCTTGATTGCCGCCCGGAAGGCTGCGGCCGCCTCATCGAGTTTTCCCTCCTGCCAGAGGATGACGCCCCGCGTGTAGTGCGCTTCCGGTAGCGTGGGGTCGAGTTCCACCGCCTTCTTCAGCGCTCCAATCGCGCCGTCGAAATCCTGCTTTTGTTTGAGCGCCACGCCGAGGTTGTAATAGGCTTCTGCGTCATCCGGCGCGAGCTGGATCAGGTTCTGGTATTCCGCAATCGCGTCTTCCCAACGAGCCTTCTCGAGCAGCGCGAGCCCCAGATTGTTGTGCGCGGAAGTGGACTTCGGGTCGATCTTCACGGCGCTCTGGAATTCCTGAATCGCGCCGTCGCCGTCGCCCTGTGCGAGTAGCACGAGGCCCAGGTTGTTGTGCGCGTCGGCATTCGCCGGCTGCGCCTCGACGGCCTGGCGGAACTCGGCGGCGGCGTCCGCCAGATACCCCTGATGCTGGAGCGCGAGGCCCAGCGCGTTGTGAATCTTGGCGGACGAAGGGGAGTGGGCAGAGTGTGGTTCTGCCTTCAGCGCCGCTTCCCAGTCAGCGATAGCCTGGTCGGGGTGGCCCTGCTGCTGTTCGACCAACCCGAGATAGTAGAGTGTTTCGGCGTGGCCAGGATCGAGGCGGACAGCCTGGTTGAGCTCGGCGCGCGCGCCCGCGTAGTCGCGCAGGAACCAGTCGGCGGCGCCCAGGTGAAAGTGCGCGCTGGCGAGTTCGGGCTTTGCTTTCAGTGCCGCGCGAAACTCGCTTTGGGCGCCCAGCAGATTCCCGCGATGTCCGAGGACCACGCCGAGCGCGTCATGCGCCTCGGCCCAATCGGGACGCAAACGCAGCGCGCCCTGATAGAAGCTTATCGCGCCGTCCAGGTCATTGCGCTGCTCGAGCGCCCGGCCCATGTTGAGATACGCCTCAGCAAAGTCGGGCTTCAGCGCGATCGCTTTGCGATACTCGACCACGGCAGCGTCAATCTGGCGGCTCTCTTCGAACGCCAGGCCCAGTGAGTTGTGGACTGCAGGAGATTTAGGGGCGTATTCGACGGCCAGCCGCAACTCTTGCACCGCCGTGGGCAGGTCGTGCTTGGCGAGCGCGGCGAGTCCAGCAGAGTAGTGTCCGCGCGGGCGGGGAGTGAATCCATCCTGACCACTCTGGCTGCTTGGGCGATCCTGTGCAAGGAGGGTCTCGACCTGACTTGTCGGAGACGAGTTCACCGGCAACGGGCCAGCCTCGAGTGGTGAGGCGAAGCCGCAGGCGAGAAAGCAGCAGAGGGTGACGAAGAAACCGAAACGTCGCGATCGCAGTACGGGCTGCATGGAGTAGGCGTTCTTCTCTGCCCCAGGCATCATGGCGAGCCGCGCTCGTGACCTACTTTCCCTTAACAATGCCCTTGCCCTCTTCGACGTACACCACCTGGTCTGCCGCGACGTTCAGCAGCGTGTTGACGTGGCCGCTCGGCCAGCGAATCTCGAGGCGGTCCGCTTTGGTGGCCGGCCCGAGGCCGAAGTGTACGCGCAGATCGTTCTGCGATGCATAGCTGCCTCCACTGCGCACCTCGTCGATCTGCTGGTGCTGGCCCGTGACGCACTTGACGCGCGCGCCGATGCCGCTGCGGTTCGACTGCACACCGAGGGTGCGCACCTTCAGCCAATGATGATGCAGCGTCGAATCACAGCGCAGCAGTTGCGGAACGGCGTTGACCGGGTTCACGACGATGTCGACGTCTCCGTCGTTGTCGAAATCGCCGAAGGCGCAGCCACGCGCCGAGATGGGCTCGAGGATCGCCTCGCCCAGTTCTTTCGAGACTTCCTGGAACCGGCCGTTGCCCAGGTTGCGATAGACCGTCTTGGGCTCCTGATAGCGGATGTCGAGGTTCAGCTTTTTGATCTCGGGGTAGATGTGTCCGCTGGCGACAAAAAGGTCGGCCCAGCCGTCGTTGTCGAGGTCGAAGAAGCCGCAGCCCCAGCTCAAGTAGCGCGTGTTCAAGCCTAGTCCGGCGGGAAAAGTGACGTCGTCAAAGACGGCGTTGCCAGTGTTGCGATAGAGCGAGCACGTGTCCTCGGAAAAGTTGGTCTTGAAAATGTCCAGCCAGCCGTCGCAATCGTAGTCGCCTGCCGTCGCGCCCATGCCGGCCTGCGGCTTGCCGTCCTGGCTGTAGGCGCAGCCGGCGGTGATGCCAATGTCAGTGAACGTGCCGTCGTGGTTGTTATGGTAGAGCGCGCTGGGCTGCGAGTCGTTGGCCACGTAGATGTCGGGCCAGCCGTCGTTGTCGAAATCCCCGGTCAACACGCCGAGCCCGTAGGTGCCGTTCGCGTGCGTGATGCCCGCCTTATCGGAGACGTCCGTAAACGTGCCGTCGCCGTTGTTGTGATAGAGAATGTTCTTGCCGCCCGCGAGTCCCGGAGGACCGCAGGCGACGACCACGCCCTTGAACAGACACGGCCCCGATTGGGGCAGCGGCCACGCTTTGAGGTCGCCGATATCGACGTAGTTGGCGACGAAGAGGTCGAGGCGGCCGTCGCGGTCGTAGTCGACAAAGGCGCAGCCGGTGCCCCAGCGCGTGCGCGTTCCGGCGACGCCCGCTCTCTCGGAAACGTCGGCGAACGTGCCGTCGCCGTTGTTGTGGTAAAGCAGGTTCCTGCCCCAGGCCGAGACGAACAGGTCCTCGAAGCCGTCGTTGTCGTAGTCGCCGATGCAGACGCCCTGACCCCAGCCGGAGTGCGCGAGTCCGGCGTGGGCGGTCACGTCCGTGAATGTGCCGTCGCGATTGTTCTTGTAGAGGTGGTTCGTCGGCTCCTGGCCTGCGGGGAAACCTCCCAGCCGCGAGCCGTTGACGCAAAAGATGTCCAGCCATCCGTCGTTATCGTAATCGAAGAAGGCGATGCCGCAGCCCGTGGTCTCGAGCAAATACGTGTTCTTGTCCTCGCCGCCGAAGATCGTCTGGTGCGTGATGCCGGCGGATCGAGCGACATTGACAAAGCTGACTCCGAGCGGAGTTGTCGTAGCCAGCGCTGGCCCCGGCGTTGAAGCTGCCGATTCCCGGGCGTGGCGTCCCGCAAAGAAGCCCGCCAAGCGGATATCCGAGTCGCTCACGATCGCCGGAAAGCCGGGCGCCAATGCGGCCATCTTCAGAATCTGCCTGCGGCTGAGCTTTCCTCGCATCTTCGTCTGGGAACTTACCGGTTCGGGCGGAGAGGCCGACCTGAAGTTCAGAATAGAAGTGTACACCAGCGGCCCGGTCTTCGCGGAAGCGAGTGGGAAGTCCGCAGCTTCCGCGTACTGGTGATGCTCCAGTTCGTCAGTGGACGCACGAATTGGTCGACTGATTCGGGCGAGGATCGCGATTAACGTCCTGACCGCCGACGCATCTTCCGTCGATGTTCGGTATAAGCAATTGGAAAAGCGATGGATACGTGCGCCGCCGCGAGATCAAGCACTTTGGCATGGAGCGTGCCCTAAGCAAGGCTGGCAGCAATGCCATAAGGAGGCTGATAACGCATGAAAAGACTGATGACTCTTTTATCCACGGTTGCACTTGCCGTCGTGATGAGTGTCCCGATGTTCGCTGCGAAGTCGGCGAAGTCGACGAAGCCCGTCAAGGTTAGTCAGACGATGGCGGCGGCTCAGACCACCACCAAGGGTAAGGCACATACCAAGCACAGCAAGAAGCACGGAACGAAAGCCGGAAAGAAAACGGGGCAGCAGAACGCGAACCCTGGCAAGAAGTAAGCACGCGTGACAATCCTCAGGTTGTTTTCGCTTCTATTTGATGAAGCAATCCCCGGTGCAGGCTTGCGCCGGGGGAATTCTTTCTCTGGGATAATCCCTCAGGCGCGGAGAATCCACCGGACGAGGAGCGCCAGGCCCGCCAGCCACTTCACACCGTCAAGTCCGGTGAAGGCGCCGTGCAGCATCCAGAAGCGCGGCATGACGGGCGAAGCAGGATCGCGAGGCACGAAGTCGATGCTTTGCCCCAGCGAGACGATTTGTGGCTGAATAACGAGGGTGAGGATGAGCACGAGGCCGAGCATGACTCCGGCGAGCACCACCGCCACGGTGTCGCGGGGTACTTGTCGCACGAGCAGCAGAACCAGAACTAGTCCGAGGAGAATCTGGATCCAGCCGTAGAGTCGGAAGTAAGTGCGATTGATCTCCGAAGCCAGGTAGCGCAAGACCACCCGCGTCTGGTCATGCCCGAGAGGCCGTACAGCTTGCTGGAACTCCGGGCGCGACGCCGTCAGCACGCGGTCTACGGTGCGGAAACTGCGCGTGGCCGCGAACCACATGAACAGCGTCCCGCCCAGCCACGCTCCGAGGATCGCGATTCCCACCGCCTGCGTCCGCGCCATGATTCGAGGCTTCCGTCCTAGACAGTCACCAGTTGGGGCAGGCCCTTCTTGAGCGCCGCGATATGCATAGGCGTGGTACCGCAGCAGCCACCCAAGACCTGTGCACCCACCGACGCCCATTCCTGGCAGGCCTTGAGATAACGATCCGGCGGATATTCGTCGGTGAACATCCAGTCGGGCGGATCGAAGCGGCCGACGTGAGCGTATCCTCCGAAGGCTGGGCGCTGTCCGCGCTGATACTCTTTGGTGAAGGCGCGCAGCGCCTCGGCGATGTCAGGAACCGGAGCGCAGTTGAACAGCAGCACGTCCGGCTCGACGCCCACTAGGCCTTCGTGCATCTGGTGGACGGTTTCGCTGTTCAGCAGCCTTCCCTTCCAGTCGCAGACGAAGCCCACCCAGGCGGGGATGCCCACGTCGCGCGCCGCCTCGAGCGCCGTCCGTGCTTCCTTCGAACTGTTGAAGGTCTCAAAGAGCATCAGGTCGGAGCCCGCGTCCTTGAACGCCTGGATCGTCTCCGCGTACTCGGTGCGCATGTCCTCGAGGCTCGGCGCCATGTCAGGACGAAAGCACCAGTCGAGCGTGGTCATGGCGCCCGCGACGAGCACGTCCGGCCGTCCCACGAGGTCGCGCGCCTCGAGCGCCCGCTTGCCGCCCTCGTGAATCAGGATGGGCGCGCGTGTGTCGAGGTCGGGAGCGCCGATGTGCCGCATATGTTCCGCGTCGGCAAAGTGATTCATGTAACTGCGGCGCGCGAGCTGGAACGTATTGGTGGAGATGACGTCGGCGCCGGCGCGGATGTAATCCTCGTGGATAGAGCGAATCGCGTCCGGCTCGCTTTCCACTTTGTGGCCTTCCCAGGTCACGCCACGCCGCAGCATCTCGCTGCCGATGCCACCGTCGAGGATGATGATCTCGCCCCGTTCGAGGCGTTGCTTCAACTTCTCATAACGCTGGTTCATATCGTTCCTCTGCCGCTTGTTATTCCGCGGGTTCCAGGTATTCTACAGTCCGGCCCGCAGCGCCTGAATATGCGCCGGCGTGGTTCCACAGCACCCGCCGATCACCTGCGCTCCCATCTTTTTCCACTGGCGCGCCGCTTCGAGATAGCGGGCCGGCGAGACTCGGTCGCTCCCGGTGAAGCGCGGATAGAACCCGAACTTCCAGCTTGGAGGGTCGTAGCGGCCGATGTGGGCCCACGCGCCGATCGGCCCCGCGCGATGCTTGCGAAGCTCGGCGACAGCCAGCGTGATGTCCTCGAGCGGAGCGCAGTTCACCGCGATCACCTCGACGCCGAGCGGCTCGAGCGCGCGAACGGCCTCCACCAGCGGCTCCCGGCTCAGAACCTGGCCGTTTTCGCGCACCACAAAACTTACCCAGACGGGCAAGCCGGCGGCGCGCGCGGCTTCCGCGGCGACGGCCGCCTCAGCGACGCGGTTCATGGACTCGAGCAGAATGAAGTCCACGCCCGCCGACTGCATCTCGCTCACCAGTTCGGTGTATTCCGCACGGCACTGGTCGAGTGGCGGCGTCAGATCAGGACGGAAGCAATGCTCAAGCGGCGAAATCACCCCGGCGACGGCGGGGCCGCCGGAGCCTGCCGGTCCCGCGCCGTTACTCGCTTCACGCGCCAGCTTGACGGCCTGTTGGATCAGGCGTCCCGCCTTGTGCTCGAGACCCTGCGGTCCGATGCGTCGCATGTGCTCGAGTCCGTGGAACAGATTGAGATAGGCGCGCCGGTTGAGCTGGAACGTGTCGGTCTTGAGGACGTCGGCGCCCGCGGCGCGGTAATCCACGTGGACCTGTCGAACCACCTCGGGATGCTGCTCGATTCCGTGGCAGCGCCAGTAGACTCCGCGGCCCAGGATCTCCGTGCCGATCCCACCATCGAGCAGAACCGTCTCACCTCGCGCAAGCTTGTCCTTGACAGATTCGTAGCCCATGCGTTGTCTCCGTTTCGCAACTTGAGCCAAATTGGGAAGACCTTCATTATACGCGAGTTCGAGCCCCGACCGCACTTCTCGTTGTCAGGTAACGACCGTATTGATGTCGCGTGATGCAATTCTTAGGCTGCAAGTGGCGTTTCTCGGAGGTGGCCTATGCTGCGTGATCCGGAGTTACGAGGGATAAGGCAACGCTACGACGACTACCAAGGTCACTACCGGCACCCTGTGTACTTAGGCATGCTGGCCGTGCTTGCAGTGCTGGTGATTTACTTTTCCCTGAAACCCACTGCGCCGCTCCATATCTTAGACGTCGCAACGATTTGGGGCATAGCTCTAGCCGACTGGGTCGCCAAGCGCCGATGGTTAAAGCGGCATCCCGAGGTACACGACTTCCCAGGGCAAAACTTCGCCTTCGTACTAGCCTGCTTGGCGCTTGGCAATTATTGTTGGCATTGATTGAGACACCTTCAAGCCAAGACCCCCGCTCCCACCGTCGGGCACTCCTTGACGACCGTTTGAACCCGTCCTTATAATTCCTCTATCTCGAAGAGAGAGGCAAGACATGCGGAGGATCGTCAGGGCAGTTTTCCTGCTCTCAATCGCCGTCGGGCTGCAATCTGCGCAGCAACCTGCCCCTGCGCCCGGGACTGCTCCATCGGCGAGCAGCGATGCCAAAGGGACCGCGGGGTCGCAGGCGCAATCGAATGCGGTCACCACCATCCGGGTCCCGGTTAACCTCGTCAACGTGCTGTTCACGGTGACGGACAAAAAGGATCGGATGGTCCTCAACCTCACCAAGGATGATTTCCACATCTTCGAGGACAAAGTCCCGCAGGCTATCACCAACTTCAGCCGCGAGACCGATCTCCCGCTGCGTATCGGCATCCTGGTCGACACTTCCAACAGCATCCGCGAGCGCCTTCACTTCGAGCAGGAAGCCGCCATTGATTTTCTCAGTGAAACTCTGCGCCCCGGCAAGGACCAGGCGTTCGTCGTGGCCTTCGACGTCGAGCCGCAACTGCTGCAAGACTACACCGACGATGTCGATAAGCTTGCGACGTCGATCCGCGGCCTCCAGGCGGGCGGCGGCACGGGCCTCTACGACGCCATCTACTTTTCGTGTAAGGAGAAGATGCTGATTTTTCCTCCCCCCGAACCTTATCTCCGTCGCGTCATGATCGTCATCAGCGACGGCCTCGACAATCAGAGCCAGCACACGCGGGAAGAGGCGCTCTCGATGGCGCAACGCGCTGAGGTGGCCATTTTTGCGGTCAGCACGAACCGCAGCGGCATCTCGACCCGGGGCGACAAGGTCTTGACGCGCCTTGCCGACGAAACCGGCGGCCGCGCCTTCTTCCCTTTCGAAGCGCGCGATCTGGCATCGAACTTCCAGGAGATTGCGCGCGAGCTGCGCAGCCAGTACAGCCTTGCCTACGTTTCCACCAACAAGGCCCACGACGGAAGCTTCCGCGCGATCAGCCTCCAGACGACCGAGAAGGGCCTGCACATCCAGGCCAAGAACGGATACTTCGCCCCCTCACAATAGACCTCTGTTACTCCATCTGGACGGATCCCAGCCCAGTTCGAGTGTCAGTCTGTGGGGGCGTAGTAGCCGCGGCGCGCCTGCACTTTATATTCGCCGCGCAGCACGCGCAGGCGGATCTTGCGGTAGGTGCCGTCGTGGCGGGCATTGGTGGGCGTGTAGCCGATCAGGTACTGGGTGCGCAACTCATCGGCGATCTGCCGGAAGGCCGCTCCGGTGTCGCGCGGGTTGCTCGCCCGGATCACCCGGCCGCCAGTTTCTTCCGAGAGTTTGTGCAGTACGGAATCTCCGCCGTAACCCATTCCACGCCGGTAATAGAACATCCGGTCGCTGATCTCGATGGAATACATGATGATGTTGGATTTCTGCGCCACTTCGAGCGCCGTGCTCAGCTTTTCTTTGCTGCCCTGATCCTCGCCGTCCGTCAGCAGGATCAGCACCTTGCGACCGACTTCGTTCTTCAAGAGGTCGGTGGAGGCGAGATACACCGCGTCATAGAGATGGGTCGCGCCAAAGTTCCCCGAAGTTGGAAAGGTGCCGGGTGTGGGTCGCCCGCCGCCGCCATTGATGGTGGTTTCATCGATGGCGCGCGCTAACCGCTGGCGGTCGGCGGTGAAGTCCTGAAGCAGCTCCACCTCGATGTCAAAGTGGAGCACGAAGATCAGATCCTTGGGACGGAGCACCTGATCGAGGAACACCTTGGCCTGCTCCTGCTCGACGGGGAGGACGCGCTCCTGGCTGGGGCTGGTATCGATCATCAAGCCCATGGTGAGCGGCGTGTCTGTCTCGCGGCTGAAGTAGGTGATTTGCTGGGGCTGGTTGTCCTCGGTGAGCTCGAAGTCGTCCTTGTTGAGGTCAGCAATAAGTTGGTGATGCTTGTCCTCGACCACGGCATAGACGTTGACAACTTCGGTCGTGACCTTTAAGGTCGGGCCGGTCGGCTTCTGGGATTCCTGCGCCGCGGCCCGAAGCGCGATGAGAGCCACGGAGCACGACAGAATGAGGAGCAGTCCTCGGGTCACGACTTTAGGACGCGAGACGGCAGCCGGAATCTTCAGCATAAGTCTCGTGGGTTAGATGCAAATCCGGGGTTTCGCGTCCGGTTCCAAACCCCTCGCTCCCGTGAATTTCTGCTGTTTCCCTTTCGCCGGTCCATCGAGAGACCTATAATAGTACTGTGGAGAGTTTGAGGCCGACAACGATCGTTCCTGGCAAGCCTAGCCGCGGACCCTCGACATGGGCGTCGCCCGTTCTCGTGGCGACGCTGCTCATGCTCGCCCTTGCGGCCCTCACGATCTTCTTTGGCTCTGACAGACTTACCTCGGCCGACACCCAAGAGCATTCGAACGCCAACAACCCTGAGTTTACCCTCAAAGAGAACGTTCACCTGGTGGTCGTGCCAGTCACCGTCAAGGATCACCACGGAACACTAGTCGACAACCTCACGCAGGACGACTTCAAGGTCTACGAGGACGGCCACGCGAGGCCGGTGGTCTATTTCTCGAACGACATCACCCCCCTCTCGACAGTGATCCTCGTCGACACTGGCATGTCCGCGCTTTCGGTTGACGCGGTCCGCAAGGACCTGCGCACCCTGAGTACCTCCTTCGCGCCCGAGGACGAAGAAGCGCTCATCCTGTTTGACAATACGATCCGTCCTGCCGAGGATTTCACCACGCAAGGCGACCTCCTCGTAGCCGCCGCCGCGAAGGCCTTGCCCGCCGGAACCGGTGCGGGGCCTTCCATTCTGGGCGGCCCGCTGGGCAATCCTCCCGTTATTAACGGCATTCCGATCGACCGCCCGGGAACGGTACCGGCATCCGCGGGACGCGTCGACAAGCGGCTCGATGACGCGCTGTACGCCGCCGCCCAGAAGCTGCGGGCGCGCCCGCTCGGCCGGCGCCGCGTGGTGGTGGTGCTCTCCGACGGCGTGAACGGCTCTGACAACCAGATTCCGCACGACGAGGTGATGGAAGCGCTCGAGGCTTCGAACGTGACCGTCTATGCTGTGAGCTTTGGCAGCGGATGGGCAGTCCACCGCCGGGACCTGCTGGCGCGCGTCGCCCACGAGACGGGCGGCGACATCGCCTACGTCCAGCGCCGCCAGGGTCTCGACCACGTGTTTCCCGAAATGACCAACGAAGCGCGTAACTCGTACGTGCTCGGGTTCTCGCCTCTCTCGGCTGACGGGAAGTTTCACGAAATCGAAGTCCGCGTCGCGCGCCCGGGCGTGCGGCTGCTGGCCCGCAACCGCTTCCTCTCCCCTCCCGTGAAGTAAGACCACTCTCGTCCGCGGGGAGCGGCCGCCTCATCCTCTGACTCCCGCGTGGCTCGCTGTGGGCCTTCGCCGCTCACTTTCCTCTTGACAAGAACGCACTCAATCTCTATACATGAGAGTTGAATACGCGCTCCGCCAGTTAACAACTGGCGGAAGATTTCAAGATGTAGGAGAGAGGAGAATAGAATGGCAGCGAAGAAAGCCAAGAAGAAGAAGAGATAAGCCTCTTCCAGGAATGTATTCGGACAATCGGGGATGCAGCAATGCATCCCCGAACGTTTTTCTGGGGCACTAGTCGTCTCGGAGCTTCGAAGGCAACCCGCTCTCGCGCGTTTCGGCATCGGCGAGGGGCAACGTCTCTTGTGATTCCGAAACAGCCAGTGCTCGGGGCGCTTCGTCAACGGGCTGGATCTCGATGATGTCCTCACCCGTCCCGGCGCCCAGCTCTTTGAATCTTCGCGCCGCAACCAAGACCCGCGTTTCCAGCGATCCGGCGGCCTTGTTGTAGGCCTTAACTGCCTCTGCCAAACCGGCGCGAATTCCGTCGTAGTGATCCACGAAAGTCCTGATGCGCTGGTACAATTCCTTCCCGCACTTGCTGATCTCTTGTGCGTTCTGCGCGACGCGCTCCTGCCGCCATCCAAAGGCCACCGCACGCAATAAGGCAATCAGCGTAGTCGGGGTGACTACGAAGACTTTTTTCCCGATGGCGTCTTCGATCAGAGTCCGATCCTCGGCCACGGCGGCAGAGAAGAACGCCTCGCCGGGAAGGAACATAACCACAATCTCCACGCTGTCATCGAACTGGTCCCAGTAGGACTTCGCAGCGAGTTGGTTCATATGAGACCGAACCAACTGGCTGTGGCGGTTGAGGTGTATTCTGCGCTCCTCTTCCGAGGCGGACGAGGCTGCGTCCAGGAACGCTTGGAGCGGAGCCTTGGCATCCACCGGAATCCTGCGGCCTCCTGGCAAATTGATGATCATGTCCGGGCGCGTGCGTGTGGCGTCAGTTGTCAATGTCTCCTGCTCGGTGAAGTCGCAGTACTCCGACATGCCCGCCAATTCGGCGGCCCGCCGCAGGGTCATTTCACCCCACTTGCCCCGAACCTGCGGACCGCCCCTGAGAGCGTTAGTCAGCTTCTCGCTCGCCGCGGCCAGACTCTTTAACTCCACGTCGAGGTTGCCGAAGGCGCCGGCGCGTGCTTTTTCCATGGCTTGAACCTGGTCGTCGTAGTCCTTCAGCGCTTGCCCCAGCGGCTTCACCAAGGCGCCGACAGCTTCCTGGCGCTTGGCAAGATCGCCGTCAGCCTCGGCCCGAAGCGTTTCGAACTTCTGTTGCGCGAGCTGAAGGAACGATTGACTCTGTTGGTTGAGGACATCGGCGGAAAGGGCCGTGAACGCTTCCCTCAGCTTCGACTCGGCGTCTCGCAGCAAAGCTCGCTGCTCTTCCAAGTTCCTGCGTTCGGCCTCGAGCGTGGCCTGGGCTGCGGTCCGGGCATCCCGTGCGGCGCTCAGACTTTCCCGCAATGCCCTCGTCTCCGCGTCGTCTTTATTCTGCTGTTCACGCAACGCGGATGCCGTCGCTTCAGCCGCAGCCGCGCGCCGTGCAGCCCACGCCCATGCCACAAGGCCGCCGACCAGCAGTCCCGCCACGAATGCCAGTGCGTAAGTCATATCTCGGCCCCACCCTCGTTTCTGCTTACTCTACCTTTCGATTTCCTGGTAAGGCACCGGCGTCGTTCTAGAAGTCTTCTTCGTGCGCCGGACAGATGGGTACAAATTCGCAGTACTTGCACCCGAAGCCCGGCCGCGGATCGAACACCAGACTGCGGATCCTCGCCGCTACCTCGCGGATCTCGGCCAACGGTTTGTCGAGGTCCTTCGCGGTGCGGACCGTTGAGACCGGCTGGTTGTTCGTCAGATTGTAGAACGTCAGCCGCACCGGACTCAGGTGGAGCTCGCGTCTCGCCGCCAGGGCGTAAATCGAGAGCTGCAAGCTCTTGTCGGCGTCCTTTTGCGACCGCGGCCGTCCCGTCTTGTAGTCGATCAGCTCGACGGCTGGAAGCGCCGGCGTACGGCTCGTCCCCGCGTTGGCCGTGGTCGCCAGCGCGCGCGCGAGTGAGATATCGGCCCTCCCCACCACCGCGTTCCCGGCCAAAGGATTAATCTGATCGATGCGCCCGTCAAGCAGTACGTCGCCCAAGTCGAGCGTGAAGCGCTCTTCCGAACCGAGTTCCCCGGCGGGGAGGGCGGAGGCGTTGTGCCGTTCGACAAACGCGCGGAGCTGATCCAGGCCCGCCTGCTTGTAAGTTTCCTCCTGGTAGGAATCCTCAAAGCCAACGTCCTTCCACGCGCGCAGATAGAATTCCCGCACCGCGTCGTAGCTCGCGGCCCCTTCGCGGCGCAGACGGAAATAGTGCCGGACGCTCTGATGCATGATACTGCCAAAGGTTAGCGCCGCCTGTGCTCCGGTCGGAATTTTGTAGTAATGCGTGTACTTGAACCTCAGCGGACACTCACGGTAGGACTCGATGGCCGTGGCGCTGAGCTGCAGCTTGCCGTCAGGACTGACCTCCGGCGCGCGATTCGCCCACGCCGCGAGGTCAGGATGGACGTAGTCGGACTCGATGTGATTGAACAGGCTGACTTGCCCTGTTCCCTCGTCCGCGGGCGGCGAGGACGCCGGCCTCGTGGCGGGCCGCAGAGCGGGCCGCGCGCTTGGGTCGCCGAGCAACTGCGGCACCAAGATGCGTTCGACGTCGCGGGCACGCACCACGGGGTCCGCAAGCAGATCGTCGACGAATACGGACGGGTTCTTGCCCGGCGCGCCCACGCTCGACACGTAGAGCCGCTCACGCGCTCTTGTCATGCCGACGTAGAACAACCGCCGCTCCTCCTGCAGGTGAATGTCAGGCGGAATCGGCGGTCCCTTGCGCAACTCGTCGGGAAACGCGATGACCGGGCGCTCCTCGCGGTGCGGAAATCGTTGGCGCGCCACACTGAGGATGAAAACGACGGGAAACTCGAGCCCCTTGGCGGCGTGCACGGTCATCATCTGGACGGCATTCGCAGGATGCTCCGGCTCCGGAGCTTCGATCATCCCGCCCGCCTCGAGGAAGTACTCGAAGTACTCCATGAACTCGCCCAGTTTCTTGGTCTCGCTCTTCGGTTCCCAGGCAGCCAGAAACTTGTGGAACGCATCGAGGCGAGCCGCGTCAGGATCGCCGGGCAGGAAAGCCAGCGCCAGCCGCCCGACCAGGCGATCGAAGAGCGCCGTCACGCACGCGGACTCCGCGCGCTTCCTCATCTCGTGCACCATTCCCGCCAGCTCCGGCCAGCCTGTACTCTTGAGCTCCGACGAGAACAGCGTCCGCTCCATCGCTTCAAGGGCGCTCCAGATGGAGCAGCGATCCTTGACCGCCTGCTTGCGAACGGCGAGCGCGAGGTCCTCGGGGAAGCGCCAGTGCGGCGCGAGGAGGACGCGCGTGAGACTCACGTTGTCATGGGGAGAATGGATGAGCCGGAGATACGCCACCAGGTCGCGAAGCAGTGGGGTCGCCAGCAGCGACAGCCCGCGGATCGCGAAGGGAATCTCGCGGCGGCGGAACTCGCGCACCAGGAGATCGCGATGGTGATGAGCGCGGTAGAGGACGGCGATCTCACCGTACGCGCGTCCGCGCCGCGTGAGGCGCTCGACTTCGTCCGCCACCCAACCGGCCTCGCTTTCGTAATCCGGACACGCGAGCAGGTAGACGCCCGGCCCTTCATCGTTCTCCGTCCGGAGCGGCTTCTTGTTCTCATAGCGATCGTTTTTCGCGATGACCGTTGTCGCCGCGCGAAGGATCCGGCGCGTCGAACGGTAGTTGCGGTCGAGATAGACGGTCGAGTGGCCGGGGAAAACGTCGTCAAACATCTGGAACGCCCCGTGCGAGGCGCCGCGGAAGCGGTAGATGGCCTGGTCGTCGTCGCCCACGGCGGTGATGTTGAAGGGCGGACCCACCAGCCGCCGCAGCAGCTCGACTTGCGCGAAGTTGGTGTCCTGGAATTCGTCGACCAGCACGTATTGGTAGCGATTCCGGCAGCGCTCGAGCATCTCCTGGTCGCGATCGAGCAGTCGCACCGCCTCGCTGATCAGGCTGCCCAGGCTCGAACTCCCCGCCTCCTCGATGAGCCGGCGGCTGTGGCGGAAGACGCGCGCCAGCTCCTTGAGTTTTGCGACTTCCTCGCGTTGGAGCAGAGAGGTCGACAGGCCGGCCGCGCGCGTGAGAAATTCCTCATCGACCTGCCGCACGTAGGCCGCGAAGTCGGCGGGTTCGATGAGTTCGTCCTGGCAGCGCGAGAAGAAGTTATTCAAATCGTGGAGGAAGGCGCCGGGCTCGGCGAGTTTCTGATAATAGTCAAGCTCGAGCGCGGCCATGCGCCGCCGCAGGAAGATCCAGACGTCAATTTCGTCGAGCAGCGGCCGCTCGAAATGAACCTGGCGCAGCAGAAAGTAACAGAAGGCGTGGAAGGTTGAGATCTGCGCGGAGTTTTCGAGGCCGGGCAGCGCCTGCCGGACGCGATGCTGCATCTCGGCGGCGGCCTTGTCGGTAAACGTCAGCGCCAGGATGTTCTGGGGCTGGAGCCGCGGCACATGTTCGAGCAAGTGCACGACGCGCTGAGTGATGACGCGGGTCTTGCCGCTGCCTGGTCCGGCGATGACGAGCTGCGGCCCCGCGCCATGTTCGACGGCCTGAAGTTGTTCGGGATTGAGCTTGATCATGGAACCCTTGCGCGCGACTCCATCATATTCGCCTTTCATTCGCCGCGCGTCAAGCTTCCCTATCCAGCCGCGATTTCAGTGGATTGCTTTTTTGGGAGGTTCACGCTCTTCCACTGGGATCAATCGGCTCGCCGATGAAGGCTGCGGAGCTACAGGGGGATGGCGGTAGAGCCAGAGAGACACTGCAATTCCGAATGCATTGGCCAAGAAGAATGCCACCAGGATGCCACGAATCCAGAACGTGATGCTACGACGAAGAGGGCGATTCAACCATTCTTGGGTGTTGTGAAGGATCTGGAGGTGCTCAGTTTGGCCTATAGTCGTCCCGATGGCCATACTTGGCCGACTGGCGTAGTCTTCCGACGGCTTGGTCAGGCCGAGCCGCTCTTCGAATAGTGTTTTCTTTACAACGGCGCTTCTGTAGTAGTCGTGCCCCTTTTTGATGTTGATGATGGCGATTGCCGAGGCACAACACCCAATGAGAAACATGCTGGCAACAACGAGATTCACACGAGGGTCGCCTCCCACCTTCAGCAGACCCACAGCAATGGCAATCAGACCACTGTTCAGTGTGAGGTAATACGCTGTCCGATCCCAGTTCAGCCTGACTTCGAAACGATACTCTTCAACGGCAATTTTGTAGAGGCCAAGTAATTGGTCGGTTGAAAGTGATTCAGGCACCCGCTTCCTCTGCAAAATTACATTCTACTCTCGTAAAAGCTGAGGACCCTCAAGAAAGTGGGCGTGAATTTGCGTGTTCCTCTGGCATGAAGTTCATGAATCACATGCCGTGGCAGGAACTCTAGCGCCTCGATGTGGTCCCGGTCGAAGTTAAAAGGACCGTCGTGAATGGTTGAGAATACGCCGACGAACTTGTGACAGCCATCATCCTCGATCGAAGTCTTCCCGATGTAGTTGAGGGACACCCCATAGATACCTAACTCTTCGCCGAGCCGTCTTCCTGCGGCGGCCTCGTATGACTCTCCCGCGAAAATATAGCCAGCGACGGAAGAACCCCAATAGCCAGGGTGGCGGGTGCGTGTACGAGAGAGTTGCTGAAGGAGCAACTCTCCCCGCCGGTTGAAAACCAGGATGTGGACGACGCGGAAGTTGACCCGGCGTTCAAAAACCTCGTTCCTTCGAATTGTGCTTGTCGGAGAGTCATTCTGATCTACCGCGTCAATTACCATCTCTCCGCTAACAGCGCTCATCGTCCGCTCCCGCAGTTAGTCAATTATATTTGACCACTGCATCTTCTGTCAAATATAATTGACCCCATGAACGAGGCACCGAATTCTCAGGACTTTGCCCGCGCGTTTGGAGATGCCCTTCGCAATTTCCTGCAAGAAAAGGGGATCACACAGAGCGATGCTGCCAGGCGGCTCGGGTTTGAAGGAAAGACTGGAAAGGCCCGACTCAGTACGTATTGTCACGACTCCCCCAAAGGCAAGCGTCCCAAGCCTAACGCAGAAGTCCTTTATTTGGTTTGCACTAGGCTTAGTTTTGAGTTCGAATACAACGGCTACAGGATAAGCGCTGCGACGTTCAACGGTACACCCTTGAAGCAGACCGAGAAACCCGCCGAGCAACTCCCGCTCGAATTCGACGGTCAATTTGATTTGACAGACCAAAGAGGAACCGTCTCGGTTAGTTTCAAGCGACCACTTGGTCGCGTCGAGGTCTGGGTCTCACTGAAGGCAGCATCGTAGGTGTTACATTTTCTGATCCCTTCCAGTTACTATGTGGACGCCTGTAGGCCCACGCCCAACCTCGCTTCCCCCGGCGGATGAAATTCAGCGGTCAGATTATAGGCGCCATCTCCCATAATGACGCCTATAATAGTGTTAGCCATGCGTCAACCGGTGATTATTTCCGCCGTCCGCACCGCCATCGGGAAATTTCAAGGCGGGTTGTCCTCGCTCTCCGCCGTTGAACTCGGCGCCTGCGCGGTCCGCGAAGCAGTAAAGCGCGCGGGGATCGAGCCGACTCAAGTCGACGAAGCCATCATGGGCAACGTGGTTTCGGCGGGGCTGGGACAGAATCCGGCGCGCCAGGCCGGACTCAAGGCAGGACTCGACCCGCACGTCGCGGCCACGACCATCAACAAGGTCTGCGGCTCGGGACTCAAAGCCGTGGCGCTGGCCGCGCAGGGGATTCAGACCGGCGACACGGAAATCGTGGTGGCGGGCGGCATGGAGTCGATGTCGAACGCTCCTTACCTCCTGCCGCAGCTTCGGCGCGGCGTCCGCCTCGGACACGCTCAGGTGCTCGACGCGATGATCGTCGACGGCCTGTGGGATGCCTACGAGGACTTCCACATGGGCATGACGGCGGAACTCGTCGCCGACAAGTACAAGATCTCGCGCGAGCGTCAGGACGCCTACGCCCTCGAAAGTCATCGTCGCGCCGTGGACGCCATCAAGAGCTGCCGCTTCAAGGATCAGATCGTCCCTGTCCCGATTCCGCAGAAGAAGGGTGCGCCGATTCAGTTTGCGGTCGACGAGTCGCCGCGCGCCGATACTTCGCTCGAGGCACTCGCGAAACTCAAGCCCGTCTTCAAACCCGACGGCACGGTGACGGCAGGCAATGCGCCCGGTACCAACGACGGCGCGGCGGCGCTCGTAGTCACTAGCCTCGAACGCGCGAAGCAGCTAGGAAAGAAACCGCTGGCGCGCATCGTGGGGCAAGCGGTGAGCGGCGTCGAACCCAAGTGGGTGATGATGGCGCCGGTCAGCGCCGTTCAGTCGCTGCTCAAGAAAGTGGGATGGAAGCTCGAAGACGTCGACCTGGTCGAGCTCAACGAAGCCTTCGCGGTGCAGGCGCTGGCAGTGATTCAGGAGCTGGGACTCGATCCTGCGCGCACCAACGTCAACGGAGGCGCGGTGGCGCTGGGCCATCCCATTGGAGCTTCGGGCGCGCGCTTCCTGGTGACGCTCCTCTACGCGATGGCGCAGCGCGACGCCCAACGCGGCATCGCGGCGCTGTGCCTGGGTGGCGGAAACGCCGTCGCACTGGCGGTAGAACGGTAGGGGAGCGCTCCGTGCTCCCGGACCTCCCGAGCTTTCCAGAATCTAGTAAGTGACAACCCCTCACCCCCGGCCCCTCTCCCGCAAAGGGGCGAGGGGAGAAAAATGTTGGATCCATGCCCTTCTCCCCTTGCGGTAGAGAGCCTGCCCTGAGCGGAGCGAAGGGCTGGTGCGCAGCGCCGGGTGAGGGGTGCGTCACTCACTAGGTAATCCGGCGGCGCGGGAGGGCGAAGCCCTCCCCTACTGAGGCACAGCGTGCAAATCAAAACTGTTGGCGTGGTGGGCGCCGGCACCATGGGCCACGGGATCGCCCAGGTGTTGGCGCGCTGTGGCTATTCCGTGGTCCTCCACGACGTCTCGGCGAAGCACCTCGAGCACGGCGTCCTCGGAATCTCGCGCGGGTTGACCCATGAAATAGAAAAGGGCCGCCTGACCGAAGAGCAGAGACTCGAGGCGCTCGACCGCGTGAAGACCACCACGAACGCCGAGCCGCTCGCGGGCGCCGATTTCCTCATCGAGGCGGTGACCGAGGACTTCGAGGCCAAGGCCACCGTCTTCCGGTCGCTGGACCGCGACTGCAGGCCAGAAATCATCTTCGCCAGTAACACTTCATCTATCTCCATCACGCGGCTCGCCGCCGTCACGCGCCGTCCCACCCAGGTAGTCGGTCTGCACTTTTTCAATCCTGTCCCCGTTATGAAGCTGGTCGAGATGGTCCCCGGGCTTGATACCTCCCCCGAGTCGCTGGCCACCGCCGAGGCGCTCGCCGTGGCGCTGGGAAAGACCGTGGTGCGCGCGCAGGATTTCCCCGGCTTCGTCTCCAACCGCGTCCTCATGCCGATGATCAACGAGGCGATCTACGCGCTCATGGAAGGCGTGGCGGACGCGCGGGGTATCGACACGGTGATGAAGCTCGGCATGAACCATCCTATGGGGCCGCTCGAGCTCGCCGACTTCATCGGGCTCGACGTCTGCCTCGACATCATGAAGGTGCTCCACGAGGGCTTCCACGATTCCAAGTACCGGCCGTGCCCGCTGCTCGAGAGGATGGTGAACGGCGGAAGGCTGGGCCGCAAGACAGGCCGCGGATTTTACGACTACTCGCAGGGAGCCGCCAAGTGAAGCGTGAAGACCTGCGTCCATTCCTTCAGCAAGAGGTCGACAAATGGTCGGCGAAATCCTATGAGACTTTGCGGCAGGAATTGAAGGAAGGGAATTACACCAAGGCCGACCCAGCCGACGAGTACCACCTTGAAGTCGACATGCTCGAGAATCGCGACGACTACCTTAACGTCTGCGTCTCCGTGTGCAGCGAGAAGGTCCGCTGGAGCTGCATCCACCCGCTGAGCGCGAGCTTTTTGGTCTACCGCGACGGCCGGGTCGACAAGTAAAAGCGGCGGCTGGCCCAGACGCGCAGGGGATTGCCACGGTCGCGTCAGCCGAGTTGCTCATTGCCAAGAGTTCGCCAGAGGTACCAACACGCCACGGATCGGAAAGGCCGCCAGGTTTCGCCTAGGCGCTCGATATTGCGGCGTCTTCCATACACCCTCTCGATGGCCCTCTCAAGCCCGATGTCTCCAAGTGGTAGCACATCGGGATCTCGAAGGACCATAATTCGGAAGACCGAGATTGTCCAAGGCCCGATGCCCTTGAAATCCGTGAGCGCCTGTTCCCATGTAAGTCCTTGCGTGACCTTAGCAAGAAGTTCGTCTGATCGCCGCACGATCTCTGCGCAGCATTCGGCTCGCCGCTGGGAAAGGCCAAGCGAGCGAAGACTTGCTGGGTCCGGTATTGCTGCAGGCGATGGTGTCACGAGTTGCGGGTGTGCGGACTTCGCCCGGTCAGCAAGCCGACATGCCACATGAGTAGAAAGCTGCTGCGCCATAACAATGCGGATCAGTCCCCATATCGGATTTTCAGTTGGTTGTGACGGCCACCGAACCCGCTGAGTGGCGATCACTTCCGCTAGCGCCGCGTCGTTAGTCGATAGGTGAGACTCAGGGCTGGGCAGTGATGCCATGATCTGAGAAGGCTTAACGCTTCTAGCCCTCATCGCGACTTGATTGAAACTGCTGCATGGATTTCAACGAGCCCAAGCGGCTTGAACGCCAGCGTGAACCCGGGTATTTTGATGTCCTCCTGTACGTCTACAGGCCTGGCAAGCCATCGCCTAGCGTTTGCGGTATCTACTCCCGGTATGGAAGGCTCACTCCTACTGCTAACTTCCCATACATTCAGCATCTGGTAGTCTCTTCGCTCGGAGCGAGTATCTCTGAGAAAATCCGCATAACTCTTGTTTTTCCTCCACTCGGAGTCAGCAACCTGCTTTAGTGCCTGTTTGAGAACGTCCGATGAAATCTTTCGCAATATAGGAGACTGCCCTCTCAAAATTGAGGCTAGCCGGTATGCTAGCTCGTCCAGTTCGTCGTAGCGGAGTAAAGCAAACTTCGCCAAAGTTAACTCGTCGTCAAGTCGTTGTTCCGACCAATTATCCTCAGAGTTGGTGTCGCGGGTGCCGGGTGTACCCGCTTCATCCAACTTTCTTTGAATCTGCTTCTCCCGTACCTGAAACGCAACTTTACGTAACCCGTGAGCGTCCGACAGCAGCTTATCGAGTTGGCGGATTTTGGCCTTGAAAGAAGGTGGGCTGACGAGCATTAAGGCATCGAACCGGTGGCTGCGGATTATTGCGCTATCAAAATAGTTGATGTGGTTCGTGGCCACAAAATACAAGATCTTCCGGGCGTCCCACAGCTCGGCCAACTTTGGTAACATACTTGTGGTTAGAAACCGACCAAAAGCATCCTTCTCCATCTCCCGCTCACGAACTAGCTCGTCAATTTCGTCGAACAACACTACGGCGTGATCGAGTTCGGAGAGCTGCCTGAATATTGTGTCGGCGGTTTTTTGAACTTGGGTAACACCCTCAGCGACAAAATGACTTGCATGTATTTCGACATACTGCCACCGGATTATGTCGGCGAGAAGGCGGACAAGGGTCGTCTTGCTGGTACCCGGCGGGCCGAAGAGGATCGCTGATCTGGCCTGCTGCTCTCTGATTGGCTGGCTATCCGGCTCGAGCCTGTCTTCACATTCGTGCCTGCGTACGGGGTTGATAAACATTGTCTGAAGCCGCTCGGAGACGGGGGTTTTAACCATCCCCCAGCTGTCGCCATGAGAAACCATATGCTTCGCGGCCAGATCCGGCGTGAACCGGCTTCGCGGGGCATTAAGACCGTTAAGCGCCTCTTCGCGACACCATATACCGACCATTCTTCTAAGCGCTTGCGCATATGAGAAAACGCTGGCGCTTGCCCAACTTTCAGGGGATCTGATGTTTGTTCGGTGACCCGAACACCAGCCAAAACCTTTGCTGGGTTCCGGAAGAGGCATCTTCGTAGAATCGGCGTACTTCCAGAGGTCCATTAGATTCTTGGAGTGCGGCTTGATTACTTCCCGAACCATGCTGGCTTTAGCCCCGTCGCGGAGCGCGCACTCCAGCAATACCGCGAAGGTCTCGAAAACGTAGCAGTACGCGTTCCCCGCTTCCTTGTAATGAAACAGCGGCTTATAGTGCTGCCAAGTGCCGGCAGTTTGTGTGGAGAACAGACACCTAAATGCCTGATTTATGAAATCTAGATTTTCCAAGCTTACGGTGAGGTTCTCGTCGAAGCGGAGGTAAATAGCCAAAGACCAAGCAAGTTGGTCCGAATCCAAAGCGGATGATTGCGGCGTTGCAGAATGTAATCCGATTTGATGACCGAGCTGTTGCCGGCTCCATAGAAGCATGCCCTGAGCTCGCCGGTCGAGATCCAAGGCATTGGGATGTGCAAGCCGTTCGTAATCGGAATTGAACCTACTTTTAACTAGGTCGAGGATCTCTAGCGTCCAATAGGTGTGGAATGCGTTCGGCGGATACCAGTCAGATTCCGAGATCCTTGGATCAGCTTCCCCGATGCCAAAGCGCGAAGGCTGTTTGTCCAGTTGATCGAGAATGGTTTTGATGTGGTTCTGTATCTGCTCGGTGAGAGTGGGACACCACGTTAAAATTGTTGGAAGCGCACGGCATCTGCAGTACACCCCAGCCGATCCTTCCGATTTCCATTCCTTAGCTCGACGACGTAGGGCTTTATACGCAAATGTGGGGCCCAATTTCTCTGCGCGCTTGAATTCCGGTGTGCGAAATCGAGGCGGGGCGTCAAATAAAGATTTGAGGCATGTCGCTGTCGTTGTGAGATGCCGAACCTTCTTTTTGCCTAGCCTCCCCTCTGTCGGCAGTAGCTTGAAGCTGATCCCAGATTGCAGAGCCAGTAGGCTGGGCACATGCAAGAGGCAAAAGCTCTGGAGAGAACGTCGTGCTTCCGTCAAATCTTCGAAGCTCAACATTCAACCACCAATCGACCTGCCTGTGAGGTTCAATGCGTGTACGCCGGCAGGGCTAAACTCGTCTGGAGGCGCGCCACATCGCGGAGAACGGCAGGTGCCGGGTCGCCGACGCCACACGGTGCCGTCAGGGCCGCACTAATCTTGTCCAAAATGTAATGTGCCTTCTCCACCGATGCGTGGGGATCGATAAGGATACCCTCCGGATGCCTACGCTGAGCACGGGCACCGCTCATCCTCGCCGCTATTTTCAGATTGGGCACAATTTCCACGTATTGACGCAGGGTCAAGTCAGCAGGCTGATGCGCGGCGAATATCGGCACCCCTACGGCCGCTGCAAAGCCGATCTCCATGGAAGCTGACTGGCCCACGTATCCGTCAGGGCAAACCAACCAGAGGAAATTGGCTGCTCGGATGGATTCCAGGTGCCGGTCTTGGACCAGCCGCACGGACGTGATCGGGTCGCTGGCGACAAACAAAAACTCCCCTTGACGAGCGACGACCCGCGGATCGGCTGGGGATAGGACACGGACAGACAACGCCGCTAGCTCGTGAACTGCTGCCGTGATGGCTTCCATATGGCGGTGGAAGCTTCCGGAGACAGTGGCTTTTAGCATAGTCACCTCTCAAACTGGGCGTAGCGCACCGTAAGGCCGGCAAACCCTGGGCGAACAGTTCTAGGGAGTTGGCGGAAACTCGAAGTATACTTCCGAGTTCTTCATGGCGCACCCCCGATGGAAGTCTGCCCAACCCCTTGTGCGCACCCATCCCGCAGCCCCCTATATATTGTATGGTAATTGGCGGTAGCTGTCAAGTAGAATTTTCGATAAGATATTGCAGTGGCGTGATTTATAGGCTATATCTTTTGAACTCTCTATGGTAATTGACGGTAGACAGGTTTTGAAGGGCAGTCTCTCAGTCGTTGACTTCGAAGGAGAACGAATTCGCCTGCCTGTCCAGGTTGTGAAAAGTGCGGAGCATCCCCGGCTTGCCGGAGAGGATCCTGTCGAGTGTTGGCTCCTTGTAGTGACGCCGGGAAGGTACCGCTTGGTGGCGCAGCCTGCAGAGACTCTCACGGGCGACCTTTTGAGAATTGTGGACGAAATCGAAGACACGCTGACAACGGGAGAGGTACTCGACCGCACAGAGAACAACGCCCGCGACGGGATTCAGGCGAGGCTGATTCCATGCAAAGTATCACCGTCCCAGGCCGGATGGAGAATCAACTTCCCGAAAGAAGCCAAGGAACTCGTGTCTGAAAAAAATGAAGACCGTTCCTTCGTGTATGTGATGATCGTCGCGGGTTTTATCGAAATATGGTTCCCTGACACGCTGAGACGTGCCTTGTCCGGGCCTATCCCTGAGATCCTCCCGTAATTGCTGACGGCCCGGATGCGATATATCGAAGCCGACGTCACCGGTTTCGCGTAGTTCGTAGTTAGCACTTGACAAACATCGCAATAGAGTAATAGAGTAGTAAATCTCAAGCCTGTCTCGGGAGGCCCGCTGTGTCGCTCCGCAAATCCCCCGTCCGTACACCCGCCTTGCTGGCCGCCAATCGCTCGAACGCCTTGAAGTGTACTGGCCCGCGAACGCCCGAGGGCAAGGCGCGCGTGGGTTTGAACCGCTTGAAGCACGGCCGCCGAGCCGAGTGTGTCCGCGAGAACCTGACGAAGGCGCGTATGCGGGAGGGCGAGCAACTCTACCGCCGGCTGATGAAAGAGATCTGCCGCACGTTTGAACCCAGGACTCGCACAGGATGGCAGGAGGCCGAGCGGATGGCGCAGCAGGCCTGGAGCCTGTTCTGGGAGCGCCGGGAGCTCTTACGTTCAAAACCGGAATGTCCTTTAGAATCTAGCGCAAACTCTTCTCAGCACCCCTCCCTATTGCGGATTCGGATTGACGACCCGTTCCGGCGCCGCGGCCTGGTTTTCTGGCTCCAAAGGCATCGCCACTGGACGTTCGACCGCTGGATGAAGATGGTCGAGGACGCGGCGGCGGGGATTCCGCGCCAAGGGCCGGTCGAGCGTTGGGGCAGCCCGGAGCGGCGGCTGCGGGTACGCCATTTTCGCCTGGCGCGACCGGGACTCTGGGAGCAGCAAGCCCTGGAGGAGGAACGGAGGAGACGCGCGGCCCTGTAGCGCGGCTCGAAGCCTGCCCTGGAAGGGAGCCGCGACTTCGCCGGTCATAGACACGGCGCTACAGCAGCCGCGGGGCCGCCGGTCATAACGCGGCACTACGGCAGTTATTTGAGACGCCCACTACTAATGCTAAGATAAGGCCAGAGGAAACCTGACTATGCCCGAACAGACAACCGCAGAGCGCACGCGAGCGATCGATTTCGCCATGGTGCAAATCGAGAAACAGTTTGGCAAAGGCTCGATCATGCGCCTCGGCCAGAAAGACGCGTTGGTGCCGGTCGACGTGATTCCCACGGGAGCGCTTTCGCTCGACGCGGCGCTCGGCGTGGGCGGGATGCCGCGCGGCCGGGTGGTGGAGATTTTCGGACCCGAGTCGAGCGGCAAGACGACTCTCGCGCTCCACGTGGTGGCGGAGGCGCAGCGGCGCGGCGGGATGGCTGCCTTCATCGATGCCGAGCACGCTCTCGACGCCGCCTACGCCCAAAAGCTCGGGGTCGACGTCGACAACCTGCTGGTCTCGCAGCCCGACTACGGCGAGCAGGCGCTCGAGATCGCCGAAGCGTTGGTGCGCTCGAACGCCGTCGACGTGGTGGTTGTTGACTCGGTGGCGGCGCTTGTCCCCAAAGCCGAGCTCGATGGCGACATGGGCGACTCGCTGCCCGGGTTGCACGCGCGGCTGATGTCGCAGGCAATGCGCAAGCTCACGGGTATCGTCTCCAAGTCCAAAACCTGCCTTGTCTTCATCAACCAGATCCGCGAGAAAATCGGCGTGATGTTCGGCAATCCCGAAACCACCACGGGCGGGCGCGCGCTCAAGTTCTATTCCTCGGTGCGCGTCGACATCCGGCGTATCGCTTCCATCAAGGACGGCGACCGCGTGGTCGGCAATCGCACCAAGGCGAAGGTGGTCAAGAACAAGATGGCGGCGCCGTTTCGCGAGGCCGAGTTTGACATCCTCTTCGGCGAGGGGATTTCCAGGGTGGGCGACTTGATCGACATCGCCGCTGAGCGGAATCTTCTCGAAAAGAGCGGCGCTTGGTTCTCCCTTCACGGTGAGCGCATCGGCCAAGGACGGGAGAACGCCAAGCAGTTCCTCCGCGACAACCCTGACCTCTGCAAGAAGCTGGAGTCTGAGGTCCGCAAGGCGCTGAACCTGCCCCAGCCGTCCGAGCCCGCGGCAGCGGCTGCCGAGAGTGCAACGGCAACGGCCGGGCGCGGCAAGAAGTAGACCGCCGCTTCCTGGATGACCTCGAGCCTCGTAACCAGATGGAGCGCGAAACGTGTATCGGCTTGAAAGTGCTGGATTTATTTCTGTGACACGAGAGGGCCACCAAGAAAAAACGGTCGAGAAGCAAATAGCAAAGACGGATGGAGTGCTGCGAGCTTTCCCGTCAAATCGAGTCATCAACTCGCGAAGCCAGTGGGGTAGTGGGTCAGTTTGAGGTAGTGGCGGCTTTATGCCGCCACAGATGGCGGGCTAAACCCGCCGCTACATCGCAAACTGAACCACTAACCAGCCAGCGTAAAAACTTGACAGACTAGGTTATAATTAATTCGGCGTTTACCCAACGGCTTGCGCCAGGGTCGGCGGGAAGGAGACGCACCCTAGAGAGAGAAGGGGGAACCGGAATTGTCGAAAAAGATTGGCATCCTGACCCTGGCAGTAGGTTTGTGTTTCGCTGCAACTCGACCCCTCAATGCCGCCGCGAACACACCCAGCCGCACCACTTCCGTTCACTCATCGCACCATCGCCGTACTCTGCACCCGACCGCTACGCGTAGTCGCCGCCGGCACGCTCGGCGCCGGATGGCGCGGCGCTGGAGTCCCTGGCATCTGAGTTCGTTCGGCGATTCGGCCGCCGGCGATAACTCGGCCGGTGAAGATCCGATGATCCGGCAGGCCGCTATTCAGGCCCTCGGGAACTGGAATGGCGCCGTGGTGGTCGTTGACCCGAACACCGGCAGAATCCTCTCCATCGTCGACCAGAAGCTGGCGCTGACCGGCGCTTTCACTCCCTGCTCGACGTTCAAGCCGGTCGTCGCTCTCGCCGCGCTTAAGGAAGGAATCATCTCACCCCAGACCGAACTGCGCGTGTTTGGCCGGGCGCGCATGAACCTGACTGAAGCGCTTGCCCATTCGAACAACGTGTTCTTTGGCAAGCTCGGTCAGATGCTCGGGTTTGCACGTGTTTCGGAATACGCGCACGAGTTTGGCTTGGGCGAGCGAGCGGGCTGGGACATCCCCGATGAGTCTCCTGGCCGCTTTCCCTCCGCGCCTCCCCAAGAAGGCGGCGTCGCTCAGCTCACCTGGCTCGGCCAGGACATCGAGATCACTCCGCTGCAACTCGCCGCCATCGTCTCCGCCATTGCCAACGGAGGCACGCTCTACTACCTCCAGTATCCACGCACTTCGGAAGAGCTTGCCCAGTTCGAACCCAAGGTCCGCCGGCGGCTCGATGGCTTGGACGACTATTTCACCGATGTCAAACGGGGCATGGAAGCCGCCGTCCTGTACGGCACGGCGCGCTCCGCTCACGATCCCGAGGAGCAGATTTTCGGCAAGACGGGAACGTGCAGCGAGGATGGGGCGCGTCTGGGCTGGTTTGGTTCCTACTCGAATGAGTCGCGGCCCAAGTATGTCGTGGTGGTGTTGCTGCGCGGCGGCCGCATGATGTTTGGCCCGCACGCCGCCGAGATCGCCGGCAAGCTCTATCGCGACTTGTACGAGAAGCAGAAGACGCTTCAGGCAGTACGACCGTCAGTCCTGAGTGGAGGCGGCCTGAGCGGCGCCAGCCAGACTCAATAGCCGTCTACTCGACCCGCTGGATGCGGAAGGAATCCTCGCCCGCTTGACGCTTCCCCGCCGCCGTCAGGCGCGCCGGGGAGAGCGCAGCAGCCTCGCGGGCAGCGTGACGATCGCCCACACGAGTTCGAGCACGCCTTCGACGGCAATCCCCACGATCCGGAAGGGCAGCAGGAGCAGCCAGACGAGAGGATAAAGCACGAGCGCCAGAAGCGCCAGCGGCCAGCACAGGACCAGCAGAATACACCACAGCAGGAAACTGAACATTCCGCCTCCTCAACTCCTATTACGCAAGACCGTCGCGTGGCGTTCCACTAAAGGCGGTCAAGAATATGCTGAAGCTCGGGCAGCGAGGTGATGAGCGGACAATCCAGCCCGGCGCCCGAGTGGTACACGCCCGTGGCGTCAAAGAGCACGCCATGCAGGCCGGAAATACGGGCGCCGCCAATATCGACCGCGTAGCTGTCGCCGACAAACACCGCTTCGGAAGCCGTGACGCCGGCGCGCGCGAGCGCCATCTGGAAGATTTCCGGATGAGGTTTCTCGACGCCCACCACATGAGAATCGAGAATGAACTCGAAACGCCGCACCAGATCGACGCGCGCCAGTTGCCGCTCGATCATGCCGTTGGAGTTGGAGATGACAGCGAGCGAATAACCCTGGGCGCGCAGCGAATCGAGGAACGCCGGCGTCTCAGGGAAGACGCGCGACCAGAGCAGGATGTCCGAGAAGCGCTCGCCCACGCGGCGCATCAGCACCTCGCGCTCAGCCTCCGGAACTCCGATCCGCTCCACCAGAACGCGCAAGTATTCCATCCAGTAGACGATATCGACGCGGCGCGGAATCTCGCCGCCGGCCATCTGCGGCTCGAGCCAGGCAGCCAGCTTCTCTTTGCCCGCGCGCTCCGAGGCGCGAAAATCCTCGACCGTCGTGGGATATCCCTGCGCGGTCAGTTCCCCGGCGAGTTCCTCGACCCGCGGGAAAATCAGTGTGTTCCCGGCATCAAAAAAGACGGCGCGGACCTGGCGTGTGGCCATCCGGTGATCCTCAAGTCGATTATACCAGCCGCGGCTTGTCACCCTCGGCCTGAAACGCTACACTGTGGTTCGGTGATGAACTTGCTTCTCTCAACACACCGCACGCCGTCGCGAAGGTGGCGACCGTCGGCAGGCGTGATTCTCTGCCTGATGACCCTTGGGATCCTTGGGTCGCGCGGCTTCGCCCAGACGAATTCCGTCGCGCCCGCGAAGCCTGCGCCTTCCGGCAACGCGTCCGCCACAGCGTCTCCAGCAGGTTCGGGCAGCGCAACAGCAAAGGCCGCCGCGCCCTCGATCGCCCAAGAAGAAAACGAGGCGCTGCGCGAAGCTGTGGGGTCCGCCGCCGGCAATCCTCAGACGCTCATCACCAACCTCGAGCAGTTCCTCACTCGTTTTCCCGGGAGCCCGCAACGCGAGGCCGTCCTGAGGACGATCTTCAAGGAAGCGCTCCAGGCCAACGACCCGCAGACCGCGGTCGCTTACGGAGAGAAGCTCCTCGATCTCAAACTGCGCGTGGCGTGAGATCAATACGCTCGCCACGATTGCCGACCTGCTCGACCGGCAAAGCGACGCCGCGAGCCGCGCGAAGGCCCTGGCCTACGCGAACGGACTCGTCGAGCAGGCTGACAAGATGGCCGGCGAACCCCGCCCTTCGCATACTTCGACCGACAAGTGGTTGCAGGAACAAGCCCTGACGCGCGCCGCGGCCTACTCGCTACGCGCCAGGGTCCAGGCGGAATCCAAGCAGGACGACCTGGCGCTCGCCGACTATCAGAAAAGCTATGCCGCCTATCCTACATCCCGCGTCGCCGAGCGACTGGGCGACCTCGAAGCGCAGAAGGGCGCGACGGCCCGCGCTCTTGACAACTACGCGACGGCGTTCGCATTGCGCGATCCGGCTGCCGATCCCGCGCAACTCGACGAGTTGCGGCGCAAGCTGGGCAGCACGTACGTGGCACAGAATGGGTCCGAGAAAGGGCTGGGCGACCTCGTCCTCGAGCGCTATGACTCGCTGATGCGCGACCTCCGCGCGCGCTACGACACGCGCGTGCGTTCCAGCGCTCAAACCCATGACCCCTTTGCCTCGGTGCTCTTGCGGCCCGACGGCGCCCCGGTCCACTTCTCTGAGTATCGCGGCAAGGTCGTGGTGATGGATTTCTGGGCTACCTGGTGCGGTCCGTGCATTATGGAGGGGCATCTGATGGAGCGCATCGTCCAGGCGTTCCGCGACCAGCCCGAGGCGGTGTTCCTGGCCGTCAACGTTGATGAAGACCGCAGCCGCGTGCCGGACTTCGTCAAGCATCAGCACTGGACGATCCCCGTCGTCTATGCCCAGGGCCTGGACAGCCTGCTCGAAGTTCATGCGCTGCCTACGCTGATGATCCTCGACCGCGAAGGACATGTGATTTTCCGCGAGCAGGGCGCCGACGCTAATACGGACGGCTTCGTCCAAAGAATTCGCCAAGCGCTCGGTCATCCCACGACCGCGTCTGTCGCGAAGCCATAAGGGGTCGCGCCGACTTTCCGCTGCGCCGGTCACAATTCGGCGGCGGCGTGTAATTCTCTCAACAACCCGGCCCGCTCGTGGTCCGGCAGGAAGGCGGCCTGGATAGCGTTCTCGCTCAACTCGACGATCTGCTGGGAAGACAGGCCAAACGTGCGGGCGGCGAGCTCTAATTCGCGCTCGAGGCTTGTGCCAAACATCGCCGGGTCGTCGGAATTGATCGTAACCGTGAGTCCCGCCTCCAGGAACTTCGGCAGAGGATGCTCCTGGAAATCTGCAATTAGCCCGGTCGCGACGTTGCTCGTCGGGCAGACTTCAAGAGGAATCGCACGCGCGCGAACCAGTTCAACCACGCTTGGGTCACGGAGGATCGTCAGTCCGTGGCCGATGCGTTCGGCGCCCAGCAATTCGACCGCGTCACGAATGCTCTCAGGGCCTGCCGCCTCGCCGGCATGCGCCGTGACATGCAATCCGAGGCCGCGCGCCCGGCGATACACGTCGGTGAAGAGCGCAGCGGGGCCGCGTATTTCATCGCCGCCGATCCCGAAGGCGATCACGCCTTGCAAGCGGAACCGGCTCGCCCACTCGAGCACGGCCAGTGCAGGATCCGCGCCGAACTGGCGGACGGCGTCGAAGATCCATTGGACGCGTACGCCGCATCGCCGCCCGGCTTCCGCCGCCGCCTGCGCGATCGCCTCGAAGACCGCGTCGAGCGGCTGCTTCTTCCATAGAATCACGCCGGCTGAAAGCGTGACCTCGGCGTACTTCACCTGCTGCGCGGCAAGCCACTCAATGAGCCGCGTGGTCGCAAGCGCATAGTCTTCGGGCGCTTCGAGCAGCAGCGTCACTAGTACGAAGGCCGCGAGAAACTTTTCGAAGCTTCCGTAGCTGTACGACTCGCGTTCACGCGCGCTGACCCAGTCTCCCACTCTCTGCTTCAGCCAGCTCTTCGTTGCGGCGAGCTCCTCGAGGGTCTCCGGCCGGATACTGCCTTCAAGGTGGAGATGCAATTCGACCTTGGGCAGGCGGGCGATGAAGGTATCCATGGATGAAGGCGCGTCAGGCACAAGTGTCGGCTATCGGTTGGGCAGCGTGGGCCGGCCGGCGTTCAACCAGGCGGTGTACCAGTAGGACGCAGTGTCGTGAGCGGCAGCGTTCAGCTCCTGCATCGCCGTCGATCCCACTTGCCGGTAGAAGCGATCCAGGTAGTCCTCGTTGTAGCCCGGCAGATCCTGGCGAGCCTGGCGGTCGGCGAGGATGATGCGGTCCACCCAGGTGTTGGCCTCGAGCACCATCCCGAAGGCGTATTCCGTCGGATCGTTGATCTTGACCGCCTCGTCGGGATGAAACATCAGGAAATTGGAATACTTCTCGACCAGACGCCCCGCAAATCGCTCCTCGAGCCTGACTTCTCCGGTCAGCTGGCCATCGAAATTCTGCGTCGTGTGAAGCGGATCGTGGGCGTCGGCAACGTAATGACCGAGAAAGGCGGCGTCCAGCCGGGCTTCTTCCCAGTCTTGGTCCTTAAGCGCGTTGGTGAGCCGCAGGCTGTATTCTCCGACCTGCCAAGGGAGAGTGCCATCGCGGCCGATCCGTCCCTTTCCGTAACGCTCCACGGCGGCGCGATAAGCGCGCGGCAGGTCGAGGTAAGGGAACAGCCCGTACTTGTCCAGATAGATGTAGTGGCGGTTGCGCTCGTAACGATCCTTCTTCATCCATTCGTCGGGATCGTTCGCGTGGTCGATAAAGGCCTGGCGATTGGCCTCGAAAAAACCGCGTATCTCCGGCGGCGCCGAATCGACCGCCCAGCCATTCACCAGACGGTGCGCCGCAGGTCCCCAGGCCTCGCTCACCGAACTCGCTCCCATCCAGAGCATCAGGCCCAACGTGACTGCGGCAAGCCTGCGTCGGGTCGCGTCTTGGCTCCTGGAAGACATGGCGCTCAATCGGAATCCCGAACCGCTACCGGACTCGCGGCCGCCATGGCGCGCGGCGCGCGTCCAAATTCACTGTGATGCCGGCTGTAGGCGAAGTAGATGACGAGGCCGATCGCGAGCCACACCACGAAGCGCAACCAGGTTTCGAGCGGCAAGCTGCCCATCAGAATCAGGCAGCAGCCGATGGCGGCCACAGGAACAACGGGAACCCAGGGCGTCCGGAAACTCCGCCGCCGCTCCGGCTGCTTGTGCCGCAACACCAACACTCCCAGCGACACCAGGATAAATGCGAACAAGGTGCCGATATTCGACAGATCCGACAGCGTCCCGATGTTGAAGAGGCCCGAGGGAATGGCCACGACGAAGCCCGCCACCCACGTACTGACGTGAGGCGTGCGAAAGCGCTTGTGGACTCGCGAAAAAACCTCGGGCAGCAAGCCGTCGCGCGACATTGCGAACCAGACGCGCGCCTGTCCGAGCTGGAAGACCAGCAGCGAGCTGAGCATTCCCGTGAGCGCCCCGATCGTCACCCAGCGCTCGACGGTGGTCAGTCCGATGGCGTGCAGCGCGTTGGCGACGGGCGCCGCGTTGCGCAGTGCCGGCCACGGCTGAATCCCGGTCAGCACAATGGCCACTGAGCAGTACATGATCGTGCAGACCACGAGCGAGGCGATGATGCCGAACGGCACATCTTTCTGCGGCCGCCGGCATTCCTCCGCCGCCGTAGAAACCGAATCAAAGCCGATGTAGGTGAAGAAAACGATCGCCCCGCCGGTCAGCACCCCCTGCCAGCCATTCGGCATGAAAGGCTTCCAGTTGGACACGTGGATGTAACGCGAGGCCGCGAACACAAAGATCAAGATGGCGACCAGCTTCACCGAAACCATCACGTTGTTCGCGCCCGCGCTCTCGCGGATACCCCTCACCAGAATCACGGTGAGGATCATCACGATGAGGAAACCCGGCACGTTGAAGTAAGATCCGGTGCGCTGAAGGGAGTCATTGAAGACCGGGTTGCTGATGGTGTCAGGCAGGCGAAGGCCGAACCCTGCCAGCAACCTGTCAATATAAGCCGAAAAGCCGACCGCCACCGCCATGTTGCTGACCGCGTACTCGAGCACCAGGTCCCAACCGATAATCCAGGCCACAATCTCGCCCAGCGTAGCGTAGGAGTAAGTGTAGGCGCTGCCCGCGATGGGAATCATCGACGCGAGTTCGGCGTAGCAAAGTCCTGCCAGGGCGCAGGCGATGGCCACGAGAAAGAACGAGAGCGCAATGGCCGGCCCCGCGCCCGGCCGCCCGGCCACGCCCAGCGCGTGTCCCCCGTGGAGCAAGACGTCGAGCAGCGGGGCCTTCAAAATCGAACGGACCTCGAGCACTTCACCGGCCGCTGCGGTGCCGGTCAGAATGAAGATGCCCGTGCCGATGATAGCGCCGATCCCCAGCGCCGTGAGGGACCATGGACCCAGCGTCTTGCGCAGCCGGTGCTCCGGCTCGTCAGCTTCCGCGAGCAGCTTGTCGATGCTCTTGGTTTGCAGTAATCGCGACATCGGGTGACTCATCAGCCCAATGACTGGCGTTCGCTCAGCGGCGTGGCGGCGCGCCCGCACCCTTCTTCTTCACCTTGGGCTTGCGCGAACCGCGCGGCTCCGTCCGCTTTGGTTTGGGCGGCTGCTTCTTGCGTGCCGCGCGCTTCAGCTTCTTGCGTTCAGCTCTATCCTTGATTTTTTTCGTATTCATCGCTTAGAACAACTGATCCTTTCGATTTGATTGACGGTTGCTTTTAGCGAAGGAGCTTGTCGCAAAAGAAACGAATGATCGATGCCGAAAGCGCTTCGCCAAGCACGCCAAATTATACAAGGCCTGATGCCGCAGCGCACCTCTAGGACGATCCTGTCACGCCTTTTCCAGGTCCGCGTAGCGCTCGACGAGCTTCTTCTGGCCGTAGCCCGGAAAACTGACGGTCACCTTGACATCGTCGCCTTCGCCCTCACATCCAACCACCGTGCCGAGGCCGTACTTTGCGTGACGAACCTGCGTCCCCAGCTTCCAGCGCGAAGGAGCGGAGCGTGGCCCTGAAAACGAGAGCCGCGGTGATGCACGGTCGCGCCCGGGAGTATAACCGCGATGGCGCAGAAATTCCTGCACACCCTGGCGGGAATTCACGGGGCTCGCCCACGAGGTGCGGGGCTTGGCGCTGGCCGGACGTGGATTCAAGACCTCGATGAGTTGTGCCGGGATTTCGTTCAGGAACCGCGAACGTTTGGTGTGGCCGTACGATTCCCCCGCAAATGAGCGCCGCTGGCCGGCCCACGTGAGGATCAGACGATCTTTGGCCCGCGTCATCCCCACGTAACACAGCCGGCGCTCTTCCTCGATTTCCTCCTGGTCTTCGGTGGAGAGCTTATGAGGGAAGAGTCCTTCTTCGAGACCCACCATATATACCGTAGAGAACTCGAGGCCCTTCGCCGTGTGTAGGGTCATCAGGGTAACGCGCGCGCGCTCATCGTAATCGTCGGAGTCAGACACCAGAGCGGCGCGGTCCAGGAATTCGGCCAAGGTCTCTCCCGCACTTTCCGCCGCCGCTGCCGCGTTAACCAACTCACGAAGATTTTCGATCCGGCCCTCAGCTTCGGAGGTGTTTTCCATCTCCAGCATCCTGAGGTATCCCGTCCGCTCGAGGATGTTCCGGAAGAATGCGGCTATTGACCCGGCATCGCGCTCGCGGACGAACTCCCTGATCAACTCGTGAAAACTCTGAAGCGCGCGCAGGGCCCGAGCCGGCAGTTGCCGCTCGGCCAGTTCCTGCTCGAGCGCCTCCCAAAGCGTCAGCTTGCGTTCTCGAGCCGACTGACCAAGAGCGGCGACCGTGGTATCCCCAATGCCACGCGGCGGCGTATTGAAAATGCGGGTGAGCGAGGCAGAGTCTCGCAAATTGCTCGCCAGGCCCGCGTAGGCCAGCACGTCCCTCACTTCGGCGCGCGCGTAGAAACTGAACCCGCCCGCCATGCGATAGTCGACGCCGCGCCGCCGCAGCGCCTCTTCCAGCACCCGCGATTGGGCGTTGGTGCGATACAATACCGCGATGGTTGCCGCGTCGTTGGCGGCGAGCGCGCTTCCGATTCCACCGGCCACGAACGCGCCTTCCTCCTCGGCGCTTGCCGCCTCAAACAGGCTCACGCGCGCGCCACCCCCGCGATCGGTCCAGAGCGTCTTGCCTTTACGCGCCGTATTGCGCTGGACCACCGCGCCGGCCGCGTCGAGAATCGCCTGGGTGGAGCGGTAGTTCTGTTCCAGGCGAACGACGCGGGCGCCGGGGTAGTCTTTCTCAAATTGCAGGATGTTCTCGATAGTCGCACCGCGCCAGCGGTAGATCGACTGATCCTCATCGCCGACCACGCAGAGGTTCCGGTGCGAGCGCGTCAGTTGGCGGATCAGCTCGTACTGAATGCGATTGGTGTCCTGATACTCATCAACCAGAATGTATCGGAAGCGCTCGTTCAACTGCCGGCAAATATCGCCCGCCGAATCGAGGAGGGCGGCCGTCTTGAGAAGCAGGTCGTCGAAGTCGAGTGCGTTCGCCTGGCGGAGTTTGCGCTCATAGAGGTCGAAGACGGAGGCCAGTTTGGCGCTCTCGGCTGATCTCGCATCGCGGTAGAGCTCCGGCGGAGTGATGCCGTGGTTCTTCGCGTAACTGATCTGGCTCAGCGCGCCGCGCGGAGACGTGATCTGCTCGCTGAGGCCGAGCTCTTTGGTGGAGGCTTTGACCACGCGGAGCTGGGCGTCCTCGTCATAGATGGAAAACTCCCGCGTGTAGCCGAGCCGATCAATGGAGCGACGCAGTACGCGGACACAGAAGGAATGGAAAGTCGAGATTAGCGGCGGGCGTGGACAAGTCACACCGCGGCTCGCGAGCAGCCCCGCGATGCGCTCCTTCATCTGCTCGGCGGCCTTGTTGGTAAACGTCACCGCCAGGATGTTCTCGGCGAGAACCTGTTTCGTCTCGATCAGGTAAGCGACGCGATAGGTGATGACGCGAGTCTTGCCGCTGCCCGCTCCCGCGAGGATCAGCAACGGTCCCTCTGTCGCCTCGGCCGCGGCGCGCTGCTGAGGGTTCAACTCATCGAGAAGACTTGCCATGGGCGCTCATTAACCATTGTACACGGGGCGGGCGGCGGGCCCCCCTACTGGAGCAGTTTCTTCAAATCCTTCCAGCCGATCAGGATGACGTGATTGTCGGCGAGTGCCTGCTTGAACTCGGGGCTGGTCACCACGTTGAAGTCGCGCTGGCGCCAGGCGGCGCCGTAGTCGGGATGGTCGAGGGTGATGGCCTGGAGTTCGGCGTCATCGTAGCCGAGGTGGACAATGATCTCATGCACGCCGGGAGTGAGCGCCTTGACGACGCGGACGTAGTAGGCCATCCAATCCTCATCGGGCTTCGGCTCCCGCATCGCGAGCGAGTCGAGCACGATGTCCTGGGGTGACAGCATGGAGAGCATCTTGGCGCGCGCGTCCTGCACGCGGACGGCGAGAAAGGGTAGGCCGTAGGCGTGCGCCACCTTCACGAACACGGCGAACAGCTCGGGGCGCGCGAAGAGCACTCCCATGTGGCTGTCGAGATGGGTGGGATGGATGCCGAGCTCGAGGGCGCGGTCGACTTGGGCGCGAATCTCGCGCTCCACGTCCTCGGGCGTCGCGTGGGTGGCCGCGGACATGGTATCGGCGAAGAAGTAGCCGTCGGGCGCGAGCAGGCTGGGTACCTGGTCGCGAGACGCCACCGGACCCCAGCGGTAGGTTTTCCATTCACTCGTGAGGGTGAGGTGCAGGCCGAGGTCGGCATCAGGATGCGCCTTCGCGTACTCGGCCACTTCGGTCAGCCAGGGGCAGGGCACCATGATACTCGCCGAACTCACCGCGTGCTGGTCGAGCGCGGCGAATGCTGCCCGGTCGACTGAGTGCGCCACCGCGAGGTCATCGGCGTGGATAATGAGCAGCTTCGAGTCGGCGGGATAGCCCAGCCGCTCGGCAACCGTCTTCGACTGGGCGTGCGCGGCGGGACTCCACAGGAGTGAGGCCATGAAAGCACTGAGAAAAGTCAGCCAAGAGCAGCGTTTGGATGTACGCACAGCGCCTCCGGCAAGGAAGCGAGAGAGTAGCACACCTTCGCGCCGCGTGCCTATTGCGAAGCAGCCTTGTCCTGTAGAGTCACCAAGTGGGTGTTGAGCGAGCCTTGGCGATAGCCCTCGAGGTCGAGTGTGACATACGCGAATCCGAGCCGCTTGAAGATCTCGACGAACTTGCGCGCCATCTCGGGGCTAAGAGCGCGCGGCAACTCTTCCGGCGCGATCTCGAGGCGCACGAGTTTCTCGTGGTAGCGGACCCGGAACTGCCGGAAACCCAGCGCGCGCAGCGCCTCTTCGCCCTGCTCGATCACGGCCAGCCGTTCCGGCGTCACTTCGATGCCGTAGGCGATGCGCGACGACAAGCACGCCGACGCGGGCCGGTCCCAAACCGGAAGACTGGCGCGGCGGGCGAGCTCGCGGATGTCCGTCTTGGTCAGGCCCGCATCGAGCAGGGGCACGAGCACTTGGTGCTCCCGCGCCGCGCGCTGCCCCGGGCGCCAGTCGCCCTGGTCATCCACGTTGACGCCGTACGCCACGGCCGCGAAGCCGCGGCTTCCGGCAAGCGCGTCGAGCTTGTCAAACAGTTCGTCCTTGCAGAAATAGCAGCGGTCGGGATTATTGGCGCGATAAGCGGGGTTCGAGAGCTCGCCGGTTTCAATGAACTCGTGGGGAAGGCTGAAGCGCGCGACGCACACCTCCGCCTCCTGCCGGTCACGTGCGGAGTAGCTGGAGCTGAGCGCGGTGACTGCCAGCATCCGGTCACCGAGGACGCGATGCGCGGCGTACGCCAGATAAGCCGAGTCGACACCGCCGGAATACGCCACCACCAGCGAGGGCACCTTCCTCAGGCTGTCTTCAAGCCGCTGCGTTTTGAGTTCGAGTTCCGTCATCGCCGTTTCGATAACTTCAGCATACTGCGAACGATGTAGCCGAATCAACCATCGGGTAGTATCCCGATCTGCCTGGAGTGAACGCCTGCAAAGGGGGTCGGACCTTCAGGTCCGACAATCACCGAGGCTTCTTGAATCGGGAGGGCCTTTAGGCGCTGAAGCCTCAGGGGCTGAAAGCCCTCGCCCTCCCGCGGCTAGAACCATGTCGGAGCTAAAGCTCCGACCCCCTACATCCTGCCAGCCGACGCAGTCCTCTTCGAGCGTTGACAGTCTGCTCTCGGCCTGCGTATCCTGACTCTTCGCTTTTCGACGCTGTACATGCTCATACGTCGCCAGCTCGCCTTCTGCCGAATCGCTCTGGGAACTATGCTGGCGGTGCTTGGAGCGGCGCCGGCCGGTTTCGCTTTCCGCTCGCATCCTGTACCAATCGTTGGCACGCCGGCCAATCGTCTGGCTGACGAAGTGCTGCACAGCCTGGTATCGACTTCACTCGGGAGAGCCGCACCTCCCATCAGGTGGTCAGTGAGGCTCGTCGACGACTGGCGGGTCAACGCGTACATCGAGCCGACGGGCCGTATCACAATCACGAACGGCATGGCGCACGTGTTCGGGGACCAGCGTGGTCTGTGGGCGGCGGTGCTCAGCCACGAGATCGGCCACTTCGTCGTTCACCGGCAATTCGAGGCTTACCTGCCCGGCTTTCAGGCGGAACTCGACAAAGCCTGGCGTCAGGCCCAGCCTGCCAGGGGACAGCCGGCCTCGACGCCGACGCTGCTACGCCTGGTTTCGATTAACGGAGGAAGATCGCCGAAATTAGCCAGGGAAAGGGAGCGCGAGGCTGATCGCGTGGGCATGATGATGATGGCGGAAGCGGGATACCACCCCGACTTCGTCATCCTCATCGACCAACTGCTGCACAACTTTTTCGGTGATGAGCCGAAGCTCACCGCGTTTCTCGCCAGCCATCCACGTTGGGCGGAGCGCGAGCAGCAGGCGTGGCAAGACCGCGACATCGCGCTCGCAATCTTCCAATCCCGCTGGCCGGACTCGGTCCAGTCTCCGGGAGGACCTGCGCCGGCCTTCGGGACCATCAGCGATGTCACCCTTGCATCACCAGAGACAAGCGGGCCGCCGGACCTGACCTTGCGCGTTACCGTTCAGGTCCGCAACGCCGGACCAAGGCAGGTCCGGGTGGAGGCGCTCTTCCTCGAGGATAACCGCCCAATCGGGACAACGCTCGCCGGATACCGCACGGTCGAAGGCATGCTCGCTGTCAATGTTGACCTGCCGCACCCCCCGGCGGAGTCCACTGACGTCGCACTCCGCGTCCCCGTCGCCGCCTTCCCCACCGGACCGCGGAAGCTCAAGGCGGAAGTATTCCTCATCGCCGGCGAGCAGATCCTCTATCTCGCCTTCAAACCGCTGGAGACGAACTTTTCCCGGTGAGCGCTACTGAATCAATGGAGGCTGAGACGCGCTGCCGTTGCCGTTGGTCTCGGTCCGGATGAGACACGCGGCGGCTACCTGATCGCCTTCCTCGAGCGAGATCAGCTTGACGCCCTGTGCCGAGCGCCCCGACTCGCGGATGGTGCTGGCATCGAGCCGCGCAATCTTGCCCTGCTGGCTGATGAGCATCACTTCGGAGTCCTCGCTGACGGGGAGCACGCCGACCACTTTGCCGTTGCGCTCCGTCGTCTTCACGTTGATCACGCCTTTACCGGCGCGCGATTGCAGACGGTACTCGGTGATAGGCGTGCGCTTGCCGAACCCTTTCTCGGTGACCGAGAGAATCAGTTCCTTCTCGCCCACGATCTCCATGCCCACGATGGTGTCGCCCTTCTCGAGGTCCATGGCGTAGACGCCGTAGGCCGCGCGTCCCATGTCGCGGACGTCGCTTTCGGGGAAACGGATCGCCATGCCTTCGTGGGAGGCGAGGAAGATGGTATCGCGGCCGGAGGTGAGCTTGCCGGCAATCAACTCGTCGCCTTCCTCGATCTTCATGGCGACGATACCGCGCGAGGTCGGATTCGAGAACTCGGCAAGCCGCGTTTTCTTGATCAGCCCGCGGCGCGTCGCCAGCACCACGTAGCCTTCCGCGGCAAACGTTTCGCCGTCAACCGTCGCGTCCTTCGGCTCATCGGGCAGTTCTTTCACGGACAGGATGGCCGCGACCTTTTCGCCCGAAGCCAGGTTGACGAGGTTCAGGATGTGCTTGCCACGGCCCGCCGTGCCCACGTCCGGGATTTCGTAGGCCCTCAACCAGTGGAGCTTACCCGTGTGGGTAAACACCAGGATGTAGCTGTGGGTCGAGGCGATGAACAGGTGCTCGACGAAGTCCTCCTCGCGCGTCTTCATTCCGATGCGGCCCTTGCCGCCCCGGCCCTGCTGCCGGTAAGCCGAGAGCGGCGTGCGCTTGAGGTAGCCCGAGTGGGAGACGGTGATCACCGCGTCTTCGTCGGCGATCAGGTCCTCGAGCTTGATCTCCGCCTGCTCCTCGATGATCTGGGTCCGCCGGACGTCGCCGTAGTTCTTCACCACCTGCTTGAGCTCGTCGACAACGACCTTCTTCATGGCCTTTTCGCTGGCCAGAATCTCCTGGTACTCCGCGATCTTCTTCTGGAGGTCGTCGTATTCCTGCTGGATCTTGTCGCGCTCGAGGGCGGTGAGGCGTTGCAACTGCAACTCGAGGATGGCCTGCGCCTGGCGCTCGGTGAACTCAAAGCGCGTCATCAGGGCATCGCGCGCTTCCTTGGGCGCCTTCGAGCCGCGGATCAGCTTGATGATGGCGTCGAGCTGGGAGAGCGCCTTGAGGAAGCCCTCCAGGATGTGCGCGCGCTCCTGCGCCTTGCGCAGGTCGTAGGCAGCGCGCCGCCGCACCACGGTGATGCGGTGCTCGACGAAGAGATGGATGGCCTCGATGAGCGGAAGCGTGCGCGGCTGGCCGTTGACGATGGCCAGCATGATCATGCCGAAATTTTCCTGGAGCTGGGTGTGCTTGTAGAGATTGTTCAGGATCACTTCGGGCTGTTCGCCGCGCTTGAGCTCCACCACAACGCGCATCCCCTCACGGTCACTCTCGTCGCGGATGTCGGAGATGCCCTCGATCTTCTTCTCCTGCACCAGCTCGGCGATGCGTTCGATGACCTTCGACTTGTTGACCTGATAGGGGATTTCGGTGATGACGATCTGCTGCTTCTCTTTGGTCGGCCGCTCGATAGCGGCCTTGGCGCGCATGGTGAACTGGCCGCGGCCCGTCTCGTAGGCCGCCTTGATGCCGCGCTTGCCGTAGATGTAAGCCCCGGTGGGAAAGTCGGGCCCCGGCACGAGCGCCAGCACTTCATCGAGCGAGGCGTTGGGCTTGTTGATCAGCAGGATGGTGGCCTCGACGATCTCGCTCAGGTTGTGCGGAGGAATCTTGGTCGCCATGCCCACCGCGATGCCGTCCGAGCCGTTGATGAGGAGGTTCGGCACCCGGGTGGGCAGGACGGTGGGCTCTTCTGTCGACTCGTCGAAGTTGGGAACGAAGTCGACCGTCTCCTTCTCGATGTCAGCGAGGAGCTCTTCCGCGAGGCGCGCCAGCCGGCACTCGGTATACCGGTAAGCCGCCGCCGGGTCGCCGTCGACCGAGCCGAAGTTCCCCTGCCCGTCGATCAGCGGGTAGCGCATGTTGAAGTCCTGCGCCATGCGCACCAGCGTGTCGTAAAGAGCCGTGTCGCCGTGTGGGTGGTATTTCTTGATGACCTCGCCTACAACCGCGGCGCACTTCACGTAGCGCTTGTCAGAGGTGTTGCCCTCCTTGTACATCGCGTAAAGGATGCGGCGATGCACGGGCTTCAACCCGTCGCGGACCTCGGGCAGCGCGCGCCCGATGATCACGCTCATCGCATAGTCGAGATACGACGCGCGCATCTCGTCTTCGATGTTGACGGGGACGTTCCGCGTCGGTTGCTGCGGCGGCTGTTGCGTCAGGTCTTGATCACCCATAATGTTCCATTCTACCTCAGGCTCGGAATCTCTTCAGCACCAGGCCTGGAATGAAGTCAAAATGCTTTTTGTTTCCGGTGGCAACAACTTCACCTTGGCGAAGCGCGGTCGCAGCAACGATGACGTCGCTGACACAAAGGACGGTGCGAGAGTCCAAATCTTTCCAACTCCCACGACCGTTGTGGAGCGGGCGAAACGGCCATCGTACGCGGCCAGGCAGCTTCCGCCGGCGCGCGGACTTCTGAGGTTATCTACCTCCGGGCGGCCGCCGGGTAGAGGGGGGCACCTTACTGGCGAGCGTGGAGGTGTCCATTCTTTTGGCAGGAAAGAAATCCCAGAATACTAACTTGCGGTCGTAGATTACACTTGACGAGACTGAGGTCGCGCCGAGGTGGATGCCATAGGATGCCAAGCCACTCATTAAACTGTACAGACCACGGACGAACCTACCGAAATAACTGGGCGTAATCGGCTCGTAGTCCGTGGAATGCCTCAAAAGCAGCCGCTGCCCACTGTCTTTGAGATACGCCATCGCACGGGATATGAGCTCCTTGCGACTCACGCTTGCCGAATTAAAGACTCTGTCCGGGAAGGCAGGATTTTCGAGACGAGCCCCAATCTTTGCTAGACGCTGCGCCACGCTTTCCCGATACGCAGCGGAACCAATTAGGTATGTTCGGTCCCAGGCGCGGTTCGCCAGGCTGGTCTTCCTATTCCCTTCGGCGGGAAGAGGAATTTCGAAGCGCTCGTGCGGCTGCAGGTCGCTTCTTAGAATGTCGCTAGCATCGAATCCCGCGCCCACAACCTCAACCACAATCTTGGCCTCGTCCGGGATCACAAGAGCACCCAGCGCGTAGTGGTTGGAATATGGGCTAGCCGGCTCCAGGAAAATAGCAATCATCCTCTCGCGGGTGAGCTCCTTTGATGTCTTTTGCGCCTCTGAAACCGGCAACAGGTATCCACCTCTGCGGGCGGTCCAGCGCTGGCCGGGCTTGTCGATTCTCAAGAGGAGGTCCGAGAACTTATTCCTACGAGAAAACCCGGCGACTAAAGTCGCTGCCTCTTCCGACCAGTTCGGGACAATAATTCCTGAGAGGACCGGAAGCCCCATTGCGTGCATCCACAACATGGTGGTCGCTTTCCAGCATCCGCGAACAGCATCCAAGCCGGATAGAAGATTTGAGAGGGTGATCTTGCTTATTTCAATAGAATGCTTCTTCATGGCTAGCCTTGGTCGTCGGGGAAGCGCATGAGGATGCCTGGGACCCAAAACTAGCGGCGAGTTTATCCAAGGTCGAAAGTAGGGCGTCCTCCCGACCACACTCGCGCCAGTCCCAATTATTTTGGCCTAACATGTCTGCCAGCAATTTCCGCATATACTGTGAGGGCAAGTGATCCACACGGGTGGCGTATTCCCTTGCGTCGAAATCCTGGTAGTACAAATACGAGCCGTTACTGCCGAGTGCGTCGCCAATTCGTTCGACTCCCGAGATGGGTTTGAGCGCAAATGTCTCGTTAAGGCGTGCAATGAAGGCCATCTCTTGGCGCAGGGGGACTGCATGAAGGTGTGCATGGTATATGCCGCATCCTCCAGAACGCTCCGAGCGTGCTCCGTGCTCGAAGAAGGCGCTGGGCCCGTACGATGCCGACAAGGCGCTCTGCACGCTGCTTTTGACGTTCACTAACTCCCGCATCAAATTGATACCGACGTCCGCCAGCGTTCTGAAGTGCTCTCGCGGGACGATAAGCAGATAGCCTTCGACGATTTGTCCAAGACTCGGCAGGACCGCGAAATTCTCCGTAGCGAACAAAATGCGATCGCTGGGGTCGTCTGCATAGCGATGCGAGAAGGCATTGTCATGTCCCCCAGAGAACTCGTCACAGAAATCGCATTGCGGTGATCCTTTCACTTCGTTGCCCCCTTAACTTTACTCCGCCAAGTGGAGAGCGCCTCCTCCGGCACGTACTGTGTTATGTTTTCGTCGGAAAGAACGATGGATAGGTTTTCCTCCAGCATCTTGACATTTTCCGCGTAGACTTTGTATAGGTTTGGGCCCGTGTGGAGGAACCGGGGAGGTTCCAGGATCAGGGCAGGTGAGGTTAGGTTTTTGAACCCCGCCAAGTAAGTGCGTTGCGATCATTAAGTCGTCCGTCCACGTAAGGCCGAGACTAGGTGTTGCGTTATAAACGTACATTTTAAACCGAGTCCTAAGGTCCTGGTTGAATGATTCTCGGTGTGCCCAGAAGTAACCTATCGTATCTCGGATTTCGCTTTGTGTGTTTCTATGCGACTCCTCGTTACCTCTGACACCGGCGGCCGAACTGGTCGGGTCGAGAAAGAACAGCTTGACCTCGACACCGCCTCGTAAGCGGTCCCTCAGGGCAGGGGGAATCGCTGTATCCGTGCGCCACCCTGAGTTGCTGATACCGACTTGGACAAACCTCTGGTTCGTGCTGCTCAACCAGTCAACCCAATTTTTCTTTTCAATATCATTTCGGGATGGGTAAACATGGCTCACGCCCATCGACAAGATTCTCTCATACAACTCGGCCGTTACAGGATTCAGGGAGGAGACCGTCCCAGCGGCCACCATTGAGCACCCCACCCCGAGCAGAATAATGGGGAGATTGAAGTCAGGGGGCCCACCCAGTTTCACCAGCGCCCCCGCAAGAATAAGGACGAGGCCGACCAGGACGACTGCCAGCACCCCATAGTGTCGAACCGTCTCCCGGACAGTCTGTACCCAGCGTATTGCCATGATTCGCCAACCGCCGATCGACCCGACAGGCTATACAGGTTCTTAAGACACAACGTCTGCGGAAAGCCGCTCAGGGCCCGACTGTCAGATTCTCAAAAAGGGGGGGGCGATTTCAAGGCCCGACCGCAGCGACGAATCCGTGAGCCCTGCCGCCTAGAGCGGGGGGCGTGGGTCGGCCGGGTTTCATTCGTCCCGACCAGTACGATCGGGACCCAAAGGGTTAACTGGACTTGCTGGACGGGCGTCGGTCGTGCTTCACTTGGGAGCAGCCCGGCATCGGTAAGGACCTTCTTCACGAGAGGCGTAGTGGGAACGTCTCCCAATTCCTCGACGGAGAAGAATCTCACATCCGACAGATCGTCAGATGGCTTAAGACCCCCTCCCACCACCTTCCCCCAACTATAAATTACTAGGCGATGCTCGCTCGGAGGGGCCACGATTTCGTAGACACCGAACTGGTTCTGTACCTCAACCTTAAGACCGGTCTCCTCTTCCAATTCGCGCACAGCGGCCTGAGCAATGCTTTCGAAAGCATGAATCTTGCCGCCCGGTATGACCCACGCACCCCTCTGGGGGTCCTTGTTCCTCTGTCCCAAGAGGATTCTGTTTGCGTCGTCGCGTACCAGCAGCGCGGAGCCGACTCTGGGAAATGTGTCACTCATGCCTTTATCGGACCTTTGAACGGGTGCTGAGGATGGCAGCAGCCGGTTGGAAGACGAGCGGCTCCATGCGCATCACAGGGCACCCCGATTAACGGCTTCCCTGGGGAAGCCGACGCATACCGGCTCCCTTCTCTCGCGCCTGGCCTTCTCAAACTCCTCCGGCTTGCACACCCAGACTTTCTGGCCTGAGACGGCCACAACTTTCCTTAAGAGATTTCTTCCCCAGGCGTCAGTTACGCTTACCGGCTGGCCGGGTCTGAGGTTCTTTTCCATGCGCGGCAGGTTAGTCTATGCTGTATTCCGGTTTCAAATTTTGTCCCGCATTATGCGATTTTCCGATTAACTATGCGGCGCTATGCTGCTATATTTACTATCGCATCAGGTCGCATTAGGATGTGCGGTTTGCTGTTCCTGGGGTCTGGAGGCGTATGCAGAATTCCAAGCGTGTGGTTGCTTATGTTCCCTTCAAAACATTCCTTTCAGCGATTGAGGCGCTAGAGCATGGTGTGCCCCATCAAATAGACACCTCGGTTTGGCCTTCATTCTCTGGGGCGATCCAGAGTCAGCTCTTGGGCGCTTTCAAGTTCCTAGCCCTAATCGACGACTCTGGGAAGCCGACCTTGAACCTCAAATCTCTCGTGGAGAAAAAAGGAGAGCGCAAGGCCGTCTTCAGGAAGATTCTTGAGGCGAGTTATTCGAGAATCGTCGGTCTCGGTCTAAAGAATATTTCCCCCAAGCAGTTCGATGAAGCCATGCGCGGATACGGGATGACAGGAGAGACGCACAAGAAAGTCCTCTCATTCTTTTTGCAAGCGGCCAAGTATTCCGAGCTCCCAATTTCTCCTCTCCTGGGAAAAAAGACACGCTTGGGCGGAAGGTCCAAGACTGCCGATAGCAGCCAAGGGGCCGATCGTAGTCTCCTCCCCCCTTCCCAACCGGCCGAAATTTCAAGGAGGGTAGACCTGCGCACGGGCGGTAGGGTCACTGTGATTGTGGAAGGTAACCTTCTAAAAATGGGGACAGAAGATAGGCAGCTCTTATTCGATCTGATTGATAAGCTGGATGGTTATGAAAAGCCGCCAAAAGCGAAGAATTAAGACCTGCTCGCGAGACCCTAGAGCTAGATATCTAAGTTCTTCACCTCGAGCGCGTTACCCTCGATGAACTGCCGGCGGGGCTCGACGGCGTCGCCCATGAGCACGGTGAAGATGGAGTCGGCTTCGACCTGGTCCTCAACCCGCACCTGAAGCAGGGTGCGCTGCTCGGCGTCCATGGTGGTTTCCCAGAGCTGGTTGGGATTCATCTCGCCCAGGCCCTTGAAGCGCTGCACCGTGAAAGCCTTCTTACCCAGAGTCATGACGTGGTCGAGCAACTCGCGGCGATCCTCGATCGTCACCTGGCTGCCGTTGGTCGAGATGACGAAGGGCGGCTTGTCATAAGTGCGGACGCGGCGGTGGAGGTCGAGTAGGCGGCGATAGTCGGCGCTCGAGACTAGCTCCCAGTCGATGGTGCGCTCGCCCAAGGTCTCGCTCGAAAAGGTCAGCGTGTAGAGGTTGTGCTCTTCATCGAGCTTGATCGAGAACTTGAACCCCTCGGCCTTCAGTTCCTTGGCCACGGCTTCGAGTTTTGACTTGTCTTCGAGCTCCATCTTCTTGCCTAGCTCGGCCTTGAGCATGGCGTCGACGGCGCGCGCATCCCCCAGGCGCTTCTCCAGCTTGCCAAACAGGTCAATATACTCGGCGAGCGCCATAAGGAAGTTGGTCAAGTCGCCGCCCTCGAGCGAAACTTTCTTCGAGCCGTCGCCGATCTGCACGGAATGGTCCTCAGTGGCGCGGCGCATCACTTCGCGGCGGAACTCCTTCTCATCGCGGATGTAGCGCAGGCTCTTGCCCTTCTTGATGAGATAGAGCGGCGGTTGCGCGATGTAGACGTGCCCGTGCTCGACCAGTTCGCGCATCTGGCGATAGAAGAACGTGAGCAGCAGGGTGCGGATGTGCGAGCCGTCCACGTCCGCATCAGTCATGATGATGATCTTGCCGTAGCGAAGCTTGGAGAGATCGAAGTCGTCCTTACCGATGCCAGTGCCGAGCGCGGTGATGAGGGCGCGAATCTCCTCGTGGCCCAGCATCTTGTCAAAGCGCGCTTTCTCCACATTCAGGATCTTGCCGCGCAGAGGCAGGATGGCTTGATAGCGGCGGTCGCGTCCCTGCTTGGCGGAGCCGCCCGCCGAGTCGCCCTCCACCAGGAAAAGCTCGCAGCGTGCGGGGTCTTTCTCCTGGCAGTCGGAGAGCTTGCCGGGCAGCCCGCCGGAATCGAGCGCGCCTTTGCGGCGGGTCAACTCGCGAGCCTTGCGCGCCGCCTCACGGGCGCGGGAGGCGTCAATCGACTTGGCGCAGATCTTGCGCCCCACCGTCGGGCTCTTCTCGAACGACTCCATGAGCTTCTCGTAGACGAAGCTGGCGACGACGCTCTGGATGTCGCTGTTCAACTTCCCTTTGGTCTGCCCTTCGAACTGCGGCTGCGGAAGCTTGGCGCTGATGACCGCCACCAGACCTTCACGCACGTCCTCACCCGTCAGGTTCTCCTTCACGTCCTTGAACAGGCCCTGGTTCTGCCCGAATTGGTTGATGGCGCGAGTTAGCGCCGAGCGGAATCCCGAAAGGTGCGTGCCGCCGTCCACCGTGTTGATGTTGTTGGCAAAGGAGAAGACGGTCTCCGCGTAGGCGTCGTTATATTGGAGCGCGAACTCCAGGTGTACGTCGTCGCGCTGAGCTTCGGCGTAAATGGGCGTCGGGTGCAGCACGTCCTTGTTTTTGTTCAGATGCTTGACGAATTCGGCGATGCCGCCCGTGTAGTGAAACTCCGCTTGCTTGTCGGTGCGCTCGTCCTTGAGGCGGATGGTCAGTCCCTTATTGAGGAACGAAAGTTCGCGGAGGCGCTGCGCCAGCGTGTCGTAGTTGAACTCGATCGAATCGAAGATCTTCTTGTCGGGCAGAAAAGTGATCTTGGTTCCGCGGTGGGTCGTCTTGCCCGTCTTCTTGAGCGGCGCGGTCGGCTTGCCGCGTTCGTAGGATTGTTCCCAGGTATAGCGCGTGGAATCGTTGTGACCGTCCTCGCGCCAGATTTCGAGTTCTAGCCACTCCGAAAGCGCGTTGACTACGGATACCCCGACACCGTGCAGTCCGCCGGAAACTTTGTAGCTCTGCGTATCGAACTTACCCCCGGCGTGAAGTACCGTCATGACGACTTCGGCGGCGGAGCGACCCTCTTCCTTGTGAATTCCCACCGGGATGCCGCGACCGTTATCGACCACGGTGACTGAGTTATCCGTGTGGACCGTGACGTCGATCCGATCGGCCTCGCCCGCGAGCGCCTCATCGACTGAATTATCAACAACTTCCCAGACGAGGTGGTGCAGACCCATCTGACCGGTCGACCCGATGTACATGGCTGGGCGCTTGCGCACCGCCTCAAGATCGCCCAGAACCTTGATGCTGGCCGCGTCGTAACGCTGGTTGTCCTGCTTTTCGGGCTCTTTCGCGTTTGCCACGTGCTCGAAATGTCCTCTCTTCAATTTTCGCGGTTTATCGCTTTATTTTCAATAGCTTTCACACTGGGGACTCGCTTTTCCTCGAGGACCATTGCGGTTCGCGACGCGAATGTCTCACGCGTCTCATTTGTCTCATTTCGACCGTTTTTGAGCCTTAAACCACCCAATTTCTTGCCCTTCAATCCGCACTGCAGAGTGCGCCTCGCGCTCGACGAGCGCACAAACAAAAAGACCGACGGAGAACCGTTCCTCCCTCGGCCCTCAGAATCAGTTTCCCTCGCGCGAACCTCAACCTCGTCACCTCCGACCACGCCGCGGCGGGTCAAATTCGCATCGGCATCACCACGTAACGATACTGGTACGCGCCGTCGTCGCCCGGACGCAACTGGCCGGCGCTTTGCTCATCCTTGAGTTCCAGGCGAACCTTGCCTCCGTTGCCGACCACATTCAGAAAATCAAGCAAATACTGGTAATTGAATCCAATCTGCAGCGGCTCATGGGCATACTGCGCGTCCAGCACCTCGTTGGCCTCTCCGTACTCCCCGCTGGACGAGAAAATCTCGAGCTTGTCTTTGTCGAGTTGGAATCGCACGGCGTGCGACCGCTCATCAGCGAGCAGCGCCACGCGACGGATGGCCGCGGTAATCATGTCTTTGTCGAGCTCGACCACCTTGGTATTTTCGCGCGGCAGGACTGCCTCATAGTTCGGAAAAGTCCCCGTCAGCATGCGCGAGATCAGCAGCCGGTCGCCCACCGAGAAGAAGAGGTGGCTGTCATCTTTGGCGAATTCCACCTTGGTATCCTCGGCAGCCTCACTCAGCAGACGACGCAGTTCCGCCATCGCCTTCTTGGGGATCAGGATGCGCAGTTCGTTGGAGAGGTCTTCGACCTCCACTTGCCGCTCGATCAGCGCCAGGCGATGCCCATCCGTCGCCACCATCGAGACGCTCTGCGGCTTGAGGACGAGCAGCGCGCCGTTCAGCGTGTATCGCGTCTCTTCGTTCGAGATGGCAAAGATCGTCCGGTCAATTACCGTACTCAGGAGACTCGCGGGCAGTCCGGCGAGTCGCTTGGGGACCGTCGGCAGCACAGGGAAGTTGTCCTTGGCCATTCCCACCAGCTTGAACGCAATGCGCTCGCAGTTCACCTGCACCCAGTGGTTCTCAAGCGCCTTGATCCTCACCTCGGCTTCGGGCAGCGAGCGAACAATGTCGAGCAGCCGCTTGGCCGGAACCGTGCCCGCGCCCTCCTTTTTCACCTTGGCAGGACAGCTCGAGCGCACCCCGAGTTCCATGTCTGTCGCGCTAATGCGCAGACCCGAGTCGCCAGCCTCGAGCAGAAGGTTGGAAAGAATAGGAATCGTCGTTTTCTTTTCCACCACACCCTGAACGAGGTCGAGTTCCTTCAGAAGGTGCGATTTCTGCGACGAGAATTCCATAGCGTCTCCTCGAATGCGGTTCTCTAGGCTTTGTTTTCGTTTCTACGTGTTGCGTGTGCGAACCGGCAAGATCGCGACATTTCCACCGCCTCCTATATTGTAATGCTTAGTCTCACATCAGCTAGTAGAAGTAGTAGAGGCTGTGCCTCTGTGGAAAACATCAATCCGGCTGCTCCTGACCGCATTTCTTCTGACAGGGAACTGTGCAATTCTACCGAATCGTCGGCGTGAACTGTGCAAATTTCCTCCCCTTGCTTCTTCCACAAATTTTCCTCAGCCACGAAATCCTCGGAGGGGCGCTAAGTCTAATTCAAGCTTGCGGTGAGCTTGTGGATAACCCTGTCCAAAACTTTATCGTTCTGGCGCTGCGCGGCGATCTTGTTGATGGCGTGCAACGCCGTGGTGTGATGCTTGCCGCCGAACTCGCGTCCGATCTGGGGCAGCGAGGCGGTGGTCAACTCTTTGGCCAGGTACATGGCGATCTGCCGCGGATAAGCGATAGAACGGCTGTTGTTCTTGGCTTTGAGCTGTGAGGCCGTCAGGTTGAACTCGTGGCAGACGACGCGCTGGATGTTCTCGATCGACACCCGCCCAGCTTCATAGTCGAGCACCGGCTTCAAGACCTGTTCGGCGAGGGACAAGGAAATCTGCTTGCCGGTGAGCGACGCGAAGGCGATCACGCGGATCAGCGCCCCCTCCAGATCGCGGACGCTCGACTTCATCTTGCTGGCGATATAGAACGCTACATCGTCACCCAAGGCCTGGCCTTCCCCCTCGGCTTTCTTGGCCAGGATCGCCATCTTGGTCTCGATGTCAGGCGGCTGAAGGTCGGCCGTCAGGCCCCAGGCAAAGCGCGAGCGCAACCGTTCCTCGAGCGAAGGAATCTCCTTGGGCGGGGAGTCGCTCGACATCACCACCTGCTTTTGGGCCTCGAAAAGCGCGTTGAGAGTATGAAAGAACTCTTCCTGGGTGCGCTCCTTGCCGGAGAGGAACTGGATATCGTCCACCAGCAGCACGTCGAGCTTGCGGTATTTCTCGCGGAACGCGATCATGCGGTCGTAGCGCAATGAGCTGACCATCTCGTTGGTGAAAGTCTCCGACGACAGGTAATTCAGCCGCGCATCCTTCCAATGCTTCTTGACCCGGTGGCCGATGGCCTGCATCAGGTGGGTCTTCCCGAGACCCACGCCGCCGTAGAGGAAGAGGGGGTTGTAAGCCGTGGGCCGGTCCGCTACCGCCAGCGCCGCGGCGCGCGCGAACTGGTTGCACGAGCCGACCACAAACCGGTCAAACGTGTAGCGCGGGTCGAGTTGGCAGTCGGCAGATTCAAAATCCAACTTTTGCTGCATGGGCTTGGCTCCGCCGTCCTCGAGGCGTGCCTTCTTTTCGGCGCTCTCCTCGCAGACGTAACGCACCTCTTGATAGCCGAGCTTCAAGTGTTCGATCGCTTCGCGGATGAGGGTGGCGTATTTGTCCTCAATCCATTCCTCGAAGTTTTGGTTGGGTACCAGGACGACGATGGCGTCGTCGGTCACGTGACTCTGGTGCGTCGGACGCAGCCACGTCTGGTAGCTCTGGGTATTCAGCCGGGTCTTGAGGTAGCCCAGGATTTTCTGCCAGGGATTGTTGATGGCGGTCACGGCGTAGGCCCTCAAGAAGCTTGACATCGCCGGGAACGAAACCCGGCGCAAGCCGCGGTTGGTGTTGAAATCGAGCGGCCAAACGGGTCGCTGAGTTTTGAGATAAACCTGCCTCGATGTGTGAGCCTGCGGATTCGGCCATTCCCGTCGTGCGGGGAAAAATTGCGCTAAATGTCGTCGCCAACAGCGGTCAAGACAACGGGGCTCTGCGCCTTGCGGGCCTCCAGCCTCAGCTCATTCCATTGTATGGGACGTTATGAAGAAGCGACCGACCGCAACCGAATCAAGCCGACTCACGAAAAAAGTATAGCACAAAAAGGAGACCGTGCAACCGAAGCCGCGCTCCGATAGTGGTGTCATTTGGAGCCGGATCAATTTCGCAGCACAGGTCATTCCCGCGAAGGCGGGAATCCATCCGTCTGCCTCGCATTTCCATCTGCCTTCGTGATGGATTCCCGTTATCGCTGATTGAATGACGACGCTGGCTCCGTCCCGAACCCGAGTAAGCTTGGGTTGTCCGAAGGCCAAGACTCGGGGAGAAAGGAGCCAGCGATGAAGATTATCGCATGCGATTATCACCCAAGCTTTCAGCAAATCGCCATTTTGGACCAGAACACCGGGGAGTTGAGCGGTCGTCGATTGGCGCATC